>NZ_JACRVV010000001.1:2500-892739 GCF_018812035.1 Gluconobacter sp. P5B12 | reverse complement strand
GTTCAATCCTCTAAACCCAAATGAAAAAACGTTAGGCTTAATTGAAGCATCTTAAAAAGATACATCAGCGTCTAAACGTTCGACACTCAGGTCTCAGGAAAATAATCCCAAAACCAGCAGCACCAAAACGCCGCCAACATATCCCTTCCAATTCCATATTCAATTTTCAAAGATCATCATCTCAAACCGCCCCGGCCAAGCCCTCGAAGAAGGCCCCGCCGCGTCGGTGAACGGGCTTATACGGCCACCTACACACACCGTCAATCAAAAAATCATATAAAAATCAAAAAACTTGGTGAAGCCATGTTCTAAGGCTGCCATCCTACCCATCGCCCCACCGCTCATATCCTGCAAATCGGTGAAAAGCATGCTTCTGATCTCGGCCGTCTGGAGCCGCATTAGTCCGTCATACCTTCCACGACGTTACTCACCTGAATTTAACGCTTATAGTGGATCATCATATGGCGTGCGGCACGCCACACACATTTTGTGAGCCGTTCTCGTTTCTGGAGTTTCTGATGACGGTTGATGCACTTCTCTCAAACAGCCAACAACTTTCACCAGATGAAGTGGAGTGGCAGCTCATTATAGATGCCATTGACCCCGCTATCCGTTCAGCCGTCGCTGATATGGTAGAGAAACATGCTGCCGAGAGTGTGGAAGTCTTCTATTCGACGCTCCTGACGCATCCAGAAGCCACACCTTTTCTCTCCAACCAGATTGTTAACGACCACCTTCATTCCGCTTTGCTGAGATGGCTGCAATCTCTCTTTTCATCTACAGCGCCCGACCTTGCACAGCTTGTAGCGACGCAGCGTCGGATTGGACTGGTTCACGCCAGGATGCGCGTCCCGATGCATGTCGTCATGCATGGAGCCCGCCTTCTTAAAAACACTTTGAGAAAACTGCTTTTCGAGATTTTCCTCACGCCCGCGGATCTATCGACAGCCATCGATTACATCGAGAACATGATGGATCTGGCTATCGAAATGATGAGCCGAGAGTTTGTGAGGGATCTTCAGAAAGAAATCGAAACAGACGAGGCATACCGTCTTGTGACCCTTGGGCAGGATGTCACTCTTGAAAGAGAGGTCCAGCGTGCTGCACTCCTTGATTGGGGTCACAAGATATTACTCGCCATTTGCTGCAATGCTCCCCCTCCCCTCCCCTCATTGGAAAGTTCAGGGTTTGGGCTTTGGCTCAATCACAAGGGAAGTCTGCTGTTCCCGAATACAATGGGTATCGAGCATATTCGCACCTCAATGCGCCGCATTGATCGGGTCCTTATTCCAGCTCTCTCTGCTCAGGTCCCCCCAGACACAGCTCGCATTCACGAACTACAAGCCCAGATAGAAGAAATCCGTTTTTTAATGGATGACCTCTTCAAAGAGAGTGAGGCGCTTGAGAGCGGACGCGATCCTTTAACCTCAACCCTCAACAGGCGCTTTCTACCAACGATCATGGCGCGAGAAGTGGCTCAATCTATGCGCCGAGAGGTTCCATTCAGCATTCTCATGATCGACATTGACCACTTCAAATCAATTAATGATCGTTACGGCCATACTGGTGGAGACGCTGTTTTAAGAAGCGTGGCCGAAAAATTAATCTCATCCTGTCGGACAAGCGATTTTATTTTCCGATATGGCGGAGAAGAGTTTCTGATCGCTTTAGTTGAGACAGATACAAAAAGAGCTTTTCAGGTTGCTGAGCATATTCGTGAGAACGTCACGCACATATTAACCCAGCCAACCGGCTCCTCATTTTCCGTCACTGTTTCGATCGGCGTTGCCACATTTGATGGGCACCCTGATTATACACACCTCATCGAGGATGCTGATCGGGCTCTATATTATGCCAAGGCTGAAGGAAGAAATCGAAGCGTTATTGCTACGGATGCGTTAGCAACCCTCCCTCAGCTTCAGTAATTTTATAATTTTAAGAAAAGCCCCTTATCTGAATTCGTGTAAGAACAAATTCAGATAAGGGGGCTCTCTTACCAGACGCAGAATACTGCGTTGGAGATGGACCTGAAAACTTACTGATCGCTCATTGCTGTATTCAGGATCGCAGCAAGACGAACACCTGCTTGCTGCAACCGAAGCTGGATGATCGGCCAGGCGATAGCCGTATAGGCTTCCTTGATATCCGCCCCTTTGACCTGTGGAAGAGCACCGTAGGCGACAGACCGTGCCAAAGAGTGGCTTTCGTCAGCCCAATCAATAACGGCATGATGAACATCGCCGCCGGAAAGATCAGCCACCCAATATGTTGTCTCATCAGGTGTGATCGTGGCGCCGAGCCGAGTGGCTTCCTCGCGAGCATGACCAAAATCGATGGAATAATGAGGCCCGACAACCAAATTAGCTTGGCGATCCAGGACGCCTTCATCCCAGAGGGCATGAAGATTCATATGGCCGTTTGCAGTATCCCCAAAATATGACAGCCGGATAGCATTCCCGCCTTTATCATGATCACGCTCGGCAGCATGCAGAGGCTGATGCAAGTCACCAACCAGATGCACAACCCACTTTAAAGCATAGAGTCGACGCTGTGGGGACGCCGTGTGATCAGCGAGGATTTTTTCCAACTCTGGCAGTTTCTCGACAACGCAATTGCCGTCCGCACAATCGCGCGCCTGATCGTACGCCGGCTGAGACACATCCGTATCAACGTAATGCCAGAGCAGCGTCTCGGGTGCGCCGCCCTTCTTTTTGGGAACATGTCCAATTGTATCTGGCCATGACGCAACCTGATCCAGCGTTTGATGACCTTCCAGAGCCAGAAGCGCGGTCGCCGCTTTGGCGGCCGCTGGGGTCAGGCGATCCTGAGCGATATCAGCGACAATCGCATGTCCATAAGGCCCCCAGGCAAGTGCCTGAGAAGCGGTGCTTATCGTAACAGCACAGAACAAAGGGACAGAAAGGAGCCAGGTGCGCATAGCAAAACCATCTCGGACGTTATGAAGTCTGATTGCTTTTCTCACCCTTCCAAACTGCTCACAAGTGAATCTCTTGATACACTTGTTGCATTAAAATGACCGAACGGTTCGGCCTACCCCTTTCCTCTTGGCTTCTGACCTCGTAGAGAGGATGAGGACTAAAATGACTGAAATGGCGTGACGCAATTGCAAAAGCCACCTGCCCCGTTAGACCCCTCTCAAACTCCTCAATGGAGCCTTACATCGGAAGAGAATGCCCCTCTTCTGACACTCAAGGGCGCGTGGCTGGCACGAACAGGATATATTCCTCAGTTTCCGAAAGACGGACTGTCTACAGTCCCCAATGACAGCACCCTCACCTTTGATATGTCTCCCATCACCGACTGGGACACAGGTCTCATCGCGTTTCTTTGGGACATCAAACGTAGTGGGCACGACAAACACATTACTCTGGATGCTCAAAGCCTGCCGCCCCCTGTAAGGCAGCTTCTCGCGCTCTTACCAGACGCCGCTGATGGCCCTCCTCCAGCAGCAGCCAAGCGTATTCCCGTTCTTGAACGGATCGGAGGCCACACGATCAGCAGTCTCACTGAAATTGGCACTGTTGCAAGTTTGGGCGGCATGACACTTCGCGGAGGTCTTCAGGCCCTGACAGGGCGAAGTCGGATGCGACTTTCGGATCTTCTGAGTGATACGGCCAATGCCGGTCCTCAGGCATTAATAATCGTTGGTATCGTCAATTTTTTGATTGGCGCCATTCTGGCTTTTGTTGGTGCAGTCGAGCTTCAGAAATTTGCTGCTGGTATTTACGTCGCAAGCCTTGTTGGCATCGCTATGGTTCGCGAAATGGCCGCCGTCATGACCGCCATCATCATGGCAGGACGAACCGGAGGCGCATACGCAGCGCGTATTTCCACCATGCAGGGCAATGAGGAAATTGATGCCCTCAACGTCTTCGGCATTCCAACATCCACGTATCTGATACTTCCTGCAGTTCTATCGCTCGTTATCACGATGCCATTTCTTTACCTCTACGGCTGTCTGATCGGCATGCTGGGAGGGTTCGTGGTCGCGATTTCCATGCTGGATATTACGGCTGCTGGCTATTTCCATCAGACAATCACCTCCTTCGGTATCGGTCAGTTCATTTTCGCCTTTGTAAAAAGCATTGTCTTCGGTGCTTTCATCGGCCTCACTAGTTGCCGGATTGGTTTGAAGGCTGGACGATCAGCCGCTGATGTCGGCATCGCGGCTACCCGGGCTGTTGTGGTGGGAATTGTCGGGGTCATTGCGATTGACGCCATTTTTGCCGTTATTGCCGATGTGCTGGGAATCTGACGCATGACCGATACCCGAAAAACTGTTCTTTCAATGCAGGATGTCACTCTCGCATTTGGCCCCAAAGTCATTCAGAAGAACATCTCACTTGAAGTGAAAAAGGGCAGCATTTTTGCTGTCATGGGCGGCTCTGGCTGCGGCAAGAGTACACTTCTGAAAAGCATGATTGGCCTCCTTCGCCCAACCGCTGGCGAATATCAGGTCGATGGCGAAGATTACTGGTCTGGCACTGAAGCAGAACGAACAGAGCTCAACCACAGGTTCGGCGTTCTTTTCCAAAGCGGCGCTTTATGGAGTTCCATGACTCTCGGGGAAAATGTCGCCCTTCCCCTTCAGATGTTCACGGACCTCAAACCAGATGTCATTCGTCGGCTCGTAGAACTCAAACTGGGGTTTGTAGGTCTTCTGCCAGCCATAGACATGTCTCCGTCAGAAATCAGTGGCGGCATGCGGAAACGTGCTGGTTTGGCACGAGCAATCGCACTGGATCCGGATATCCTGTTTTTTGACGAACCCTCTGCGGGTCTGGACCCAATCACTTCAGCTCGTCTGGATGACCTGATCCTCAATCTCCGAGATGGTCTCGGTGCGACCGTCGTTATCGTCAGCCATGAACTCTCCAGTCTGTTCCACATCGCCGATGACGGAATATTTCTGGACGCAAAAAGCAAAATCCCCATCGCACACGGCTCTCCAAGGGACCTGCGCGACCACTGCGACGAACCTCAGGTCCATGCTTTCATGCATCGGGAACGCAACGAAGAAGGACGCAATTGATGAACAAGCAGGCTCTCGTAGGCGCCTTTGTTGTTGGTGGGATCGGCCTTGGCGTGGCAGCCTTCGTGCTGTTCGGCAACTTCCATCCCTTCACCCGCATGGAAAAGGCCGTCCTTATTTTCCATGGAGCATCTTCCGGCCTATCCGTGGGTGCGCCAGTCACTTTCCGTGGTGTGCAGGTTGGAGCGGTGGACAAGGTCGTTATCGAATATAACCCACAGACAAGAGACGCTTACATCCCTGTCTACATCACGATGCGGCCAGACAATATTACCCTCACCAACAGCAGCGCTCATCACTTCCCAACAATCCGGGATCTGGTGTCACAGGGCCTGCGAGGGGAAATGAATCTCAAAAGTTTCGTCACCGGCTCTTCCGAAATTGATCTGGATTTTGCACCTGACACGCCAGCCGCTCTGCATCCTGACATTGCGACAGTTACGGAAATTCCGACAAAGCAGTCGTCCATTCAGGCGATGACACAAACTCTGCAAAATCTGCCCTTCAAGCAACTTGGCGACAATGCCAATGCCACCCTTGCAGCCGTCCGGGAGCTTTCCGACAAACTGGACAGAGACATGCCTGCACTGATCGAAAGCATCCGTGCAACATCCGATCACAGTCGGGACATGATTGATGCAAGCAAAGACCTCGTCACGCATCTTCAACCCGAGCTGGAACATACTCTCAACAGTCTGAACCGACTTGCAGATGCTGGCTCCGACCAACTGACTGCGCGTGGGAAGGAACTCCAGGCTCTGCTGTTAAGCAGTAACCAAACCATCCAGAAGGCCGGGGAAAGCCTGAATAATATTCAGAGCATTACATCTCCACGATCGACAGACCGAGCCAATCTGGAAGCCAGCCTGCGCGATATCGCTGCGGCAGCCTCTGCTCTGCGAGGGTTCGCAAACGACGTAGAACGCAATCCGCAACTCCTCCTGACGGGACGCCACTGATGAGACTACCTTTCGCCTCCCTAGCCCTCGTTGGTCTGCTGCTCAGCGGTTGCTCGTCCCCACCAGTGCGTTTTTACACTCTGGGAGCCCCTGCCATCGGAAGCAATCTGCCCGCCAGCACGGCACCAGAGACTATATTGGCCGTCGACCCCGTCATTATTCCTGATTATCTCGACAGCAAGGATATTCTTGTCCGCGATGGAGATTTACTGGACCGGAGCGCGAATGGACGATGGGCCAGCCGCCTGTCCAGGGGCGTTACAGATCTCGTGACGGCGCAGTTGTCTCGTAGCTGGCCTTCAGTTTTCGTAACGACACACCCTTCCGCAGGGTCACCGCAAACGCGGCTGGTCATCACGATCAACCGTCTCGATATTACGAAGTCTGGTCAAGGAACGTTGGAGGCTGACTGGTCCTTTGTTCCAACTGACGAACACCACCCTGTTGTGCGCCAACGCGCCAGCTTCAGTGCCCAGGGATCGGTGGCTACCGATGATGGAACCGCAGCACTGACGCGTGAACTCGTCAACCAGTTAGCTGTAAAAATCGGAACCTCTGCTCCAGTTATGTAAAAATATTGAACAGGAAGGCCTGAAACAGACCTTCCTGTTTCAGTTCATGCCTCTGGCTGTGCATTCATCAACGCAGCCACCGCCTCCCATTCGGGTGCAGCGTCAGCAGCACCATGACGCGTCGTTGCCAGCGCCCCACAGGCAGACGCAACGCGGACAGCCTCGGAAAGAGGCTTCCCCTGCGCTAAAGCGAACGCCAGCCCGGCGTTGAAACAGTCTCCGGCTGCCACAGTATCAACAGGCTGGATGCGAAATGGCGCACTATGGCCGCTACGTGTTCCATCATGCCAAAACACGCCACGGCTTCCCATTTTGACGAGGACGGCTTTTACACCTTTTGCCAAAAGTAAGTTCGCTGCCTTTGCCGCGTCTTCTACCGTTTCAGGACGAATACCTGTCAATTGGAAGGTTTCACTTTCGTTTGGCGTAATAACATCGATTTCATGCCAGAGTGCTTCCAGAAGACCGTGCTCCGGCGCTGGTGCCGGGTCCAGCACAACCAGTGCTCCCTTAGCCCGCGCCTTACACGCTGCAGCTAAAACCGCCTTCTGAGGTACTTCAAGTTGCAAGAGAACTACGGCTGCCCGCTCGAGCCATTCCGATGCCGCTTCAACGTCGGTTTCATCTACCGCCATGTTCGCGCCACCAACCACAGTGATGCAGTTCTCTCCGCTCCCATCAATCCCGATCAACGCAATTCCGGTGGCGTGAGAAACATCTTCTCGCAGGGGAGAAAGATCCACTCCAAAACGCTCCAGTTCCTGACGCGCCTGTGCACCAAAACCGTCCTGCCCTATGCGTCCCGCCAGAGCGACCCGCACCTCAGAGCCAGCGGCCAAGCGCCCTGCTGCCGCAGCCTGATTACTGCCTTTACCGCCAAGCATGACGGCGTAGCTTTCGCCATGCACAGTCTCTCCAGGTCGAGGTAAACGGGTAGCCCGAGCGGTTACATCAATATTGATGCTTCCAAATGACAGGATCAGGGATTTCGTCGTTGGCATAGGTTTGATCTCGGTAAAATTGGGAAACATTTCTTAGCATTAGGCTTACAACGCCGTCAGTAGCCGTAAAGAATTTGCCTCTCCAGCCAAGCGATAACCGACATATGGATCGTATCGCCTATGGTTATTTTTTTCCTAAAGGGAGATGAATTTCCCATATTAATAGTTTCATTACTAAGCTAGGATTTCCTGAGCCGATGGAGACGTAGCAGCTTTTTTTTCAAGGTTTCCACAGCCGCGCCAGAAACGTTTCAACTGACAGGGTAAGTCTAATTATGTCCTCTGCCAATCGACATACCTCCTCTCGCACAGCCACGAAAAAAGCCGCAGCGGCGTCTCGAAGCAAAAAAGCGGCTCTGCCCACTCCAGAAACCGTTATCGAAGCTTCATATGTTGATGTAGAGCGTGTCGCTTCCGCAGAGGTTCCCACGAGTGGGCCGTTCCTCCCTGACATGGTCTGTGTCTTTGATAAGACATGGTACATGCGTGAGTACCCGGATGTGGCAGCTTCAGGCCTTGACCCGGCAACGCATTACCGGGAAGCGGGTTATCGGGAAGGTAGAAAGCCCAACCGCTTTTTTGACCCTGAAAAGTATCGCGCTGCCAATCCGGATCTGTTGGAATACGAAGATGATCTTCTGATGCACTTTGTATTTTACGGCCTGAACGAAGGTCGGCGCATTAGCTGATCCTTACTCAACCTTATTACAGAGCATAGCGCAGCCTCCTTCATTTTTTGTAATCGGTTGCGCCCTGCGGCTTGCCCTCCCCTCCTGGACAGAAGAGACTTCACTCTCCGTACTCTGTTCAGGAGTCCCTGTATCGTGAAAAACCTTCGCCCCCGTCTCGCTGTCGATATGGATGAAGTCATTGCAGACGCACTTACTGCTCAACGTCTTTGGTACAAGGATGTCCACGGCTATCAGTGGACAGAAAACGAACTAAGAGGACGCCATCTAGGCGACTTGGCTACTCCGGAACATGCTGCGGGAATGCAGGCACTTCTGCATGACGGACACTTCTTCGGTGACCTTGACGTTATGCCCGGCGCACAGAATGCACTGGAATTTCTGAGCCAGCATTTCGACATTTTCATCACGACCGCAGCAATGGAATATCCAGCCTCCTGCGCGCCCAAATTCCAGTGGCTACAGAAAAACTTTCCCTTCATTCCCACTCTGAACATCGTCTTCTGTGGGCACAAAAGCATTCTTGCTGCCGATTTTCTCATCGACGATAATGTGCGGCATTTTCAGAATTTCAGAGGACAGGGCATCCTGTTTTCCGCTCCCCATAATCTGAATGTGGAATGGTCGCCGCGGGTCGCCAACTGGAAAGATGCCGTTTCCTATCTGATGCAAATGCATCCCGAAACAGACGCTCCATAAACGCTCGCTCCCAGCCTCACGGCCAGAAATTACAGCATTGTAAGCTAACAGGCTTTTTTGCTTTTGGATTTGTGGTTCTGTTTAAGATACAGGTTTTCACCCTATTTTTTTCAGCTTCTGGTCAGTGAGCACATTCCGTTTATGTCCACCCCTTATCGCGCTGGTGCGTTTCGCCTCTCCCCTGAAGATTATCGTGCACAAACGGATGCCGCCCGAGCAAATCCAGAAGCATACTGGCAGGATCAGGGAAAAAGGCTGGACTGGATTAAAGCTCCATCCAGCGCGCAGGACACCGGGACGGGATGGTTTTCAGATGGAACGCTGAACGCCAGTTTCAATTGCCTGGACCGCCATCTGGAAACACGAGGAGATCAGACCGCACTGATCTGGCAGGCAGAAGAAGCAGAGCACATCATCCGCCTCACATATCGTGATCTGCATGAGCGCGTATGCCGTCTGGCAAATGTTCTGCGAGATCATGGTATTCGTCGGGGTGACCGCGTTGCCGTTCACTTACCAACAGTAATCGAAGGCGTCGTGAGCATGCTGGCCTGCGCACGGCTGGGCGCAATCCATGTCGTGCTGTTCGGCGGCTTCTCGCCGGAGGCTATTGCAGATCGGTTGGCCGACAGTGGCGCCAGTTTGGTGATCACGGCCAATGTCGGGCGGCGTGGCGCGAAACGCATCCCTTTCAAGACGACGATGGATTCTGCGCTGAGCCTGCGCCCGGACAGCTTGTCTGTGAAACACGTTCTGGTCGTCAGTGTCACAGATGAACCCGTCCCCATGCAGGCGGGCCGTGATGACATGCTCAATCCACTGCTGGCAGTGGCTTCGGCGTCATGCCCAATTGAAACGATGGCCTCTACGGACCCGCTGTTTCTACTTTACACGTCTGGGAGCACAGGCAAGCCAAAAGGCATTGTCCACGGAACAGGCGGATACCTGACCTGGGCCTCCTACACACACGAACTTGTCTTTGACCATCAGGCTGGCGATGTGTTCTGGTGCACGGCCGATATCGGCTGGATTACCGGTCATACCTACGTAGTTTATGGCCCGCTCTCGAACGGTGGCACCGTTCTCCTGTTCGAAGGCATGCCGTCTCATCCGAAGCCCGGTCGCTGGTGGGATGTTATTCAGGCCCATCAGGTCACCACATTCTATACATCTCCCACTGCCATTCGTGCCCTGATGCGCGAAGGAAACGATGTTCCCCGCGAATACGACCTGACCTCTTTGCGCGTTCTGGGAACTGTCGGTGAGCCGATCAGTCAGGAGGCATGGTCCTGGTTCGATGATGTCATTGGTGGTGGGCGTTGCGCCTTCGTAGATACCTGGTGGCAGACTGAAAGCGGTGGCATCCTGATTTCGCCCGTTCCAGGCGCTGTCAAGGAAAAGCCAGCGTCTGCAACACTCCCACTTCCGGGCGTAAATCCCATCCTAGTTGACGACAAAGGACATCCGCTGGAAGGCGCAACAGAAGGTGTGCTCTGCATTGATGGATCATGGCCGGGTCGCGCACTGACGATCTGGAATGACGATGCGCTCTTTGAAACAACCTATCTTCGCCCCTACCCCGGCCATTATTTTACGGGCGATGGCGCACGACGCGACGAAGACGGCTATTACTGGATCACTGGCCGGGTTGATGACGTCATCAATGTTTCTGGGCATCGCATCGGCTCTGCCGAGATTGAAGATGCACTGGCTGCAGAACATGCGATTGTTGAAAGTGCCGCGATTGGTATTCCGCATGACCTGAAAGGTCAGGGCATTGTCGTGTATGCTGTGGCCCGTGATCCGTCCCATCCCGATTTGGAAATGCTTGCCGTTCGCGCCATAGCTGCAAAAGTCGGGCGTTATGCGGTGCCAGAAAAAGTATATATCGTCCCTGATCTTCCAAAAACGCGATCTGGCAAAAATGTCAGACGCCTGATGCGCAAAATTGCCTGCGGCGAGACTGATGGCCTTGGGGACCTCTCCACCTTGGCTGATCCAGAAATTGTGGAAGTTCTGATCGCTATTGTTCAGGGCTAACCAACCGGCACGACCAGCTTTTCCAACAAAAGCTGGTCGTTGTCCTGCGAGGTTAATGTGATGAAGCTTCCCTGGCGCCGAAAGCTTCCCCCATCATGGCGAACCGATGTTCTGGCAGGGCTTTCGCTCGCTTTTACAAACATCCCGCAGGTCCTTGGTTATGCCCGCATTGCGGCCATGCCATCCGTCACCGGGCTTTATACAGTTCTTCTGCCTCTGGTGGGCTTTGCCGCCTTCGGCTCTTCCAGGCATCTTCTTGTCGCGGCAGATTCCGCCACTGCAGCCATTCTCTCTGGCGCCATTACAGCCATGGCTGCACCAGGAAGCGCGCGCTACATGGCTTTGGTCAGCGCTACCGCGCTCCTTGCCGGGATGCTGCTTCTAGCGGCCAGATTGTTTCGCCTCGGTTTTTTGGCAGACTTTCTTTCTCGAACAGTCCTTGTTGGCTTCATGACAGGGGTCGGCGTCCAGATCGCCATTTCCATGTTTCACGACATGCTCGGCATCCATACGACATCGCATAACCCCGCGATGCAGGCGGTCGAAACTCTTACTCAGGCCGCTCATCTCAACCTGACATCCACCCTTACCGCCGGTGCCACCGTAGGCGGCTTGCTCCTTCTAAACGGGCTTCTCCCACGATGCCCTGCCGCATTACTAGCTGTCGTTGGGGCTATTCTGGCAGATAGGACAGTCCCATTCCTGACGCGGAATCTCCCGACGCTTGGCCCTATCCAAAGCGGACTGCCGACCTTCCAAATACCCATTATCAGCTGGAATGAACTGCTTGCGCTTTTTCCGGTGGCAGCCTCATGCGTCTTCGTCATCATCACCCAAAGCGCTGCGACATCCCGCGTGTACGCAACACAGTTCGACGAAGAACTGAACGAGAACAGGGATCTGACGGGATTGGCAGCTGCCAACATACTTGCGGCAGTCAGTGGTACTTTCACGGTTAACGGCAGCCCAACCCAGACAGCTATGGCAGTACGAGCAGGTGCCCGGAGTCAGGTGGCACAAGTTGTCTTTTCGCTTTCAACCCTGATCGTGCTCCTCTTCCTCACCACGCCTTTGCAATACCTTCCACAATGCGTACTCGCTGCGATTGTCTTCACTGTCGCGCTGGGAATGATCGAAATCCGCGCACTGCTCTCAATCCGTCAGGAAAGCCCGGGAGAGTTCTGGCTTGCACTTGTGACGGCGGCAGTCGTTGTTGGCGCCGGAGTAGAACAGGGCGTACTCACCGCCATCGCTCTGTCGCTCTTTCGTCATGTGCGCCACAGTTACGATCCTCACACGGCCGTTCTTCAGCCCTTTACTCCTCAGGGAACGCTGGAAGCCGTTCCAGCCCGTGGGGGCCTGGAGAGTGAGCCTGGACTCATTATCTTCCGCTTTTGTGCGGACCTGTTCTACGCCAACTCTACTCGCTTCAACCGAGACATCCTGACGTTGCTTAGCGATGCCCCGCACCCTGTTCACTGCATTCTCATTGAATGCAGCCCCATCACGGATATTGATTATTCGGCAGCCAACGACCTGCGCCTGTTACTCGCAACACTCAAACAGAGGCAGGTGACGATGATTTTTGGACGTGTAAGCCAGGATCTCAGGGCAGATATGAACCGGCATCATTTGATAGCCGCAATCGGTCCAGAAAATATTTTTGAAGAACTTCACACTGCCCTTGCCGCCGCCAGGCGTTATACAGACGCGACAAACCATACCCCGGGCAGCATCGCTCCCACACACACGCCATCATGATGACCTTCTGGACGACACCAAGATGATATTCCCCGCTTACTGGAAGACCGTCGGACCATGATGGATGGCGAACAGGACAAGAAAAAAGATCTCGGCAGGCGGCAAAGCAAAAAGGATCGCACCGCGACGGCCCTAGCGTGGGAGGCACTGCGGCTGTTTTCTACTCAGGGATATGAAGAAACGTCTGTCGAGCAAATCGCGGAAGCTGCCAATGTCTCCCGCAGAACACTGTTCCGATATTTTTCAGGCAAGGGGGATATCATCCTGGCCTGGACCAGCGACATGACTCAGGCATTTAATGATGCGATTGCGTCTGCCAGTCCGGATGCTTCGCTGCAGGATATGGTCCTTCTGGCCCTTCTTCCGGTTGTTCGACGGATCACCGCCAACCGGGAATACGCCTACGCGCTTGTACAGCTCCTTGAGCACGAACCCGCGCTTCGGAGTGTCAGTCTGCAAAAATATGAGGAATGGGAAGAGGCGCTTGCCAAAGCCCTCATGGACCGCCTCCCCCCCACAGATATGCCATCATTGGCAGCGCGCCTGATTGCGCGGACCGCGATTGCAACTTATCGCACAGCTGTAGACGAATGGATGAAAACGGAAGGCCGTACAGATCTGGAACATATCCTGCGCCGTGCCTTCACGTTTCATCCTCTTCTCTGGATGGAAGACAGCCCTCTCAGCCTTGGCTGAAAGGGCTTTATTGTCTCAAAGATCCAGTTCAATCGTGAAGTGATACGTCCGTGGCAGGCCAGCAACCGCAGAGTTTGTAGCGCTTCCACCACCGTTGATGCTCGACGGGTAAACAGAAGCCCAGTAGCTCTGGTTCGTGACGTTATCAACGCCGAAGCGGAACACGAGAGGCTGATGATAAACGTGCGTTGCATAGCGCGCGCCCAGATCCAGCGTCACATAAGACGGAGCAAACGTGGTGTTATATACATTGGCCGCCCGGCGCCCCATGTAATGCACGTTTGCATTGACAGCGCCGCCTTTAAGAAATGGCAGTCGATAATCAATCAACATGTTCGCCATCAAAGGCGGCACGCCAACAACCTGCTTGTAGGACGTCTTGGCCACACCCGTGTTCAGCAACTGAGCATCCAGCCAGGTCATACCGCCCAGAATACTCAGATCCTGCGTCAGATTTCCGGAGGCCTGGAATTCAACGCCATAATTCCGCTGCACACCGTAATTGGAATAAACATACGTAACAGGGTCTGTATAGGCGAATGGGCGAGACATTCTAAAGCCAGCAATATTCAGCTGCAGTCTCTTGGCCACCAAAATCTTGTAACCAACCTCATACTCTTCTGAACGCAGAGGAGCTGTCACTTCGCTTTCATTCACAGCACCGGCCGGCGCCGAAGTACCAGCCTGCAAGGACCGCCCCCAGGTGAAATAAGCCGTCTGATTGGCTGCCGGCTTATAAAGCAGACTTGTCATCGGGCTAAAGGCAGCAGCACGGCTGTAGGACGACGTTTTCGTGCCACTCGTTGCATAGTTGTTGGTGCTCAGCCAACTCCAGGCCAGCGTTCCCATGATGGACCAGTGCTTGCCCAGAGAAATCGTATCCCCGGCCAACAAGGACTGCGTCATGGTATCGGCAGATTTATAACGTCCGGAATAATAAGGCTGTGCACTCGGAAATCTCTGTGGGTTGCCGATTGTCGCCTGTCCCAGGGTCAAAGTGCCGGTCGATGACGTCGGGTTATAGTTCCCCATGACGTAACCGTTGGTTCCAATCTCAATCTGGTGCTTCAGTGAGCCCGTATGGAACGACCCATTCAAATAAGCCGTATTGCTGCCTGCCACGAAATCATTCGCCGTCGTCGCAGCTGAGATTGTCTGACGGTAAAGTCCCGCAGAGTTCAGCAGCTGGTTACCCGTACTGAAAACATTTCTGGCAGCATTCTGCCACATCCCACCCAGCTTCAGGCTCCAGTCATCATTGAAGTGATGAATGATCTTCATCAGGGCAGTATCGGTTTCCATATTGTAACCGGCTTGCTTCTGACCATATCCCTTCTGGCTAAGATCTGGAGCATCCGGTAGCTGAATAGTCGTTGCATACGAAAAGCCACCCGGATAGCCGCGCTGGGCATATGTGTACTGGCTGGCATCAATCTGAATGACTGTCTTCGGTGAAAGATGAATGTCGAAATCACCGCTCACCAGGTTACGCCGCAGGTGGGAGTCTGCGACGTACCCCTCTCCGTTCTGGTTCAACAGGTTCAGGCGGTAGCCGAACCACTTGTTGTGGCCAACCCGACCTGAGACATCGAGGCTTTCCATGGGTGCTCCAATGGAATCAACACCCACAACAAAACGCTCTGTCTGCCGGTCTGTCGGACGCTTCAAGGTAAAGTCAAATGTGCCCGCTGGATTTTGCGGACCATACACCGCACCAGCCAGACCATTCAGAACCTGAACACTATCAAACTGCTCCGCAGCATAAGGTGTGGTGATGACCATGTTGAGGCCATCCATGCGCGTGTTAGCGATAACGTCGCCCTCAAACCCACGGGACTGCGGCCGACTGGTATTCGGATCACCGCGCATTTCAAGCTGGGCAGATGGCACGAATGCAATCAGATCATTGATGTTTCTGGTCTGTTGGTTGACCAGAACATCATGGGGCACCACCATGACAGACATCGGCGTATCCAGAATGGATCGCGTGCCAAGGGGGCCAAGAGAGGCTTCCTTCGTGCGATACTCTGCTGCCGTGCCACTTCCGTTACGACGATGAACAGTGATATTCTCAGGTTCAGACGCGCGTACAGACTTCTTCGCGGCCGCTCCCAGAGTAGCTTTTTCTTTGGTTTCTGCCGCATAAGAGGGAACATTGCCCATGACAGATCCAGCCAGAAGGTACAAAGCCAGCCGCGAGAGTTTCATGCCTGAATCCTGTTCGTTGTTCTAAATTCTTCGCACCTTCTACATTTTGGCACTCAGTGCCACAATTTGAGTTTACGCGATCTACAGCCTAGGGCAATTTTTTGAGGGGCACTGTCTCTTCAGAAACACAGTTGGCTGCGCGCGGGATCACAAAGCCCCATTTTCAGTCTTGAGATCGTCGGATGAGTTTTGCCTCGACAAGCCTTTGAAAGCCGAAAGCGCGCCTTTCTTCTAGTGACCGATGTATCGTCCAGGCCGATGAAACACCATGAGCACACTACTCATGGCAAAAGCGCTTACGGCTGACAGCACAGCCTTTTCCCACGGCAAAAAGAAAGCAGACAGCGTCAGAATGGCTGCATCAATCATGATCTGAACGCGGCCGGCGTTAAGGCCACGGCTTTTCTGAAGCCAGAGCGTGATAACGCCTGTCCCGCCTACACCCGCCTGATGACGAGCCAACGAGAGAATACCCATCCCAATCACTGTCCCACCAAATATGGCGGCGAACAGAGGCTGGACATAGGAAAGCTCCATGACACTTGGGATAACGCTCGCGAGCAAGGTGATGCCGAAACTGGCAATTGTCGTTTTAAGTGCGAAACGTGGCCCCATGGCGCGAACGGCGAACAGAAGAAACGGTATGTTAATGACCGTAAACAGATTTCCGGGCGTCATGGGCACGATGTATGACAGCAACAAAGCGATACCCGCCACCCCGCCGGTCACAAGCCCAGCCTTGTGCAGACACATCAGCCCCATAACAATCAGAGAGCAGCCTATCAAAAAAGCATAGACGTCTTCTGCGTGAGAGTGACGCAACCCAGGACCATAAGGCGAAGTCATATCCAGAAAATCCAGTCGTTCAATGGTCACGCCCCTTGAGACGCATTGCATCAGGCCCATGAAAATCAGGCCCAGATAGTTCAGTCCCTCTGCCCTGCACAGCCCCTTTCATCTTCAGAAAATATTGTTTCAAACGGACTTCCCGTTTTTTGCCTGAAGCTGCGACCAACGGGCATTTATTGCTTGTTTGGAAATGCTCTTATGTGATCCGCGAGTCTCGAATTGGGCCTTCTCTCGGACGCTAAAATTGCAGCCTCCTCGAGAAACAAAGTGGATAGAGCGTCCGATGGACGTTCCTCTATGGCAGGGAGTTCGCGAAGGAAGCGCCGCGGTCTTACCGAATAAGCAATATCAAAACATTGCTAAGACATATTTCCCGGCAAGTCTGACACCAAATTCCACAGTTTTGTCTCTCTGTTACAATTGGGACCAATTTTCGCCACATCAGAAGACCTTTGATGATGCATTACGAATGGAGTTTTCTATGTCCACCAAGACTAAACGATCTGTAGCTCTGCTTATGGGGCTGGCACTTGCCATTGCTCCGGCCGTAGCGAACGCTCAGAGAGGCCCGGGTGGCGATGGAGGGCATCGCGACGGAGGTGGCCCGGGTGGTCGTGACCGCGGCGGCCCCGGCGGCGGTGGATATCACGACCGTGGAGGCCCAGGTGGCGGAGGACGTGGGCCTGGCGGAAATGGTCATAGAGGCCCCGGTGGCGACGGTTTCCGTGGTGCCGGTCCGCATCGTGGTATGTGGCGCTCGGGAGACCGTTATAATGGAGGGGGAGTATTTGTTGACAGTTGGCGCAGATATCCAGGCCTCTATGCCCCTCCTCCAGGATATCGCTGGATTGACTACGGTGGCAGCTTTCTCCTCGCTGCAATCACAACAGGGGTCATTTCCAACGTCATTATGGGCAACGTGAACGGTCCGGCGGTCGTAGCCCCCACACCTTACCCAACATATGGTCCAGCTCAGGTCGCACCTGCTCCATACCCTGGACCTAGATACTGATTTAGCCCGAGGCGCGTCGGAGATGGCGCGCCTCTTAGGTTCTTATTAGGTGGCATCCACTGATGATCGCGCTCTGCTCCTCGGCAACCTGAGATTCAATAAACCTATATCCAACCATACAAAAGAACACTTGAGGAGCACTGCTCAGTTCAAAGGTTGAGGAGGCTCTTCCCGCGGTGGCGGATCTGTTGGCAGAGGTGAAGGCGGCGCTGGTGGATATGGTGGTCGCGGATTGGGTAGATCCACTGCACCTGCACCAATCGTCTTCCTTCCAAACGGCGGATATGGCGACGGCCCTGGCTCTTCTGGCAACTCAACGTCGGGCCATTCATCAGGCTCGGGAGTTTCCTCTTCCTCAGATGGGTCATCAACCATCGGATCACCATCCGGAAATGGATCTTTCGTGCCCGGATAGTCCATTTGGAACGCATATTGAGAAATTGGGGTACTGATCAGGATCGACATGTTCGCCTCCTACAGGGTGAATATTAAATTCCCTATCGCGTCAAAGGTTCAAATCTTCTCAAAAGAAACCTGTCAGTCTCGCTGGAGACGAACGATTAAGAAGTGCTGAACCCTTCCCTCCCATGCACTGCATACATTTCCGGTCTTTGAAACGACGCTATTAAGAAAGATATCTTCAAACGTCAGTTTTCTTTGCGACCCAGATTGTCCCGTAGTACACTTTCGCTCATGCGCCATCTCTCTCTTTTTGCCCTTATTTCCCTCTCGGCCTGCTCATCAGCTCCTTGGCTAACAGGTCATACAGACAGTCACTGTGTGCGAGAGCAGATGTTGACCGGCACGCAGGGCAATCCTCTTCCTTTCAGTCATGCAATGCAGGTGTGCGCGGTTTCCGCACAGAAGAGCAATAACGGTCACCCAAGACCTCTTGATCTCAGAGATGATACCACGCTTCAGGCGATGGCAGAGAACCCTGACTACAACACGGCTTCCGCCCCCTTCGTCCACCGCGACGCAAAAACGAAGGTTCCGGGCGGTGTTCGGAGAGTGAATATCGACTAAACCGCGCTCTTACGCGCATACAGTTTTTTTCAGACCATTCGAGACAAAACAAACATAATAAAATTTTTTATGCATAAAATTCATACAAATAGCGTGCATTATCTTTTATAATCGCAACAAATAAACTTACCCTTTGGGTAGTAATTTCCCTTCCGGGTAACATTTTATTTTACTCTTTCCCGATATTTTCCCTTGCATCTCAAACACAATACCCTCATTGTCTTTTTAGCGGGTGCTTTTACTGGGGTAACCGGCGCATGTTGCGCCATTCTTTCTCCGTAAAAGTTATGATTTCGTGTGTGTTTTGTGCACGACCGCTATTGTTAAAAAAGGAGCCTCGTTATGGCAACAGGCACCGTAAAATGGTTTAACTCCACCAAAGGCTTCGGCTTCATTCAGCCGGACAATGGTGGTCAGGACGCGTTCGTTCATATCTCTGAACTTGAGCGTGCCGGCATCCACACCCTCAACGAAGGTCAGCAGGTCTCTTACGAGCTCGAAGCTGGCCGTAACGGCAAGACGTCTGCAGTAAGCATTAAGGCTCTTTGAAGCTTTAATCAGCAGCTCGTCTGTGCGAGAAGCCGCTCTTCGGAGCGGCTTTTTTTATGCCCGAACGGTAAGGCATAAATTCATCCCCCCTAAAAGCACGTTTTCTGCTGCATCAGTGATGCATCACCTGCCCGCTACAGATCGACTGTTTCAGCTTGCAGCTCATTAAAACAAATCCAGAAAAAATATTTTACGTGTCATCAGAAGTGTAAGCAGATATGTGCAAATATACTTTAACTATCGCGCATCTCTACTCACCTGAAGAAGGCTCTCTATGGCTCTATCCGCTCAAAAAAAAGAATGGATGGGTTTATTCTTTGCCATCTGTCTTGTCATGACCTTGGCAATATTTGGATGGCTCGGATGGCAAAAAGTATCCGGGGATGACTCCATCACGCACGTCACCATCGCTAAAATTATAGCGATCGAAAAAATCAATGCTGGTTTAGGTGCATCAACATCCTACAAAATAACGTACGACCTGCACGGAACAATGATCAGTAATTATTTCACAGATGACTGGTATCAAACACACAAGACAAGAAAACATTTTCTCGTCACATATAGAATGTCGAATGGCTATCATATCGACAGCATTCGCTGACATTGAGTTTTACAATCAACAGAGAGGGCTATGCATCGCCCCCTCTGCATGATGCAGGATCAGGCCAAGCCTTCTTCCTGCAACGCCCGCTTAGCGGAGGGGCGAGACATAATCTTCTCTCGCAATGCCCACGCTTTGCGATGATGAGAAATATCCAGTTTCTTGAAAACAGCCCATGTCATGATAACAGCCGCATAAGCGTCTGCCTGCGTAAAGTCGTCACCCAGCCAGTATGCTTTATCGTCGGACAGCATATCTTCGAACTGCGTCATCCGCCGATGGATCTGCTCATGAGTAGACTTCTCGGCGTCCTCCGTCAGGTTCGGGGCAAACAAGCCGCCGAATGCGCTGTGCAGATCACCACAGAACCCGAGAGCTTCCTGCAGCCTGGCTCGTTCCAGAGAGCCATAAGCTGGCTGAAAAGCCGGAATATCCGAATGGTCGCCGATATACTGAAGAACTGCTGAATTCTGGGTCAAGACCACACCCGGCTCAATCTCGATTGCCGGTACGGCTCCTCGTGGATTGATGACAAGATAATCTGCGCCGGTCTTTGTTTTCTTCGTGGTCGTATCTACTTTTTCAAGCGTATACGGCTGACCGATTTCATTCAGAATAATATGCGCGGCAAGCGAACACGCACCAGGCTTATAGTAAAGCTTCATAATCACTTCTCCATTGCGCGAAGACGCAGGGAATAGAATGATCTTATTCCTCATCCGAGAAAAGGCGGGAAATATCCCGCCTTCTTTATGTGAGAAAAAACTCAGGGCTGCTTTTCAAAAGCTCCAGCAATGGTCAGGCTAACGTCATCGCCAACATAGGGAACATACTTTTTGACGCCGAAGTCACTGCGATGGATTGTTCCAGTAGCCTGGAAGCCAACCGTATAGGCCTTGTCCATCGGGTTCACACCAGCGCCAACGAAGTGCACATGCAGAACAACGGGCTTCGTCGTGCCATGAAGTGTCAGATTACCACTGACAACCGCATCTTCAGCACCTACCGGGGAAACTTCCGTCGAGACGAAAGTCGCATCCGGATATTTCGCAGCATCAAACCACTCATTGTTTTTCAGCTCATCCGTCAACACCGAGCTGGATGTCGCCACGCTGGAAACCGGAACTGTCACTGAAAGCTTCGATTTCTCCGGATGGCTGGCATCCAGCTTCAGGCTGCCACTCACGTTGGAGAACTGTCCCGAATAGTAGGAAAAACCAAAGTGCAGGACTGAAAAATTGACCTGGGTATGGCCAGCTTCAACCTTATAAGAGCCACTCTTCACATCGGCCGGCGCAGCGGCAATGGCAGTAGTGGATACCGCAGCGCAAGCAAGAGCTGCAAAAGCACCAGAGAGTATTTTCTTCATGGGAAGATCTTTCTTTTTTGAATTGAAACAGAAGCAAGTTCAACCGAAGCGGAAGCCGGACAACGCCTTCCCCATGACGGTATCACTATAATCTCGGACACCCGGGTCCGTTCCTGCCGCGCCCGCCACAAACATCAATGGTAACAGATGCTCGGCCTTCGGATGGCAGTCTTGAGCAAACGGAGCTTCTGCCCATCGCGCCAGCCGGGACGAACGCTGGCCAGGCTCTTCACTTACAGCCCGATAAAGCCAGTCATCGAAATGCCGGGACTGCTGGTCCGCCTCTGCGTCTGGACGCAGGAAACGTCGCAGATTGTGATACGTCATCCCCGCCCCCACCAGCAGCACGTTTTCATCTCGTAGCGGAGCCAAAGCTCTGCCGATTTCCATCACGTCCTCAGCCGTCGCATTCAACGGCAAGGAGATCTCAACGACGGGAATATCAGCCTTTTCGAACGCCAGCATGAGCGGAATGAACACTCCGTGGTCAAACCCACGATAGGCATCTCCACCACTCGCAATTCCAGCCTTTGCAAGAAGCTTCTGGATGTATTCAGCAAGCTTCGGAGAGCCTGGGGCCGGATACTGGAGCTCATAAGTGTGGGCAGGAAAGCCGTAATAATCATAGATCAGTTGGGGCTGGGTGCCTGTTGTCACAGTAACCCGGTCAGTCTCCCAATGCCCCGACATAACAACCAAAGCAGCAGGACGCTGAGGCAACGTAGCAGCGACCCCACGCAGATGCTCCGCCATTCGATCCCAGACATCCGGCCAGTCCATGAAAAAGCAGGGACCACCCCCATGAGGGATAAAAATAGCAGGCTGGCGTTCTATCGGCCCTGTCTGCCTCGAATTATCCGTCATGAGAAACTCCGTCGTCAGTCGATCTGTCGCGAAGGTTGTCATCAAACTGCGACAACGATAATCCTGACTACAGGAAAGTCATCTGGCACCAGGAGTGTGAAGTGCTCGACCGGATTACCAGTATGCAAGCCTTCGTTCGGGTGGTGGGACAAGGAAGCTTTGCTGCTGCCGCACGGTCTCTGGGTCTATCCCAGACGATGGTGACAAAACACGTGTCAGCGCTCGAAGCCCATCTGGGCGTGGCACTTTTCCATCGCAGCACGCGCCGCCTCTCACTGACTGAACCTGGGCAACTCTATCTCGATCGGTGCCAGAAACTCCTGAGCAGCCTTGAAGACATGGAGCAGGAAGTCACCGCAGGCGCAGCCGAGCCCCGTGGGCTGCTGCGCATGAATACGCCCGTATCTTTCGCCATTCGCCATGTCGCCCCTCTCCTACCGGAATTCAGCCAGAAATACCCTTTGGTGACAGTCGAACTGGGCGTGGATGATCGCCGCGTCGACCCTATTGCTGAAGGATGGGATTTAACTCTCAGGATCGGTCATCTGTTGCCCAGCAGCCTCAAAGCCCGGCGTCTGGCGCATATCAATTTCACGCTTTGTGCCGCCCCCTCTTATCTGGCCAAACACGGCACTCCAGCCACAGTCAGTGACCTCGAACATCACACCTGCCTCGGCTACACTCTCAGCGACCCCGTGGGCACCACACGCTGGAGTTTCGGACGCCGGGGAGAACGGACCATTCCGGTCAAAAGCAGCCTGCGCTCCAATAATGGAGACGTCCTACGCACGGCAGCATTGGCGGGCCAGGGCATTCTTTATCAGCCAACATTTATTGTCGCCGATGAACTTCAGTCAGGCCTTCTCAAACCTATCACGCTCGATACTCCCCTGCTGGAAGGACCAGATCTTCACGCAGTGTATGTGCCCACAACGCACGTACCGCTCAAAGTCCGAGTGATGATCGATTTTTTGGCAGCACGATATGCGCCCGTTCCTCCATGGGAGCGAGCAGGTCATCAGTCCTGAAGACGATATCTGGCTCTCACCAGAACATCCTGTTCAAGCATTTGCAGAACGTCCCGCTGCTCCTGAACACCGACAAGAACGACCACTCCGCGAATTGTCGATCTTGCCCCCGTCACATGATCCTGAAAAACTTGGGCCAAGACCATCGACAGCCCCTCTCGCGAGCAGCAGGAACATCCAACGCCGTGTCTCTTGCGAAATGGAGAGGGTGCCGGCAAGGAAACTACGTCTGACCAGCCCTCTTCCGATACATCTGCTACAAGAACGACGTCTGCCCTGCGCGATGACGGCCAGTTAGAAAGATCTGTTACGACCGAGAGAAAGAGCTGAGACATCAGTTGTTCAACCGGCCGCTTGGTGCCGCAACAGGGTGGCGCCCCCATGTGTTGGTGACAATAACGCCAGCCATAACAATGGCACCGCCAACGAGTGTCCGGAACGTCGGAATCTCGTGGGTCAGAATATAGGCCAGAACCATCGTGACAGGCGGGAGCAGATACAGCAGCGCAGCTCCCCGCGTAGCTCCCAGATGCCCGATCACAAAAGCCCAGGCAGCATATCCGATTGCAGCGGGGAAAATACCCAGTTCTAAAACAGACGCCCGGCCTGCCCATGATGCATGAGCAAAACTGGCCAAGCCTTCGGGCAACCATGGCAGCAGGAACAGAGCACCACTGATCAAAATATAAGCGATCGTTGTGAGAGCACCGTACCGGCGGATCAGCCCTTTCTGAAGATTCGTGTAGAGCGCTCCGCAAACAGCGGCTCCAAACACGAATGTCGCACCTGAACCGAAAGACAATCCGCCAGACTGCCCTTGGGCGATCAGGACAACACCCGCAAAACTCAGAATGGACCCAGCCCATCCCAGAAGAGACATGCGCTCTCCCAAAAACGCCATGGCAATCAGTCCGGCCATAAGAGGCGCCGCACTGATAAGGAGGCTCGCAGCCCCTGCGGAGACTGTCACTTCGCCGCAGTTGAAAAAGATATTGTACAGCGTGATGCCCACCGCACCGCATCCTAGAACCTGCGGGATGTCCGCTTTCTGCAGGCGAGTTGGACGTTTCCAGAGCAACCAGCCCCCCGCAGCAATGGCGGCGATGGCATATCGTACGGCCGCGAGCGGGATAGGTGCGAAGTCATGCAGGGCAATACGCACAACCGGATACGCACTGGCCCAGGACAGAATGGCGACTGCTATAAAGAGTGGAAGGAAACGACCAACTGAATTTGTCATTGCTGTTCCGCGAGAAGGGATTCCCAATTCAGGGAGATGCACCACATATGACAGGCCTCTCAAAAGAAGGACAGGACAGATCCGGTTTGCCAGCAGCTTCCCTCAACCGTTATACAGGCAGGCCTCCATGCTGGGCCCGACTGCCTGGCATAATATCCTGTCCTGATTTTATTCCTGAAGAGCGCCTCAATGTCCTCACGTCCCCATCTGCTTGATGCCCTGTCAGACCAGGTTCTGCTGTGTGACGGTGGTATGGGATCGCGCGTGCAGATGCTCGATCTGGAAGTAGAAAAAGACTACTGGGGCCAGGAAAACTGCACGGAAATTCTGAATCTTTCCCGCCCTGAGCTGGTTCGTGAAATTCATCGCGGCTATTTCGAAGCTGGCGCGGATATGGTCGAGACCAACACGTTTGGTGGCTCGATCGTCACGCTTGCTGAGTTCGACCTTCAGGACCGCAGCCGCGAAATTAACCGTGTTGCTGCCACGCTGGCCCGAGAGGCCGCGGAGACCTTCTGCGACGGCCGCCATCGTTACGTCATGGGCTCCATCGGCCCCGGCACAAAACTGCCAACACTTGGCAACATCGATTATGACACGCTTGAAGCCGGGCTGATTGAACAGTGCCGTGGCCTGATTGACGGCGGTGTCGATGGGTTCCTGATTGAGACGTGTCAGGACACGCTCCAGATCAAAGCTGCCGTCAACGCGGCCAAAGCCGCACGGATCGAACTCGGGTCCGACGCTCCCATTTTCGTACAGGTGACGGTTGAAACCACCGGCACCCTCCTTGTTGGACCCGACATCGCTGCGGCAGCCACAACCGTCAACGCGCTGGACGTCCCGTCTTTGGGCCTGAACTGTGCGACCGGCCCGCAGGAAATGGCTGAGCACGTCCGCTGGTTGTCTGAAAACTGGCCGGGCCTGATTTCCATGCAGCCCAATGCCGGTCTCCCGGAACTGGTAGATGGTAAAACGGTCTATCCGCTCAGCCCGGACGAGATGGCTGTGTGGATGGAGCGTTTCATCCGTGAAGACGGCCTTAACCTGATTGGCGGATGCTGCGGAACGTCCACTCCTCATATTCAGGCTCTGGACGGCATGCTGCGCCGCGTGGGTGGCGAAAAATACCGTCCTGCTCCGGTCAAGCGCAGCACGATCTGGATGCCGTCTGTATCCAGCCTCTACTCTCAGGTGCCGCTGAGGCAGGAAAACAGTTACTTCTCCATCGGCGAGCGCTGCAACGCCAACGGCTCCAAGAAATGGCGTGAACTTCAGGAAGCGGGCGACTGGGATGGCTGCGTCGCTGTTGGCCGGGAACAGGCTGCCGAGGGCTCCAACGCTCTGGACGTCTGCACCGCCTTCGTTGGCCGAGACGAAGTCGCGGAGATGAACGAAGTCGTCACGCGCTTCACGTCATCCGTTAATGCGCCTCTGGTCATCGATTCAACCGAAACGCCAGTCATTGAGGCCGCTCTGAAGCGGCATGGTGGCAAGCCGATCATCAACTCAATCAACTTTGAGGATGGTGAAGAGCAGGCGCATGCCCGCATGAAGCTGGCAAAGAAGTTCGGCGCCGCGATGATTGCCCTGACCATTGACGAAGTGGGCATGGCCAAGACGCCAGAAGACAAGCTGCGCATTGCAGAACGTCTGGTCGATTTCGCCTGCAATCAGTACGGGCTGCCCCAGTCCGACCTGATGATCGATCCTCTGACCTTCACCATCGCAACCGGCATGGAAGACGACCGTAAGCTCGGCGTCTGGACACTTGAGGGTATTCGGATGATCCGGGATAAGTTCCCTGATATCCAGATCGTGCTGGGTCTTTCGAACATTTCCTTTGGTCTGAACCCTGCGGCACGTGCAGTTCTGAATTCAGTATTTCTGGACCATGCCGTCAAAGCAGGCATGACCGGCGCGATCGTACATGTTTCAAAAATCCGTCCGCTACATCTGATTGCACCGGAAGAAGTGAAAGTCGCGGAAGACCTGATCTTTGACCGTCGGACTGCCGATTATGATCCGCTCCAGAAGCTTCTGGAGCTTTTTGCTGGCCGAAAAGCTGCGGATGCCGTCAAGAAGCGCCGCGCTGAAACACCAGCGGAACGCCTCAAGGACCGGATTGTAGACGGGGACCGTAAAGACATCGAGGACGACCTGGACGCCGCCATGCAGGATATGGCCCCGCTCGACATCATCAACACCGTTCTGCTGGACGGCATGAAAGTCGTGGGCGAACTCTTCGGATCTGGCAAAATGCAGCTTCCGTTCGTGCTGCAATCTGCCGAAACGATGAAAACAGCCGTAGCCTGGCTTGAGCCGCACATGGAGCGCAAAGAAGGCCAGCATCGCGGCACGATGGTTCTTGCTACAGTGAAGGGTGACGTCCACGACATTGGCAAGAACCTTGTGGACATTATCCTGACCAATAATGGTTATCAGGTGATCAACCTCGGCATCAAAGTGCCCTTGGCTGACATGATGGCTGCGGCCAAGGAACATAATGCTGACGCTATCGGCATGTCAGGGCTTCTCGTTAAATCCACCGTTATCATGCGCGAGAACCTCGCGGAGATGAAACGGCAGGGCTTCGATGTTCCCGTGATTCTCGGTGGCGCGGCTCTGACTCGAAACTACGTCGAAGAAGAATGCGCCCTATCTTACGGAGATGGCGAGCCAGGCCGCGTCGCATACGCCAGAGATGCGTTTGATGGATTGTCCCTGATGGACAAGATCGCGCAAAAAGAGTTTGACGGCTATCTGGGAGCAATTCAGAGCCGCCGTGCGGGCAAAGCAAGCCGCAAGAATGCGCGTGCTCCGGAAAGTGCTGAAACGCGTGGCTTCGGCACAGTTGATCCCGCCGCCGCCCGGGAGCGTCGCAATCGGATCTCAGGCGAACTGCCTCCTCTCACGCCACCTTTCTGGGGCGCCCGGGTTGTGGAAGCTGCGCCGAACGCCGTGCTGCCGTTCCTGAATGAGCGCTCACTCTATCAGTTCCAGTGGGGCTTCCGGAAACAGGGACGCTCCCTTGAGGAGTTCATGGAGTATGCGAAGATGGAACTTCGCCCCGTCCTGAAGCGCATGCTGGCGCTCAGTGCGGAGCAGGAAATCCTGCGCCCGCAGGCCATCTATGGATACTGGAAAGCCGCCGGTGACGGAAACGACCTGATCCTGTTTGAAGAAGACGGCAAGACTGAAGCCGCGCGCTTCACCCTGCCCCGCCAGCCGAAGGACGACGGCGAGTGCATCGCGGACTTCGTGCGTGACATCAATGATGAGCACCGCGACGTTGTTGGGCTTCAGGTTGTCACCGTTGGGCAGAAAGCATCAGACCTTGCCCGGGAATGGTTCGAGGCCAATCGCTATCAGGATTACCTCTATCTGCATGGCCTTTCAGTCGAGATGGCGGAAGCCATGGCTGAATACACCCACAAACGGATCCGTGCAGAGCTTGGTTTTGCGGCGGAAGATGATCGTGACATGGAGAAAATGCTCTCCCAGTCCTATCGTGGGTCACGTTATTCCTTCGGCTATCCTGCCTGCCCTCGCCTTGAGGATCAGGAGCCAATCCTGCGCCTTCTGGATGCCGAGCGCGTCGGGATTTCCCTGTCTGACGGGTTCCAGCTTCATCCTGAGCAGTCAACGTCTGCTCTCGTGGTGCTGAATCCGCGCGCCAAATACTTCACTGTCTGACTCAACGGAGAACCACGGTCATGGCATCACAGCAAATCGGCGGGCTTCTTGCCCAGCTTCGACTCATCAACGGTGAACGTGGCTTCTTCGCCAACTTTTTTGGCCTCTTCTGCGTGGCCTGTCTTTTAGGACTGGCCAACATGTTCAGCCGCTCTGTCCTGCATGCAGATATGGGCTGGCTGCTCAAACCACTCATGGTGGTCATGGCCCTGTATTTCTTTCTTCCCTATCTTCTTCTGCTCATTCTCGACAGACGCAGCACCAACTAACCCTGAGTTCAGCCTACACTTCCGCGAAGACGCCCCAACATGGGGCGTTTTTCTTATCTGGAGCATGGGACAACACCGCATATAGATTGTCTTTTCAGTCATCAGATTTATAATAATTTTACAAAATTGACGACTTTCCATTTCGGATATTCCATGACGGTTCTTTCTCCTTCCGCTGAAGAACGCCTTCAGACTGTTCTTTCCCGGCTCGCTGCAACACTGGGAAGCCGGATCAGCACAGCCCCCTCCGTGCTGGAAGAACACAGTCACGGCGAAGCCATGGAAGCAGCTCGCCTGCCTGGAGCCGTCATCTTCGCTGAGAGCACGGACGATGTTTCAACCGTTCTGAAGGAATGTCATGCCTCCCGCGTTCCTTTAGTCGCGTTTGGTGCTGGCACTTCTGTTGAAGGGCATGTCACGCCGCCAGAACACGCCATCAGCCTCGATCTCTCCCGCATGACCGGCATTGTAGAGATAAACCCGGAGGATCTGGACTGCCGCGTCCAGGCTGGTCTCACCCGACAGGCTCTCAACACACAAATCCGCGATACCGGACTTTTCTTCCCTGTCGATCCGGGCGGTGAAGCTACGCTGGGCGGCATGTGCGCGACCCGCGCTTCCGGAACGGCAGCCGTGCGCTACGGCACGATGAAGGAAAACGTGCTGGGTCTGACTGTCGTGCTTGCAACAGGCGAAGTGATCCGAACCGGAGGGCGCGTCCGCAAATCTTCCACCGGTTATGATCTGACGTCCCTCTTCATCGGCTCTGAAGGCACGCTCGGGATTATTACGGAAATCCAGCTCAAGCTGCATGGCCGCCCTGACACCCTCTCCGCTGCAGTTTGCCAATTTGAATCTTTGAACGATGCTGTTCAGACTGCAATGGAAATCATCCAATGCGGCATTCCGATTAACCGTGTGGAATTAATGGATAGTGTTCAGATGGATGCATCCATCCGATACTCCAAATTGACCGGCTATCGCCCTCTTACAACATTATTTTTTGAATTTGCGGGCGCGCCTGCTGCCGTACAGGAACAGGTTACAGCGACCCAGGAAATTGCTCTCGCAAACAATGGGCTTGGTTTTGCCTGGGCCGAAAGCGCGGAAGACCGGGCACGTCTATGGAAAGCGCGCCATGATGCCTACTGGGCCGCAAAGGCCATCGATCCAACCGCCCGGGTCATCTCAACAGACTGCATTGTTCCAATCTCACGACTGGGGGAACTGATTGCCGGTGTCTCAAGCGACATTGCCGCATCCGGTCTTAAGGCCCCGCTTCTCGGCCACGTCGGAGACGGAAATTTCCATACGCTCATCATCACCGAACATTCCCCGGACGGCTATGCTCAAGCCCTGGATCTGGACCGGAAAATTGTCGGTCGGGCGCTGGCTCTCGGGGGTTCCTGTAGTGGCGAGCACGGTGTTGGACTGGGGAAACTGGAGTTTTTGGCTCAGGAGCACGGTGAAGGCTCACTCGGCGTCATGCGTGCGCTGAAGAATACGATGGACCCTCACCATATTCTCAATCCGGGAAAGCTGCTTCCCAACGGGCCCGTTTATCGGGGATAACACCACCCTTCTGATATTCTGCTTTTACGGACCCTGCCTGCAATGTCTTCAGCTTCTGCCGCGTTCCCGGATGTCGTTCTGATTGGAGGCGGCATCATGAGCGCAACTTTCGCCGCCCTCCTCAAAGAACTGTCCCCCGAACTCTCCATTACGCTGTTTGAAACACTGGAGCAGTGTGGGCAGGAAAGTTCAAAGGCCTGGAACAATGCCGGGACCGGGCACGCAGGAAACTGTGAACTGAATTACACGCCGCAGCGTGCAGATGGCAGCGTGGATATTTCCAAGGCTCTGGCGGTCAACACCGAGTTCGATATTTCCCGCCAGCTCTGGGCGCATTGGGTGCGGACGGGCCGCATTGCAGATCCGAGCACGTTCATTCACGCCTGCCCTCACGTCAGCCTTGTCTGGGGCGAGGCCGACGTTGCTTTTCTTAAAGCGCGCTACAACGCCATGGCTGGCCACCACTGCTTTGACGGGATGGAATACAGCGAAGATCCTGCAGTGATTGCGAGTTGGGCACCTCTTGCGATGGAAGGTCGGGATCTGTCCATTCCTGTAGCAGCAACCCGCATTAAAAGCGGAACGGATGTCGATTTCGGGGCCCTGACCAGAAGCCTTCTCTCTGGCATGCAAAACACCACCGGCTTCCACAGCTTTTACCGTCATCGCGTGACGGACCTGACCAAAACAACCGATGGTCGTTGGCGTGTCACTGCCGTCAATATGCAAACGGGGGCGCACAGGTCTGTGCTGACGCGGTTTGTCTTTATCGGCGCAGGTGGTGCAGCACTGCCCCTCCTTCAGAAATCCGGTATTCCTGAAGCACGCCGGTACGCAGGCTTCCCAGTGAGCGGCTTGTGGCTGCAATGCACCAACCCTGCCATCACGCAGCGCCATCATGCGAAAGTTTATGGAAAAGCGCCCGTCGGATCTCCCCCGATGTCTGTCCCACATCTGGATACGCGGGTGATCGACGGGAAATCCTGCCTTCTTTTTGGTCCGTATGCGGGTTTTTCCACCAAGTTTCTCAAGAGCGGCTCCTGGCGGGACTATTTCCACTCCTTGAACAACAGCAACATCATTCCCGCCATGACCGCAGGCAAAGACAATCTTTCGCTCCTGAACTATCTGGTGCGCGAAGTAACACAGAGCAACCACAAGCGCTTCCAGTCCCTTCTGAACTTCTACCCTCAGGCTAATGAAAGCCAGTGGACGAAAATTGTGGCCGGGCAGCGTGTTCAGATCATCAAGCCGGACAAAGGCCTTCATGGTGTCCTGCGCTTCGGCACAGAGCTGGTCCGCAGTTCCGATCAGTCGCTTGTTGCAATTCTCGGTGCATCGCCGGGGGCATCCATCGCAGCCTCAGTAGCTCTGCAAGTCGTGGAAAAGTGCTTTTCTCAGAAGATTTCTCCAAATGAGTGGCTGCCACGTCTTAAAGAGATTTTCCCAGCTTATGGGGTGGATCTGAAACAGAACGCTACCCTTTGCCGCGAATTACGTACGAACACCGCTGCTACCTTGAATATTGATGCCTGAGTGCGTCTAAAATTGTAGAAAAGCATTCATCCGTTGTGTATACACAACATTGATGCATAACCGTATTGCTCTCTTCCGGGCTGAACGAGGTCTTTCGCGTAAAGACCTCGCTGAAGCCGTAAAGGTTAACCCCCAGACGATCGGCTATCTGGAACGCGGCGATTACAAACCCAGTCTGGAACTCGCGATGAAGATCTGTGCGGTTCTGAAAGCAGAGGTCGAAATGGTTTTCTCTCTGACGCCATTTGATTCACTTGTCGAACAGATGCGCGCGCGCATGGAGGCTGGAAAACAGTGACATTCTCTCCTCGCCCCACTGACAAATTTTTCAGCGTCATGGACAATGTAGCCAATATCATTGGCCGTCCTGTTTTCTGGCTTGGGGGACTGTTTCCAGACGGAACACCCGTGTCACCGACAAGCACAATTCCCCTCTGGAAACCTGTCACGATTGCAGTCTGCGCGACCATACTTTTCCCAAGTGCAATATTCCTGCTGAGCCCCGGCTGGATGATGTCAGTATTTTTTATTAGCGGAACGTTTCTTTTGAATATTTGCGCCCGGATAAAACTGCAGCATCCTTTATACAGACTGAGTGCCTGGGACAGGGATGAACGAGAGCAGCAAACCATCCTGACATGCCGAAACTCTGCCCTCGTCGTGATGAGTGCAGGAGCTGTCATCATGCCTCTGTTACTGGCTTTTACGCTCATTCATGACCAGTTTCAGCTGAGCCAACTGAAAACAATCAGCCTCATTACTCAAGCTTTTCTCTGCCTCAATTATCTTGTGACCCTCGCGTCGGCAGCACAAATTGGCACACTCGCCTGGCTGGAACGCGATCAGCCATCATCACCGGACGCCGCCTGAAATTCCAATTTTTCCTGTCCGACCCAGAACATAAAAAAGGCCGGCCTTCGTCCCCCGACGAATAGACCGGCCATATCAAGCAGACCTGAAGAGCGGTCAGGCTGCCTGAACTGTATCAACCTTTGGCTTACTGGCGCGCACCGGGGCAGCACTTGCCGCATGCGGCGTCAGGGTGCGCTGAACTGCATTCTGCCAGCCGTCCAGCATGATGCGACGCTGTGCAGGATCCATACGCGGAGAGAACAGACGCTCCTGAGCCCAGGTTGCCGCAACTTCTTCCAGGCTACCCCAGACACCAACATACAAGCCGGCAAGGAAAGCAGCGCCAACGGCCGTCGTCTCGACGTTTACAGGGCGCTCCACATCGGCCTTGAGCATGCTGGCGAGGAACTGGGCAAACCAGTCGTTAGCGGCCATGCCACCGTCAATACGCAACGTCTTGGCCCGCATCGCACCGTCCTGACGCATGGCGTGAACGAGGTCATAGGTCTGATACGCAACAGATTCCAGCATCGCGCGGGCAATGTGTGCCTGCGTCGAGCCCAGCGTGAGACCACAGATCATGCCACGGGCTTCAGGATCCCAATGTGGCGCGCCAAGTCCGACAAAAGCTGGCACCATGTAAACGCCATGGCTGTCCGGAATACGGGTTGCCATATCATCGGTCTGTGACGCATGCGTGATCAGTTGCAGACCATCACGCAGCCACTTGATGCCGGCGCCTGCCACGAAGATGGATCCTTCGAGAGCATAGGTCGTCTTGTTACCAATCCGGTAACCAATGGTTGTCAGCAGACGGTTATTGGACTGAATTGGCTTTTCGCCTGTGTTCAGGAGCATGAAGCAGCCCGTACCATAGGTCGCTTTCGCCATGCCTTCTTCAAAACAGGCCTGCCCGATCAGAGCAGCATGCTGGTCACCCGCCATACCACCGATCACGATGGACTCACCGAACAGGTCAGGCTCTGTTTTGCCAAACAGGCCGCTATTGTCCTGGACTTCAGGCAGAAGCGCACGAGGCACATTGAACAGGTTCAGCAGTTCATCATCCCACTGAAGGGTGTGAATGTTGAACAGTGAAGTACGGCAGGCATTCGTGATGTCGGTTGCATGGCGTTTGCCACCCGTCAGACGCCACAGAAGGAAGCTGTCGATCGTGCCCGCGGCCAGTTCCCCTGCTTCAGCACGCTTGCGGGCACCTGCAACGTTATCAAGAAGCCAGGCAATCTTGCTTGCTGAGAAGTACGGGTCCAGCAGAAGGCCCGTCTTATCACGAACAATTTCTTCGGCGCCCTGCTCACGCAGGCGATTGCATTCCTGAGCCGTCCGGCGATCCTGCCAGACAAGCGCATTATGAATGGGCTTGCCGGTCTTGCGATCCCAGACCACGACTGTTTCGCGCTGATTGGTAATGCCAATCGCAGCAATCCGCCCAACACCACCAGCTGTGGAAATCGCTTCACGCGCCGTCTCGAGAACGTCTTCCCAAATATCTTCCACGTCATGCTCGACCCAACCCAGCTCAGGATAGTGCTGGGGGAATTCGCTACGTGAGATGGACACGGCGCGGGCATTGCTGTCGAAAACAATACTGCGGGTCGATGTCGTGCCCTGATCGATCGCGAGAATGTAGTCTTTCTTTGCCATGCTACTTACTCCGGAAACGGACAGATCAAGAGACCTTGTCGATGACGGGACCTGTCGAGGCAGGTACGGAAGGGTTCGAAACGACGAGCACAGGCTCGGCCAGGTTTAGCGCTTCAGATGATGGCGCAGATGCTACCACAGAAATCCGAGGCATGAAGGGGCGAAGACCATACTGGTAGATCGCGGCACCAATCGGACCACCGACCATTGGCGCTGCAATTGGCACCCACCAGTAGTTAGACGGAGCCGGAATGGCAGCCTGCCCCCACCCTGCAAAGAAGCAGAACAGGCGTGGACCAAAGTCACGAGCCGGATTGATGGCCCAGGCTTCCAGATACCCGGCAGACGCACCGATGATTGCAACCAGAAGACCAATGATCAGCGCACCGGAATTCGCCTGCGGAGCCTGTGTATTGTATTGGCAGGTCACGGCGAAAATACCGAACACCAGAATACCGGTCAGAACAGCCTCATCCCAGAACGCATGAGCGACACTGATGAAATCGCCCGGATGCGTGAAAAACACCCCAGCAGAGCCGCCATCCAGTGCACGCGTCAGGCCATGAGCCGCATTGTAGTGGTCAATGACCGGCACATAGAGCGAGTACACAAGTGCCGCGCCCGCCAGACCACCCAGAACCTGAGCACCAATGTAGGGTACGACCTTCTTCCATGAGAACCCACGGAAGAGCGCAAGTGAGAGCGTCACAGCCGGGTTGGCGTGCGTGCCGCTGACTGCCCCGGTCGCGTAAATCGCAACTGTAACGGACAGCCCCCAGACGATACAGACGCCCCAGTAGGCCGTCTTGTACGGGCTGGGATCGTAAAGCGAATACATGGCAGCGACGCCATCTCCGAAGAGAATAATGATGGCGACAGCAAAGAACTCAGCAAGGAGTTCACCAAGGTAGCGTTTATTCTCTGACATGACCGGATGTCCGACATGAGAATTGAAGGAAAGATCAGGCGACGTCCTGCCGCCATGTTCCGGAGGTCTCGGAGCCAGCCGAACGTTCTGTTCCGGCACGCTCCTCGATATAGGTCTGGAGTGCGGCTTTCTCGGCATCGGTCATGAACAGACCCAGCTTCGAGCGGCGCCACAGCACGTCCTGCGCAGACCGTGCCCATTCGTTGTCGATCAGATAATCGACTTCGCGCGCACTCAGTGTCTTGCCGAACCACTGCCCCATATCGGCTTCTGCCTGCGTAGCGATATCAAACGCCCGCAAACCGTAATTCCGCATGAGCCGCCATGCTGTGTAAGGGGCCAGATGAGGCGCATACGCCTGCAGCTTCGCCACCTGACGGTCAAAATCAGCCGGTGCAAAATCACCGCCAGGCAATGGCGTCTCAGCAGTCCAGGATGGACCGCCCAGCACAGGAAGATGTGGAACCAGCTTTTCAAGTGCATGCTCGGCCAGCTTGCGGAACGTCGTGATCTTGCCGCCAAAAACAGACAGGATCGGCGCACCAGACGCATCAACATCCAGCACGTAGTCGCGCGTTACAGCGGAGGCATTGCCAGAGTTGTCGTCATAAAGCGGACGAACACCGGCATACGTCCAGACCACATCATCCGGACTGACTGACTTCTGGAAATAGCGGCTGACGCTCTCGCAAAGATACTTGATTTCATCTCCTGAGATTTCAACCTTGCCAGGGTCCTGTTCCCAGGGAACGTCCGTCGTGCCAATGAGCGTGAAATCCTGCTCGTAGGGGATCGCGAACACAATCCGCTTGTCCGGATTTTGCAGGATATAAGCCTGCTTGCTCTCGAACAGGCGTGGCACCACAATGTGGCTTCCCTTGACGAGACGCACCTTGTTACGGCTCTGCACGCCAACACGATCCTGAAGAAGCTCTGCGACCCATGGTCCAGCTGCATTCACAATGGTCTTGGCCTGAACTGTCCGTTCTTCACCACTGTCGCGGTCAAGAAGCGTTGCGGTCCAGAGCTGTGGCCCACGTTCAGCTTTCACAAGTTTGGTGCGCGTGTTGATGGAGGCCCCCAGACGGGTGGCATCCATGGCATTGAGCACAACCAGACGGCTGTCCTGCACCCAGCCATCGGAATATTCGAACCCACGCACGTATTCGCTCTTGAGAGGGCGCCCCGTCACGTCCGTGCGGAGGTTCACCGCGCGCGTTTTCGGCAACGTCATGGTCGTGCACAGGTGATCGTACAGGAACAGGCCGGTCCGTAGCAGCCAGGCAGGACGCAGCATCTTGGAGTGTGGCAGAACGAAACGCATCGGCCAGATGATGTGCGGCGCAATCTTTAACAGACGCTCACGCTCAATCAGGGCCTCACGCACCAGCCGGAATTCGTAATATTCCAGATATCGCAGACCACCGTGGATCAGCTTGGTGCTGGCAGAAGACGTATGGCTTGCAAGGTCATCCTGCTCGACAAGGATAACCTTCGCACCACGGCCTGCGGCATCACGGGCAATGCCGCAGCCGTTGATGCCCCCACCGACCACAAGCACGTCATAAGGCGCGCTGTGCGGGCTTGAAGGCGAAACTTCACGAATCGATGACATAACAATCTCCTGCCACCACGCTCCAAAACGAGCATCTGATGTTCGTTTTCGCGCATATTGAACGATAAAGTAAAGAGGGATCTTCGGTTTATAACAGATTAGTGTTCTTTTTTTCGCGCACTACTGTGATGTTTGAGCGATATGTAGCGTCACATTTGCCGCGTCCAGAAGCGCCTGAAATGCGTCCGAGACGGGGCGATCGGTAATCAGATCGTCAATATCTGCCAGTCCACCCACGCGCCCCATGGGCTGCCGACTGAATTTTGTATGATCTGCCAGCAGCAGAACACGGCGAGAATTTCGGATAATCGTACGGGCACACTGAATTTCATTCAGGTCGAAATCCAGCAATGTCCCGTCATCTGCGATACCACTGATGCCGATCACGCCGAACTCTGTCCGAAAAGAATCCAGGGTCTCAATCGCAGCAGCGCCCAGAATTGCCCCGTCCTTGGGACGGAGCTCTCCCGCTGCGATCACGGTTCTAAAATCAGGTCTTCCGGAAATAAGAGACGCAACATGGAGGTTGTTAGTCACGACCCGCAGGTCCCGATGGCCGCCGAGAGAACGAGCGAAAGCCTCGGTTGTCGTACCAATATTAATAAACAGGGACGAGCGGTCAGGAATGAGAGACGCCGCGCAACGGCCAATCGCATCCTTGGCCTTCAGGTTCAGTATCTGCCGTTCATTGTAGGCGATATTTTCAATGGTGGAGTTCGGTGTCGCTCCGCCGTGATGTCGAGTCAGTAGCCCCTGCTCTGCCAGAAACCCAATGTCCCGCCGAATGGTTTGCACCGCCACATCGAACTGCTGTGCCATGTCTTCGTTCGACACATAGCCCTGACTGCGAACCAGTCGGATGATCTGTTCCTGACGAGGGTTGATCCTGATGGTGGGGTTGCTCATGTACACTGACCTGAAGTGATTTACAGAGCAGTGTGACAACACGAACAAAAACGCGCAATCACGAACTTTGTCAGCGACAGACCCCGTGACGCTTTTTAATCACCCCACCATCAAAGACATTTCAGATTTCGATATTCTGAAGAACCTTGAAGCCTTCAAAGACTGGCGGCCCTACGGTCAGCACTTTGCCTTGCCCGGCGCCCGCATGAGCAGCGCGGAACTGCTCAGACTGTGTCCAGCCAACAAAGGCCTCATAAGATTCCCAGACCGTATGAGACGCATAAAGAACATGATCTTCTTTGGCTGGCCCCTGCAGGAATTGAAAACTGACAAATCCTGGAACGGTCTTCAGCAGGACCTCCCGCTCCAGCCAGCGCTGCCGAAAAGCATCTTCGCTATCAGGCCGTACCTTGAAACGGTTCATTGCAATATACATGATGTCTCTCTCTTGTTGATATCTTCCGGCATGACGAGATCATGCGGAACAATGAACGGACGCCCCGTGCTGCAATGTTGATGAATGCAGCCATCAGGAATCCCAAAAACGTCGTGGAGAAGTTCAGAAGTCAGGATGTCACGGGGGAGACCGTGTGATTGTATCCGCCCCTGATGCATAACGACGATACGATCGGCACAGGCCGCAGCCCAGTTCAGATCATGCAGAACCAGCAACACGCTTCCGCCATGCGCGGCATGCATCTTTGCAATCTGAAGAATGAGGCGCTGCCGTGCCATATCCTGTGCGGACAAAGGTTCATCCAACAACAGACAGCCGGGCACGCCGTCCCGCGCTGCGGCCTCAAGCTGCGCCAGCACCCGCGCAAGATGAACGCGCTGCCTTTCCCCCCCGGATAGCGTCATAATGTCGCGTTCCATGAACGATGACAGCCCGACGCGATCCAGCGTGTCCTGTGCAATCGCAACACGCGCAGCCATCGGGCGGCCCTGCCCCGAAATAGCTGTCCCCATAAGAACCAGCTCCAGCGCCGTGAAGCGCGCGCGCATCGGACACTCCTGGGGCAAGAGCGCCCGGCGGCGAGAAAGTTCGCCTGCGGAAAGCGATCCAATTTTTGAGCCATCAAAGCGGATCTCACCGCCATGTAGCGACATCAAGCCGCATGCGAGCTTCAGGAGCGTACTTTTGCCCGCGCCGTTAGGTCCCACAACAGCAACAATTTCTCCTGCCGCGAGCGCCAGATCAAGGTTGTGAACAATCTCACGACCACCTGCTCTGGCTGAGACGTTCTGAATTTCCAGTGTCATGATGGAATGTCCGCTCCATGAATGCGGCTCAAAAGCCAGACAAAGACCGGGGTTCCGAGTGCTGCGGTAATTATGCCAACAGGCAGTTCCGCAGGGGCCGCAACCAGTCTGGCAATCGTATCAGCCGCAGTGAGAAGAATAGCCCCAAGAAGAGCGCTGCCAGGCAGAACCAGACGGTGGTCTGGACCGGTGACCAACCTCACAAGGTGAGGAACTACAACGCCAACAAAACCAATGGCGCCCACAAACGCGACTACCGGCCCGACGGATGCAGCCACCCCCAGCATTGCCAGCCGTTTTGTCCGCTCGACAGGATACCCCATCAAAGCAGCATCTGCTTCACCCAGAAGCATGGCGTTCAGAGGAACAGCAAGACGTGTCGCAATCACGCCTGCAAGGACAAGAAATGGCGAGAGCAGGCCAATACGTTCCCAATTTGCCCCCGAGAAACTCCCAAGAGTCCAGAACGTCAGATCTCGCAGCGCCGTGTCGTTGGCGCGAAAAATGAGAATGCCCGTCAATGCACCAGAAAAAGCTCCGAACGCGACGCCAGCCAACAGAACAGTCGTGACAGAGGTGATGCCAGCGCGGGTCGCAAAGACGTAAAGGAGGAGTGTGACGAGAAAGCTGCCCAGCATTCCGGCCAAAGGCACGGCCCAACCGTTTAGAAACCCTGACTGAGCCATATCAACGCCCAGTACAATGACGCACGAAGCAGCCAGAGCCGCCCCGGAAGACACGCCAATCAACCCCGGATCAGCCAATGGATTCCGAAAAAGCCCCTGCATCGTTGCACCCGCGGCCCCCAAAGCTGCACCAGCCATGGCGGCGAGCACGACACGTGGTGCACGAATATGCGCGATCACCATCCAGGCTAGATTTCTGGTCGCAACGTCCGGTGCATGCAGGAGCGTACCAATGCCTGCCCCGCTTGCACCAACCTCGACTGCGACCAGCATGACAAGAATTAGCAGCGGCAGAAGCGATAGTAAGATCCAGCCCGCATGCACGCGCATTGCCCTCACGCAGGATGCTCCGCTTTTGCCATCAGTCGTGCCAGATCCAGCGCAGCTTCGGGCGTTCTCGGACCAAATCCTAGAAGGCGCTCCCCTTCCATTTCTACAATGGCTTTTTTTTGCCCCGCTGGCGTCAAACTGAATCCGGGGTCGCTCAAGAAAGCTTTGCGGATATCCTCGCCCCCCTGGTTCATTGTGAGAATGATATCGGGCTTCAGGGCTACAAGGGATTCTGTGTTCAGGAGCTTGTAGCCCTGCAGATCCGCTCCGACATTGACGCCTCCTGCAAGCCGGATAACGGCATCGGCAGCGGTGCCACGCCCCGCCGCGAGCGGACGGTTATTCGTCATGCGCATAATAAACAGGACGCGCGGTGACGCAGCATGTGTGTCGCGCCAGTCTTTAAGAGCAGAAAACTTCTGCTGAATATCCTGAGCAAGCTGCGTGCCCGCCTGCTCACGGTTCACAACTTTTGCCAGAAACTGCGTCCGGCCGATAATAGCGTCAGGCGAAGGCGTTGAATCGACAAACACAATCGGAATACCTGACGCCACCAACTGAGACATGGCATCGGCCGGGCCTGCTGCGTCCATCGCAAGAATGAGATCCGGCTTTACGGATAAAACCCCTTCCGAGGAGATGGCTCGCATATAGCCCAGAGATTTTTTATCTTTCAGTGCAGTTTCCGGCCAGGTCGAAGTCGTATCAACGGCGATAATTTGATCGGCGGCCCCAAGACGATAAAGCGTCTCGGTGATTGTTCCTCCAATACAGGCAATTCTGGAAGCGGCTCCCAGAACAACCTGACGACCGCGACTGTCCGTAACCATACGGGTTGCAGCATGCAGACAGGATGGCATTAAAGCGCTGGCGCAGATCAGACTTAGAAAATTGCGGCGTTCCAAACCAAATCCATTCATCGCCCCTGCCCTTCTCGCATCAAGAAACATCTGTCGCCTGGAACCATGCAATCGAAAGTCATTCTCATTTAAAGGCTAGCTCTTTCATTCCGGCTGAACGAAAAATCACGCCCAGAACTCAAAGCGACCATCTGATCAATACAACTGGAGAAGCGCGCAAAGGCTTCTTCAGCCGCAGCAACACACATAGCCCGGTCCAGTTCTGCGTTATCGATTGCCGCTTTGAACATTTTCCACGATAAGCCCCGCCCTTCCGGGGCTGGCGCCAAATGACGAGCTCCAAAACTTTCTGTCAGGCCCAGAGCCATCGCCATCTTGGACAGAATATTCGCCCCAAGCTTCGATCCTTCCGCGACATATAACCAACCTACGGCAACCGAAGGATTGAGCGGAATCACATTCCCACGATGCGCCATCGGGGCAGTAAGACCAAGATCTCTCATGTCAGCTTCCACCCAGGGAAAGCGGTTACGCGCCTTAAGATCAGGGAGAAGATTTCGCAATATTTCGTTTTCGTAAATATTTGTCATATCTCGCAGGAAAACATACTGAGACAAAAGAAAGATCCGATATCCATCCAGACTGGAAAAAATTCCCATGGACATGATCTTATGATCGGTCCGGTCATGAATGGATTTTGTCTTTTCCCGGAGCGCCAGGGACAGCGTATTGTCGGTGAAAAACGCGCTCATATCCGCCATTTCTCCTTTTGATCTCAGCCGGAATGAATACCTGAATCGTTGGCTCGCCTTCTCGAAGAAAAGAGTCGACGCGGCTCTGTGTGGCATATTCATCCGGCACCTTCAATGAAAATGAGAATCACTATCATTTAGATTGACGCTATAAAAATCCCTCGCCATTAGATGCGACCGGTTCTCATTTAAGGGTGATGGCTTCCATGAGCAGACATAGCGTTCGTCCAACACGTTTTCTGCGACAGCCCATGCTGGCGACCTCCGCGCTGGTCTGTATTTTTGCATCGTTACCGTCTGCTCAGGCACAGTCCGGCACCGGCTTGGAGAATGTCGGAGATGCAAAAACAGACAGCATTCCACCGCACGCCGAAGCGGCGCCTACAGTTCAGCTCAAGCCCCTCCATGTTCGAGGGCAGGCCGTTGCAGACATCATTGGGTCAATGAAAGTTGACCCGGATGCGGACTATAGTGCCGTCGGGAAACCGCGTGTCATGACTCTGACAACAACGCTTAAAACACTTCAGTCCCGCATGATTGACAGCATTTCAGACTATGCTCGTCGCGTGGACGCGGGAGTAAATTACAACAATAACAATCTCAGCATTAATATGCGTGGGCTGGATCAGAACCGCATTCTCACCACCATAGACGGCATTCGAACGATCTGGGCGAATGACGGCGCACGTGGTGTCAGCGGCGGTGTTTCATCCTACGATTTCAATTCTCTTGGCTCGATCGACATTGTCAAAAACGCGAACTCCGGCTTTTTCGGAACAGGTGCACTCGGCGGTGTTGTTTCACTCAAAACGCTGGACCCGGAAGACCTTCTGACAGGCAACAAGGCTTATGGCGGCCTGACCAAGCTGACATATGATGGCTCCAGCGAAAGTGGATACCTCAACCAGGCTCTTGCCGGACGTTATCATAACACAATGATCCTGGTTCAGGGCGGCTATCAGACCGGCAGCCAAACCGGAAATATGGGGGGCACAGGCGGCGTTGGGTCCACACGATCAGACAAAGATCCAGCCTCCTACACACAAGGAAACTTCCTGGGTAAAATTCATCAATACGTGGAAGGCGGTCATCGCTTCGGCTTAACGGGTGAAGTGTTTGATCGGAATTACAACGAAAATACTCTGAGCAGTATCAGCTCAACTTACAGCCGCTATCACACACTGGAAGAAAGCAAGCGCACGCGCGTTTCCGGTAGCTACGATTATAAGTCTGAGAAGCCCACAGCCTTTATCAGCGAAGCGCATCTCATTGCTTACTGGCAAAAGGTTAATTCAATCACAGACACAGCCGCCACTCGACTGACAGCTCCCATTGGGGAGTATGACAGGAACAGCAATCTAGCTGTTCAGTCATACGGAACAACCGGCTCCATCACGTCAAATATTTTCACTGGCCCATTCCATCACGTCATTACCCTTGGCGGAGAAGCCTATATTACAGACACCAGCCAATATGCTGCGGGTCTCGATAATTGCAGCCCACGGATCTATTCGTGCAGTTTCTTGCATGTAAACCAGTCCGATATGCCTGATGTTCATGGCACAGATCTTGGAGCGATAGTGCAGGACCGAATTGGTTTCGGGAAAATGGAATGGCTCCACGTTACGCCGGGATTCCGCTTCGATCATTACAGACGCAGCCCACAATACACTGCAAGCTATGCTAGAAATGCCGCATATGAAGGTACACCGGACGGGGCCAGCGGCTCGCATTATTCTCCGAAAGTTCTGGTCGAAGCCCGGGTGCTGAAAAACCTTACGCTTTACGGACAATACTCACAGGCTTTCCGTGCGCCCTCCGCAACAGAAATGTACCTGACCTATGGTGGTACAGGCAGCTATGTCTCGATCGGGAACCAGAACCTCAAACCCGAGACCAGTCGTGGCTGGGAAGTCGGGGCGCGATATGGAGATTCCAAACGCGGCGCAACAATTTCATTCTTCGATAATTACTACCACAATTTCATCGATACGATCACGACAACAGCGGCAGCCGCCGGCATCGGCGGATACTACCCATTTGGTGTTTTCGAATACGTCAACCGCCAGCATGTCCGTATCTACGGCGTAGAAGCACGCGCTAACTGGACTTTCGCCAATTACTGGCAGGTATGGACGTCCCTTGCCTATTCTGATGGCCAGGATACCGATGAACATGTTCACCTGAACTCGGTTGCACCATTCCGCGGAATTGTGGGCGTAGCCTACAATCGGGAACACTGGGGCGCCAATTTCTCCACGACATTCGCGGCTGCACGCAACAAGGTGCAGAACATGGCGTCTAATGTGAACAAGACACCGGGCTATGCACTCTTCGATTTAACAGGCTGGTACTCGCCAAAATTCTTCCCGAACCTGCGCGTGCAGGCCGGCATGTATAATATGTTCAACAAACGTTACTATAATGCATTGGATGTACCTGACAGCATTAGCGTTCCCAAGTCCTATTACACGCAGCCCGGCCGCAGTTTTAAAGTGACAACGCTCATCAATTTCTAAGCGTCAGAACCCCGACCTGAAACACCGTGACCCACGCCAGAATACGTCACGGTGTTTCAAAAAAAACCAAGTGTCTCGCACCCGAAGCCAGCTTTCACTGTTCGCAGCACCTTGCGATTGGAAAGTTGGATTTCAGTCAATGTGCCATCATCTTCATTCGCCACAAGCACTGTTGTGCCATCGGGTCTAAAGGCCGCATCCATCGGTTTCCGACCAACGGGAACGGGGTACTGGTCCCATTGAGGAAGGCTGATCAATGTTACAATCGGTTCAAAATCTCCAATCACAAGAAGCCATTTTCCATCGGGGCTAACCCGCACGATCTGTGCACTTTTATGATGATGCTTCAGTTCAACTTCCTGACGCAGCTCTCCCCCATCGACATCCATTAGAAATAACGAAGGATGCAAGGCATTGCTGACCACGAGAAATTTTTCATCCGGCAGATGATCAATACCAGCAGAGGGCGCAGGAAGAACAATCGTACGCCTGAAGCTATCATCGCCAATACGCAGAACCGTCAGTGTCGCATCTTCTTCGTTTTCCGTGACGATAAGCTTACGCTGCGGAAGAACAGCGAGCCTATGTGCATTCCGGGAAAATGCCTGCAGAACACGTATTACTCTCTTCGTCTCCGGATCTATCACCGCCACGGCAGCGCTTGCCTCACAGCAGACATACAGCAAACCATCTGGACCGAAACGCAACGTATGCGGAGATTCAAGAGGTGTCAGATCAATGTCTGAAAATCTGGTTCTTGCATGCAGATCTATAACTGAAACGAAATGGTTTGGGACAGGATTGTTGCCGTGAAAACCATTTCCGTAGGCTGGTACAAATGCGAGCCCACGACCATTATCTATGGCCAGTTCATGTGGCAGGCTCGGCATGCCGCCAATATGATCCAGCACTTCGAGCGTTATCGGGTCCAGGAAAAGAAGCTGTGCGCCCTTCTTGTCCACGACAATTAATCCGCTGCAATGACTGGAAGTCATAAACCGTCCTTGCTTTTACTTGTCTCAGGATACTCCTGATACAGAACAATATAAAAAGCATTTGGTTTTAGATGGTCCGGCCGAAATGCTGTCACAAAAATGCCAGCGTCAATCAAAACCAGACCATACGTTTTACAAGTTGTACGTCAGACCGAACTAAGATGCGATAAATTCTGCATTATTTCGAAAGACGGATGATCAGGCCATCATAGCTATTGGCATGTCTTTGGCAGAAATGTCTGCAATATGCAGTTTGACGCCCGCTCCCATCATCTTGTCCGCGACATTATCTGGCAGGCCAGAGTCCGTAATGACGGCATCAAAATCCGTCAGATTTGCCAGATGATTGAGCGCACTGATTCCGAATTTACGGCTATCCACCATCAGAACTCGCCGATCGGCCATGTTCATCAGCGCACTTTTGGCTTTGATGAGGTCTTCATCCTGATGGTAGGCCGAAAGTCCGTGAATAGCTGAGGTGGACATGAATAATGTGTTGATCCGAAGCGACGTGACACTGCGTTCACACAAAACCCCGAGAAACGCATCAAAGGTTGGATTATATCGTCCACCCAGCGCAATCAGGCTGATATCACGAGAACGCCCAATCTTCGTGCTGATCCCCAGACTGTTCGTCACAACAGTAAGCTGACCGATTGCCGGCAAGCGTTCGGATAAAAAGCGCGATGTTGTTGAGTCATCCAAAGCGATCGTATCGCCTTCTTCGATCAAACCCGCAGCGATCGCTGTAATACCCAGCTTTTCCTGCACAGCCTGGCGAGCACGCAGCATGATGCTGCTTGCCGCCACAGCATTGGAGAGCGTCGTAACGCTTTCACCAACTTTACGGATCAGGCCCTGCGTTGCAAGCGCGTGGAGGTCACGGTTCATGGCTGCGCGGGTCATAGTGAACTGAACCAGCAAATCCTGGATCAGAACACAGCCATGCGCCGTGACATAGTCCAGAACAGCCTGACGCCGCGCGGACAGAGCCCGGCTTCCATGAAGGATATCGGGTATCATGCAGGTGCTCTTTCCTCGATCACACGATCAATCAGCTTTTCGAAGTCTGGAACTGACCAGCCTGCGCGCCCCACAAATACGCCATCCACATTTGGCTGGTTCACATAGCTACGGGCGTTATCCTGCGTGACACTTCCGCCATAGAGTAGTGGTACGCGATCACCGATATCCTTCCCGGCAATTTCACACAGAACGGCCCGCAACCCCGCGTGAACTTTTGCCACACAGTCAGTGTCGGCAGCGCGCCCTCCTGCACCGATCGCCCAGATCGGTTCATAGGCAATCAGAATTTTCGGGAGATCTGCATGAGCCACATCATGCAATGCAATCTTGAGCTGTCGGGCGAGAGTTTCGGCCGTGACACCGAAATCGTACTCTTCAAGGCTTTCGCCAATGCACAGCAAAGGCCGTAAATCATGACGAAGTGCCGCAGACATCTTGCGACTAACAGTCCAGTCCGTTTCCGCGAAATGCTGACGACGTTCCGAATGGCCGATCAGGACGATATCCGCCCCGCACTCTTTCACCATGGCGGGAGAAATTTCACCCGTCCACGAACCGCTCTCTTCCCAATGCATATTCTGCGCACCGACGAGCACGTCCGCGTCCTTCAGAACACTCGCAACAGCCTGCAGGGACGTAAATGGTGTGATGATGAAGGGCTTCACGCCATCCGGCGCTCGATAGGCCTTAAGCGCTTCTGCAGCAGCCAAGGCCTCGGCAGGTCCCTTGTTCATCTTCCAGTTCGTACCGATCCAGACTGTTTTGCGAGTCACCATTCATCTCCCGAAAGAAGGCAGCGACCATCGAATCTTGATCGCTAAACCTAAGCCATGTTTAGCGTTAAATCATAACACTCCAAAGACATGAAGTTCCGAAATGAATGATATTTTCAATTCAACTCTCCGTACCCGCTCTCCAGGAGGGCCCTAAAGGCAGGTACGAAGATGCTGAAAACAGGAACTTTATTGCCCTTGTAAGTTTTTAAGCTGCCCGCTCCAGAAGAACACTCTCCGTCACCAGACTATCGGCATCCGCAGGACGAAGTGTGGCAATTCCTTTGCGGGCAAGGCCATCATGATAGAAATGCGTTGCCTCATTAGGAGAGAGATCCCCATCCGTGACGCGGCGCATGGCTTCAATCAGCAAAAGCGGGTCCGCAGCATCCACAATCTTGCGACCAAATAGCGCTGCACGAGCACCGCTGCTCTGGGCTTGATGAATCAGCTCCAGACAATCGCGCGTCGTACCACTTCCGCCGCCCATAATTCCGACGATAACGCTCGGGTCATATTCACATAGCTCCGCAAAAGCCTCGCTGCCATTGAACGGCACTTTCAGGAAGACAGGCTTCTCTTCTTTGCGAAGACCAGCAAGTGCACGGGTAACCATATCATTCAGGAACACCCCGAAATCTTCTGGCGCGATATGCCCTTCATTCGGATTGAAGACTTCGAGGAAGTAAGAGAACCCGTTGATTTTGGCTTCTTCGCGGAAGCGCGCAAACTCTTCCAGAGCCAGCGTATCCTGATCAACATCACCGTTAAATGTCATCGAATAGAGGCCAAGATTTGTCTGTGCCCGCTCCAACGATGCAGAGCGGAACGGAACAGATTTTTGCGCGCGGTAGTGTCCACCACGCCCACGCCACAGGTCCGTCGTATCGTTGGCACGGATCGCCTTCTGGATTTTCGTACCCTCGAACGCATCACGCTCCAGCAGATCTTCCAGAATGGAGACCGAGGTCAACATAATATCCACAATATCCTGGCGGATAATGGACTGGATTTCGGACAAATATTGCGGCCGCGTCCGGAACCGGGACTGCCCAGCCCGCGGATTACGGCGATTGCCCATCGCGCTGATGCCCGCTGCCATGTCTGAATCCTTGGCATCCGCAAGGATGAAATCATAACGCGTGTCTTTGCCAGCGCGCATGCGTGCAATTTTTTCTTCGTAGCGGTTCATGGCTCAAGCTTTCAGAGTTTCAAGGGGTTCAGATGACAGGGGAAATTGATCGCGGAGATTGTGGCGTTCCTGCCCTTCTCTCCATGCATCCTGAGCCTGACGGGCGGCTTCCCGCTCGTCCCAGCCCAGCGTTCCTCCAATGATGTTTGCAACCTCCTGCACGACTGCCGGCGTCATGGCGCCACTGAGTGCAATTGTCGTGCGACGGTAGAGAACGTCCGACAGACGCCGAACCAGTTCATTTTCAGCAATGAACATCAATTCACGACGGGTGTAGGACGGGAGCGTTCGCAGAGGGGCGTCTGCCACCTCCTGACAAAATGCTGCGATCTTTCTGGCTAGCGTTCCGTACCGGTCGAGCAGCACGGACGCACGCGGGCGCGGCAGCCCAAAAGACGTCGCAAACCTGTCCAGATAGGCGGTATGCTGATCTGCCTGCGGGAAACCACGGCCGCCGCCGATGGCCAATTCCTGTGTTGACGTGCTTCGCGGATGCCCCAGCAGCGCCAGTACACGATCCGCGACTTCTTCACCTAGCCCGCGAAAAGTCGTCCATTTTCCACCCACGAGAGACAGAACAGGCGTCGCACCCAGCCTGTCTTCATGAACGATGTGATCGCGACTGATCGCAGATGGATCGGCCGCATTGGTGGCCGGTAGCGGACGAACGCCGCTATAACGGTAGGTGACCTGCTCGCTTCCGATATGGAAACCGGGGAACAGATCAGCCAGCATCCGCAGCATGTAATCCTGCTCCTCGTCCGTACAGACAGCCTTGTCCGGATCGTCGATCCGGATATCGGTAGATCCAACCAGGACATGCCCAAAAAACGGATATGCGAGACAGATCCGTCCATCCGGCGTCCCGAAATAGACCATCCGGCCTTTCAGTTCTCGCAGCAGTTCATCATGCTTCAGCAGCAGATGAGACCCCTTGGTACCGCCAATATATTTCGTTGGATGACCCAGGATCGCGTTGATCTGATCAATCCAAGCACCACCAGCATTGACCAAAACGCGTGTTTTTACCGTTCGCACCTCGTCGGTGAGCACATCTCGCAAGACAAGCTGTTCGCCCTGAAAGGACTCTGGAACAACATAGGTTACGGCCTCACAGTTCGGAGCCGTTTCCAGTGCATCCTGCACGCACTCATATCCAAGGCGTTCAGGCTGCGTGATCGCAGCATCGTAATATTGTGCTGTTGCCACAACATCCTTAGCCATATGCGGCCATTCACGGCGCGTTTTCTGGCTAAGAGACAGGGAATGTCGTGGCATGACGCGAGCACGGCGTCCTAGGAAATCGTAGATCTGAAGTCCGACTTCCAGAACCAGCGCGCCACGATCCGTCATTTTGCCACCCAGGTTCAGGAAGCGACGAAATGATGTGACAATTCCCCCAAGCCAGGTGCGGATTGGTAGAACAGTCGGCAATGGCCGAACGAAATGCGGTGCATTCCGCAAGAGCAGATTTCGCTCCAGCGTCGATTGCGCCACAAGCTTGAACTCGCCCGTTTCGAGATACTTGATGCCACCATGGATTAAACGAGATGGTGCACAGGACGCCCCCGTACAGATATCGCTTCGATCCAGAATGAGCGTCTTCACGCCCTGAAGAGCCAGTTCACGAAACAGGCCAGCGCCATTAATGCCCGCCCCAATAATGACGACATCAAATTCGGCATTATCTGGCACGGCTGAAAGTGTCTTCACGAATGCATTTCCTTCGCGATTTCGGCTGAGAGCGCATAATTCATGACCGGTCCCACGGGAGTTTCCGGTTCGCCGCTGACTTCGCTACCGGCCTCGTACAGACCAGACCAGAAAGGCTTCATCGCCAACGTCAATGCGACATATCGGCGATAAATAGCCTCGTAGATTCGTGCGCGAGCGGGATCCGGCTGATAAATATTCATCGGAATTTCCTGAGCGGCCACCGCCTCCTCAAGATCTCCATAAAGCCCGACAGCTACACTCGCTGTGAGAGCAGCTCCTAATGCTCCCGCCTCACGAACACTGGAAATTTCGACAGGCATGTTGAGGATGTCCGCAAACATCTGGGCAATAGATGCTTGGCTACTACCCCCGCCTGACACACCAAGGCGATGCACAGCACCTGTCTGACGCAGGGTTTCAACATGCTCGCGATGGTTAAAGATTGTCCCTTCAATCATCGCCTGAAACAGATCCGCTCGATCATGCCAGGACTGCACCCCGAATAGCGATGCACTTGCCGGTGCCTCATAAGGTGATCCGAAAAGAAACGGATGATACAGCGGGATCGGTCGTTCGCCGCGAGAACGCCCAAGCTTCGCCTCAACTTCCTTTGTGAGAACTTGAGCGGCCTCTTTTTCCTCGGGAAGAAGCATGCGCGCGAGCCATTCCAGATTGCTGGACGACGCGGGCGAAATAGCCATGCAGTTCCACAACCCGCGCCGATAGCCTGCGCGGCAGGACCAGCCATCACCTATGACAGGCCGACTGCGGAAAATTTCATTGATAGAAAAAGTGCCCGCCGTGATCGAAAGATCACCTGGTCGTGTGTAACCTGACCCTACAGCCGCCGCCGTCACATCATGCAACCCGACAGCAACGGGCGTTCCTTCCCGTAGGCCGGTCGCACGAGCAGCTTCTGCCGTGATCGTTCCCCCCTGGTCACAGGACAGTAGCATTTTGGGCAGCGCCCCGCGGATTTCACGCAGATCCAGCACATCAAGGATGCTGTCGCTGTAATCCTGTGTGTAAAGATCCGTGAAAGATGTGCTGGCCTCTGTCAGATCTGTCGCAATTTCCCCTGTCAGACAAAGGCGGATCCAGTCCTTGGCAAAAAAGACAGTGCCAATGGCTTGATAACGAGCTGGTTGATGACGCTTCATCCACGCCAGCAGGGTCGTGGCGGAATAGGGATAAGGACGCTGCCCCGCAATGGGGACGATCTTCTCCAATCGGCCTTCCTGCTTCCATTCGTCATGAATCTCCGTGGCCCGACTGTCGAGCGACATGATCCCTCGACCCAATGGCTGCCTTGAGCGGTCAAGAACAAAAAGTCCGTCACCGTGTGCCGTCACCCCAACGCCAGCAATATCATCCCCGCTCAGTCCGGAAACGTCCAAGGCTTCTCGGACGGCTTCCACAACAGCCTGCCATGCTTCATGCATATCCCGCTCAACGTGACGCGGTTCGTCCATATGCTGGGGAACACGACGACGGCCGGTCCCTACAATTCCACCTGTCTTCGAGAAGATGACAGCCTTCGTCGTGGTAGAACCGCAATCGATCCCGATCGTGAAATCCTGGCGCATTTCGCCCTCCGGACACTCTTGCAATCGGCCTTAGCAAATCGCTCAACCGATAACACCATAAATGTTATTATTAGGTGATATAAGTGTTATCATGCTGCCGTCAATGTGATAAATATCACTTTTCCAGCGTCAAGAATCTTTGTGTGATAATTCCCGTGAAAAGCACACCGCAGAGCAGATCAGAACATTACAAATTTGGTCAGCGCTGGTATGTAGATGTCGCGATGCCATAATTGGCCTTACCCGATGACAAGGATCTTTTTGACAGATGACTGATGGTTCGGGCGTTCCAGCTACCTCCCCCGCCGTCCTTCTCAGCAAACGCAGGGACAACAGTGCCCGTCAGCAGCAGATCCTCGACGTCCTTCTAGAGACAGGAAGTGCCACAATCGAGAATCTGTCTGAGCGTTTTGACGTCAGCAGAATGACAATTCACCGTGATGCTCACGCGCTGGCCGCCCAAGGACTGATCGATAAGCTGCACGGCAGTATTGTTCTCAAGAATCGCGTCGTCACTCAGAAAACCGTCAATTTCCGAAAGTCACGCGCGCCCGATCTGAAAGAGTCGATCATTCAGCGGGCTATTTCGATGATTACGCCTGAGCAAATTCTTGTCCTGGACGATTCCACGACAGTCGCAGCTATGCTGCCTTTGCTGCCAGCGCTAGCCCCCTTGACCATCATCACAAATGCTGTGGGCGTTATTCAGGCACTTTCCCCCTACCCCAACCTGAAACTCATTTGCCTTGGCGGTGACTACAACCAGCCAAGAAATGCCTTTTTTGGTCTCGTGTGCGAACAGGCAGCAAAATCACTCCGCGCCAATACGATGTTTCTGTCCACGTCCATAATCCACAACGAAACGGCGTTTCAGAACGATCAGGACGTTGTGAAAGTCAAACAGGCGCTAATGCAGATTGCGGACCAGACCGTCCTTCTCGTTGACAGCACAAAGTTCCGCAAGGGTGGCCTTCACCGACTGGCCGCATTAAGCGATTTCGATGTTGTTCTGACAGACTCACAACTGAAGCCCGCCATTCGCAAGGCCCTCACGCACGACGGTATCAACGTCGAAATATGCGGCTGACAGTCTAACGCTCAGTGAGTAGAGCAACAAATAACAAACCCACGACGAATTATACAAAATATATCACGCAGAAACTGATACCATCTTGATTGAAGTAGATATATAGCATCACATCGATGTTATATATAACATTTCGATAAATATGCCACTCATCATGCTGATCAGTCCTGATCGAAGGATTTTCAGCATGATATACATCAGCCTTGCCTCTCTCTGGCAAAGGGTTCCAACAAACTCTTTGCCCGCTAGTTTATTCATGAAATCCAACCTTCCATTTGCAGGAGGCTCCTTTTCATGACGCGGCTTCCGCAAATTCTTTCCAGCATCATTGCAGCATTGGGCGCATTGATGGCTGCTTTTCTGATTTACGAAGGCGGTCGCCTCATTGCCTTTGGTGGATCCTGGTTTTACGCGCTCTCCGGGATCGCTCTAGCCGTTTGCAGTTTTTACATGTTTCGCAGGAATATCCTGTCCACATGGATCGCGCTGGGCCTTCTGGCCGCAACACTTCTATGGTCTCTCAGTGAAGTCGGTTTTGCTTTCTGGCCGAGCTTCTCTCGGCTGATCGTGTTTCTTTTCGTGGCCCTCGTGGCCATCCTCATGGCCCCTTGGCTCAGTGGACCAGGAAGAAAATTTTTTACACGCACAACAACCGGTCTTGCCGCCAGCAGCCTCGGCGTTGTCATTTTTGCCTTCATCGCGGGCATGTTCCGCGTCCACCCAACCATTGCCCCCACCGGTCCTACACCTTCACAAGAAACAGCAGCAGCTACGGCTCCTGATCAGACAGAACATGACTGGCCAGCATACGGGCGCACAACGTCCGGAACTCGCTACGCCAGCTTCACCCAGATCAATCGGGAAAATGTCAGCAAACTGAACGTTGCCTGGACATATCGTACCGGCGACATGGCCATCAATGGCGCGGAATTTCAGGGCACCCCCATCAAGATTGGGGACACGGTTTATATCTGCTCTCCGCACAACATTGTCTCTGCCATTGACCCTGATACAGGGACCGAGAAATGGAAGTTTGACCCGCATGCCCAGACGAAGGTCTGGCAGCGCTGCCGTGGCGTTGGATACTGGCACGACAGCACCGCATCAGATGAAAATGCCCCCTGCGCGTCTCGCATTGTCCTGACAACCATTGACGCTCGTCTCATCACCATTGATGCCCGCACGGGCAAGGCCTGCGACAGCTTTGGCTCCAATGGCTCCGTTAATCTCCTGACCGGCCTAGGGCCTACCGCCCCCGGATCTTATTATCCAACAGCCGCACCCCTCGTCGCTGGCGATATTGTTGTCGTTGGTGGCCGCATCGCCGACAATGAACGCACTGGCGAACCCTCAGGCGTCGTTCGCGGATATGACGTTCGCACAGGCGCACAAGTCTGGGCCTGGGATGCGACCAATCCTCGTCGTGGCACCACACCGCTGGCAGAAGGAGAAATCTACCCTGCCGAAACACCCAATCTATGGGGTACGGCAAGCTACGACCCGAAACTGGATCTTGTTTTCTTTCCACTTGGCAATCAGACACCTGATTTCTGGGGCGGCGACCGAAGCAAGGCTTCGGATGAATATAATGACGCCTTCGTGGCCGTGGATGCAAAAACCGGCGTGGAACGCTGGCACTTCCGCACAGCAAACCACGATCTCGTAGATTATGACGCCACTGCCCAACCTATTCTTTATGATATTCCAGACGGCCACGGAGGCACACGCCCCGCAATCATTGCCATGACCAAACGCGGACAGATCTTTGTTCTGGATCGCCGCGATGGAACACCGATCCTTCCAGTAGAAATGCGCAAGGTCCCACAGGATGGAGCGCCAGCAGGGCAGTATCTGGCACCGGAACAGCCCTACTCAGCCGTATCCATTGGAGCCGAGCGCCTGAAAGCGAGCGACATGTGGGGCGGCACCATTTTCGATCAGCTTCTTTGCCGGGTGCAGTTCGCGTCCTATCGCTATGAAGGCGAGTTCACCCCTGTCAATGAGAAGCAGGCCAGCATCATTTATCCTGGCTATTACGGTGGCATTAACTGGGGCGGAGGCGCCGTGGACGAAAGCACCGGAACACTTCTCGTCAATGATATCCGCATGATTCAGTGGGCAAAATTCATCAAACAGGATGAAGCCCGCAGGATTGGCCTCAAGCCATCTGCTGAGGGTGAATATTCCGAACAAAAGGGCACACCATGGGGCGTCGTGCGCTCGATGTTCTTCTCCCCACTCGGCCTACCCTGCGGCAAGCCACCTTACGGCACCATGAACGCCATTGACCTGCGAAGCGGCAAGGTAAAATGGAGCATGCCTCTCGGAACAATCCAGGACATGCCAATTCACGGTTTTGTCCCGGGGGTGCAGATTCCCCTTGGCATGCCCACAATGAGCGGTCCATTGGCAACGCGCACCGGCCTGGTGTTCTTCGCAGGAACGCTCGACAATTATATCCGCGCGATCAATACGGATACTGGCGAGGTTGTCTGGAAAGCACGCCTTCCTGTCGCATCTCAGGCCGCTCCAATGAGCTACGTCTCTGACAAGACTGGCAAACAATACGTTGTTGTCACAGCAGGTGGCCTCACCCGCTCAGGCGTCAACAAGAATCGTGGCGATTATGTTATCGCCTATGCCCTCCCTTCAGAATAAGGCGGGGCAGATTACGGGCCCAAAGCCCGCAATCTCTTCACGAAATCGCGAACACAATCCGCCCGAGAAATATCAAAGTTACAGTCTTGCATGACAACCATGCAAAGCCCTGACACTCATTTCTCTACAGAAACCCTTATGGCTCTGTACCGCCCGTAGGTATTGAACCCAAAAGCGGCTCTTTATCGCCCGGTGAGGTATTTTCCAACAATACGTTTCAAAAAATAACACATCCTTCAGGAGTGAAATTAACGATATATTGACGAAAAACACAAACTCCGCGTACGACATCGTCAGATCTTCTTCGAGACACAGGAGATGCTGATATGTGCAGCATAACGTTAAACGACTTCCTGAGTGTCACGAGATGGACACCCGCGGACCTCGCAACCCAGATTGATCGCCCGCAGAGTGATGTGGAATGGTGGCTCGATCATCATGAGCACATCCCTGAGCGACTAAAGCTCTGGATGCACCAGATTGTGGAAACCTTTCAGAAGAACCCTCCCCCAAAGGGTTACGCAATGGAGCGGTCCGAGGACTGCCTGTTCAATGAGGATCCGTCCATCACCGTTGTCTGCTCCGTCTGCCGCTTCGCATCGAGCTGTCATTTCGCACGACGCCAGCGCAACTGAATACTCAGTTTCGCCGCCGGTCCTGAGACACCTTTGCAGTGAACTGTGCCAGCCCGCCTTTGAGAGCAACCTCAAAAGCTGACAGGGTCTCCGGCCCAACATAATGCTCAATACCTTCAGCATCGATCCGGGCGTTTTCCTCACTAACCCCTAAAGCCAATAAAAACGCTTCCACAATTCCGTGCCGGTGACGCGCCTTGTGGGCCATCTGCTCCCCTGTGTCCGTCAGAAAAACCCCACGGTAAGGCTTTTGCGTAACCAGCCCCTCCGCTGACAGACGCGCTAGCATTTTAGCCACCGTAGGCTGAGAAACGCCCAGACGCCCGGCGATATCCACCTGCCGCGCCTCCTGCCCCTCAGCCAGAAGATCAGAAATCAGTTCGACATAATCTTCCACCAGAACCTTTTGCCTGGCAGCCCGGTTCGCCCTGAACCCTTCTGAGTGGAGCTGCATGTCCACCAGAGATTTTTGTCGTTTTTTCTTCTGTTCCATTCTCAAGATAACCACTCAGTCAATTATTCCCGCCGGAATAAAACATTCCTCCCATTAATTCCATAGGCCACCGGTCTAGCCTTCTCGCAAAAAAAATAAAGACAACGTTCATGAATATAGCATGTTGCATATTTTTCCGTTCCACGATTGAATAGCATTCTCATGTACAGCCAGCACTCCAATGCCCCCACTCAGAAGCCTCAGACTAAATCGGCTTGGCGTTTTTCGCGCCATGACGATGCGGAACGACCAAGCCTGCCTGAGGTTTTTTCGAGCGTTCGGGTGCCTGACGGAAGCACAACGTGGCTAAAGCGTTTTCTTGCTTTTGTAGGCCCTGGCTACATGGTTTCGGTTGGATATATGGACCCGGGGAACTGGGCGACCGATCTGCAAGGTGGCGCGCAATACGGATATACGCTGCTATGCGTCATCATGCTGTCCAACCTGATGGCTATCCTTCTACAAGCTCTGGCCGCACGGCTGGGCATCGCTACAGGCCGGGATCTGGCGCAGGCATGCCGCGATAATTTCAACCCTGCATTAAACATCGTCCTTTGGCTGGCCTGCGAACTGGCAATTATCGCATGCGATCTGGCTGAAGTGATCGGAACGGCCGTTGCGCTGCAACTGCTCTTCGGCCTGCCGCTTCTGGGCGGAGCACTCCTTTCCATTCTGGATGCTTTCGTGGTTCTGCTTCTGATGGGGCGCGGCTTCCGTTATCTGGAAGCATTCGTCATCGGCCTGCTGTCGATCATTGCCGTGTGTTTTGGTGTGCAGCTTGTTGCGGCAGCCCCTCCTGTTGCGGCAATTCTCAAAGGTCTTATTCCAGCGCCGGAAATCGTAACAACGCCGGGAATGCTTTACATCGCCATTGGCATCATTGGCGCTACGGTTATGCCGCATAACCTTTATCTGCATTCCTCCATCGTTCAGACACGCGCCTATGACCGGACGCCCGTGGGGCGTCGGGATGCCATTCGCTGGGCAACCTGGGACAGCACAATTGCCTTGATGCTCGCACTGTTCATCAATGCAGCTATTCTTATTGTAGCCGCGGCTGCCTTCCACGAAACAGGCCATCAGAACGTTGCCGAGATCGAAGACGCCTATCATCTTCTCTCCCCTATTCTTGGCCTTGGCATAGCTTCCACGCTTTTCGCACTGGCCCTGCTGGCAGCCGGAACAAACTCCACCGTTACCGGAACGCTGGCAGGCCAGATCATTATGGAAGGCTTCCTGCGCCTTCATATCCCACACTGGGCAAGACGACTGTTGACCCGCGGTTTGGCGATCATTCCCGTGGCCGTGGTAACTGTCCTCTATGGAAGCCATGGTGTGGGAGCCTTGTTGATGGCCAGTCAGGTCATCCTGTCCCTTCAGCTTCCTTTCGCAGTTATTCCCTTGGTGATGTTCGTTTCTGATCGTCGCAAAATGGGTGAATTTACCATCAGCAGCTTCATGACTACCCTCTCATGGATCGTCGCAGGTCTTATCCTCATCCTGAACTTCAAGCTTCTGTACGACACTCTGGTGGGCTGAACGCCACCTCCTGACAAGATTGAAAACCAGCCATGGCAACAGCATTTTTACGTTCTAAAATCGCTCCACGACATAGCAAATGCTATATTAAAGAGCATATCGCAAAATCCAGAATTTCAGTTGCGCCTTTTCGGGTTGCAATCGCAGGAACAACACTCCTCACCGGCCTCCTGGGTGCGGATGTCTTTGCTGCTGATACATCACCATCGACCGCACATCAGAAAAAAGCCGCAAAAAAAACCGAGGAGCAACGCGCTCAGACTGAAGGAAAGTCCGCTGAGCACGTCACGGTCATGGGACATCTGGACCAGGCACGTGGACGCATTTTCCCCAGTCTTGGCGCAGTCTCTTACGGCATTGACCAGCGACAGATTCAGGCAACCCCTCAAGGGCAGAATGCTTCGTTCAGCCAGATCATGCTCAGAATGCCCGGCGTCGTGCAGGACAGCTACGGAGAAGTTCATGTCCGAGGCGAACATGGTGGCCTGACGTACCGGGTGAATGGCGTCCTGCTTCCGGAAGGTCTGAATGGTTTCGGACAGGAACTGGATACACGCATTATCCAGTCTGTTGACCTTCTGACCGGAACACTTCCCGCCCAGTTTGGCTTCCGAACGGCAGGGATCGTAGACGTTCACACAAAGAGCGGATCCACCCTGAAAAACAACCAGCTTTCACTCTATGGTGGCAGCTACAATACTTTTGCACCGTCCTTACAATTGGGCGGCTCAAAAGGGCGCTTCGAGTATTTTACAACGCTTTCGATGAACCGAAATAATATCGGTATCGAGAACCCAACAGCGTCCTTCCGGGCAACGCATGATACGACACAGCAGGAAAAAGCATTTGGCTATTTTTCGTGGAAGCTGAATGACAACGACCGTATCTCGCTCCTGACAAGCGCATCTTACGCCGACTTTGAGCTCCCTAATACGACGGGCCTGCAACCAATCTACCAGCTTGAAGGCACAGACTGGTCACACCCTTCCGTTCAATCGCGCTTTCTGGATGACAGCCAGACAGAGCAGAATTATTACGCCGTGGTGTCATACCAACACAGCGAGGACAAACTGAACCTTCAGCTTTCACCGTATTTCCGTTACGGCCGCATCGATTATACGCCAGATCCAGCGCGGGACCTTATTTTTCAAGGGGTGGCCGAACATGAAGTGAACGACTTCACCACTGGAGGCGCGCAGTTTGATTTGTCGTACGACATCGCTCCGCACCATACTCTTCGAGCCGGTCTTCTGGGCCAATACACATCCGAGCGCCTCGATACCAACTCCCTTGCCTTCCCAGTGGGCGAAGACGGCCAACAGACATCGTCCACCCCGCTCCGCCTGATTGACAATACAGGCAACTGGTCCGTTGAAGCAGGCGCTTACGTGCAGGATGAGTACCGCATTACACGGAAGCTCACCTTCAACTATGGCATCCGCTATGATCGGTTTGCCTCGTCTTTCGGAAATGAAGGACAGCTCAGTCCTCGCGCTAATCTGGTGTGGAAGCCATTCCGAAGCACTACCTTACATATCGGCTATTCGCGGTTCTTCGCGCCGCCTTCTCCGCAATATGTCTATCCGTCCACCTTGGCGCGCTTTGCTGGCACCACCAATGCAGCAGCCAACCTGACAGATACGCCAACAAAGGTTGAAACATCCAACTACGTGGATGCTGGTATCCTGCAACACATTACGCCCGAGTTGCAGATTACAGTCGATGCCTACAGCAAGTGGGCACATAACCTCACAGATCTTGGGCAGTTCGGTCGCGCGGTTATTCTCGCTCCCTTCAGCTATCGCCGTGGCCACGTCTATGGCGCGGAGTTTGGAAGTTCCTGGAGACGAGGCCCCTGGTCGCTGTTTGGCAATTTCTCTTTCGTGAAAACGGCAGCACGCGAGATTAATTCAGCGGAATACCAGTTCGATCCGGAAGAGCTGAGCTACATCCGCGCACATGCCATCCAACTTGACCATCAAGGACAATATACAGCCAGCGCAGGCGCGTCCTATTCCACCAAGCATCATCTGGCTTATGTAGATTTCCTGTATGGCTATGGACTGCGAAGTGGCTTTGCCAATCTGGAAAAGCAGCCCCAGTACGACATTTTCAATATCGGATATCAGTATACGTTTACCCGCGTCCCACTGGGTCATGACCTCAAGGTCCGCGCCGATGTGGTTAACCTGTTCGACAAACGCTACCAGCTTCGAGACGGTAGTGGCGTTGGTATTTATCAGGCTCAGTACGGACAACGACGGGGCACATATTTCTCTATTGTGTCCGACTTCTAAAAACGTTCTTCTTCAGGCCCGCTCTGGGCCTGAGGAGAAAGACTTGCGACGCAGAACAGGTTGACCGGCTTCCGGGCGCACAGCCCAGAGCATCAGGAATGCGCCATAAAGAATGGCGAACCCATCTACAGCCAATGCCGAAGCCTGCATGGAGGAGAATGGTGTCACCACAAATGCAGAGAGCGGCATCATCCATGTCAGAATTGCGGAAAATGCCAGAAGCACGCGAATAGCTTCTCGTTCCTTGAGCCAGAACGCTATCCCAATACATAGCAGAAAAATCGCAAAATAGAGAGCCTGCACGATCGTCATCTGGCCGCTCGCCGGAAGCAAAGGCGCAACACAAAACACAGCCGATACACCTGCTACGCATCCGAGCGAACATCCGATCGTCAGCGCGCACAGAATCCGTGTTGATCTCGTATCGTCCAGACGTCCGGTTCCACGCTCACGACGTCTGCGAGACACTACCCAGAGCTGGTTCCCAGCATAGAACATAAACGCGCCTCCAAGTCCGAGGAGAACGTACCCCCAGCGAACACCCTGCCCGCCAAAACTTCCAAAATGCAGAACGAAGAATGACGTCAGAACCGACTGAGCCCAACTCTGATGACCGGGCATATACTCTGTTGACACAAGCTTGCCGCTATAGGGATCGACGCCAGCAAATCCACCACCGGCCCCACGTGCACCATATCGCGGATCACGTCCCGTTATTCTCAGAGCAAGGTGGCTACCATGACTGTTACTATAAGCCAGAGTTTCAGGAATAAATCCCGGCGCCTGCAAGGCAACAGTTTTGACAATCTGAGCCGGATCGAGAGGTATCCGAAAATCTTCTGACCCATTATGAGAATGCTGCCCGCGCCCGGAACCGGACGCAACATGCTGTGCCTGAGGTTGTATCAGGAGCGCCTGTTCAGCCATGTAAATCTCGTCATGAAATGCGAAGACTACAGAAGTCAGCGCCATGATGATATGAAACGGCAGGGAAAACAGGCCCAGCATACTGTGCATATCCAACCACATTCTCTTGACGTTCTGACCGAGGCGAATTGCAAACAGGTTTTTGATAAGCCCAGGAATAACAACGAGCGTTCCTGAAATCAGAGCAACAGCATACAGCAGCGCGATAACACCCATGAAAAGCCGCCCGGCTTTATGAGGCATCGAAAGCCCAACCTGCTGATGCAGAACATTGATGAAATATGCAGCCTGAGATGGCTCTTTACGCACCGTTACCAGAGAGCCGTCTGCTGCAAGTGCTGAGAAATTGGCAGAAGATGGGCCGTGCATTCTTCCTGGCATCCCCCAGACCAGTGACGCAGGCTGAGACGCGGTCGGGTGCAGAACAATCGTGTAATTGCGTCGCGCCTCCGGATGCGCAGAAAACGTCTTCTCCAGAAGTGCAGGCATTTTTTCCAGTGCAACGGGCGGCGGCAAGGCAACTGGTGCAGAGGCCCAATCCTGTAAGGGCCGCTCAAACATTGTTACTGATCCAGCATAAAATGCGACGAACAGAAAAAGCCCGCAGACAATTCCGACCCAACTATGGATCTCGCGATACATCCGGACGATATCAGAGCGGATTTTCACGATACCATACTCCGCACACCCATATAAACGGCCCAGAGCACCGCATTTGCCAGACCGAGCATACCCCAGGCATGCCAACCTGACCGAAATAGAAAACAGGTCCCAAGAATTCCTGTCCAGACTGGCACTATGAGCCACATCAGGAACTGCGAACCAACTGCACGAGGCTGCCCATCAACATGTGATACCAACCCGAGAACACCCATCAGAGCACAAGAAAGCGTCAGCCCGAGAACAAGGCCTGCGCTCGCTTTTGGAAACCAGTTTCGGCTTGTCAGCATTGCAGGAACTGTTGTCATGACACTTTCTTTCGCCACACAGCAGCAGCCAGAGGCACTAAAGACCAGACACTCATAAGAAGTGTCAGAAACTCAAAAACTGCCGTTCCGCTTCCCTGGGTAGCCAGAAGAACAAGCAACGATATGCTGAGCATGACACATCCTGAAACCACACATCCCCGAAATGCCGGGCGTCGCGTGCACAGTTGCTGAGCAGGTGAGGCCATATAAAGCAGGACAGCACCCCCCGCCCCCAAAACCATTGCAATCCCTGTCGTCATCATAACGTTCCCATCAGATTACCAACGGTATTCAAGACGGGCTGTCAGGTTACGGCCCTGTCCGTAATAGCAGGCCGAAAGGGCGGTGCAGGTTGCGACAAAGCGCTTGTTGACAATGTTCCGGGCATTAAACGAAAAGGACAGACCTTTGTAACGCGGATGAGCCGTTGCGAAATCATATCGAAGAAATAAATCGAACAGCGTGTAATCTGGAATATGCAGTGTATTTGCAGTATCCCCGAAACTCGTGCCCGTATAACGAACCCCACCACCAAGACCGACGCCAGCGAATGTCCCATGCTGGATGCGCTGATCCACAAAGAGCGATGCCATCCACTTGGGAGCCTGTCCAAGATAATTACCGACCTGTGATGCCGTGTTGGAGCGAGTGATCTTTGCTTCACTGCGGGTGCCGGTAAAGATTACGGACATATCCCACGGCAGGTTTGCCTTGCCTTCAAGTTCCAGCCCACGAACCCGGCCCTGCCCCGTCTGAACCAGGCACGTTGATGTGCCACAAAGCGTGCCATTCGGATCATAAGTGGTCATGTTGTTCTGAGTGATCTGGTAGCCACCAAAAGTGACGTAGATACTCTTCCCATACTGGTACCGAATGCCGCCTTCATACTGATCGCCTGTTGTCGGCTTGAAAGCCTTTCCTCCCAGAGACGTCGACGGGTCAGAGACTTGTGGCTGAAACGACTGAGCGTAGCTGAAATAAGGCACCAGACCGTTATCAAACATATAAACGGCACCTGCTCGCCAGGTGAACGCGTTGGAATTCGTGATGTAACGAGATTTCGTGAGAACGTTCAGCGTGTCATCATGCGCCCAGTCCTGACGCCCACCAATCGTGACCCGAAGACGATTAAACTTGATCTGATCCTGGAAATAAATTCCGTTCTGACGACTTATCGTCGCCGTATAGATCTGTGGATTGAGGTTATCTGAATAGCCAGCACTTCCACGTGCTTGTGGATTAAAGATATTCAGAATGGGCAACACGTAAGATGATGCCACCAGATCACGACTATGACGCCAGTTCGTATAAAAATAGTCTGTGCCAACCAGGAGTAAATGCCTCACCGGCCCTGTGCGAACATGCCCTTCAAGTTGTGTATCGGTCGTGACACCTTGAGACTGGCCTCTGCCTTCCACGGCACGGCGATTAACTGTTTCGCCAGCAATACATCCTGTGACTGTTGCCGCGCATCTTGCTAGCGTATCGCCGGAAAGCACTGTCGCTCTGTAAAGCGTGTTCAGATAAGTATAGCGTGTATTATTTCGGACCGTCAGGAAACGGTTAAATTTATGTTCCAGAAATGAGCCCGCCAGAGCCTGATTGCGATCAAATGTATCCCAGTTCGGCTCACCAATATTCGCGTCATTTGCAATATGGCGGCCTTTGGATGCGTAAAGTGTGCCTGTTGCTGGCAGGAACTGGAACGTAGAGCCACCCTGATCACGCTGATACTGCGCCAGCAAAGTCCAAACCGTTTTGGGTGTGATTTTCCAGGTCAGACTTGGGGAAATGTAATATCGTCCCGTGCGCACCTGATTGACCTGAGTGTCACCATAGCGCGCAAGGCCAACAATTCGACCGGTCAATGCGCCATCATGGGTCAGTCGGCCGGAAACATCACCGGAAGCCTGCCCCTGCCAGTTAGACAGGTTCGTAAAGCCGCTGCTCTGTAGAAAGAACTCGCCTTCACTTTTTTCTGTCGGGCGCTTGGTGACAAGATTCACCACTCCTCCTGGTGCCGTCTGACCATACAAAGCACCGGAAGGCCCTTTCAGAACTTCAATCTGCTGAAGTGCGAACGGATCAAAGGACGTTCGGGTCCACTGCCCGCCTGAAGGCAAACGCAACCCATCCACAAAGTTATTGTTCGATGAAAACCCGCCTGCCCCAAACCCGCGCACGGACACTTCATCCACTCGACTGTCGATACCAGATGGCTCAGCCTGCACACCTGCCGTGTAAGCAAGAGCATCGGCGATGGTCGGAGACGCACGCAGTTCAATTTCTTCGCGACTGACGATGGAAATTGACTGAGGCGATTCAATAATGGGCGTGCGGGTCTTTGTTGCGGAAGACGCATGAGACATGCCCGTCGCCGTCACAACAATGACTTCTGCCTTGGACTTTGATGGCTGCGACTGCCCGGTTTTCTGAAGTTGTTTCTGGCCCCTGGACGGAGCTTCATCCGAGACCGCGGACGCATCTGCTCCTACGGCAGCGGATGTCAGCCCCGCCAGCACAAGAGCAGGAAAAACAGTATATTTAACAACAGAAGAGGACATGCAGGCTCACCGAGAGAGGATCGGAACTGGAGCCCTCATATTTGCAATTGATAATTATTGTCAATTAGGAGTCATCAAGGGAATTGCATCAAAGAATGCCTACCCCGCAGGCAGGCAAACACACCTCCATAAATATCGATATTTTTCAGTGATATATAAAAAAATAAGCCGCCTCAGCTCAGTGACTGGCGCGGAAAACATTCCATCCCGTATGCTGAACAAGACGCTCCAGAGCACGTGTTCCCAATAGTGAATTGCCCTGCGCATTCAAACCGGGTGACCATACCGCAACAGATGCCACGCCTGGAACAACAGCCAGAATACCGCCGCCAACGCCCGACTTCCCTGGCAGACCAACCCTGATCGCAAAAGATCCGGACCCGTCATAATGTCCGCACATCATCATCAGAGCGAGTACGGTCTGGGCATTTCGCGTGGAAATGACACGCTCGCCCGTTCTGGGATTAATACCGCCCGTCATAAGATAGGTGCCCATTTCTGCAAGCTGCCTACAACTCATGGTCAGCGCACACTGGTGGAAGTACAGGTCCAGCGTTTCATCAATGGGGTTATGAATATTCCCGAACGTCCGCATATAATTGGCCAGAGCCTTGTTGCGAAATCCGGTTTCTTCTTCCTGCCGCGCAACATCCCGGTCAATCAGGATGGTATCCGGATCTGAACTCATGGGTTTCAGGAAGCCCAGAAGCTCATTCTGCGCACCGTCCAGACCATACTGGGACGTCAGAATATCTGATACGACAATTGCCCCCGCATTGATGAACGGATTTCTCGGAATTCCGTTTTCACTTTCAAGCTGGATGATTGAATTGAACGCACTGCCTGACGGCTCCTGCCGCACGCGGCTCCAGAGCCCGGCGTCCACAGCATTAAGCGCCAACGTCAGGCCAAAAACCTTTGAGACGCTCTGAATGGAAAAGGCTTCTTCAGCGTCTCCAACAATGTGACTGCCGCCTTCTGCATCGATAATGGCCATTCCAAAACGGCCAAGATCGACGTTTGCCAAAGGCGGAATATAGTTTGCCACCTGCCCCCGGTCTGTCTCGGCACGCATTTCCTCTGCGATTTCCGTGATAATGGCGGTGAGTGAGGGCATAAGGGGTCATCTCCAGTTCAGGCGCTTGTAAGACCTTTCACAGAGTAGCCTATTGAAAAAAGGCCTTTTTTAAGAACAGGAGCCATGCAGCTTACGCGCAGCTCTTTGTTCACGGTGAAACAACGCGATGACGAACAACCTCACCCACAATCACAAGCGCAGGCGAAGAGACCTGCGCTTCGGCTGCCTGAGCCGCCATTGTTCCAAGTGTTCCCGTCAACACGCGCTGCCCCGGCTGGGTTCCCCGCTCCACGATAGCCGCAGGCCAATCTGATGGCAGGCCATTTTTTATCAGACCCGCCATCAGGGCAGGTAACGTCGAAATCCCCATATAGATAACGACAGTCTGACGGCGGTCAGCCATATCGTCCCAAGGCAAATCGAGCACGCCATCTGCTCGTGCATGCCCCGTCACAAACAGACAGGCCTGAGCACAATCCCGGTGAGTCAGTGGAATGCCCGCATAGGACGCACATCCGCTTGCTGCGGTAATGCCCGGCACAACGCGAAAAGACACACCTGCGTCGACCAGAGATTCAATTTCCTCGCCGCCACGTCCAAAAATAAACGGATCGCCCCCCTTCAGCCGCAGAACCCGTTGACCGGCTTTCGCATGACGGACCATCTCATTGTTGATTTCAGACTGAGGCATCGCATGGCGATTACGCTGCTTACCCACAAAAATCAGTTCGGCGTCACGTCGAACACGTTCGAGCAACACTTTCGGTAACAGATTATCGTAAAGCACCACGTCAGCATTCTGCATGAAATGCAGTGCCTTCAATGTGAGAAGATCCGGGTCTCCCGGCCCCGCCCCCACAAGCCAGACTTCCCCGGCTGCCCGCTGTGCTGACAAGAGCACATCAAGCACAGCATCCGCACGCACTTCATCGCCTGCCAATGCAGCTTCTGCGCCCGCTCCATCCAGAAAATCTTCCCAGATCCGTTTCCGATCCTGAACTTCCGGATATTGGGCAGACACGCGCGCCCGGCGGGATTGCATGTAAGCTGCAAGTTGCCCGGTTCCGTGAGGCATCCAGCTTTCAATCTGTTCGCGCAGTCGGCGTGCCAAGACCGGTGCTCCGCCGGCTGTTGAAATTGCAACCCGCACCGCCCCACGCCGAACCTGCGCAGGCGTGATGAACGTGGAGGGTTCCGGATCATCAACAGCACAGACTGGAATGTTCAATGTATCAGCGAGAGCAGCGACCGTGCGATTGACGCTCCGATCGTCTGTCGCCGCATAAACCAGACGACATCCTGGCATGACAGTTTGTAAAATAGTGGAATCAACACGGCCACCTACATGCCGTACCAATCCCGCATCCACCCACTCCTGAACAACAGTATTCAGGGTTTCCGCAACAATCTCGATATGCGCGCCGTGATCAAGCAAAAGCCTGCCCTTGTTGACGGCAACTTCACCGCCACCAACCAGCAATACGCGTGCACCTTCCAGACGAAGGGAAATGGGAAACCAGCCTGTCTCAACCCCGGATGCGGGCATCTCTATATCCATGTGCGTTCAGAATAACAGTTCCAGAACGGAACGCTGCTCCTCTTCCCTACACGGCCACCCTGAACAGGCAAAGACAGGATAACCTCAGAAGAACGACAAACCGCTTTGGAGCCGCCCTCCTGTAAAGGTAACGGTCAGCGACGACCGTATCCACCCCCGCCGCCTACATAGGGTCCGCCTCGGCCCCCATGATGATGATGATGTCCCCGCCCGTGATCATACGGCCCGTAACACGCCATTAACGGTGCCGTCAGACCGAAAGCGAGCAGTAACATTGCAAAACGCTTCATGGATCAAACCTTTTCGAAAGACTGAACTGGCAAAGATTATACCCAAGCAATATGGCTGCTTTCCGGCGCAATGTCGGAACAAAATGCAACTCATCTTTTAAATGCCCGGTTACATTTCTGGCCCTCCCTGACAGGGAGTTACCATTTTAACCGTTTTCGCATATAATTTCCCATGAGTGCAGGACAACCGTTCCTCTGCGCTCGTGCCAGGAGTACGACATGATGGCTGAATTTATCGTTAAGGCGATCAAATCGATCCAGAACGGCATGGGCTTTCCAGTCCTTCTTGGAATTCTGGTCTTACTCGTGATTGCCGGATATCTGGTGCTTTACGCGCTGGTGATGTGACAGGACGCCATCTCTCAAAATCAGGCCTGACTTTGGCCTCAAATTTCCAATCGTCAGGACCCATTTTAATGACTACACACGAGATCAAGAAGCGTCTCGATTTTCTCCGTGAAGCCTCCAAGCTCAAAGATGTTCTCCGCCGCGCCTTTACTCTGGGTGGCCAGGCTGAAAGCACCGCAGAACACACCTGGGGTTTATGCCTTCTTGTTATGACCTTCGCTGACCAGCTTGAAGGCATCGACCTGCTGCGCCTTCTCAAAATTTGCATTCTCCATGATCTGGGCGAAGCGATCCATGGCGATATTCCTGCCATTTCCATTGACGCTTCAAGCAATAAGTCCCAACAGGAACGCGAAGATCTCCTGACCGTCATGGCCCCTCTTCCAGACCACCTGAAAGAGGAGTTTCTTGAGCTCTGGGATGAGTACGAAAATGCCTCCAGCCCTGAAGCCAGGATGGCCAAGGCTTTCGACAAACTCGAAACAATTTCTCAGCATAATACCGGCATCAATCCGCCGGACTTCGACCATGAGTTCAATCTGACTTATGGACGCCGCTATACCGATCACTCGGCATTAACTCGCGCGATCCGGGATGTCATTGACAGTGAGACCATGCGGAACGCCGAGAAAGTCTGAACACACGCTGATTGTTTCGGAGAATTTTGTTTCTCGACAAAAAGAAACAGTTTCCCCCAAAATACCCCACCATGGTTCTGCGTCAGGTAGTCCCAGACGCTCCTTCCAGCTCCAAAGACAAACGGAGCCCACAAACTCGCATTACAGGAGATCGGCAGGCCACTGCATGACCAGCCACCATTCTGGCATTCCTGCCGCTACACGCCGCCGATTAACCCTCCAAAAGCTGACGTGCTGCGGCTTCAGCGCCGCTCTTTCCTGTAGCTCGGCTCTAGCGCAAGGCGCCAATACGACGGGCGCAGTGTCCTCCAACGCATCCGGCAGCACGACATCCACAACGGAGCATATCGTCGTCACCAGCCACAAGCCGGAAGGAGCCGTTATTGGTGCGCCAAAGCCACTCATGCAGATCAGCGCAGATGAGATTAAATCCTATGGCGTCGATACCGTAACGGATCTGTTGAGCACAATTTCCCCCGAAACACGCTCTGGTCGCGGTGCAACGGGAAATGCCCCCGTTATTCTCCTAAACGGCAAAAGAATTTCCGGCCTTCAGGAGGTTAATGACCTTCCCTTTGAAGCAATTGCACGTGTGGAAATTTTTACGGAAGAAGAAGCCCTCCGTTATGGCTACGCCGCAGACCAGCGCGTCGTCAACATCATCACCGTCAAACACTTCCGGTCCGTTCGTGCGCGCGCATATGGCGAAACATCCACGGATGGGGGAGGAGAAAATGGCGCTCTTTCCCTCAGCTTCACGCGCCTGCAAGACGAGCGTCGCATCAACCTCAGCGCTCGTTACACGGCCAGTTCATGGCTGAGAGACAGCCAACGCAGCGTGGCTCCCCCGGCGGCAAACTCACTCTATGCCACACAGGGCAATCTCAGTACGTCCGATGGCACCAGCCTGGATCCAGCCCTTGACGCACTCTCCGGACAGACCGTCACAACCGCAGGGAGCCCATCCTTGCCTTTCGGGCAGGCCGCAACACTGGACGATATTCTTCCCTACGCGAACAATCCGAATACCAGCACGAATGCCTCAGCCTATACGCTTCAGCCACGCAAACACGAATTGAACCTGAACGGGGTTTACGCTGATCGTATCACTGAAAATATCAGCTCGTCTCTCAATGTGAGCTTTGATCATCAGGATCAAATCAGTCTGCAGGGTCTACCCCATGGCGTACTCACGCTGCCCAGCGGAAGTTTCTATTCACCATTTACCCAGTCTGTTCAGCTCTTCCGCAGCTTTGGAAACATCGCCCCCCTTCAGCAAACGGCACATACCGAAACAGGACACGCCGGCCTTAATTTCAATGGGAACCTCGGTGACTGGAAGTGGAATGCCAAGGGCAGCTACGACTACACCCAAACAGTCACGAACAGCCAGACTGGGCTTTCGCTCACAACGGCCCAAGCAGCCCTGAATTCCAACGACCTTTCTTTCGACCCATGGACAACAGTTTCCCCAGCCTGGTTAGGCACGCGCCTCATCAATCACGGCCGCACCACAAGCCATCAGGGGCAGATCAGCGGGCTGCTTTCCGGTCCGGTTTTTACGCTTCCTGCTGGAGATGCCTCCACCAGCATTGCCGCCACGGGAACACTCAGCCAGCAAAACGCTGTATCCACCGTCAATAATGTGACATCTCGCGCGGCCATCAGCCGAGATATTGGTACAATTCGGATCAACGGCGACCTCCCAATCGCAAGCCGAAAGAACCACTTCCTGTCTTTTCTTGAAAAGCTGGATGCCAATGTAAACGGTGCAGTCAGCCAGGTGTCTCACTTCGGGACATTGGGAACCGTCGGTGGAGGAATTACATGGGCACCTGTCACATGGATCCAGCTTCCGCTCTCCATTACTGAACAGACAGAAGCCCCCGCGGCCTCGTCATTGGTGGCGCCCATCATCGAAACTCCGAACGTCACAACATACGATTACGTGCGCGGAGAGTCCGTTCAGGTCACGACTGTATCTGGGGGCAACCGGAACCTGCGGTCCGCTGATCGACATGAAATCAGCCTAGGTGCCATCCTCTCCCCTCCGTTTCTGGACGGATCACGACTGCACATCAATTACGTGCACGACAACACACACAATCCGGTTCTGTCTTTACCGACTGCCACCGCAGCCATTCAGGATGCTTTCCCGGATAACTACCAACGAGATGCTGACGGCGTTCTGGAACGTGTGGATTTAAGGCCAGTCAACGCCGACTATGAGAAACGGACAGAATGGAACACCACTTTCTCGCTTTCACGTCCTTTCGGAAATAAGCCTGACAAAGCGCATGGTAAAGGACGGCCAGGCAATACCACGCAGGGCCGTTATTACGTTGTCCTGACCCAGGTCTGGCGGTTGAACGATACCGTCCGATTACGATCAGGCCTCCCCGCGATAGACCTCCTAAACGGCGGAACGATAGGTGGCCTTGGCGGCAAACCCCGTCATGAAGTGGAACTTCAGGCAGGCGCGTATCGAAATGGTATTGGCATCCGGCTGGATGGTAAGTGGCAATCAGGCACATCAACTCTGGGCAGCACGTCCGCAGGCAGCCTGTATTTCAGTAGCCTCGCGACCCTGGATTTTTCGGTTTTCGTCACTTTGGGAGACGTCCCCCGCTGGAAACACAGCAACTGGGCTCAGAATTTTAGAATCATGTTGTCGCTGGATAATGTCTCGAACAACCGCATTCACGTTCATAACGGAACCGGCGCCACCCCAGCCGGCTACCAACCCGCTTTCATGGACCCGATGGGTCGGACTATCGGGCTGTCCCTTCGCAAATCGCTCTGAGATTGCTCATCACGCCTTCTTGGCAGGACGGCGCTCAAGGGGCTGAGCAACCGTTGCCTTAGGCACAAACACGAAATGTGACCTCGCCTGTAATCGCTTGAGACACTTACAATTCTGCGCGTTTTTCGCTTGTCGCTCTCATTCCAAACCGCTTATTGGACACCAACCTGTAAAGCCGAATGCAACGTTTGGTCATAAAATGTGAGTTTAGATTTTCGCTTGAGACCCTATGTGTGAAGCGAATTTGTGACAACGATTTGACAGCCATGAAAGTTCCCTGCGCCTGATGCCGGCCGAAGAACCGCCTTTACAACTCCCGAAAGTGGCTGGTGTCCGACGCGTCATGAGCAATGTCGGCGTGCTGCTTGGAGGGCGTGTCATAAATGCCCCTCTGAGTCTCCTCCATATCTGGATGGCAACACATCTTCTCGGAAGTTATGGGTTTGGTCTTATCGCCATGATGTACGCTTTCGCACGTACAATGGGTGATATGGTAGATTTCCAGTCTTGGCAGACTGTTCTGAAATACGGCCTCCGCCCCCTTACAGACGGAAACCGGACAGGATTTCAGCGCATCATTGCGTTCAGTTTTCTTCTGGACGGCCTTGGAGGCCTGCTCGGATTTATCGGTGGCCTTCTCATCAGCATTTTTGCGATGAAAATGCTTGGCTGGCCGCCTGAAATTCACCAGACGGGAATAATATTCTGCCTTTCGATTTTGTTCATGGCGTCCGCCACGCCCACAGGGCTTCTGCGCATCTTCAACCGATATGATCTGATTTCCATTCAGGGTGTCGTGGCCACCCTGGTTCGTGTCGTGGGTACTTTCTTCCTCGCCATAAAAGGGGCGTCAGTACCCGCACTGGCAGTCGTCTGGATGTTTGCTGAATTTGCAGCCTGGGCGACGCTCGGATTTATGGCTGTTCGAGAACTGCTCCGCCGAGATCTGACGCGTGGCCTTACAAAAGAACTATGGAATTTAATCCCTGACCTGCTGAATGGGCATTTCTTCCGAACCCATTTGGGCATCCGGCGCTTTGCGCTGTCCACGAATATCAACTCTGCCCTCGCCCTGACCTTCGGGCACATAGGGACACTTGTAGTAGGAGCCTTCGTCGGCCCGGCAGGCGCCGGATACTACCGGGTCGCCAGCCAGATTGCCGCAGGTATCGCCAAACCGGCCGCGCTGATTCAAACGACCGTCTATCCGGAAATGGCGCGCCTCTGGCGCGATCGAGCAACGACAAAACTTTATCGCCTGACCATTCAGGTCGCTCTTGCAGCAGGCGGAATCGGTACAACCCTGCTTGCCCTGACCCTTCTGGCGGGCCGCCCCCTTCTGCAGTTCTATATCGGTCCGACAGGCGCAACACAGACAATGCCGGTCACACTCTGGCTCCTCGCGGCCGAAGTTGTTGCTGTCTGGGGCCTGCCGCTTGAGCCCCTCCTGTTCACGACAAACCGTTCAGGCGCTGCGACGTCGGCCCGCTTTCTGGACTTCCTGCTGTTTTTTCCGGGGCTTGTGCTCGTTGTCCGCAGATATGGTCTGGACGGCGTAGGGCCCATCACACTGTGCGGCGTCATGCTCCTGATCGGTCTTCAGCTTTTTCTGGTTCTTCGCACGCCTCCTCTGCGAACGGTTCCCCAGTCATGAAAGTCGTTTTTCCCCTGATTGCCCAAAGGCACCAGACCCTACATGCCCTACCAATCGCGCTGGAAATGTCGGCGCGATACCCAGAAGTCGCTGTTCATATTGCCTGCCTGACCGCAAGTCATCTCGAGCTCGCACGGTCCCTGGCTACGCTTTATCCGGAGTCACGCGTTCAGTTTGACCTGCTTCCGATTTCAGATGCACTTCGGCATCGGATTGAAGCGCAGGGGCTACGAGTCCTTGACCGTCTCATGGGGCTGTTTTTCTCCCGGAAGTATTTCAAGGGCTTCGATGCCATCATCGTTCCCGAAGCAACCTCTCTTCAGCTTCGACACATGGGTGTTCGCGCGCCCCGCATGATCTGGACGGGTCATGGCGCCGGCGATCGTGCCATCGGCTTTGCCAAGCATCTCAGAAAATTTGATTATCTTCTGGTTCCCGGCCGTAAAGTCGAAGAACGGATGCTGGAAAAAGGCATCATCCGTCCCGGCTTCTATCACCGTGGCACATATGCAAAGTTTGATCTGGTTCGTCGGATGCATGCACGTCGGCCACCGCTTTTTAATAACGGTCGGCCGACAATCCTGTATAATCCGCATTTCGTGCAGCGTTTCTCGTCATGGCGCATGATGGGTAAGAAGCTGCTTGATTTTTTTGCAGCACAGGATCAGTACAACCTGATCTTTGCTCCTCATTTCCGGCTGTTTGACAACCACCGCCCGGAAGGAGAAGCCCTCAGACGAGAATATGCGGGTCTGTCCCATATGCTGATCGACCCAGGGAGCGAACGAAGTATCGACATGACCTATACCATGGGCGCAGATCTCTATCTCGGGGATGTCAGCAGTCAGGTGGCGGAATTCATGATACGACCGCGCCCCTGCCTGTTCCTGAATGCGCATGAAGCCGACTGGCAGGACAATCCGAATTATCAATCGTGGACGCTCGGCCCGGTGACGGATAATATTGCCAATCCTGAACAGGAAATCATGAAGGCGTTTGACACACACTCACGTTTTCTTGAGACCCAGCGCCAATATGTACTAGAGACATTCGAAACTTTGGGCGAACAGCCCACGGCGCCTGCCGCAGCGGACGCCATAGTTAACTTTCTACACAAGGCCGCCTGATGTCCGGCGATCCTAATGGAGCTAGTCTAGGTTTGACCGAGGACACCCAGAACCCAACTCTTCCCTCCGCTCCGACGCCGAGCCGCTCTGGCCTGACCAGACGGTACGGGGACTTCACGAGCTTTGCCGCAGCCCTGGACTATGCAGCCCAAGGCGAAAGTGGATTCAATATCTACTCCGGCCGCGGACAACTGCTCGAAGCCCTGCCGTACCGAACGCTCCGCGAACAGGCGATCTCCATGGCACAGCGCCTGCTCGGCCTCGGGCTGGCAGCGGGAGACCGGGTGGCTATCGTCGCAGAAAGCGATGGTGATTTTGCCCGCATCTTCTTCGGATGCCAGTATGCAGGACTTGTTCCTGCTCCGCTGCCGCTTCCTGTCGCTTTTGGCGGACGTGAAGGATATGTTTCCACCCTCCGTGGCATGATCCAGAGCGCTGCAGCACGCGCTGTTGTGGTTCCGGACGTAATCGGAAGCTGGACATCGGAGATCGTTGAGGGTCTGGATCTGGTTTTCGGCGGCTCCCCCGCTGACCTCTACCGTCATGCCGAAGCCAATGTAGAGCTTCCGGAAATCAAATCCGAAGATCTGTCCTACCTCCAGTTCTCGTCCGGCAGCACCCGTTTCCCCATGGGCGTTTCTGTCACTCAGGCTGCTGGAATGGCCAATGCACGCGCGATTGCCCGTGACGGTCTCAAGGTTTATCCCGCAGAAGATCCCCGCGATGATCGCTGCGTGTCTTGGCTGCCACTCTACCATGACATGGGCCTGGTCGGGTTTTTCCTGACCCCCCTGACATGCCAGTTAACGGTTGATCTGCTGCCGACCCGCGAATTCGCACGTCGCCCCCATGTGTGGCTGGACCTGATTTCGCGCAATCGCGGCACGATCGCCTACAGCCCCTCCTTTGGCTACGAGCTATGTTCGCGTCGCAGTGGCCAGGCGGATCTGGACCTCTCCTGCTGGCGCATTGCGGGGATCGGCGGCGACATGATCCGCCACCATATCCTCGAAGGCTTTGCCGAGCGTTTTGAATCCAATGGATTTGATGCCCGCGCGTTCGTTGCCAGCTACGGTATGGCCGAAGCAACCCTGGCCATCAGCTTTGCCCCGCTCAACACCGGCATTCAGACCGACACGATCGATCTGCGCACGCTGGAAAAAGACGGCCTCGCCAAGCCTTCCAATGATCCTTCTCACGCGCTCCGCACTTTTGTGCTTTGCGGTGAAGCCCTTCCTGAGCACGAGATTGAAGTCCGTGACCCGCTCGGTAACATTCAGCCTGAGCGCCACGTTGGTTGTGTTTTCGTCCGTGGACCGAGCCTCATGTGTGGCTATTTCCGCCGGCCGGAAGAGACAGAAGCGGTTCTCGATGCTGATGGGTGGCTGAACACTGGCGATCTTGGCTACCACCTGAACGGCCAGATTGTCGTAACAGGCCGCGCCAAGGACCTTATCATCATCAACGGCCGGAATATCTGGCCGCAGGATCTGGAATGGTCTGCCGAGAGCGAGATCAGCACACTCCGGTCCCGCGATGTCGCAGTTTTCTCTCTGGAAACGGAGACAGGCGAGAATATCGTCGCACTTGTTCAGTGCCGTGCAACGGAAGAAGAAAATCGCAACACGCTCCGTGATGAAGTCACGAGCCTGTTCCGCCGTCAGCATGGTGTGGACGTGCAGGTTATTCTGGTTCCGCCCCGCACCCTTCCACAGACGTCTTCCGGCAAGCTGACGCGTGCCCGTGCCAAGACAATGCTTCTGTCAGGTCAGTTCGATCTGCAGACTGAGCCAACCAACTCCGCAGCCTGACGGACACACCTGACCGCTTTTCCTCTCCCTGCTCAGGGAGGGGGTGGCGAACAGACGTGCTTTGACGCATAAAGCGCTCACAAACTGCATAGTAAGACCGAGAGTTCAATTCCATGACTGACAGCGTCGCCGGCATCTCCGGAATGATCATAGAAAAGCTGCTTGCCAACCCGAAAGTGCCGCGGGACATCAATGGCAACAGCAAGATCGTCGAAGATCTGGCTTTTGACAGCCTCGCCGTCATGAACTTCGTCATGGAAATTGAAGATGAGCTGGACGTGTCTGTCCCGCTCGACAAGCTGGCAGATATCCGCACCATCAACGATCTGGCTGCTTGCCTTCATACGCTGAAGGCAAGCCACGCGTGATTGACATCTTTGCAAAACACGCCGCCCTCCGGGCAGCCTATAACGGATTGACGGCGGTTTCGCCACGCAACCCGTTCGAGGTCGTGATTGAACGCCCGCTCTCAGCCACGGTCGGTCTGATTGAGGGGCGCGAGACGCTTCTGTTCGGAACCAACAATTATCTGGGCCTCAGCCAGTCAGGACACGCAGCGGAAGCCGCGATTGAGACAGCCCGCACAATGGGCGTCGGCACAACGGGCTCCCGGATTGCCAATGGCACTTTCGGCCTGCATCGCAAGCTGGAAGAGCGCCTCGCTTCTTTCTTCGGCCGCAAGCACTGCATGGTGTTCTCTACGGGATATCAGGCCAACCTCGGCACGATTTCCGCGCTGGTCAACAAGGACGATGTGCTGCTTCTGGATGCAGACAGCCATGCCAGCATTTATGACGGTGCAAAACTGTCTGGTGCGCAGGTCATCCGTTTCCGCCACAATGATCCGGTCGATCTTGAGAAGCGCCTTGCACGCCTGAGCGATCATCCTGGCGCCAAGCTGATCATCGCAGAAGGCATCTATTCCATGACGGGGAACGTTGCCCCGCTGGACAAGTTTGTCGAAATCAAGAAGCGCCATGGTGCTTACCTGATGGCTGATGAAGCACATTCCTTTGGTGTGCTGGGTGAAAACGGTCGCGGCGTTGCGGAACTTCAGGGCTGTGAAGACGGCATCGACTTCGTGGTCGGGACGTTCTCAAAGTCGCTCGGGACAGTGGGCGGCTATTGTGTGACGGATAATGATGGCGTTGATCTGATGCGCCTCTGCTCTCGCCCGTATATGTTCACGGCCTCCCTCCCCCCGGAGATCATCGCGGCAACGCTGGCTGCTCTTGATGATATGGTTGCGCATCCAGAACTTCGCACCCGCCTTCAGGACAATGCTGCACGTCTTCATGCCGGGTTGAAGGCCGCAGGCCTCCAGACAGGCGAGCATGTTTCGCCGGTGGTTGCCGTAACGCTGGAAACGGTGCCTCAGGCTGTCGGGTTCTGGAATGCCCTTCTTGAGAACGGCGTTTATGTTAATCTGTCTCTTCCGCCCGCAACGCCTGACAACCGTCCGCTACTGCGCTGCTCGGTTATGGCCGCTCACAGCCCGGAAGAAATTGATCAGGCAACAGCTGTCTTCAAGCAGGTCGCCGAGCATTTTCGAGACTGAGTACAGCGTCGCTTAAAACGCAAAAAAGGGACTGTCTGGGACAGTCCCCTTTTTCTGTGGGCTTTATCCTGAAAAATAACGTCAGACAGCTCTGCGTAAGCGCTTCATACGCCAAAGCAACGCAGGCAAAGTTAGCAAGGGATGGCGACGCTCAAAATCAGAAAGGGCTAGATCCAGCCCTGTATGGCGCTGAATTTTCCATGCCAGATAAGACGCGCCATTTTCAAAAGTAAAAGCAGCCTTCACCAGTCGGGCGACATTTCGCGGTTTGCCTGACGTCCCAACAAGCGCCCACCGGCGAGCCGCTCGTTTGCGCAGGGTTGCCGATATTGTAGGTTCAAGCATCTGACCCGATGCAGCATAACCAAGATGCGCACGCGCCCATCCCAGTGTCAGCATGCTACTGAACCGCTTCTCTTGGCCTGCGAGCAGGCTGTTCCCGCGCCCTTTTTTCTCAACCCTCAATTCAGACGCATAGGTATGAGCAAAAAGTGTTTGCCAATACTCAAGGGCTGTCATGCGCGGAGCGCCCAGAAGAGCTGCCCAACAGGACGCCGTCGTCACACACCTTGCCAGCAGGTCCAGCAATACGTCCGCTGCGCGCTCATCCCGGACCCAGACCAGACGTACAGGCTGACAAAAACGTGCCCATAGTGTCGTATCGAGTGCGCCTAGAGATGTGCGTTCTTCAAACTGCTCCCGCGATAACACCGCAATCTTTGCCCGCAACGTGCGACTACCGTCCTTGAACTCCGCGTAGCGCACATTCGGAGGAAGAATCAGGTTGCCCGTTCGGGCGACCACACTGCCGGTAAAATCCTTCGAGCTTTCTGTCACGATATAAAAATCGAGAATGCCTTCCGGGTCCGCTGCACGAAGTACTGACCCATAGAACAGAACACCCAGAGGTGGACGCGGGAACGCACGGGCCAAAGCATCTGCGAAAGCGACAGCCCCCTCATCAACCGGCGTCGTCAACTCTTTGATCAGGAGTTTTTCAAGGGCATCAGGCATGGAGGAAACGGAAGGCAGGCCCACGTTCAAGGCGAATACGTCCACTCTCTGAGGGCGTAAAAACTTCCCCGTCGAGGACAAAATCACTTCTGGTTTCAAGCATCATGTCATCTGTCCGACCGCTCACATAGTCTGGATGACGACGCAACCAGCGAGGCGCTCGCCCACACAGCAGCGCAGCAGTCGCGCGGGCAAGGTTTTCCGGATAAGCGCTGACGTCAAGATATCGAAGACCTTCCACATTCGGCTCCGCATCCCAGAACGGCCAGATTCCGTGGGAAAGTCGTGACAGCCCCGTTGAAAGAAACATGAAGCTGTTCCCATCATAAGCATGACCAGACGTTTCAACCCGTAAAGGCTCGCCCGCCAGCCAACTCTTGCGGCTTTTCCGGAAGAGCAGACTGACAACTGTGCTGAACAGCGTGAAACCCACGGCCAGATCATGCGGAGCAAACCGCACGACGGTCGGAGAATGCGCGGTACGGACAGCTCTCGCGTAGCCTGTACAGCCCCCGAACAATCCCAGAACCGGCTTACGGTCGGTATCGGGCCAAGACAGGCAGATAGGCGTGCGAGTACTTGATCGCATGGCGGCTCCCTGCTCCAGACGATCAATGGCTTCCATTCCCCTCAACCCAAACCCGACATCACCCGCAATGAGGTTGGTGTTCCCCGAGGCAATGACAGCGATGTCCGGAAGACGATCAGCAGGGTATGCGCGGGCGATAGCTGTCAGCGCTGCGCTGATGGTTCCGTCTCCACCATCAATGGCGATGGTTCGGACTCCCTGCCTGCAAAGGTGATGAACATGCTCTGTCATTCCTTCACGGCTGTCTGATGGAACGAAATTCTCTCCGAGAAGCGCCTTGGCCTCCGTAGCGAATACGGAACCGCCGCGCCGGTTCTTGCGGCTGCGAGCATTATGAATAAGGGCAAATCGCACTATAGGGGGAATTCTTCGTTTTTGTTCGGAGCTATGCGGGCGGGTCTAGCACGGCTATGATGTTTCGGCCAGAATGCGAGCTTCCCCTTCCGGCAGAAAGACTGACAAGGCTTCATTTTCCCAATGCCCCATGATCTTCCCGCAGAAACGTCTTCTCAGCGGGAGACGTGCGCCGTCGTTCTGGCCCATCTTTCGGACCCCCACCTCCCCCCGCCTCCAGTGCGCTGGTGGGAGGCTCTGAACAAGCGGGCCCTGAGTCTCATTTCCTGGAAAAAACACCGCCAGCACGTTCATCTGGCGGCCACATGTGCGGCAATTGTACAGGACATCGCCAAGGCTGACGTGGATGCCGTTCTTGTCAGCGGAGACCTCACAAACTTTGGCACACCTGCGGAATTCACCCTGGCTGCCGAGTGGCTTGAAAAACTACCCGCGCCGGCACTCGTCATTCCAGGCAATCATGATTACATGATCCGGCAGTCCCCAGAAAAGGGGATCCTGCAATGGGAAAAATGGTCGGCAGCGACTTACCCGTACGCGCGCATCCACAATGGCGTTGCGGTTGTCGGCGTAAATTCCGGCATTCCGACCCCGCCCTTCATGGCATACGGCCGCGTTGGCCGCAGACAGCTCACCCGACTGGAAGCATTACTGAACCAGCTGGGCGATGCCGGGCTCTGTCGCGTCGTCATGATCCATCATCCGCCCCGTAGAGGGCTTGTGCCGTGGCGGAAGTCGTTGCTTGATCATCCCGCTCTGGCAAAGCTTCTACAGAGGACGGGCGCGGAAATCGTTCTGCACGGGCATTCCCATGATGCGACTCTGACTCATATTGCCGGAACCGACATACCGCTGCTTGGTGTCGCATCAGCGTCTCTGACGGATAAACGCGCCCATCGGCAGGCCTGCTGGAATCATCTGAGCATTCGGCCTCGAAAGAGCGGTTGGACGATTGACCTTGCCCGTCACCGGCCGGATGGAAGCATCACGGAACAGGCGTCCTGGTTCCGCCCTCAAGGCAATGCGACATGAAGCAGCGCGCTTCCATTCTGGACAGGTATCTGTTGTGGCAGATGATGCCACCGTTCGTCATTGCGCTGTTCGCCATGCTCGTGGCGCTTCTTCTGGAGCGCCTGCTCGTCCTGTTCGACTATCTGGCATCAGCAGGAAGCTCGCTGGCGACCTGTATCGCGCTGCTCACTGACCTCCTGCCTCATTATTTCGGGATTGCTCTCCCTGCGGCACTCTGCATCTCGGTCTTTCTCACCATTCACGGGATGAGTGATAACAACGAGATCGATGCCCTTCAGGCTGGTCGCGTATCGCTCCTGCGGATTAGCCGCCCTTTCATGATTGTAGGCCTGCTTTTGGGTGCTGTCAGCGTGTTGCTCTACGGCTATATTCAGCCGGTTGCGCGATATGATTACCGGGCAGGCTTCTACTTTGCAGCCCATACCGGCTGGGCTCCCCATCTTCAGGCAGGAATGTTCGCATCCACGTCTGACACGGCAGTCATGACCGCAGACAGTGTTAGTCATGGCGGCACACACATGAAGCGTGTCTTCATCCGGGAAGTGAACAAGAAAGGCGTTGCCCACATCATTACGGCCCGCAGGGGCATGCTCACAATTTCGGACAAGACACGCAGCACGCAGATGGATCTCTGGGACGGCGAAATCGTCGATGATCCCTTTCCCGGGGCGACGAACCACAAACCAACGGTGACGCATTTTTCCCACGTCGTTCGGGTTATTGATCACCCGGCGAAAGAGACATCTTTCCGCTCCCGAGGAATTGACGAGCGGGAACTGACGCTCTTTGAACTCGCGCATGACCTGCGTTATGGCGTCCCCGGCATCGAATACCGGACGCTACGGGCAGAAATAGATTTCCGCATCGCCCACGCCCTTGCCATCCCGTTCATCCCACCTCTGGCTGTGGCGCTGGCCATTGGCTCACGACGCAGAAAGTCCGTATGGGGACTGATTGCCGTTTCCGGTATCCTTGTCGGCTTTGATCAGATGCTCATGTTTGGACATAGCCTGGCCGCAACTGGCCGCCTCCCTATCTGGCTTGCCATCTGGGTGCCTGAAGCGATCTTCTGCATTGGCTGTCCCGCCACTCTGCTGCGTCGGTCACGCGGCTCTTGGAAACGCCGCAAACTGGTTCGCCCCTCATGACCGCCCACGCACCTCGATATGTTCTGTACCGCTATCTGAACCGCGCGCTTTTGGGGCGCTTCATGCTCTGTGGCGGCGTGCTGGTATCTTTGCTTGAGATCCTCGCTCTTCTTGAAAAAACTACGCCTATTCTCAACCGGAATCTGGGCTTCAAAGGCATCCTGACGTTTGCGCTGCTGCATCTTCCTGCACTCAGCGTTGAGATCATGCCACTGGCATTCATGGTCGGGGCCTTGTTCCTCCTGATGCAGATGACGCTGTCGTCAGAAATGTCAGCCCTGCGCGCCGCCGGACTTTCTACGATCAATCTCTACAAGCGCTTTCTGCCTGCCGTCCTGATTGTGGGTTTCACTGGGGCAGCCATGCAATACTGGCTTATTCCCCCTTGCGAAAATGCGCTTGCCACATGGTGGAACAAGACCGACCCTGACGCAGCAAAACCCGACACGCCCGTAAAACGCATTCTCTGGTTTCGCGCCGGGCCGACTCTGGTGCGCATCGGCCAGTATGCCAACGGTGGTGCTTTCCTTCGGGATGTCACCATTTATAACCGTGATCCTGGCGGTCTTCTGACAGGAACCGAGCACGCCGCAACCCTGACTTATGATGGTAAGGACTGGCACCCCACCGGAGCGCAGGACCTCACGCTGACGGACAATGGCGCTTTTGTAAAAATCACGGGTGGTGACAATAATTTTGCCATTCCGGCGACGCCATCAATGATCATGACGTTGTCGGAAGATAACGCCGCCGTGACCCCAAGTCAGATCAGGGCGATCCTCCACAAGGGGGCACCGGCCAGTCTTCCACGCGCCACGTACCGCATGGCGCTCTTCAGTGGCATTATTCTTCCGCTGCAGGTCGCAGTAATGCTTTTATTAGCGCTACCAGTGATCTATATCCCCCCTCGGGCAGGACTTCGAAACCCGCTTCCGGTCTATGTGCTGGCCGCGGGAATGGGCTTCGTGATCCTGCAGGGAATGATTTCCGCACTGGGCAATGCCGGAACGCTTGGTGCGCCGCTGGCCGCCTGCGCGGGCCCGCTTCTGGGTGCCCTTCTCGGGCTGACCTGGGTCCTGAGGATGGAGGAAAAATGAGCAAGTCCAAACCATGGCAGAACATGTCGTCCCTCCGCACGGGGCGCAGCTTCGACCTCGGAAAGATGTCGCTGCCCCAGTTGTGGATTGCCTACCTCACCTACCCGACCATTCTTCTGTATTTCGTACTGATCGTTGCAGCAGCTTTCGCAGCACTTCACTTCTCCCATAGCCTGCTGACAACGCTGATCCCCGTTCCGGTTGTGATCGTGGTGTATCCGCTGGCCTGGTACATGATCCATCGCTTCATCCTGCATGGACGCTGGCTGTATCGGAACCACTGGACCGCTTCGCTCTGGAAGCGCATCCACTTCGATCATCATCAGGACCCCCATCTGCTCGACGTGCTGTTCGGCTCACCTCTGAACACCATCCCGACCATGGGCCTCATCACCATGCCGATCGGATACCTGATCTGTGGCTGGAGCGGAGCATTCTGCGCCCTGTCCACAGCCCTCGTCATGACGTGCATCTACGAGTTCTTTCACTGCATCCAGCATCTGGCCTACAAGCCGCAGTGGAAATGGGTTGCGCGGATCAAGCAACTCCACGTGCTTCATCACTTCCACGATGAGAACGGCAATTACGGAATCACGAACTACGTACCAGACCGCTTTTTTGGCAGTTTTTACGGTGAAGCCCGTGAGCGTGCGCGTAGCCAGCACGTCTTCAATCTCGGTTACGATCTGGATGAAGCCAAGCGCTATCCCTGGGTTATGGACCTAACGGGCTCTCCGCCAAAGGATCGTCCTGATGGTGCGCGCCCGACCTCAGACAACAGCCGCACAGCGTGAGCCTTCCCGTTCTCGTACTCGCTGGTTCTCGTGATGGTGAGCGTGATGTTCTGGCACAACTCGGGAAAGTCTCGCACAAAGCGCTCCTTCCGGTCGGCGGCCAACCCATGCTGGGGCGCGTCCTGCGCGTGCTGGAGAGCATGCCTGCTCTCGGGCCGATTACGGTCAGCATTGAAACACCAGACCGTATTCGGGACATTTCCGGCCAAGCCCATGTTCTCCAATCGGCACCGTCTCCCAGCGAAAGCGTTGCGGAAGCTCTCACCAAGGTCGGAACGCCCTGCCTGGTGACAACGGCTGATCACGCGTTGCTGCGTCCAGAATGGATTTTAGAATTTCTTGGTAAAACGGCTGGATGTGATCTGGCTGTGGGCGTCGCTCTGCGGGAAACTGTAGAGCGCGACGTCCCAACCACGATGCGCACTTATATTCGCCTCGCGGATATGAGCTTTTCCGGATGTAATCTCTTCTGGATGGGCACACCACAAGCTGCAGAAGTGGTCGAACTGTGGAAGCGGCTTCAGAAAGACCGCAAACGCCCCCTGAGAATGGCTCGAACACTTGGGTTTGGAACACTTCTTCGGGCACTGACAGGCCGCCTGGATTCCACGGCTCTGTGTCGTCGGATCGAAGTTCTGACGGGGGCGAAAATACGTCTCGTGCCGCTTTCTGACGGTCAGGCCGCCGTAGATGTCGATAAGCCTTCTGACCTGACACTCGCTGAACAGCTTCTGGCACAACGGTCTTCATGAAAATTGCTTACGTCATCAACTCGCTCGAATGCGGTGGCGCGCAGCTTCCCATTCCGGACATTGTCTCCGTTCTCCAGCAGCGAGGTGGCGAAGTCACAGTTTTCAGCCTTGAAAAGCGTGATGGCCTGGCCATTCCCGTTCTGGAAAGCCACGGCATTGAGGTTCGTGTGCGGTCCGGTGGCAACAAAGACCATTTGGCTGCTTGGCGCTGGTTGCGCGATGAAATGGACGCATTCCAGCCCGATCTGATCTGGACGTCCCTGACCAGAGCTACCCTCCTCGGCCAACGCGCAGCCAACAGGCTTGGTGTCCCGGCTGTCCACTGGCAGCATTCTGCCCGTTTGAAGTCCGCCAACAGCCTCCTGCTCCGGCTTCTCTGCCGGAAAGCGAAGCTATGGATTGCAGACTCCCCTACGGTTGAAGATTTCGCCCGCAAAAGTCTGGGACTACGGAACCGCGTTCTTTCCTGGCCGATTTTCCGGGCCAATCCTCACAGCCCGACAGCAAAGGCCTGGCGCAAAGGACAAACCGTCCGCATCGGCAGTCTGGGCCGACTACATGCCGTCAAAGGGTATGACCTGCTGTTCGAAGCACTGGATCTGCTCCGTGACCACCCGGACCTTCCCCCTTATCGACTGTCCTTAGCCGGAGACGGCCCAGAAAAAGAAGCACTGGAGCAGATCGCCAGGGAGAAAAAACTCCCGGTCGATTTTCTCGGACATTGCGACAAGCCGTTCGATTTTCTGTCGACGCTGCATCTGTATGTTCAGCCGTCCCAGTGGGAGGGCATGTGCGTTGCCGCCCATGAGGCCATGGCCTGCGCGCTGCCCGTGATTGCTACGCCAGCCGGCGAAATCCCTCACACCATGGAAGACGGGCATTCCGGTCTTGTGGTACCGTTCAACAACGCTCCGGTTCTGGCCAGCGCGATTGCTGAACTCATCATGACTCCGGGAAAGCTCAAACCCATGGGGCGCCTCTCCCGAGAGCGTGTTCTGGAGCGGTTCGGCCCGACGGCGTTTCTGCGTCAGGGAAATGCCGTTCTGGACCGAATTCCTGGCTTCAACCCAGCCCCAGACGACGCTTCACATTCATAAGATCCCGACGCGGGCCAATCCCAACACGCTTGACGTCGACAAGCGTCACCTGACCAGCGGCTGAGAGCGTGTGGAAACCGTCCGGAAAGCGACGGCGCAGCACGGCAGGCGCATCCAGCACATCACTTGGCGTCACTTTCGGCAACCCACGCTCAAGCCCTTCAATCTTCAGCAGACGAATGCCTTGGCCATAAGTGTCACGGCAGTCTTGCGTGGGAAGGAAGAGCTCTCCATCAACAACAATCGGAGTGCCACCCGGACGCGCTCCCGCGCGGTCACTCAAAAACAGTCCAAGATGTGTCCACCGCCCCGTAAGACTATCTGCTACGGAGATGTGCAGAGCGCTTTGCCGTTCATCTCGCGTGCCTGCGGGCGTCCAGAACATCCACCAGCGCTCGGCATAATGGAACGGCGTGGCGTCAATTGCGGCCTCTCGGAAATCAAATGCTTCGACCTTTTCCCATTCCAACGGAAAAGCTTTGGCCCGATACAGGGTCAGGCGGCCTGAAGCACTGGCCTCGGGCAGCATGTATGTCTCCCCACCATGCTCAAAGACGTACGGGTAGGACAGATGCCAGTCCTCAGACAGGACAGGCTGTTGCTGAATCAGCTTTCCTGTCCTGTCATAGACCAGAACATCAATGGTGCCTTTGGGGCTTCGATAGTCGAAGGCTTCCGCAAAAACATGCAGCTTTCCGTCCCGCCAGAGACCAAAAGGATCGGCCAAAAAACGGTGGTCTCCGATATCCGGCAGGGTCGTCACCTCAAACCCGTTGAGACTACCCGCTCGGATCAGGTCCGCCAGAGGAGCGTGGATAATGGCGCAACGCCAGTGGTCCGTGCGTAGAAACGGCATGCCGACTCTCCTTGAAAAACGCGAACAGGGGCAGACGTAAAGCGCAGATCCGGGCAATATGGAACCATGAGTTCGGTCCTTTCCGAGATCCCGCCTGGTTTCCCTGAACGACAGTTTGCCATCCGGCGTGCTGTTTTGGGGCTATGTCGCGCCATGGGCTGGGCAGCAATCAACGAATTTGCTCTTCCCTCGGCCGGGCGTCGCGCAGACGTGATGGCCCTCCTGCCCGATCACAGCCTCTGCTGCATTGAGATCAAATCCGGACTCCGCGATTTCCAGACAGATCAGAAATGGCCGGATTACAGGAACTGGTCTGACAGGCTGTATTTTGCCGTAGATGATGGCTTTCCGCTGGAAGTTCTGCCTCCGGACGTTGGCATTATCACTGTCAGCCTCAGCATGGTGCCCAATAGCCTCTTCCACAGTGTGGTAGCAGAATGCGCCATCATCCGTGACCCCGCAGAACACCGGATCGCACCGGCACGTAGGCGGACAATTCTGCACCTGTTTGCCACCACGGCCGCCAGTCGCCTCATGTCTCTTGAGGATCCGGCCATCACTGCCTCCCTGCGCGCAGCACGCCGCACAGAATAGGATATGTCCATGAGTTTTGACCCTATTGCCGTCCGTCTTGAAGCCGCCCGCAGTGTCGTCCGGGACGCAGCGGCCCTCGCCCTTTCCATGCGCCCTCAGCCTGGTGGCCCGACCGGCACCCTAAAGGGCCGTCAGGACTATCTGACGGAAGCAGACGGAGCGGTTGAAGCGCTCGTTAGCCGCCGGATTCAGGAGCTCTTCCCGGAAGATGGTTTTCAGGGTGAAGAAGGCGGCCTGACACGTGAGGGGCAGTTCCGTTGGGTCGTGGACCCGATTGATGGAACCTCCAATTTTGCACGCGGGCGAGACCGGTGGTGCGTGTCGCTGGGTCTGCTTGAGGGCAATGTACCCGTTGCTGGCGTTATTGAGGCTCCGGCCCTCAACGAAGTTTTCACTGCTCAGAAAGGCAAAGGCGCCTTTTTGAACGGAAAACCCATCAAAGCCTCCCCTATCAGCAACCCGCAGGAAGCCATGATCGAAATGGGATGGTCCTGCAGGGTGTCGACCGAACTGTTTGGTGAAAAAATCGGTGCCATCATGTCTCTGGGCGCCATGCCGCGTTCAGGTGGTTCCGGGGCTCTGGCACTGGCGGACGTCGCATGTGGCCGCAGCGATGGTTACCTTGAAATCGTGATCCAGCTTTGGGATGTCGCCGCAGCACTGATCATTCTTGAAGAAGCTGGCGCTACCGTCTCTCCGTTCCTTCAGACAGGCGGCCTGACAGGAGGCGCCACTATTCTCGCGGCGGCTCCCGGTATCGCCCAAACCCTGTCAAACGCCGTGAAGGTGGAAATCTGACACGACCTGCCACCCCCGCACTCGTGATTTGGCCTCATTTCACGCATAGTGCGGGGAGATCTATTTTTGCCGTTAGCAGAAGGTAAGTTTTATGACCCTGTCCGGTCTCCTGCGTTCGACCGTTCTTGCCGCCACAGGGTGTGCAACGCTCGCTGCGTGTTCTGGCACAACCACCACGACAGCAAGCGAACAGCAGATCGTTGTGGATAAAGCGACGCTGGCTGTTCAGGACCTGTTTGCAAAAACAACCTCGACATCCCGCTCACAGCAGCTTCTGGCGGAAGCCAAAGCCGTCATGGTGTGCCCGTCTGTTCTGAACATGTCTTTCGGTCTGGGAGGCTCTGGCGGTCGCTGCGTTCTCATGAGCCGCGATGCGCGTGGGTCATGGTCTGATCCGGCATTTTACCGTCTGAGCACGGGGTCTCTGGGTGTTCAGGTTGGCGTCCAGAACTCCGAGATGATTTTCTTCATCATGTCCCAGCGCGGCATTCAGGCCCTGCTGGATAGCCAGTTCAAGTTTGATGCGACAGCATCCGCCTCTTTCGCCACGATCGGAACTGGTGTTGAAAGCAGCACGGCCGGTGCAAAGAATACGGACATCTATGCGGCACAGAAGGCTCAGGGCCTGTATGCGGGCGCAGCACTTGGTGGCTCCAAGCTGACAGTGGATAGCGGCGCGAACCGCGCGTACTACAATCAGGCTGTTGGTCCTGAAGACATTATCGTGACGATGCGCGTCAACAATCCGTCTGCCGATCCGCTTCGTCGCATGATGATGAACATTGCGAAACTACCAACAGCCTCCACGGCCCGCTCAACAAGCGCAACAGCTCCAGCCTCTCAGGGAAGCACGTCAACGGATATCGACCCCGTAAGCAGCAGCCCCTACCCCAGCAACTACGACACCTCAAAGCCTTACAGCACCCAGACGCGCGGTGTGCAGAGTTCATCTCTGAACCCTGTGAAGTAAGACAAAAAAAAGCCCCGCACATGAAAATGCGGGGCTTTTTTTATTGTGGGACGACGGGGATTTTTTCTCGGTAGGCGCGGATATTTCGGTCCTGCTCCTGAAGTGTCTCAGCGAAACTATGGCCGCCCTCGCCCGTCGCGACGAAATATAGCGCCTTCCCTTCGGCCGGATGGGCCGCAGCCTCAAGAGACGTCTTACCCGGTGAACAGATTGGCCCCGGTGGCAGGCCGGTTTCTAGGTACGTGTTGTATGGGCTCGGCACCTGAAGATCATCATGTGTCAAAGGACGATCCAATGTCCCCAGACCGTCGCTTAGCCCATAAATAACGCTTGGATCTGTCTGAAGGCGCATGCCGAGTTTAAGACGGTTCAGGAAGACGCGCGCCACCATCGGACGCTCGGACGGCACGGCTGTTTCCCGCTCAATGAGTGATGCCAGAGTCACCAGATCCTGCGGGCTCTCAATCAGGCTATCCAAGGCTTCCACATCACGCTTGTCCCATATGGACTGCACCTGAGCGTCCATCATGCGCTTCAGGCGATCAACCATGGATTGCCTTGCAGTGCCACGGACATAGGCAATAGTCTGAGGAAGGACGCTTCCCTCCACGATTTGAGGGACGTCTCCCGTCAGGAAAGGTGCTTTGCGAAGAATATCCGCAATCTTCAGCGCCGTCAGACCTTCAGGAACAGTCAACTGATGGGAGACAGGCCTACCATGCCGCAAAATTTCCAGCACATGAGCCACGGACGCTCGGGCGGGAAACTGAAGTTCCGCCGCATGAATCTGTCCGTCCCGATGCGTAAGAAACGCTGACAGCCGGAAGAAGGCTCCGGAGGACCATGTTGGGGAAAGAATTCCGTCATCCTGAAGAGCTTTTGTAACCGTCGCGTTGTTACCACGCGGAATGACAAAGGCTTTTGTTTCAGGAAGCGGACCTGGATCAGTATAATGACCGTACCCGGCCACCGCGGCTGCAACAAAGAGCAGCGGCGCCATGAAGATTGCCAGCTTACGGCCAGCCTTGGGGGGAAGAAGAGGTTTTCTGTTTTCTTCGCCGTCCGGCTGGCTTTCAGGCATAAATCAAAACGACTCCGCTCAGTCCTTGCAGCGCTTCAAAATAATGCTGGCATTCGTACCGCCAAACCCGAAGCTGTTGGACAGAGCAACATCAACCTTACGCTTCTGAGCCTTCAGAGGCACACGATCGATTACGCTCTCGCGTGCCGGATTTTCAAGGTTCAGCGTGGGCGGCACGATGCCGTCACGGATGGCCTGAAGGCAGAAGATCGCCTCCACAGCACCCGCTGCGCCAAGAAGATGGCCAATTGCGGATTTGGTAGAGGACATCACCAGGTTCTTGGCATGGTCGCCGAAGAAACGCTCGACCGCATCCAGTTCCAGATCGTCAGCCATGGTGGAGGTGCCATGCGCGTTGACGTAGTCGATATCGGATGCCTGAAGACCACTGTTTTTCAGGGCGGCCTTCATGGCGCGGAACGCACCCTCATGACCTTCAGCCGGGGCTGTGATGTGATGAGCGTCGCCGGACAGGCCATAACCGCCGATTTCGCCATAGATCTTGGCACCGCGAGCCTTGGCATGCTCGTACTCTTCCAGCACGACCACACCGGCACCTTCACCCATGATGAAGCCATCACGATCCTTGTCCCACGGACGGGACGCCTTGGTCGGATCTTCATTGGAGCCAGTGGAGAGCGCACGTGCCGAGCAGAAACCGGCAATACCCAGCGAACAGATGGCAGCTTCCGCGCCACCGGCAATCATGACGTCTGCATCACCGTACTGGATCAGACGGGACGCATCGCCAATCGCATGCACGCCTGTAGCGCAGGCTGTAACGACAGCATGGTTCGGTCCCTTGAAGCCGTAACGGATCGAAAGGTGACCGGAAATGAGATTGATAAGCGCGGACGGGATGAAGAACGGTGACAGACGACGGGCCTTGCCGCTCGAAACTGTCAGGGAACCTTCATAAATCGTCTGCAGACCACCGATACCGGAGCCGATCATCACGCCTGTGGCGCAGCGATCGTCTTCGTTCTCAGGCTTCCAGCCCGAGTCCTCGACGGCCTGGATGGCAGCGGCCAGACCAAGATGGATGAAGCGATCCATTTTCTTCTGGTCTTTGACCGGCACCCAGTCAGACAGCGTGAGACCGCCTTCTTCGGTCGGTCCCTCAGGAACCTGACCAGCGACCTGCGCAGGGAGTTCGGAAGGATCAAAATGGGTAATACGCCCGATACCGGACTGCCCTTCGATCAGACGCTTCCACGTCAGTTCCGCACCCACCGCAAGTGGGCTGACAACACCGATTCCGGTAACGACGACGCGTCTTCCGTTGATTGCATTCCCGCTCATCGATGCCTCATGTCTCACGTTGTAAACGACCATACGATGCGGCCTGAAGACCGCTCCGTGATCCGCCCCTGGTAATCGAGGCGGGATGGGACCAGCCTTAGACCAGTCCCGAAAGCGCCTTAGGCAGCCTTCTGCTTCTCGATGTAGTCAATCGCGTCCTTGACGGTGGCGATCTTCTCGGCTGCATCTTCCGGGATCTCGACGGAGAAAGCTTCTTCGAAAGCCATGACCAGCTCAACCGTGTCGAGGCTGTCTGCGCCCAGATCGTCAATGAAAGACGCTTCCGGCGTGACCTTGCTTTCTTCAACGCCGAGGTGCTCGACAACGATCTTCTTCACCTTGTCAGCGATATCGCTCATCTGTTTGTTCCTTCTGCCCGTTCAGGGCGTTACAAAAAACTCGTATTGCCGTCTGCCAGTCCGGGAACCCATCAGGGCTTCCAGCGCAGGCCACCTCTCCTTTCGGAAAGGCGTTGCCACCGGCCGAACCGGACATCGGCCTTCATCAGACCGGGCAAAGCAGCGCGCGATTAGCACGCTTTGACCTGAAACGCCAAGCGTCTCAGACCATGGCCATGCCACCGTTGACGTGCAGGGTCGTTCCCGTGACCCAAGCAGCCTCGTCAGAAGCCAGATACACCACTGCCGCGGCCACGTCATCCGGGTTTCCCATCCGACCGAGCGGAATAGAGCCAACCAGCTTCTCGCGGATACCCTCAGACAGCACATCCGTCATTGGCGTTTCAATGAAACCAGGAGCCACAACGTTGACCGTCACACCGCGAGGACCGGCTTCCTGAGCCAGGGACTTGCTCATACCAACAATGCCAGCCTTTGCCGCTGCATAGTTGGCCTGACCCGCATTTCCTGTCGTTCCAACAACTGACGCGATGGAAATGATGCGGCCAGCACGACGGCGCAGCATACCCTTAAGGGCAGCGCGCGCCAGACGGAACGGGCTTTCCAGATCCACCGTCATGACCTGCGACCAGTCACTGTCCTTCATGCGAATGGCGAGCGTATCGCGCGTCAGACCCGCATTGTTCACCAGAATGTCCAGCGGAGCCCCGGCCACTTCTTCAGCTTTAGCCACAAGACCATCAGCTTCAGACGCATCCGACAGGTTGGCAACAGCAATATGGGCGCGCTCGCCAAGGCTATCTGCAAGTTCCTTCAGAGCCGCTTCACGCGTGCCGCTGAGAACAACCGTTGCGCCAAGGGCGTGAAGCTGACGGGCAATAGCTGCACCGATGCCACCGGATGCACCCGTGACGAGTGCGATCTTGCCAGAAAGAGAGAACATGGTTCGTTGTCCTTACAGAGCCTTGAGCAGGGCTTCGATTTCAGCAGGTGTGCCAGCATTGTCCGTGGCAAGATCAGGAGCAATACGACGCGCCAGACCGCACAGCACCTTGCCAGCTCCCAGTTCATGCATGTTTGTCACGCCCATGGCCGCCATGGCCTGAACGCTTTCGCGCCAGCGGACCGTTCCCGTAACCTGCTTCACCAGAAGGTCGCGGATCGCATCAGGATCCGTGACCTTCGCAGCAGTCACATTGGCAATAACCGGGACGCTCGGCGCATTCAGTGTAGCCGTTGCCAGCGCTTCGGCCATTTCACGACCGGCAGGCGCCATCAGTGACGAATGAAACGGCGCAGAGACCGGAAGTTTCACAGCCCGCTTGATGCCACGCTCCTTGGCAAGGGCAATAGCGCGGTCCACGGCATCCATGTGTCCAGACACAACGATCTGGCCACCACCGTTATCATTGGCGATCTCAAGGATCTGTCCCTGGGCTGCATCTTCACAGATGGACTGCGCCTGCTCAGCCTCAACTCCGAGAAGGGCTGCCATGCCGCCCTCACCTGCAGGAACAGCCCGCTGCATTGCCTGACCGCGCAGGCGCAGCAGACGGGCACCTTCAGCAATACCGAGCGTGCCAGCAGCAGCAAGAGCAGAATATTCTCCAAGAGAATGACCAGCCAGCAAAGCGGCCTTGTCTGCCAGTTTGAAGCCGCCTTCGGTTTCAAGGGCACGAACAGCAGCGAGCGATACAGCAAAAAGTGCTGGCTGCGTGTTCTCCGTCTTTGTCAGTTCGTCCGCTTCGCCGGAGAACATCAGCTTTGACAGGTGCACTCCGAGGGCATCGTCAACTTCCTGAAAAACGGCGCGGGATGAAGCAAAGGCATCATGCAGGGCCTGCCCCATTCCGACTGACTGACTGCCCTGACCCGGAAAGACAAAAGCGTGAACCGACATGGATCCCCCTGCTGGCATGAAAAACAGGCTCAGGGTGATGCTGTTTCACACGCGATCTGTCAAATTCTGCGTTATCTGTCAGGTGTGAATGTCGCGTATGCCTCGCCAGGAATTTTAACCCGGACCCGGCCAAAAGGCTTGCTGGAACGGAATACCGTATCCTCTGCATAGTCCTGCGGCCGCAGCAGAACAGTCATTGGTTCCCTACTCACGTTTGACGCCAGCACCCGCACGGTTCCGCTCGTCACAGCCTCAAAATTCGCTCCCGGAGCAATATCTATCTTGAGCCGATGAGCATCAGGCATAAACCAGGACAGGATCACACCCGTCAGATCACGGATGCACGCATTGACCTGACGTAGCCAATGACGGGCCTCTATGCCGGTAAATGTCTGCGCCGCAGGCAACGCAACCACCAGAGACAGCTCCGTTCTGACATTATGCCCGATGGCTTCTGTCTGAAGGACCGGCGGGTTCTCTGCCTTCAGGCGGTCTGTCAGCGGGAAATGCATGTCCCGGTCCTGGCCGAAGAACAAAGGGATATCCCCATCCCGGCTATGAACCATAAGGCGCGCTTTTGAAGGGTAATCATGGTCAGGCAGCAACTCCCCTGTAAAATGGAGTGAAAGCCCCTCTTTTGCCGCCTGCGGAAAGCGCTCAAACCGCTCATAGATGCGTGCGATATCCTGATATGTCGCAACGCGCACGTCATGTCGACCAGCGACAATGAGATGCTCCTCGGAAGCACCCCGCGCCTCGTGAAGCCCGACACAGGAAAGGAATGCGATGAAACATCCCGTCAGAAGACGATAGGTCATGAATTTACTTTACAACAAATGATGTCTTATTCAATTTTTTGCAGAACAATCAGAACCTGCGGCAGCCTTACCGGATTATCCAGATATTCGATCAGGCGAAACATCCCGCCCCAAGCTTTAAGAATATAGTTCCGTGGTATGATGGCCTCTCCATAATGCGCCTGAGGCTGAGGGCGCTTTGCAGATGCTGCATGCAGGAACCGCCCGGCTTCAAAATGTGAATTTGCCTGCGCTTCATCCACAAAACTATTTGCACAAGCTTCATGCCATGGATGCTCCAGTCGCATCCCAGAAGCACGACGCAAGCGCTGCTCCGCGCAGAATGACAGAAACCGCCGACTCTGCGTCGTAAAGACAACCAATCCATCTGGCTTCAGAAGCCGATGAAACTCCCTCATCCAGTGGCCGGCCAGAAATTCATCCAGATGTGAAAATGTCGACCAGGACGTGATCAGATCCAGCGTACCGGGCACGAGGGGCAAGGGTGGCACCAGCCCGGCCTGCAAGAAGGGAAGAAATGGATTGGCGCGCCGTGCCGCCATGAGAAAGCGGTCCGTATGCTCGACGCTCACGAGGGACTGTGATCGCACGTCCTTCATGAAAAGGCGTGCCATCCGCCCCCACCCACATCCGAAATCAAGAACGGAAGTCTCGGGCTTCACAGGCCTTCCCGCGTAGGCGCAATACGCTTTTATTTCTCGATAAAAGACATGCGCCTCATGAATGGAAACCTCCCCGTGATGCCCATGAATTTCACGCTGAAGATCATCCGGGGGGAACTCCGGCATCCGAACGCCCCGCACCTCGTGTCCACCAAGGGACGAGACCAGAACATGCAGCCATTCTTCATCCGCAAGCCCGTGAAAGGCTTCAAAAACAGCATCCGTCCTGTCGGAGTGGGTCATTCTTCTACCGTTACGCCATGTCAGTAACGATTTATTAACGCACTTCCACCGACAAGAGAACCAAGCCGCCGCCTCCTGAAAAATTCTGCCCCGCGCTTTTCAGATACAATACAAGAAAGAGTTCTCACATAAACTGGATATGGCTCTTAAATCCCAAAAGAGCGGCATCCCGCAGATTGTATTGGGCGTTCGGGTGAATGTAATACTCAAACAAAGGCGTAAAAATTACACCCTTCACGACGTGGATAGCGTAGTTGAACTCCATCACGACCGCATCCTGCTGAACACCTGTCGCATGATTGGGGAGTGATTGCCCTTTACGGATCAGCGCAGTCTCACTTCGGCTCACACCGGATGCAATCTTGGTGTAGGTCAGAGAAAATCCGAGCGTATCGTAGGGTCGAGAGTTCAGAAATCCGCGGTTAATCAGTGCGCCATAGACGAGATACCGGCGCAGGGACGTATGGGGATCATTGTAAATAAGCCCCGTCATGGCCGTCAGGCCTGAGCCCTTTGCCCGATAGTGCAGCAACTGTTGATCCAGCATGACCCATGTTGACCAGGACGCGCTTCGCTTTTTATGCGCAAGTCCGCTCTCTGCATAAGAACCGTCATACAGATCGTAATAGTTGTCAGTCTGCGGCGTACTGAAGAGCTGGGCACCGAATTTGTAATGACCCGGCAAGGTGCCATGCCCGAAAACCGGCTCCCAGGCTGTTTCGATCGGTGCCGCATACCCGATGATATTGGCCCCATTGAATTTGAATCCGGTCCGATGCTGATAGACCTGATAAATCCCGTTTTCGATCGGATACACCCCTATCTGAACATAGACAGAATGCACCGGCCTTCCCCGGACCCGAAATCCCCAGGTTGCAGCAGGATAGCCCGCGTCAAAATTCGTGTCCGTAATCCCTTTGGGACGACCGCAGAAACTACCGTTCTGGAAATTGCAGAACAAAGGGCTCGCTGCAAAATCCGAAATTTCTGACATACGACCAGCCGCAATCGCCAGACGTCCACCGTAAAGCGTCTCTTCGCCGTACATATAGACCAGATGCACGACAACATTTCCGCCACCGCCATAATCTTCGGAGGCATGATTGAGCCAGTCACCAAACATGCGATTGGCCGTCGTACCGTATCGCCCTACCGTAATCATGTGCGTCGCAAAACCACGCAGACCAGCAAGCTTTTCCCAGTCAACATCAAGCTGCATGGCATACTGGCCCGCATTGCTCGCGCCCTGCTTGTAGTTTTCAAATCCCGACGTTGTTCCGCGCGTCGGCTTCGTTATTGCTCCAGCAAATTCATTCGTATTGTCGACGAGGAAATTAATGCCACGTTTACGCAGCCAGTCTGACAAGGGATTGGAGACGATAGCCTCGGGATGGGAAAATGCTGGCACGGTTGTTTCACGCGATGCATGCACAGGAAGAGGCGTTGACACCAACTGACTTGGCGCAGATCCAATATCGCGGTCCATGACCTGAGCAAAAGCAGGCAGCGATACGAAAATACTGAAAAACCACACATACCATGAGCTTTTCAGAGCATAACCCAGCACACGAAGATGCAAACCTGGCGCCCCCATTTGAACAGGAATAATGTTACATCACGACCTCTGCAACGAATTGCGTCCGATCCAGAGTGAGTATGCAGAATCCCTACGCCACGGCGCGCCTGTAGCGGAATTAACATTTTAGAATTTCTCGCAAATTTGATTAATAATTCACAAATACAAAATAATTAAAACGTTTTTTAGTATTTATTTTAAAGTAATAATACTTACGAATGTAAAGTATATTTAATATTTTTATTCAAAATCATGAAAAGAGTTAATTTAGAAAATTGCTCATGTAATATTTTTTGCATGCGAAACACATTTACGTGCCCATTTTCGAAAACATGTCTTTTTTTGTGGAAAATCAAAGCCCAGAAGCAGAAGACGTTTACCATTCACGCGAACCACATTTCGTGGCGCATGAAGAGAGAGGAAATTTCTGCATGTCTCTTTCTGGTAAAATTGCCGCTGTAACCGGGGCGGCTCAAGGTATCGGCAAGGCCATCGCTCTTCGTCTGGCGCGCGAAGGAGCTGACATTATTCTATTGGATGTCAAACAGGAAACCGTTCAGCAAGCCGCTAAGGAAGTTGAAGCTCTTGGTCGACGTGCTATCGCTCTAACGGCTGACATCAGCAATCGCGATGAATTTCAGAAGACCCTGAAAGAAGCCTCCAGCCAGCTTGGCGGCCTCGATATCATGGTCAATAACGCCGGCATCTGCCAGGTGAAGCCTATTCTGGACGTCACCCAGGAAGAAGTTGAGAAGATTTACCGCATCAATGTTCAGGGCGTGATCTGGGGTATCCAGGCTGCAGCCAACATTTTCAAAGAGACCGGCAAGAAGGGCAAGATCATCAATGCCTGCTCCATTGCTGGCCATGAAGGCTTCCCTCTTCTTGGGATCTATTCTTCCACGAAGTTTGCGGTTCGCGCTCTGACGCAGTCCGCCGCCAAGGAACTGGCAGCGTTCGGTATCACCGTCAATTCCTACTGTCCGGGCATCGTCGGGACGGATATGTGGGTCGAGATCGACAAGCGCATGTCTGAGATTACTGGCGCTGACTTGGGCGCAACGTACAAGAAGTATGTTGAAGGTATCGCTCTCGGACGGGTCGAAACAGCGGACGACGTTGCTGGCTTCGTCGCATTCCTGTCGGGTAAAGATTCCGATTACATTACTGGCCAGTCCATCCTGATCGATGGCGGCCTCGTCTACCGCTAAGGCTGTAGATACAAAAAAGGGCCGGATTTCTCCGGCCCTTTTTTTGAAATCCTCAGGCATCCCGCGGAATAAGACGTCCACGCTGCCATGCTTCCGCAGCATCATCAGGGTCCTGCCCTTCGACGCCAATATTGTAATCCAGCGCACTCATGACCTTGTTGCCGAGCATCATCTCGGACAACTCGTCAAGAAGATCTGTGTCTGCCTTGCGCGCTACATCTTCCCGCAGAACCATGCGCGCAGACATTTCCCCGCCAAGCAGCTTGTCAGGGTCCTCAACCAGCGTCAGCAACGCAGTATGGAACACAGCGTGAGGCTGAGTGGCGACAACAAGGGGAGATTCCCCGTCAGCCTGCGCCTTTTCCAGACGACCGATTAGAGCGGCCTCTCCAACGACTTCAAGCGGCAGGGAGGAGAGAGCTGGAAGCTGTTTGAGTGCCTTTTCAAGAACCTCGCGGCTGTCATCCGCAATGATGACGCGATCCACCTCGGCTGATGTCAGCGTATTGACAGAGCCAAGAGAACGAAGTGCTGCAAACGAAATCTGCGGCTGATACAGATCCCCGATCACACGAAAGCCCGGACCAGCGAATTTTTCATCACGCGGGAACCAGGCAGAGACCAGAAGATCAATCTCGCCCTGCTCCATGGCTTCAGCCACATCTTCAGGATCGAGGTCTACGAACTCGACGCCCACCTCATGCGCTTCGAGAACACGGGCGACCGCACTGGCACACCCGGCATGTAGCGAGGTGTACAGATGGCCGATCGTCATTTGCGTCATGAGGCAGTCCGTCAGTCAGAAAATTGAAACGTGAGACCGTGGATAAGCCTCACGCTTCATTTTGTCACGACCCTTACCAGATCTTTACACGCTGATCCGGGGCCAGATAGAGCTTGTCGCCGTCTTTTACGCCAAATGCATCATACCATGCGTCAATATTATGCGCTGGCATGTTCACACGCGTGACGGCCGGGGCATGCTCGTTCGAAAGCATCTGCTGGCGCAGCGCATCCGGACGATCCTTCTCACGCCACACCTGTGCCCAGCCCAGGAACACGCGCTGATCGCCTGTCAGACCATGAACGGTTGTCTGCGGCTTGCCATGCAGGGAGTCATGATAAGCCTGCAGACCGAGGTTCAACCCGCCGGAATCCGCAATATTCTCGCCCATGGTCATCTTGCCGTTCACGTGCGTGCCCGGCAGGGGCTCCTGCGCGTCGTATTGTGCACCAAGACGATCCGCCAGCTTCTGGAAAGCATCAGAAGATGCTTTGGTCCACCAGTCATTCAGGCGGCCATGCTCATCATAATGACGGCCCTGGTCGTCAAAACCATGGCTCATCTCATGACCGATCACGCCACCAATGGCACCGTAATTCACAGCCATATCGCCCTTCGGATCGAAGAACGGCGGCTGAAGAATAGCTGCCGGGAAGACGATCTCGTTCATGGTCGGATCATTGTAGGCATTCACCGTCTGCGGCGTCATGCCCCATTCGTCACGATCCACCGGCTTGTCGAGTTTGTCCACTTCATGCTGCCAGTTGAACGCCACACCACGCACGGCATTGCCGTACACGTCGCCCTGACGAACCACGAGGTTGCTGTAGTCCCACCATTTCTTGGGATAGCCAACCTGAATGGCGAAGTGATCCAGCTTGTTCAGAGCAGCCTTGCGGGTCTGCTCGTCCATCCATGTGTTGTGCTCAAGGCGATCATGGAAGGAAGACTTCACCTTCTGCACCAGTTCCGTAATCTGAGCCTGTGCTGACGGCGGGAAGTAACGGGCAACATAGATCTTGCCCAGAGCCCAGCCCATGGCACCATTGGTCACGCGTGTCGCACGCTTCCAACGAGGAGACTGCTGCGCCACGCCTGACAGCGTGCGACTGTTGAAGTCAAAGGACGCGTCAGAGAAATCGTGAGACAGATAAGCTGCGGCATTGTCGGCCAGATGGAAGGCAAGCCAGGCCTGAACCACGCTGTAATCAGCCTTCTTCAGAACGCGGGACATGGCAGCGATGCCATCGGGCTCACGCACGTCCACCTTGCGATCGGCAATATTTGCAGCCGGAAGCCCTGCCGTCGTCAGGAACGTGACCCAGTCAAAGTCCGGAGCAATCTTCTGTAGCTGCGTGACCGTCATCGGGTTGTAGAGCTTGAGCGGATCGCGCGTCTGGTCGCGGGGGATCTCAACCTTGGCAAGCGCCGTTTCAAGATCAACCACGGCCTGCGCGTTCTTGGCTGGATCAGCCCAGCCCACAAGCGTCAACATCTTGGCGACATAAGCCTGATAGGCCTTCTTCTTGTCGGCAAGCTTCGGGTCTGTGTAGTAGCTGATATCGGGCAGGCCCAGGCCACCGCTGACACCAATGCTCATGCCCTGATCGAGCATCAGCATGTAGTGTTCCGGATCTTTCTGGTCCTGCTCAACGCCAATCTGGAATGTCGAGAACGCCATGGACTTCAGAGATGTACCAAACGCTTCTGCAAGGCTCTTGGCATCACTGACCTTACGGATCTTCTCAAGATCCGCGGCTAGCGGCTTGGCTCCCAGAGCATCAACCGCCTTCTGGTCCAGATAACTGGCGTAGAAAGTGCCAATCTTGCCCATGTCGTCAGACGGCTCGGCAGAAACATGCTTCTGCGCTTCGTTCAGGATCGCCTTCTGGCGCTCCATGGACAGCTCATACAGAATACGGAACGGGCCGTAGCTGCTCATATCCCCCGGAATTTTCAGGTTCTTGAGGTACGTGCCGTTGGCATATTCGAAAAAATTGTCGCCTGGCTTGACGCTATGGTTCATGCCGGCTTCATCAAAGCCCCAGCCTGAATTGTAACCGGCGGCCTGCGCGCTAGCGGCCGTCAGGCCCATAGCCAGTGCAAGCACACTCGCACCCTGCGTCAGGCGGCGTTTAACAGAAACTGTAGTCTTCACATTATGCCTCATGTTCTGGCGATCGCCGTAGCATGAGGCATAAAAGATCATTTCGTCAAAAGGTCGTCCATACAAACGGAGACTTTTTGTTACTTCCCGCTTTTGCGGGTTGTCTTCCGCGCTTTGTCCGCAGGTGCGGAGACGGCCAGCACGTCATAATCAAAAACCATGACCTTATCGAGATATGGCCCGGCAAATTCCTTGAAGGCCTCATGGGCGGGGTCGAAGAAGGCCGGATCTGTCACGACGGGCTTACCAACGTAATAGTTCCGATCCCCTTCTGAGCGAAACGTCACGAGGAATGCCTGCTGCAGACCACCCTCTACACCTTCGCCGCTGTTCTGAAACCCGGTTTCAATGCTGACCACTACGGGACGACCGTCCGGGCGTCGGCTGTCCTGTGCAAGATGCAGAAACCGGCCGGACACTTCCGCACGCTGCGCCGTCGTGGCGTCCTTTTTGTAGCGGAACATCACCATGTGACGCACTGTCCCCACACGCCAGTCAGCCGCTGTGAACTGAGCGTATCCGACCTGTCGGGCGAGCTGCTGGGAGGCAACCGTTGCCGCTGCCGGTGTATCGCTTGTCACCGGGCCTGACGTCGCGATCGGCAGGGAGTATGGATCTGCTTTGGCTGAGAAGCCCTGCGACAGCCCTGCGATGGACAGAAGGGCAGCGGCTCCCCAGATAAAGCGACGGGACAGAAGTGGTCGAACGTCCATTCTCAAGCTCCAGTTACCAGACAGAAAATGCAGTTCTTCATGGCACGAAACGGCCCCTTCCGTCTTGTGAATTTCCGTAAGTCTGGCGAACTGTCAGGCCGCGATCTGACGCTGAAACGATTTGCGGCGCCACTGGATCAGTCGATACACCCCATTCGCTGCCAGCTTCTGCCAACGGGAATGCGGGGTGAAGCCGATTGTCTTGAAGATCATGGCCGTCACACGATCAATGTGCTTCTGCTGATAAAATCCCATGGCTTTGGACATGTAAGCCGCAATGCACCGCTTGTGGTCATAGGGCATATCCGGGGATTCATTGGTCGTGTGATAGGCGGACGCCAGCTCATCGTCCTCACTCTCGGTCACACGCCCAAGAGCAATGCGTGTCCGTGCCCAGACACTGAGCTTCTCGCGCTTCAGATAGCGATGCATGTGATCATAGAAGAGTTTGAAATGCCGGTATTCATCGGCGGCAATCTGCTTGCAGATGGCTTTCAGCAGGGGCTCGTCCGTCGCATCCGCCAGCGCCGTGTAAAAAGACGACGTTCCCGTCTCGACCATACAGCGCGCAATCAGTTCGCCCGTGCGGGACCCGCGGATAGACGCATCGACGTCTGCATCAATCTTGTAACTTGCGCGATAGCGCTCAAACGCCTCTTCATAGTCCCAGCTCGGATCTGCCAGCATGGCCCAGCGGCCCAGAGCATCTCCGTGCTGAACTTCTTCCACTGCCCAGTTGGCTGTTGCTGCGCTGAAATCCGGGTCTCCCACAAAGACGTGTCTCAAATATTCAGCGTAGTCCAACCCATTCTTTTCAACGACTGAAGCAGACTTCACCAGAGGAATGATATCCGGGTCCACGCGGGATGGATCAAAGGAATCCCAGTCCATCTGCTCGATACGCCAGTGTTTCATCGCTTTGCCTCGTCCGTTTTCCGGCTCATAATCATGACGATGAGATGACACGCCGGGGCCATTTTGGGTAGGTGTGACGCAACAACGTTGGAGAAAGCCCCGTGACGGCTCAGAAAATGACACAGCCAGACGTCCGCCACGACTGGACGCGCGCCGAGGTTGAAGCGCTGATCAACCTCCCCTTCCCGGACCTGATGTTCCGCGCCCAGGAACTGCACCGTCGTTATTTCGACCCCACAAAAGTGCAGATTTCCACGCTTCTTTCGATCAAGACAGGCGGTTGCCCCGAAGACTGCGCCTACTGTCCGCAGAGCGCCCGACACGAAAAAAGCGTGAAGGCCGAGCGCCTGATGGCCGTCGAAAAGGTGATGACCGAGGCGCGCGCAGCAAAGGCAGCAGGCGCAGGCCGATTCTGCATGGGTGCTGCCTGGCGCTCCCCGAAGGACCACGATCTCGACTCCGTCTGTGAGATGATCGAGGGCGTGAAGTCCCTTGGTCTCGAAACCTGCGTCACGCTCGGGATGCTGGACTCCGTACAGTCCCAGCGCCTGAAAGATGCCGGGTTGGATTATTACAACCACAACCTCGACACCTCTGAGGAGTTCTACGGCTCCATCATCTCAACCCGCACGTATCAGGAGCGCCTCGATACGCTCTCCAACGTGCGCGATGCCGGCATCAATGTCTGCTGTGGCGGAATCGTGGGTATGGGCGAAGATCTGTCCGACCGCGCCGGCCTGCTGATGACGCTCGCCAACCTGCCGAAGCATCCCGAGAGCGTACCCATCAATCTGCTTGTTCGCGTTGAAGGCACACCGTTAGGTGAAGCTGAAGCGGTCGATCCGATCACCTTCGTCCGTATCATCGCCACAGCCCGCATCATGATGCCGGAAAGCCATGTCCGTCTGGCAGCAGGGCGTGAAAACATGACGGATGAGGCACATGCTCTGTGCTTCCTCGCAGGTGCCAACTCTATCTTCTGTGGCGAGAAGCTCCTGACCACGCCAAATCCTGCTGAACACCGCGACCGTCAGCTTCTGTCCGCTCTGGGCATGACGCCGATGGTTCAGTCTGAAGCAGAAATGGGCGCACTGCGTCCTGCCGTTCCGGACGTCGCTGCCTACGAAGCAGCTCTGTCCTGACAAACAAAGGGCGAGGCATTCTGTGCGCCTCGCCCTCATTGTGACCGATTAAGCTTTCAGACGCGCAGCAATATCAGCCACACGACGGCCATAGCGCTCAGCCGTCAACAGATCTCCCTTCTGCACACCATCGACACCCGCATTTGCCGGAGCGCGCGCCAGAAGCCCGACTGACCCGCCCAGATTGTTCGGGTCGTCGCCTGTCGCATCAAGAGTGTTGGATGGCAGAACACCCAAACTCACCCAGATCCCACCATGCTGGGATGCCAGTGTCTGGAGCGTAATCAACGTGACCTGCTTGTCCCCACTTGGGCTGGCGGAGTTCGTGAAGCCACCAAACACCTTGTCCTGCCAGCCACGTGTGAACCAGATCTTGGATGTGGCATCCGCAAATTTCTTAAACTGCCAGCTCACGTTGCCCATATAGGTCGGCGTTCCAAAAATGATGGCATCCGCCTCATTCAGCGCAGCCCATTCGGCCTCGGTAATTTCGCCGTCAGCACTAATCGCCACGAGTTGGGCCTGAGCTCCCTGAGCCACATGCTCCGCCACCACCTTGGTGTGCCCATATCCCGAATGATAGACGACCAAAACTTTAGACATCGTTCCTGTCCTTCAAACCAGTTCATACGATACGTGGTATCCATTGGATACCAACAGTCTTCGTGGTATTATGCTAGCAAATTCGGGACAAGAAGGCACTTTCCAGACACATGGTTACCTTGCAGAAACCAGACACCCCCACACGAAACCTCTGCTTCAACGTCTATGCAAAAGAGTGCCCTACACGCCTTGTGCTGGACCGGCTTGGTGACAAATGGGCTCTTCTCGTGCTGGACCGCCTTCAGAATGATGTTGTGCGCTTCAATGTCCTCAAGCGGGACATCAATGGGATTTCGCAGAAAATCCTGTCTCAGGTGCTGAAAAACCTTGAGCGCGACGGGCTTATTTTAAGGCAAGCCTATCCAACCGTGCCTGTCACTGTTGAATATAGCCTCAAACCTCTCGGAGAGACCCTGATCCAGGCTGTTTCAAGCCTCACGCACTGGGCTGAAACCCATATGGCTGACATTCAGGACTCTCAACGTCTTTACGATGAAGCAAAAAACAGCGCACTCTGACATTTTGCGCCTTTCATAAAGCCATTTTTCAACTTTTCCCTTGGCCTCGTAGCCGTTCTTTCCTAAACCCTCGCCCTTCGCGAATTCGGGACGGGACCAGCCAAAATGACGACGCAACCTCTTAAAGCGCCAAAAATTCGCGTCGGCATCGACTTTGGAACGACCAATAGTGTCGTCGTCATCGCAGATGAACAGGGCAACACGCAGCCTGCCATCTTCAACTTCATTGACAGCCCGTCTTCCGAAACCTGCCGCACCCTGCTCTGTCTCTGGATGGATCAGGAGGGCAATCGACGCGTTCTTCAGGACGCCATCGGGCTTGATGCCATCGAAGCCTATCTGGATGATCCGGCAGAAAGCCGCCTCATCATGTCCATGAAGACCTATCTGGCCCAAGGCTCATTCCGCGAGACACGTGTTTTTGCCTCGACCATGACGCTTCAGAACCTGATCGCCCGGTTCCTGCGTTCCCTGATGGACAAGGCCGACATTACACCAGAGCAGGTCAGCACAACGATCGGCAGGCCCGTGCGCTTTGCGGGTGAACTGGCCGACGACAATCTGGGTGTGAAGCGCCTGAAGGAAAGCTTTGTCGAGGCAGGTTTCGCTGAGCCGAACGTCGTACTTGAGCCCGAAGGGGCGGGCTGGCGCTTCATGCAGCGACTGGATGCACCAGCAACCGTGCTGGTAGGAGACTTCGGCGGCGGCACAAGCGATTTCTCTGTCATGCGCTTTGACCCCCATGGCACACCGCGCACCGTCACACTGGGTCATTCCGGTGTCGGGATTGCGGGAGACCAGTTTGACTTCCGTATTATCGACAATGTCGTCGCACCCGCACTTGGTCGGGACACGACATATCGGGTGATGGGTGGGCAGCCTCTTCCCGTCCCTATTGAATGGTATGCGAGCCTCGGGCGCTGGCATCGCCTGTCTCTGATGCGGACCCCTCAAACTCTTCGCAGCATTGCAGACGTCGCAAAGACAGCTTCTGATCCGCAGAAGCTGCGAAATCTTCTGCGTCTGATTGAAGATCAGGAAGGCCAGAACCTGTATCGGGCGATTGGTCAGGCCAAAAGCGATCTCTCACGGCACGACAGCACGGTCCTGAAGTTCAGCCACCGGGACCTGAAAATCGAGCAGACCATCACGCGTGCAGATTTCGAAAGCTGGATCAAACCAGATCTGGAAAAACTCGCAGCCGCCATCGACGATGCCCTGAACGTTACAGGCCTCGGCATTGACGATATCGATCACGTCTTCCTCACCGGCGGCACGTCTTTTGTTCCGGCCGTTCGGAAGTTGTTCACGGATCGCTTTGGTGAAAGCCGGGTCGATGGCGGATCAGAATTCGTCTCTGTCGCTGAAGGTCTGGCCCTGATCGAAGTGGAAGCAAGAGCCTCGGCCTGAATGTTCAGGCCGGGCTACTGGTCAGGCGATCTGGAGAAATGGGGCTCATCGCGCGGGCAGAGACAACGGCCTCACGGAATGTTCCTTCCACAGACAACTTGAAGGCCACATTCGTATTTCCATAAGCCCGGGTCGTGAGACAGACACCTGAAGAGGTGAAAATTTCCACGACCGAACCATCTACGAAAATATCCAGCATATTGCGGGCGGCCAATGGCAAGGGTGCGGAATCTCCATTGGCCATCAATTCTTTTCCGGGCCGGTATGGATCGTAATCAAGCTCCAGAAATGGCCCCTCCCCTCCAAATGTCAGGCGCCCGGCCTCGGTTCCGATAAAGGTCAGACGAATTCGGCCATTCGGTCCATCGGGAGCGGCCCAGGACGAGGGCGTGAGCTGGCGGAAATGCGGGCCTTCCAACACAGCCAGATTGGGATGGGGTGCAAGACGCAGAGCGGCATCCCCGTCAGCCGTGAGAACCCGCGGCAAAGACATGACACCACTCCAGCCCGCTTCCATGGCCCCATGACTGCGCTCAGGCTTCTCAGGCACCCAACCCCAGAGAACGCGCCGCCCGTGCTCATCCAACATGGTCCGTCCGGCGTAGAACGAGCCATATCCAAGAGGCTGAATAATGCGCGGATGAAATGCACCTTCGCTGTAAATGCCTGAAGCATAATAAACAGTGCTGCCCAGCGAGTAGATCAGGACCCAGGTGTCACCGAGCGCAAAAAAGTCCGGACATTCCATGGCATCGTCGTAAGCGCCAGGCAGATGCGTGGGGCCATAGAAAATAGTGCGATAGGTCCAGTCTTTTAGATTCTCACTATCGTATTTCAGAATGACCCCACCCGGACCAAACTGGGATTGCCGAACGTTGGCGCCGAGCAGCATGTGCCATCCCTCGTGATCCTTCCAGACGAGCGGATCGCGAAATCCATCAACATGCAGTCCCGGCGGGGGCTCGGACAGAACGGGCACAGGGTTCTGCTTCCAGTGCATCATCTGAAGATCAGATGTCGACGTACACTGCACGGATGGCTCAATACCCGTGTAAAAAGCGATCGCCTGATCTTCAACGATCACAACGCAACCACTGAAAACTCCGAGGGCATCTGGCCCCCCGGGAACAGGGCTCATTGCAACGGGTTCGTGATGCCAGTGAACGAGATCAGGGCTGGTCGCGTGGCCCCAGTGAATGTTTCCAAACGCAGCTTTATCCGGCCCCCACTGATAGAACATATGATAACGACCATTGACCCAGACCGGGCCGCAGGGATCGTTCATCCACCCATAAGGAGCAATCAGATGATATTGAGGGCGCAATCGATCCGCGGCCATCACGGCGGCTGACGGAAGACGATAAGGCCGCGCCTGACTCCTGTGCGTCCGCCCCAGAGCCAGCAAGGCCGCTCCAGACCCAAGAACCATTCGCCTGGATATATGCCTCATCTTCTCTCCCTCTCGTTCCGATTTCGTTACTATCGAATGAGAGGGGCGGCTCTGGCAATGACGGAAAAAATTTTTCCTTGATCAGCGAATGGCTGCTGCAGGCGTACTCACGGCAGAGACCGTGATGGAGGCTTTCTCCACATGGCCAGTCTGCTGCACGCTTCGGCTTGAGAGTTCCTGCTGTCGTAAAGCAGCAGCGGTATTCATGTCACCCTGTGCTTCAGCAGCCTGAGCGGCAACGAGCAGAGCACGCCGCATCCCTTCATAATCCTGCGCATCCCGTCTCTTCTGTGCCAGGGACATGGCCTGTTCCAGCGCAAGTGCTGGCGCATGATTCAGGAGTGCCAAACGCGCAGCCAGATCCTGATGATCCAGCATGGCGGCAGGCTCTTTTGAGGGAGCCAGTACCGCTTCCATGCGGGCCAACTGTGTTACGTTACCTTGATCTGCGGCCCCCAGACCAGCCAGATAAGCCGCACGGTTACGAATGCCTACATCAGGCGACTGAAGCGCCACGAGCGCAGACGCCTCAGAACCCGTCAGGTCATGCTGCCGATATAACGCTGCACTTCTGACAAGCTCCAGATCACTGGTCTGACTGTACTGACGCAGCTTCAGAGCTTTCCCAGTATGATCGAGTGCTGTCAAAGCATCGGCAGGCTTGTTTTCTTCCAGCAGGGCCGTCGCAAGATTAAAGCCCGCATCATGAATCTGGGCAGCATCATCCCGAATAAGGGCACGATCCATCGCCGCACGGTACTGACTTTCGGACTGGTCTGGATGTCCAAGCTCGAAAGCGCTCCGCCCGGTGTCCATGGCGTTTTCATACGCCTGGTCCGGATCAGGCCCCTTGGTTACAGACGAGCAACTCGCCATGGCAAGACACAGTAGAATCATGCGCTTCATGGACGGACAGCCTCCGCTGGCAGACGGTGACTGGGAGCTTTCTGCGCTGTACCACCCAGCAGCCATAGGCCCCTGAGCTGATCTGTCAGCTTGCGGAGGCTATTGGCACTCGCTTCCGCCTGCGTGATGAGCGCAGGAAGCTGGGCCGTTGCGGCACTGGCATGGGTAATCGTTTCCTGCACCTGCGGCATGCTCTTGCGAAGGGTGTCCGTGGCCGATTTGGCATTATCCATCGTGCCATCAGCTTTCGTCATGACACCCCCAAGCTGCTTTTCGATCGGCTGAAGGCGGGCAATAACTTCTGTAAGATTTTCCAGCGCCTGATTGGCTTTCTGAAGAGTATCGTCCTTCGAAAGCAACCCGCCAACCGTGCCCTTGCCGGCCCGCATGTCCGTCAGCATGTCATTGACCTGCTTGGTAATGGCCTGAACGCTATCCATTGCGGGGACGAGTTTGTTTCTCAGGTCCGTAACCGTCTGGGTGATCACGTCTGCCGGGTTTGCCTCCACTGTCGCGTTCAGCACGGCATAGCCCCAGTCCATGTCTTCCCCACGGCCACGGCCCAACTCGATATAGCTGGCACCTGCCACCACGAAACGATGCCGGATCACCGCAGAACTATCCTGACGGATGAAGGGCACAAACTGCGGCTCGATATAGCCCTCGGCATACATCCGGCCAGTGCTGTTCAAATCCAGATGGCGGATTTCACCGGCATGAACACCCATGATCTCAATGTCGTCCCCGATAGCCAACCCCGCCACGCCGGTTTCCGGCAGAACAAAGTGGATCTTCTTCTCGGGTGTCAGCCACTGCTTGAGAAAGCCGGCTTCTGCCACAGCCACAGCGAAGAGGACGATGGTGACAAGAACCAGCAATCCCACCCATTCATCCGCATAGCGGTTCTGGAAAAGCGGGCGGGCAGTGTCAGGGCGGCGTACGCGGAACATCAAGACCCTCGCATCGAAAACAGTCCATCATCATACAGTCGGAGGCGAATGGTCGCATCCGCTTCATAAGCCCCCCAGGCGCTGTCATTCGGGGCGAGCCAGACAACAGCACAGCCCCGGTCACGCGCATCCGTCAGAGCAGACAGAAAAGCGTTCATGAGCGGAGGGTTGGCACTTCCCATCGGATTTTCCAGCAGAAGAAGCGCGGGCTCCCCCAGAAACGCACGCACGCAGTCAGCCCGGCAACGATCCAGAGGAGACAGTTTGCCCGGAGAAACGACTGGCAGGCCGGGCAAGCCAAACTGCATTCCCAACTGCACGGCCTGTTGCATCAACCGTTCCTCGGGCACCCGAGTATGATGCAGTTGTGGCCAGAGGATGTTCATATAGGTGCCATACAGGTCAATCCAGCCGCCATTGGCCACCATTCGACCAATCCGCCCCCGAAGGGCAGCAGCACGCCGTTCGTCCAGATCAGACCACTCAAGGCCCATACAGCGGGCAATACCGTCTTCCAGATCCACCAGCCCGACACACATATCGGAGAACAGGCTGGCCTGCTGCATATCCCGACATTCAATGAGAGCACAGTCACCCGGGTTCAGGCGCAGGTTGTAGCGTACAGAGGCCAGACCACTGCCATCAAAGCGCGGCCGGGCATCCAGCAACTCCAGAATAGGATCGAGGATGTTCAGTTCAGCAGGTGGGACTGTCTTCTCGTCGGCCATATCAACCGAGCCAGACGCTGAGGACGACGTTAATCGTCATGATGGACAGGATGCCACGCGCAAATCCTCTTGGCATCAGCGAGGACAGATCGTCTTCGGTTGTGGCATCCATCCCGGACAGGCAGGAGCACACACCCACCGCAAAGCCACTGAAAATGAATTTGGCCGGAATGGCAAAATAGTCGACCGGGTGCATGCTACTCACCACCTGATCCAGAAACGCCCAGACCGGCATGGTGATGACACCTTCAACACGACACACCGCATAACCGACCAGCAATGCCGTCAAACTGAAGATGATGCCCAGCGTGAACCCACTGATGGTCATGGCCAGACTTCGCGGAAGCAGAAATGCCACGAACGGATCAATCCCCATCCCCGTCAGAACGCGCATCTGACCACCCGTCGTCAGGGTTCCCAGTTCCGTCAGCATCAACATCCCGGAACGCCCCAGAAGAATGACGCCAACCAGCACCGGAGCAATCTCCCGCACCATCACGGTAGACAGGATCGAGCCCGTCATCTGGGCCATCCCGGCAAAACCCAGCCAGTAAACGGCCTGTGCCACAATCCCGAACCCCGTCAGAGCGGCCGTCACCAACACACTGAGAAGACCGCCGCCTGTGGCCTGCTGAAGAGAATGCCAGAATTCGATCCGCACAGTCCGGCGCCAGGACGTGGGCGACAGACCAACACGAATGACGCCCCAGGAAGCACCAATCACCATCAGGGTAAACCGCATCTGGGTCCGGGTAAAATATCCCAAAGTACCCAAAGCGTTCTGCACGCGCGGAATGCGATCGAAACGGGTTTTCATCGCCGCCCCGCCAGAATGAAACTGCGGGTCACGCCGCTGTTCGGCAGATAGAACATGCCTCTGGCTCTGAAGAGGAAATGCTCCCTCAGTTGGATATAAGCCTGTTCCGAAACCTGAATTGTCCCGGCATCAGGCGCACTGGCAGCCAGAAGCTCAGCCACATTGATGGCCTCACCCCACAGATTGAAAACCGACGGTTCCTTGCCCAGCATCGCCGCCATGACAGGCCCAACATCAATACCCACGCGGAAGACCGGATCAATATCTACGGACGCCAGAAGGGACAGGCAGGCTTCACGGATGGACACCGCAGCATCTGCCAGACGCAGCACCGCGCCAGGATCAGGCTCCTGCGAACATCCGCCGACTAGCACCAGACGGTTACTCACCACCTGAACAGAGAACAGCCCCGTCTCCCGGGCAATGCGCTGAATGTCTTCGCTAAGCGACGAGACAACTTTCATGGCCCGTTCGGCGCTGTGGCGATCCATTGCATAAGGATCAGCAAAGGAAATCACCATGACTGGCACCTGCGGGTAAATCCCGCTTGGCACCACGCCGTCCTGAACACCCGAACCCGGTGGCAGAAGGAATCCCTCATCGTAACGCGTGTCTTTCAGCTCATGCGACACGCTCGGACGCGCCCCAGCCTGCTGGTCTCCCTGATCCAGAGCCTGGGAAAACCGTAGTGCCACGACAGACGAAACAATCGCGACAATATGCTCCATCGCGTCTGCTCTGGATGGGTCTTCCAGAATAATGACGCCAACGGCCTGATGCCCCCGCATAACCGGATGAAAAACGAGCGACCTGGCATCCACGGCCCGCATAATGATGCGCTGGAAATTCTGACTGCGCTCGTCCTGACGCGCATCTTCAATGAAAAGGGAATGCCCTTCCATCAAGGCATCGAAAAGCTTGCTGTGCTCGCGTTTCGTAATCTCGATACCTGTGCTGTGGACATCCCGCACAGGATCGAAAGCATCTTCGCACAGTAGGCGTTCTCCATCTGGAAGCAGTCGCCAAAGGCTGGCGCGCCGGGAGCCCGTTCGCGCCGCCAGAGCTTCCGTCAGGATCGGGACATCGTGAGACGCTTCGAACAGATCTGGCGTACTGGCAATCTCGTACAAAGAAGCATTTTCTGCCCGCATCTGCTCACGACCGACTTCAATCCGCTTGCGCAGCCGGTCGATACGACGCCCCTGTATGATCAACCCAAGGGCCAGCAAAGACGCCAGTCCAACAACCAGAGCCGAAAACCAGAGGTTCTGACGACGCGCCGTAATGGCAAATTCCGAGAAATCGTTTTCCGGCGCGTTCAGCAACAAGACCCAGCGCCTGTGCACGAAAGGAAGCGTCGCGGCGATGGTGACGTAATTCTTGTTGCGCGCCGTCACGAGGCCCGGTCCAGGTCCTTTGACCTTGAAGGTATTCAGGGCCCGAATGAAAACAGGCTGCGTCTTTGGATCGAGTTGCATATGAGCGGGATCAAAAGACGGCTCCGATCCGTCTTCGCTCATATTATGCCCGGCGATGATCTGCCCCTTCATATCCACGATCACGGCTCGACCACTGCGGCCAACCTGAAGCTCGTTGAGAAAAGATGTCAGCCGGTTCAGGGAGATATTGGTGGCAAAGACTGCGCGATGCCCATCTTTCATCGGGAACGCGATGGAAGCGGTAATGGTAAATTCGCGAGCCGCCAAATACGCGTAAGGATTGGTCCAGTAGAGCGCCCCGTCTCCCCGTCCAATCCGTTTGATGGCCCCTTGAAACCACGGGCGCACCGTGACGTCATATTTGTCAGCCGGATCTGAAGCCGTACTCAGATACGTGCCATTCTGATCCACATACGTGTGTCTATAGACCTCATGGCCATTCTCGACCTGAAAATGAGTCTGCTCGTAGTCCTTGCCGTGCCGTGTCACCATCCAGAACTGGCCCTGATCACTGGCCAGATAAAAGCTGTCTACCTGAGGCGTATGGGCCAGCATGGAACGGCCATAGAGCATGAACGAGTCTGGTGACGCATCCGTCAGCGGTGAGCCGAACATGTCCGGAGCAATACTTGCGCTGTCAGACGCCGGTGAAAGGTAATTCCGGACCTCTTCCGTCACATACTTCTGCTGACTGCGCAGCAGATCAGAGGAAAGCGCAATCGCGCCCTGCCGGGTGGTCCGATAGTTGTGCAGGCTGATCGTAATAATGGCCGCAATGACCAGCAACACACCAACAATAGGCCCAAGAAACTGCAGAACCCTTTGCCGGCTACTGGCGGGGCTTCGTGTCGGATCAACAATCTCGGCAGCTGACAAGGGCGTGTTACTCCGGAACTACGGATAGTCTGATGGTATTTCTGACAGGCTTTGACATGACAATATCTCCTGCCCATTCATCTGCCGCAACCCATACGACACTGAACGAACGCTCGAACCCGCAGGTTTTTTGCCTGCTTCCAATAAACTTTCGTCAATTCTTGCTCTGTACAAAGAGGCATCTTAATCCGTATCGTACAAGTCCTCTTTCATTCGCCTCCAAACGGCAGCATATCATCCGTCTGCATGTCTGCCTCGCCTTTCATTCACGCATGCCCTGGTGCCTTCCATGATTGAACTGCTCCCCCGCCGCTCTGTTCTGACCTTTTCAGGCGCTGACCGAGCCTCATTCCTGCAAGGGCTGATCACGAATGACGTTCAGACACTGGCCCCTGACAAGGCCGTCTGGAGTGCCCTTCTGACGCCGCAGGGCAGATGGCTAAGCGAGTTTTTTCTCTTCACCGATGGCGACCGCATCCTGATGGACTGTCCATCAGAGCATGCAGGAATGCTGGCCAAAAAGCTGTCCCGCTTTCGTCTGCGCGCGGATGTCAAAATCGAACTGACAGAGCTGCATGTCATTGTTGGCGCCACTGACACGGTACCATCTGAAGCGCTCTGCTCCGCGCCCGACCCGCGCTGCGAGAATGCCGGATGGCGCGCGATTGTCTCCCAATCACCTGTCGAACCCACACAGGGCCATGACTGGCTGGACCGACGCCTCGCTCTTGGCCTTCCAGACACGGACGATTTCGAGAGCGAAAAAACACTCGCACTCGAAGCCAATCTGGACCTGCTGCACGGCGTGTCATGGAAGAAAGGCTGCTACATGGGGCAGGAGTTGACGGCGCGCACCCATTATCGTGGCCTTCTCCGCCGTCGCATCCTGCCAGTCACGGTGAAAGACGGGACATTTCCAGAAACAGGTGGCATTCTCACGATGGGTGACAAAGAGGTCGGTGAATTGCGCTCGCGCCATGGATCGCACGCTCTGGCCCTCCTCCGACGTGAAGCGTGGCTGTCGCCAGACCTTGCTTTTGAGGGCAAACCGGTCTCCGTTGTGTGGCCTGACTGGTTCCCTCTGGAGATGCGTTCGTGACTTATACCCCGCCTGCCCCCGCCATCGTCGATGACATTGTCAGCCAGACGAAGTTCGATGCGAATGGTCTGATTTCCGCCATCGCGCAGGACACGAAAGGCGTCATTCTCATGCTTGCGTGGATGAATGCGGATGCTCTGCGTGAAACACTTTTGACGGGGCGTGTATGTTACTGGTCCCGGAGCCGACAGTCTCTCTGGCGCAAAGGCGAAACGTCAGGCCAGCAGCAGCATCTTCTTGAAGCTCGTCTGGACTGTGACATGGATGCCGTCCTGATGATTGTGGATCAGACTGGCGTCGCCTGCCACACCGGGCGTCGCAGCTGTTTTTATCATGGCGTTACACCAGACGGGCTGCGCGACACCGCACAGCCCGAAATCAGTACCAAAGAACTATACGGTCACTGACTGACGTTAACTGGCACCGCTGCTCCCGGCAGCGGCCAACCCGGCATCATGAACGTTGCCGGGCAATTGTCCTGCACCTGCGGGGACGAGAGATAAGCACCATTCCCCGGAAAGACTGAAAGCTTCTTCGGGTCCAGAGTGAACCAGAACTGCGTCAGGACAACGCGCCCCTCGTGGTCAGGCTCACACTGAAACTGAAGCGCTCTTTCCTCCCGAACACCAGTGAGTTGCACGAACATCGACAGCAGATCGTCTTTCTTCACCTGGAAGCCGCTATGCTGTGCGAGCCACTGCCCATAGGCTGAAGACGCAAAACGATCCCGCAGGATCATGGACGTAACGAAGAACTTGTCAGCGTCATATCCGAAACAACGCGCATGCTTGGTATATTCATGCACATGCAGCGGGTGCTTGAGGTGTGGCACCACGCTTGCCAGCGCACTCTCAGTGGCAGGCTGAAGCTTTGGCGGCGCATCGTCATGGTCATAAATATCGCACCCCTTTATCCACCACTGCTGCACCGGCACCGCCTGCGCTTCCAGAGCATGCGGCTCGGATGCCCAGAGCCCATGCAGCCCGATCAGATGGTTATGAGGTTGCCCCGTGAGGCATCCTCCGCCCGTTGCACAAAAGCCGGGCTGCCAGGTCAGGGCCAGTGTATCGTGGCTAAAATCTGCATGCGTGACCGGCGTCAGGGCTGGCCCGACAGGGGCCTGCGACGAGACGCAGCCCCCCAGAACAAGCAGGGCGGCAACTACAAGACGTCTCATGCCTTCAGTCCTTTGGCGTGATGGCTCAGATGATCAGCAATGACGGTCTGGATAAACCAGTAGGAATGGTCACTGTCGTCATGCCGGCGCATTTCCAGCTCTTGCCCACATTCTTTTGCGGCTTCGACAAGGGCGTCCGGACGGAGGTCAGCGAGATACTGATCCTGAAGCCCCTGATCCACGAGAATTGACGTTGGATGCTTATGCCCGCTCCGCAGTAAAAGCGTGGGATCACATTCCTTCCACTTCGCAGGGTCTCCGCCGAAATAGGCATCAAAGGCTTTTCGCCCCCAGGGAATAACGCTGGGATGACAGATGGGCGCGAGGGCTGAAACTGTTTTCCAGAATTCCGGATGGTTTAGAGCTTGATTGAGAGCTCCCATGCCGCCCATGGAATGGCCCATGATTCCGCGCCGATTTCCATCCAGCGGAAACAGGCTTTCGGTCAGAGCGGGAAGTTCCTTCCGGATGTAGCTCTCCATCCGGTAATGGGCACTCCATGGCGCGTGCGTTGCATCCACGTAGAACCCAGCCCCGGTTCCCAAGTCATATTCATCATCTTCCCCGGCTGTTCCGGTGTTCCGCGGAGACGTATCAGGCGCCACAAGCGCAATGCCGTGTTCCGCTGCGAAACGCACGGCATTGGACTTGATGAGAAAAGTCTCATGCGTACAGGTCAGACCGCCGAGAACATGGATAACCGGAACCTTTTCGCCTGCCAGAGCCTCTTTGGGCAGAAAAATCCCAAAAGTTGCAGGCACGCCCAGCTCAGCCGACTGATGCCTTAGAAAACGGACAGACCCGCCACAACAGGCATGCTGCCCCAGCGTCTCAACATCAGTCATGCTCAATACTCCACGACGCTGCGGATGCTCTCGCCGCGCGTCATGAGGTCAAAACCGTGATTGATTTCGGAGAGCTTGAGTTTGTGGGTGATGAGGGAATCAATGTCGATCCGTCCCTCCATGTACCAGTCTACAATCTTGGGAACATCTGTGCGGCCTCTCGCCCCACCGAAGGCTGAACCGATCCAGCGGCGACCCGTCACAAGCTGGAATGGGCGCGTGCTGATTTCCTGCCCTGCCCCGGCCACCCCGATCACGCAAGACACACCCCAGCCACGATGAGCACTTTCCAGAGCCTGCCGCATGAGGGTGACATTCCCCACACATTCGAACGTGTAGTCGGCGCCGCCGCCGGTCATCTCAACCAGATGCCCCACCAGATCACCGTTCGGGCCCAGGTCCTTGGGGTTAACGAAATCCGTCATACCGAACTCGCGGGCCATCTGCTCCCGGGCCGGATTGACGTCAATACCGATGATGCGTGTCGCCCCGACCATCTTGGCGCCCTGAATGACATTCAGGCCAATCCCGCCAAGCCCAAACACCGCGACAGTCGATCCCGGCTCCACCTTCGCCGTGAACATGACTGCCCCGAGACCCGTCGTGACACCGCAACCGATGTAGCAGACCTTGTCGAACGGAGCGTCAGGACGGATTTTCGCAAGCGAAATTTCCGGAAGAACCGTAAAATTCGCGAAGGTCGAGCACCCCATATAGTGATGGATGGGCTGGCCCTTGTATGAAAACCGGGATGTCCCATCCGGCATGACGCCCTTGCCCTGTGTGGAGCGGATGGACGTACACAGATTGGTCTTGCGAGACAGGCAGGACGGGCACTCACGGCATTCCGGCGTGTAAAGCGGTATGACGTGGTCGCCCGGCTTCAGATGTTTGACGCCTGGCCCCACTTCCCGGACGATGCCCGCACCCTCATGCCCAAGAATGGCCGGAAAGAGGCCCTCAGGGTCCTGACCGGACAGCGTGTACTTGTCCGTATGACACAGACCAGTCGCCTTGATCTCGACCAGAACTTCACCCGTTTTCGGGCCTTCAAGCTGCACGGTGTCAATTTCAAGAGGCTTTCCGGCCTCAAAGGCAATCGCGGCGATGACATCCATCTGAACTGGCTCCCTGATATATGTGTACAAAGTGTCTCATGAGGGAAACGGGACGCAAGAGCCGCGTTACGCTTTACACTCTTCTCCTGCCCTGACACTTGACGCTTGAAAGGTTTCTTTTCCGGTTCGAGTGGCAAAAGAGTGCAAGAGAGTGGACATCTTTTGGTGTTGGCCGGTCACACTTTTCACGGTTAGTTTCACCGGCCATACCGTTTTCAGGCAAGGAGCACAGGCTTGATCGTCAATCGCCAACACGGGCTAGCCATTCTTTTCAGAGAGTCCTTGCCACCTCTTCTGATTCTGGCGCTCTGGGACCTCGTGGTCGTCATTCTCTTCCAGATCTATCATCAGGAGTGGATGGACCAGCCAGCGCTGCCAATTTCTCTCATGGGCTCTGCACTGGCCATTTTTCTGGGCATGCGCAACAACGCGGCCTATGCCCGGTGGTGGGAAGGACGAACCCTCTGGGGCTCCATCACGAACAACTGCCGGTCGTTTGGCCGTGAGGCTGCATCCCTCCTCGGCGGGCGACCTGACCTGGCCAGATTGATGGCAGCCTACCCGCACGTCCTGCGCGCAGCTCTGCGTGGCGACAAGACGGGCGAGGAAGTAGATCGCCTCCTTCCGTCCAACATCCGTGAAAAAGTCTTCGCCTGCTCCAACACGGCCAACGCCCTGCTTTACGAAATTGGCCTTGGTGTACAGCAGGAAGTGGCTCTCAAGAATATTGACGGCGCCGTCCATGGCACCGTGGATCGCATCCTGTCTGATATCGCCAATGCGCAGGGCGGCCTTGAGCGTATCCGCAATACGCCGCTCCCGGTGCAGTATTCGGTCATTCCTGAAATCGCGACGCATCTTTTCTGCATCATTCTGCCGCTTTCTGCGGTGCAGACCCTGGGGTGGATTACGCCGCTTGGTTCCAGTGTCATCGGGCTTCTGTTCCAGATGCTGGATCGCAGTGGTCGTGACCTGCAGGAGCCGTTTATTGCCAGCGTTCATGCCCTCCCGATGCACACGATGGCGCGGACAATCGAACGTGACCTGCTTCAGCCGATTGGAGAGCCTGCTCCTGGCATCATTCAGTCCAAGCACGGCGTTCAGCCCTGATTGGACATGATAGTGCAGGACAGGAGGGGGTTTTTCTGGTATCATCCGTGGCTATGAACACCTTCAAGACCCCCCCGAAGGGCGGCATGACCGACGAAATGGCTCGTGCCGCAGCCAAGTACACCGCCCGTCAAACCGACCCTGAACACGGCACTGACCCGTTCAGCGAAGGTGACTCCATCGTCTATGCCGCACATGGCGTAGGCCGCGTGGAAAAGATTGGTATGGTCGAAGTGGCCGATACCATGATCGAGATGATCCAGATCTCGTTCCCCGGCAATCAGATGATGCTCCGCATTCCGCTTGCGAAGGCCCGTAAGGCTGGCCTCCGCAAGATCGTCACGCGGGATATCGTGGACAAGGCGATGACGGTCATCAAGGGCAAGCCGCATGTCAGCAAAGGCATGTGGGCCCGTCGTGCTGTCGCCTATCAGGAAAAGATCAACTCCGGTGATCTGATCCAGATTGCGGAAGTTCTTCGTGACCTGCGTCGTAACGTCGACAGCCTTGATGGTAGCTTCTCTGAGCGTAAGCTTTTCGAAGCTGCACAGGAGCGCTTTGTCGCGGAAGTTGCCGTTCTCGAAAATACGGACCCCGCAACGGTCCTTGAGAGCCTGACCAAGACCATGAAGGCCGCCTGAGCCTTCCAGAATTCTGTGATGTCTTCGCGTAATTACGAAAACATCACAGTTTGAAAAGCATCCTTCAGGCCGTTTCCGCGTTGGCGACACGGAAGGCCCCTCCTGGATGCCCTATCCCATTTTTAAATCACTGACGTTCAAGGAGAGGTGAGGACCTATGCCCGCCCCTTACAGCAATCGTTTCGCCGGCAAGAAAGTACTCGTTACGGGTGCGTCCCAAGGTATTGGTGAGGCAACAGCCTTACGCTTTGCAGAAGAAGGCGCTCAGGTTGCGCTGAATGGCCGCAAGGAAGACAAGTTGATTGCTGTCCGCGACAAGCTTCCGAAGGTTTCTGGCGGTGAACACCCGATCGCCACGGGTGACATCTCCAAGGAAGAAGACGTCCGCCGCCTGATGCGTGAAAGCATTGAGGCCATGGGTGGACTGGATGTGCTGGTTTGCAATGCAGGCTATCAGATCCCCTCCCCGTCTGAAGACATCAAGCTGGAAGACTTTGAAGGCGTGATGGCCGTCAATGTGACGGGCGTGATGCTGCCCTGCCGCGAAGCCATCAAGTACTGGCTCGAAAACGGCATTCAGGGCGCGATCATCGTGAACTCCTCTGTGCACCAGATCATCCCGAAGCCTCATTATCTCGGTTATTCCGCCTCCAAGGGCGCCGTGGGCAACATCGTCCGCACGCTGGCTCTGGAATATGCAAGCCGAGGCATCCGCGTGAATGCAGTCGCACCAGGTGCAATCGTGACGCCGATCAACATGTCCTGGATCAACGATCCAGAGCAGTACAAGAACGTGGCTGACCACATTCCGATGAAGCGCCCGGGCGAAGGACGTGAGATCGCGGATGCCGTCACATTCCTGGCCGCCGAAGACAGCACCTACATCACGGGTCAAACCCTCTTTGTTGATGGCGGCCTGACGTTGTATGGTGACTTTGAAAAGAACTGGTCCTCGTAATTTATGACATCTTCCCTCACTGTTCTCATCATTGAAGATGATTTTCTGATCCGGACCTGTCTTGTGGAGTTTCTGCAAGACAGTGGGATTACAGTGAGGGAAGCCAGTAACTGCGCGGAAGCCATTGCCTGTATTTCCGCTGAAAGCAGCCTTGATGCTCTCGTGGCAGATATGTCTCTTCCTGATGGCGACGGCATGAGCCTCAGCCATCAGGCCAGAGAAAAATGGCCTGATCTCCCCGTGATTTACATTAGTGGTCATGGGGACCTTCGGCGGGATGAAGCCTCTGACAATCCGGCTCTGGCCCGCTTTATCTCCAAGCCTTATTCGCTTGCAGCCATTCTGAAAGCACTTCGGGAGATGGCTGAACCTGTTTCAGGATAAACACTGTGACAGCTAGCCAAAGTACTTCCACGACGGACGGTGAGGCCCTCACCCGCGCTGAAAATGCCATACAGGCAGGCAATCCGAAGCAGGCACTGGACATTCTGGGGCCACTCCCCCCGAGTGATGCTGTTCATCTGGCGAAGGGGCGTGCTTTTTTCCGTTCCGCTCAGTATGCGCAGGCTGCAATAGAACTTGAAGCCGCGAGCAAGCCTTTCGGCGGCCATGCCATCACTGCCCTCATTGAGGAAGCAGCTTCCCTTCGTCGCCGGGCTGATCTGCTCCTGCTTATCAAGGAATGCCGTCGCCTTTCCCCGCAAGACACACGTCTTCTGGATGCCTATGGTACTATTCTCATGCATCTGGGACGCTTCGACGAAGCAGATGTGGCCTTCCGCGATAGCCTGCGAAGACGCCCTAATGAGAAGGGAACGCTCAATCTTCTGGTCATGAACTTGACGGAACAGGGCCGCTTTGACGAAGCACTCTCCATCATGGCTGACCTCCGCCGCAAGCATCCGGAAGACTGGAAGATCGGCTGCAATACAGCCGCGATCCTGAACAACATAGGTCGGCTGCAGGAAGCGGCAAATGTCTATCGAGAGACTATACCGCTTGCCCCTCAGGAACCTGCGCTTCGACTGAATCACTCTATTGCCATGCTCAAGAGTGGCCGGATGGCGCAAGGATGGACAGAACATGAGTGGCGTTTTGGCGTCCCCGGGCACACCAACCTGCCCAAAGACACCCTCCTGCCCAACATTTCCCCGACTCTCAATCTTCAGGGCAAGCGCGTGCTCGTCACGCAAGAGGAAGGATTGGGTGATACGTTGATGTATCTTCGGTACATCCCTGCGCTGGCACGAACAGGTGCAGTTGTGCACATCTGGGGATCTTCAACACTGGCAGATCTGTGCCGTCGCGTTGAAGGGGTAGCCGTTGTTCAGCATGGCGGCGAGGCCCCTGCTTTTGACTATCACTGCCCCTTCATCAGTCTTCCCCGCGCATTCTCGGCCACACCGGACGCCATGGGCGCTCCCGTGCCTTATCTGACGGCTGACCCTGGCAAGGCGTCTCAGTGGAAGAAATCCCTGAAGGCGGATCGTAACCTGCGTGTTGGTCTGGTCTGGGCCGGCGGCGCACGCCCGGAAAACACTGGCGCGCAGATGGTGGACCGTCAGCGGTCAATGCCTCTTGCGGCGCTGGCACCCCTCGCGGATGTAGAGGGCGTTACATTCTACTCCCTGCAGAAAGATGACGCAGCGCTTCAATGCCTGGATTTCCCGGCCCCGCTGGTGGACTTCATGCCCCAGTGTCTGGACATGGACGACACAGCCGCCCTGGTGTCCTGCCTTGATCTGATCATCTCCGTGGATACGTCCATGGTTCATCTGGCTGGAGCGTTAGGCAAACCGGTCATCATGATGGACCGTTTCAACAACTGCTGGCGTTGGCTCCACGAGCGCGAAGATAGTCCGTGGTATCCACAGATGCGGATCGTCCGCCAGACCCGTTTCCGGGAATGGTCGGACGTCGTGACCCGCGTGAAGGCCCTTCTGGAAGACGCTGTTCAGGCTCAGTAATCAAATCCGTAAGACAGACCCACACTTGAGCCGGGATCGTTCTCTGGCGTGGTGAAGCCTGTCACCTGGCCGCCCGTCCCGACTGTCGTATTGAGCTTCAGCCGCTTGGTCAGATCAATCTGGACCTGAGCCTGCGTACCGGAGCCAGAGGTGGCCTGTTTTGCGCCGACATACACGCCCTTCATAACGTACTTGCCCGCTTCCACGCTGGTCCCACCGTTATCAACGCCACCACCCCCACCGACAGCCAGTCGGTCCAGACCAAGGGCATTCCGCACCTTCCCAAGTGGATCGAATGATGACCCGCCGGCAAGCTGTGCGACGGCGGCAGCAAGCTCTGCAAGCTGCGTTGTGGAAAGTGAATGGGCATCCGTTCCGAATAGCAGAATGGCCATGACTTCATCGCGCGGCTGAGTCGGTACAGACGAGAAGTCGATCTTCGGCGCACTGGCATAACCCGTGACAAGAAGGCTCGCGAGCGTCCCCTTGGCATTACGGTCCGCGCGGAAATCCAGTGTCGGGTCCAGCTTGTGATTGACGCCTGTTCCGTTGAACGCGACGCGACCATGCGTAAAGTTCAGGTTAATTCCGGCCAGATTGAAGTTGCCCCGCTTGAGATCGAACCCCCCTGTAATGGACGGGGCACTACTCGTGCCGCGCACATGCAAGCGGCCCTGCATTTCCGCATCCAGGCCATGCCCCTGGACCACAAACTGTCCCGGCGAAATTACATCAATCCCCAGCCCGATGATGAGGCTGCTGGTATTGTCAGGTGCCTTCTGCCCCGGCCGGACTACGTCAAGCTGCGCGACCGATGCTGGCATCGAGTTTGGAATATTGACCGTCACGCTTGGTAGAACAATCTTCCCATCCACATCCACACGCGTCGTGGCCTGACCGTGGATGTGCAGGTCCGTGTTGATGACGGCTGTTACAAGATCACTTGAGACAGGGCGGGCCTTGTCGGAAATAACCTTGATGTCCACCGGCAGACCGGGACGGAAAATTCCAACCGTACCGTCAAGTGCGATCGTTCCCGGCCCAGCGTGAGCCAGAATATGCTCCAGCGTGAGGCTATCGCCCGAAGCGACAACGGCACCATTGATGTCCGTCAGACGAACGCCCTGTGCATAGTGGTCAAATGAAACGTTCTGGAGCTCTACACGCCCCGTCGCTCGTGGCTGGCTGGCCGTCCCGGCGACGTTCAGATTGATGCCAACCTGCCCTTTCGTCGCCATTCCACTCGCACCGAGCACGCCATTGGCAACAGAAAGATCGACATGACCTGTTGTCGCCAGTGCAATTGCTCCTTCCTTGGAAAGAGGCGCCGTCCCTCGGACAGCCAAGGCAACTTTCGGCCCTGCTCCAAGCGTCACATCAACTTTGGCAGTCTTTCCGGCCAGACCGATATTGGCCAGAATTTCGGCTGCTGGCAGTGATGCTGCGGGGCCTGTCTGCATTTTCAAGCCATGCGCCGTCAGCGCGACAGTCCCGGTAGGAGCGTCAATCGTTCCCGCCAGATTGGCCTTCGCAGAAATGACACCACTGGCAGCAAGTTCGGGGGCAAAAGGCTTGGCTATGGCAGGCGTCAGTCGGTCAACTGTCGCCGTCAGAGCCAGACGAGGTTTGATGGACCCGGCAATATCAATCGTTGCTGGCGCAACACCTTGTGGGGCCAGTGTCGCCCGCAGATGATCGACCCCCATGACATCTCCGAAAGAGACATTCGCAGGGCCACCCAGTCGGATATACTCTTCCTTGGCCATGGCCGTCAGACGGTCCACACGCACCGTCTTCTTGGGCAGGTTGAGCAGAACAGCTGTATCCACATTGGCCGGAGAACCCATGACGTTCTGAAAGGCGCCATTCAGGGTCACCGCCATGGCGGACTGAGGACCTTTGACTGTGGCATGAGCCTTGCCGGTGATGTCCTGAGAGCGGACACCCGTTAGATCCAGCGCCAGATCTGGAGCAGGATCATCAATCGGGTTGGAAATCGTTCCTTTTAGATTGAGAGCCTGCACACTGGCCTGAGCCATACCGAGTGCACCGTCCAGTCCCAGCTTAACCTGTGGAGGCGCGCCCTGCGGTTCAGTTGTATGAATGGACAGCGCCAGATGGCCTTTGATGGCCTGCCCGATCAGTCGCTGGAAATCCGAAAGATTTTTGATGCTGACGTCCAGATCACCCAGCGGCACTTTGGCGCCATTCGGAAGGCGGAGTTTTCCCTGCCCCGTCAGGCTGTTCCAACTCAATTTGTTCAGATCGAGATGGAAAGCACCGTCATCCGTTTTCTGAACAGCTGTATCCAGCTCCAGCGGGGCATGATCCAGTGTTCCATGTGCCGTCAGGGTACCTTGCGGCCGGCCGGGCAAATGCTGGAAATCAGCATCCAGCGCGACCGGGCCCTTGGCGACATCCTTCGTACCGAACTCACCCTCAAGCCCTGCTTTGACAGCCAGATCATCGGTAGGGCCATCGGCGGTTGCCGTCAGGGTCATGTTGCCCAGAAGCGCCGGGCTGGCCTGCCGCAGATCAGGAAGAGCAACCGTTGCTTTGGTTTGCATCGTGTTGCCATGCGCCAGATCAACAACGGCAGACACCAGAAGATGCAGCGCCTGACCGTCCAGACCAAAGCTCTTCACCGTTAGAACATTGGCGGATGACTTGCTGAGCTGAAGCGCCAGATGACCATCCTTGCCAATCAGATGGAGAGCCTGTGGCTGACCATCCGTAACAGAGATCGTGCCTGAGCTCGCAAGTGTCAGATCATCATGATCGGTCACTGGCATGGCGAAGTCAGCCGCAAGGGCCGCACTACCACTCAGATCCGTACTTCCGATCGCGGCAAGAGGATGCAGATCTGGCAGCGCCAGTGTCACATGGCCCTTGGCCGCTGGCTTGACATCAACATTGGCTGCGACGTGCATCAAAGGATGGTCAATCTTGGCGACAACCGGAAGTGTCGCTGCCAGAGGATGAGCCGTCACATCCAGTGTCAGAGGCGCCGAAGCCAGAAGTGTTGGCTGGCTTCCGGGAATGCGCAGGCCATCCAGAGCAGCTTGCAGATGTGCAACGGTATTTTCTGGCTTTGCGGCTTCCGTGCCATCAAACGTCGCGTGCAGATGGCCGACGGATGCGCCGCCAGCAGTCAGAGCATCAATATCCAGAAGCCCCTGTCCGGCAGGAGCCTTGAGCGGACCATGTAGATCCGTGTTCAGGGCAATCGCATTCCAGCCAATGCCAGGCTTCAACGTCATTGCAGGGGCATTGGCCTTGACGTGCAGGTTCGCGATGTTGGTGTAGAGATTGATCTGCCCTGTGGAAGATGCCGTAATCGGTCCAGCACTCAGGCCGAAATCAAGGGCCGCCGCCGTGCGGGGGCCTGCAAGGTTCAGATGCATGTCCACAGGATCAAGCTGCGGAAGCTGTCCGAGTGTGGTTGCAAAGCCGTTGACACCTTCCTTGAAGGTAACGGCGAGAGCCAAACGATCTCTCGGCGTCTGGGCTGAAAGCGTAAGTCCTCCGGCTGCATCCAGACGGGCCAGTTGCAGGGCGATGTCTATCTTGGGCAGTGTCTGCATCGTCACGCCATTCAGGAACGGCGCGATAGACGCAATATGAGCGTGACCGTTCAGGCTGAACAGCGTTGCCTTGCCCGTGAAATCAGGACCAATTTCGATCCGACTGACTTTCAGAGCATCCAGATCAACCTGGATATTCAGCTTTGATGGGCTGGAACTGGCTTGGGTTTCAGTCGTCTCTGCCGTTGTGTCAGAAATCGGTTTGCGCAGAAGAGCGAGGCGCTCAGCGCTCAAAACCTTGACGTGTGCATCCATGCCCACAAGGGACAGGGGCGACCAGCGAAGTTCAAAGTTATCCAGTTCGAGCCAGACGCCCTTGCTGTCCTTCACTGCAAGCCGCGCAAGCTTCAGATGCTGCGGAAGCGCACCGGACAGGCCGGAGATCTGCACCATTCCACCCGTAAGTGGACTGACCTTCTGTTCAATCAGGCGTTGGCCCGGACCGATATTGATCCCGATAAGGACGACAACGAGCGCCAGGACAACCAGCCCGAGCGGAACGCCAATGACAAGAGAGACGATCCAGAGAATAATCCTGCGGGCGCGCATCAGAATGTCTCTCCAAGACCAATATACAGTTCCCATTTGTCGCCATAGGCCGGTCTGTTCATCGGCAGCGCGACATCGACACGAATTGGCCCGATAGGGGTGAAATAGCGCACCCCTCCGCCATAACCCACACGAAGTGTTCCCTGTCCGGGGCGGGAACCTGTGCCGACCTGTCCGGCATCCACGAACCCTGCCAGACCGAGGTTCATGGGCAATCTCTGCCTGAACTCAACTGTCCCAGCATCCAGAGAGGTGCCACCGATCGCATATTTCGTGTGACCGTATTGCGGGCCTACACCCTGATATCGGAAGCCACGCACTGTCGCCGGTCCACCCGCATAGAGCCGTTGATCTGGCGGGATCTGATACGTCGAAGCGCCCTGCACAGACCCAACAGTTCCACGAACCGCGATAACGCTCTTGCCAGGTTTTGTCAGGCCGATCTTGGCCAGATCGAAATAAGTGGAGACCTGCGCGGACAGTAGTGTGAAGAACGATGTTCCGTTCTCCAGCGACACAGAAGGTGTGGCAGACAGAGAGGCCCGAACACCGTGTGTGGCCGGATCAATCGGATTTTCCAGCTGGGTGCTATCGTAGGCCGCACTGAGAGGCGCCGATACGATGAAGTAGCTCCGGGTATCGCCGAACTGCTGGATCTGCTCCTGCATGCCCATCAGGCCGCCGGACACATACCAGAACTTGCCGAGACGACGTCCGATGCCACCACGGATGAGGAAGGCGGTCTGATGATAGGAGTACAGAAGCTGACGAATAGCTTCGACACGCAGGCTCAGGTTTTGGTTCTTATGCAGGAAGTCCGGTTTGCTGAAGTCCGCATAAACGTCATAGCCCAGCCCCTGCTGCGCTGATCCTCCAAGACCCGTAATGAGAGCTGTGAGCTTGAGCTGCTCTGCATTGCCCAGCAGATTATGGTGCGTCCAGGTTGCACCGGCACGCCCACCGAGATCCGTCGAGTACCCGGCCTGCACTGCAACAGTGCGTCTTTTTGCTTCCTTGAAGCTGAAATTGACCGGCATGGCCTGAAGAACGCCCGGCATGAGCGTCTGGCTTGCGGGAAGTGTGATGATGGGCGGCGCATTATGCACCTGAACAGAAGAGAACACGCCGACTGCTGCCAGATCCTGACGGGCAGCTTCAATCTTGGAGGGCTGGTAAAGCTGCCCTTCCCGGATCGTCAGACGCCGCCGCAGAAAGGACTGATGCACACGCTTGAGGTCATCCATCCCGATTGGACCGATGACAACCTTCGGCCCTTTCCCCACACGGAAGACAATATCAAGGGTCTCATCATGCGGCTGGAGATAGGCCAGCGGCGTAGAGACATCCGCGACGGCGTAACCCTCTTCCTGCAACTGGGTCAGCAGGTTGCCCTGGGCAGCCAGAACGTCCGAAGCAATCGCAGGCTGGCCCGCCTTGAGCTTAAAGGCCTTCTGTTCGTCAGATGTAAGCTCAACCGGCACTCCCTGCTCCGCAGCCTGCCCAGAGGTATCAACCGCTCCCATTTTGTCGGCAGTCTGAGCTTTACTCGAGACCGGGGTCGCACTTCCTTTGGGGGATGGCGCTGTTTTCGGAGCGCCAGAAACGTCTGGTTGAGGTTCTGCTTTCGGTGGCGGTGTCGTCAGGATAATTTTTCCAAGGCGGAACTGGTTCCCCTTGCTGACGGAAATCGTGATGGTGACTTTGGCGTCTTTGGGAAGAGTGTTCAGCACGTCCGGCACGGCCGGATCACGTCCGTCTAACTCTCGTGCTCCCGTCTTGATAAGAATTGTAACCGTCCCGGCATAATACCCCTGAGACTGCAGAGCCGTATCCACGCGGTCATAATCTGACCTGATACGACCAGCGAGCGCATAGGGTCCAACGGCATGCGTGTTCTGAAGAGATTGCAACTGGGAGGATGCATTTATAGCGGCATCAAGGTCAGCGTTTTTGGTCGGCTGAATCGTGACCTTGTAAGAGACGGTCTGTTCTGTCGCCTCCCCGGCAACAGGCGTATCTGCCCTGGCTCCGGACGGATGACAGCACGCCGCCATTGCCCCAATGGCAAGAGAGAGAGAAACAGCAGATGAGCGACCGCGTGACTTCACCGGAGGTCCTGATAATCCGTTTTGAGAAATGATCGACCCCAGAAGGTCGAACCACGAAAAGCGAACCGATCAGATGTGGCCGCATACCCTTGTGGCAGTACCCCAGAGCGCACTGTCAAGTCCATGATAGAAAGACCATTTGAGACACGCATACAACGTTCGTAAGACAAACGAGATTGTCTCCGCCGCCTGAAATCCTTATCACTCAGCACCCATGCCCCATCCTGATGCTCAGCCACCACTCGGCCGCCGTCGCCATAACCGACCGATCATTGACGAAAGTGTCAATTTTCCAGACGAACAGGCAATGACCCAGTTCTCTGCTTTCAGTCGCACCGCTTGCGTGACGAGGCTTGCGGCCGTGCTGATCTGGGCATTCTGGGTTTCTACCATCCAGTTTGTACTCATCCGTCTTCCAGGCTCCGGCAAGGTTCGGGTGCCCCGGATATTCTGGCGCATGATCTGCCGCATTCTTGGCTTGCAGGTCCGCATCGTGGGAACGAGAGCCGGAAAAATCCTTAACGCCAAGGATGTGCAACAGGGCGAGCGCCCCATCATCTATGTCGCGAACCATTGCTCGTGGCTGGATATTCCTGTTGTCGGTGGCGCACTTCACACGGTCTTTGTCGCAAAGGGTGAAGTGGGATCCTGGCCGTTGATCGGAACCATCTCCCGGCTGGGCAGGACAATTTTCGTCAGTCGCAACCGCCAGAATACCGGCAAAGAACTGCAGGAAATGACCGAACGCCTATGGGACGGAGACGACATCGTCCTGTTTCCTGAAGGGACATCTACTGACGGCTCCCGCGTTCTGCCTTTTCTTTCCTCGTTCTTTGCTGTCGCGAAGCCGGGACGGCTGGATCAGGTTGGCATGCCGAAACCCCCTTCAACCCTCGTTCAGCCAGTGTCGATTGTTTATGATCGCTTGGAAGGGTTACCTGTTGGCCGTAGCCGTCGATCCGTCTTTTCCTGGTACGGAGATATGGATCTGACGCCTCATCTGTGGTCCTTCTGCCAGTGGCGCTCTATGCGTGCGACAATTCTGCTACATCCCCCCTTAGACCCAGAAAATTTCCGCTCCCGGAAAGAGCTGGCGAATGCCACCTTTAAGGCCGTCAGCGAGGGCGCGGCAAAGCTTCGGCAGGGACTTGTTCCTGACGACCTGAACTGAACCTCATTATCTTTGGATCAAACCAAGGTTTGTCTTGACTTGCAGGCTGGCCCCGCGTCACCTTCAGTTCCATCGATGGGAACAATTCAGCGTCCATCCGGAGATGGTGATGCCGCTTCAGGCCAGTCTGACATGTCGGTCCATTCTCATGTTTGACCTTTCCTCTGTCGGGGCGGGCTTGACCCCGCAGCCTCCAGCCCTGATGTGTGTGCCTGATATTGCCAGCCCCGGATTGAAACCGTGACCACCGAGACTTCCGCTTCCGTACCCGCCCCTGCTGAACGTGCCCGTCATGGCCTGCATGTTATTACGTGGGGCTGTCAGATGAATGTCTATGACAGCGCACGCATGGCGGATGTTCTTCGCCCGCTGGGATATGGCCCTGTCGACACGCCTGAGGCTGCTGACATGGTGATTCTCAACACCTGTCATATCCGTGAGCGCGCAACGGAGAAGGTTTTCTCCGAGCTTGGACGGCTGCGCAAAATTCGTGATGAACGAATTGAGAAGGGTCAGGATCGCAGCATCATTGCTGTCGCCGGATGCGTGGCGCAGGCCGAAGGAGAAGAAATCCTTCGCCGTGCGCCCTACGTCGATCTGGTGCTTGGGCCACAGACCTACCATCGCCTTCCGGAAATGGTCGCCCGTGCGGCACGCGCTGGTGGCGCTGTCATCGAAACAGACTTCCCGGCCGAACAGAAGTTTGACTTCCTGCCCGCCGAAGCTGCGCCGCAATCTTCAGGCAATCTCACTGCCTTTCTGACCATTCAGGAAGGCTGCGACAAATTTTGTTCCTTCTGCGTTGTTCCTTACACGCGAGGCGCGGAAACCAGCCGCCCCGTTTCATCGGTCATGGCAGAAGCCCGCCGGATGGTTGCTGCAGGCGTGCGGGAAATCACCCTGCTGGGGCAGAACGTCAACGCCTATCACGGTGACAATGGCCAGGGCGGAAGCGCAACACTGGCTGAGCTGGCTGCCGAGCTGGGCCAACTGGATGGACTGGACCGCATCCGGTACATGACCTCACACCCGCGCGATGTGGACCAGAGCCTCATTGACGCGCACCGTGATAACCGTGCCCTGATGCCTTTCCTCCATCTGCCGGTTCAAAGTGGTTCCGACCGCATCCTGAAAGCCATGAACCGTGGCCACACGGCGGATGAATATCGCGAGAGTGTCCGTCGGCTGAGGGAAGCTCGTCCAGACCTGGCACTGTCTTCTGATTTTATCGTGGGACATCCCGGTGAAACAGAAGAAGACTTTGAAGCCACGATGCAGCTTGTTCGCGATATCGGCTTCGCCATGGCATACAGCTTCACATATTCCCCCCGTCCTGGCACCCCAGCCGCGGGCCAGCCTTTTCAGGTGGCCGAAGACGTGAAGACCCGTCGCCTGGCAGAGCTTCAGGCCCTTCTGCGTGAACAGCAGGATGCGTTCAATGCAGACATGGTCGGCACGGTTCAGAATATTCTCATTACGGGGAAAGGCCGCAAGCCAGGACAGCTTTCCGGACGGTCTCCGTATCTCCAGCCCGTTCATTTCGAAGGGCCGGACCATCTGATTGGCACCATCGCCAAGGTCGCCATCACCACTCGCATGACCAACTCACTTGGTGGAACCCTCATCCGGGAGACAGCCTCCGCTTGCTGACAACGCCCCCGACGCGCTCCGTCGCCACCCCTGGTGGTACCGAAGGCAATCGCACCGTCGCATTGCGCTTCAATGACAATATTCTCCTTCAGAGACTTCTGGGAGATCATGACAGGCACCTCGTCCAGCTTGAGGAGGGGTTCAATGTCAGGCTTTCATGCCGCGGCAACAAAATCGCCATTTCAGGCGAAACCGATGCCGTAGGCCGCGCTCAGGCGGCTATCGTTGCGCTCTACAATCAGCTCGAACAGGGCGGCACTATCGACAGTTCTCAGGTTGATGGTGTGATCCGGATGACTGCGCTGCCTACACGGCATCACGAACGCCAACGCGCTGCTGTTCCCCCGGCCCCACCTTCCAGGCAGCAACAGCCTCGTCGCGAAGCAGGTCAGCACAAACCTGCCCCTCAAAATTTCCAGACCTCTCCGACGTCTGCTCCTCTGACCGATCTTCCGGCCATTCGCACCAAGCGCGGCGTGATTGCTCCGCGGTCTCATGGGCAGGCCGCATACATGGAAATGCTGGGTCGGACCGATCTGGTTTTCGGAATTGGCCCTGCCGGAACCGGCAAAACCTATCTGGCTGTTGCTCAGGGCGTTGCCATGCTTCTTGCCGGACAGGTGGACCGGATCATTCTTTCCCGCCCGGCTGTTGAAGCAGGCGAGCGTCTGGGCTTCCTGCCCGGCGATATGCGGGAAAAGATCGACCCCTATCTTCGCCCGCTTTACGATGCCCTGAATGACATGATGCCGGGTGACCAGGTCGTGCGACGGATGGGCACGGGGGAGATCGAAGTTGCCCCGCTGGCTTTCATGCGCGGCAGAACGCTCGCCCACTCTTTCGTCATTCTGGATGAAGCCCAGAACACGACCCCAGCCCAGATGAAGATGTTCCTGACCCGCATGGGTGAAGGCACACGCATGGCTGTTACAGGTGACCTTAGTCAGATTGATCTGCCCAACGGGGTATCATCTGGGCTAAGGGAAGCCGTCGAGACCCTGGAAGGTATCAAGGGAATCGGCATCACTCGCTTTACATCCGTTGATGTGGTGCGCCATCCGCTGGTCGCCCGTATCGTCGATGCCTATGAACAGAAAGCGCCTGCCCCCCTGGATAATTTCCGGGATCGGCCGCGCCGGGATAACAATGGAACCTCCAAGTCGTCACGCCGGTACTGACATCATCATCGAGGATGCCAGATGGCGCTCCTCGGTCTCTGATACAGAGCGCACGATCCATCGTGCGCTCACCGCCGTCGCCCGTCAGGGTGGCCCGGATTTCAGCCGGTCTCCTGCTCCGTCGATTCTTCTCTCGACAGATCGGATCGTAAAGCGGCTCAATGCCCGCTTCCGCAACAAGAACAAACCCACGAACGTTCTGACGTTCGAGCCGGTCTCTCCCCTTCACGGCGGAGATATCATTCTGGGTTACGAGACAGTCCGGAAAGAAGCGGATGCTGCCCATCGCAGCATGCGCGCTCATCTGTCCCATCTCGTGGTTCATGGGGCCCTGCATCTTGCAGGATACGATCATTATCTTCCCGGCGAAGCCCGGGACATGGAAGGGGTTGAAACCCGCACGATGCGCCAGCTTGGTTTTGGCGATCCATGGCGACAGGCAGGAAGACGGGCATGAGCGAAGACACTACGGACCGTTCAGACGACGGTAAAAAGAACTCTCGCGGATTGTTCGGACTGTTCGGCCGACGCAACCGCGATCAGGGTCTGCGTGAGTCCATCGCGACACTCGTTCACGAAGCCGCCCAGCCTTTCGAGGAAACGGGAGACGAGCCGGAACTGGACAGACAGGAACGTGCCCTCATCATGAATGTCCTGCGCTTGCGGGACATCACGGCAGATGACGTGATGATCCCGCGCGCAGATATCATTGCCATGTCAGAGAGCATCTCTTTCAACGATGCCCTGGATCACATGCGTCGGGAAAACCATTCCCGCATGCCAGTCTATCGCGGCCAGCTCGACGATATCGCTGGCATGATCCATGTGAAGGATCTGGTGGCTTATGTTGATGAGCCTGAGGCGTTCGACATCCGCCCGCTTCTTCGTCAGCCTCTGATGATTGCTCCGACCATTCCGGTGCTTGACCTGCTGCTACAGATGCGTCAGCGCCGGATGCACATGGCCCTTGTCATTGATGAATACGGTAGCATCGACGGCCTCGTCACGATCGAAGATCTGATCGAGACGATTGTGGGTGATATCTCGGACGAACACGACGACCCTGTCACGACCCCGTGGGTAGAACGCGCGGATGGCTCTTTCGATATTGATGCCCGTCTGCCCGTCCGCCAGCTTGAGGAACGGCTAGGGGCTGTTCTCACGGATGCCGAGCGCGAAGCCGAGATCGAGACAGTTGGTGGACTTGTCTTCCGTCTGGCAGAGCATGTTCCGGCAAAAGACGAAGTTCTGACCCATGAGAGCGGGCTGGAATTCCGCGTTCTGGATGCCGATGCGCGCCATATTCGCGCCTTGCGGATGCGGGTACCGGAAGGCTGGGAAAAGAAGCCCCTGCCGGATACTGGACAGCAGGATGACGAACGCGGGTCTTGACGTCTGAACCAGATCAGCGTTGTGAGTAGGACATCTTGTCCGTAGTGGAGCCTTGTCCATGACCCTTGGCCGTCGTGCATTTCTTATTGCCGGGCCTGCCCTTGCGGCAGTGACATCATTTTCTTCCGCCCGCGCGGAAGAAAATGGACTTCCCCCAACTGATCCCCGTATGGGGCCGCGTGTTCTGGGTTCCCCGGAGGCCAAGGTCCAGGTCGATGAGTGGTTTTCGCTCACCTGCTCTCACTGCGCTCATTTCGCACAGACTATTTTTCCCCAAATCAAGGCCAACCTGATCGATACCGGGAAAATCCGTTATCGGTATCATGACTTCCCTTTGGATCAGGTTGCACTCCTCGCCTCCATGGTCGCACGCTCCCTTCCTGCAGACCGCTACGCGCCCTTCGTGGATGATCTGCTGCGCACGCAAGACCAGTGGGCTTTTGCGCAGAACATCGATCCGGTGCAGGAACTGAAAAAGCGCGCCGCCATGGCAGGCGTCTCATCGGCTGAGTTCGACAAGATCAATGCCGATAATGCCCTGCGCGAGGCTATCGTGAACCGGCAGGACCGCGATGGTGCTTTCCTTCAGATCCAGGGTACCCCTTATTTCCGCATCAATGACGCTCCGGCACCGGATGTCGTTTCCAGCTATGATGCGTTCGCCAAAGCAGTTGCAAAGGCTTCCTGAATGACCCGCCCCATGATTTCCCGCCGCTTCATTCTCTCCGCAGCCCCGGCTCTTGCCGTGGCTGGTACGGCAGCCCGTGCGGCAGATGCGCCGCCAGCCCTTCCCGCCAATGACCCGCGCATGGGACCGCGCATTATCGGCAATCCGAATGCCAAGGTGCTGGTGCAGGAATGGTTTTCCCTGACCTGCACGCATTGCGCCCATTTCGGAACAGAAGAGTTCCCGAAGATCAAGGAACAACTCATTGATACCGGCAAGATCCGCTATCAGTTCCATGATTTCTGTGGTGACCGCGTCGGCCTGACGGCGGCCATGGTGGCACGTTCCCTGCCGGAAGAGCGGTATGTCCCGTTCATTGAAGCGCTGCTCTCCAGCCAGATGCAGTGGGCCTTTGCTTCCGGTGGCGATCCGATGCAGCGTCTGCAGCAGATGTCCGCTCTAGCCGGCGTCTCTGCGGCCCAGTTCAAGAGCGTCAGCGAAGACACAGCATTCATGCAGGCCATGTACAATCAGGTACAGAAGGACGCAGATACCTACAGCATCCAGGGCACGCCGTATTTCCGCTTCAACAACACGCACTACGATCAGGACCCGGAAACCTACGAGAAGTTTGCCGATCTGGTCGCCAAGGCGTCCTGATCTCTTTCCGGACGTTTCACAAACACCGATGTCAACTCACACCACGACGATCAGCCGCCTGACGATCGGCGGCTTCAAAAGCTTCGCCGATGAGGTGCGCGTTGACATCCTTCCGGGCCTGACGGGCATTATCGGCCCAAACGGCTGCGGCAAATCCAATGTCGTCGAAGGCCTGCGCTGGGCCATGGGTGAGACCTCCGCCCGCGCCCTCCGGGGCGGCGAGCTGGACGATCTGATCTTTGCCGGAACAGGCGCACGTTCCGCCCGGAACATTGCTCAGGTCACGCTTCATCTGACCGGCGCCAAGGGTCTTGCCCCTGCTCCGTTTCAGGATGCTGAAAACCTCGAAATCACGCGTCGTGCAGAGCGTGGCTCCGGCAGCGAATACCGCATCAACGGTCGCGTCATGCGTGCGCGTGACGTGCAGACGCTTTTTGCCGATTTGGCATCCGGTGCGCGCAGTTCCGCCATCGTCAGCCAGAACCGTGTCGGCCAGCTTATCGCGGCCAAGCCGGAAGAGCGTCGCCTTCTGCTGGAAGAGGCTGCTGGCATCACCGGCCTTCATGCCCGCCGTCATGATGCGGAACTGAAACTCCGCCAGACCGAGACCAACCTCTCCCGTGCGGAAGATCTGCGCCTTCAGATTGAAGAGCGGCTCGGCAGTCTCGAAGAGCAGACCGTTCAGGCCCGGAAATATCGTGAGCTCTCCGAGAAGTTGCGTGAAGCCGAGGTTCAGCTTCATGCGCTTCTCCATGCCCGCGCCAATCTTGCCGTACAGCGCAGCAAGGATGATCTGGCCAAGGCCCGTGAAGCTCTGCGCAAAGCTGAACAGGAAGCCGAGCACGCGACCATTGCGGAGTTCGAAGCTCGCAAAGCCACCCCACAGGCCAGAGAAGAAACAGACCGTCTTCGCAGCGCTCTTGAACGACTAAAAGTCCAGTCTGAAACGGCACGAGTGGACGTCACACGTGCGCGGGAAGCAGAGGCCGAAGCACTGGCACGCTTCCAGCAAGCGGAGGCAGATTTTGCCCGAAGCACGGAACGGCTCTCGCAGGATCGAGCCGCTCAGGTGGCCGCTCTTGCAGATCTGGAAGCGCAGGAAAAGGAACGCGCCCAACTTCCTGAACAGCGCGCTCAAGCCACCGAAGAGCAGAACCGGCTCGCAGCACTTGAGCGAACGCAGGCAGCGTCTCTGGAAGAAGCAGTCCGTCTGCGGGACGCAGAAGCGATCCGCCGCGATGGGCTGAAAAGCGCTCTGGATGCTCTGACAACGCGACTTGATGCCGAAACAGGCGCTCTTCAGGCGCTTGAAGCAGAACTGACTGCGCTGGAGAAAGATCGGCCGGACGATGATGCTCTGGAGAGCCTGCGCCAACAGGTTGACGTCGCCATCAGTGAATCTGAGGACGCCAGACAGATCGAAGCTGCGGCTCTTGCCACGCTTCAGGATGCGCGTCTGGCAATGGAATTGCAGAGCCGCACCCTCGAAGACGGACGGCAACGCCTGACTGTTTTGGAAAAGACCGAGGCGGATCTGAAGCGCCGGCTTCAGGCCGCGACAGACCGCCTGTCTCAGGACCGCACCGTTCATGCTCAGACGGCAGTCGCTCTACTGACGGATGCACAGCGCGGCGCGCTTCAGGCTCAGCGGGAAAAGACCCTGCAGGCATTTGAAGATATTTCTGCTCGGGAACGCGCGGCGCGTCAGGCTCTGGATGAGGCCAATGCGGCATGGCTTGAAGCCCGCGCGAAGGCCGAGGAAGGCGTTCAGCGCCATAAAGGCCTTCTCCGTGCGAAAGACAATGCCCAGCAGGTCGCCAGTCAGGCAGCCCAGCGTGCAGAAACGGCTCTTCGAGAGCGGGATACCGCCGCGAAAACTCTCGTACCGGACACTGACGTAGCCGTCCTTCGAGCAACCGTCACAGGTCTGGAAGAGAGACTGGATGCCCTTCAGCGCGCTCTTTCCGAAGCCGAAAAAGCTCTTTCTTCCGCGTCCGAAGCTGAGAGCTCTACCCGTGAGGCTCTGACCCGCACAGAAAGCACGATCCTGCGCCTTCGTTCGGAATGTGGAGGGCTGGAACAGACACTCGCCGCCGTCGCCGCGCAGCCAGACCCGTTAGAAGACAGGCTTGATATTCCTGCGGATCTGGCAAGGGCCGTCGCTGCGGCATTGGCGGATGGGCTCGATGCCTCGCTCGCGCCCACGACCGTCGCAGCCGACCGTCGGTGGCTTGCGCTCACGGCACTAGAGAACTCACAGATTGACTCCTGCCCGCCTCTCTCGTCTCTGGTTGCGGCGCCAGACGCTGTTAAACGCTGTCTGGACGCTGTTTTCCTGCTGGATGATCCCGGTAGAGGTGCCGCTCTTCAAACGCATCTCCAGCCCGGCCAGGCGCTTGTCTGCCGGAATGGCGCTCTGTGGAGATGGGACGGTTTCATTCGCTCGGGAGACGCGCCTGATGCCGGAGCCGCCCGTCTGGAGCAGAGACAACGTCTGACACAGGCCCGCGCCCTTCTCGCTGAGCAGGAAACGGGACTGCCGGCCGTACAGAGCGCTTTCCAAGAAGCCCAGCGCACTCGCGTCGAAACGGAACAGACCTTGCAACGTCTTCGGTCGGAACGTTCGGGGCTGGAGCCTGAACTGAGCAAGGCCCGCACGCAGCTCTCGTCAAGCGAACAGCAGGCTGCGCTGGCCAAAGGTCGATGGGACGAAGCAGAACGTCGTTTGTCAGACGCCGAGGCCGCTGCGAAAAGCGCACGCTCGGACGCTGACAAAGCAGCGGCCGATTATGATGCTCATCCTTCTCCGGCAGCTCTGACGGACACGGCTGAACAGGCGGCTCAGGTCGTGGCGGAAGCTCGAACAGCTCTCTCGGCACTGACGCGGGATCTCCAGACAGCCCGGACAGAGGCTGAACAGGCTGATCGTACTTTGGATCAGGCCGTTTTGCGCCATGAGACGGCGCAGACACGTCTTCAGGAACTGGAAGACGCTCTGACGCGGCTGGAGCGGGACATTGACGGTCTTCAGACTGAGCTTGAAACCGCAAGAACCACGACAGACCGGCCGGACCTTCCGGATCTGGAGCGCCGTGAAGCCGTAGCCCGTCAGCAGCATCAGGATGCCCGGCAGAAACTTGAAGCCGCGAGCAAGACCACGAGCGATCTCCGCCAGAAGACAGATCGCCTTTCTGCCGAATTGCAAACCCTGGACCAGTCCGCCACGGCAGCCCTCGCCCGGCGCACGGCACTTGCTCCACGTGCGGCGGAGCTCAAAGCGCTCGTCGAGAAGCTCACAAAGGACCATCAGGCGCAGGACGCTGCCATTGCAGAGCGTCCAGACCCGGCGCTTCTGGAACAAAACGTACTAGGTGGCACTGCGGAACTGCAAGAAACCCGGAAGGCGCTTCAGGCGGTTCAGGAGAGCCTGTCTCGTCTTGCGCTGGAAGATATGCGCCTGAACGGAAGCATCGCGGCGCTCAGAGGACGATTGTCCGACCTTGAGGGGCAGATTTCTCTGGCCGTTCAATCCCATGCGGAACTGAAAGAGCGCCGGAACACGCTGGAAAATGCGTGGAACAAAGCAGCCCATACTCCGGTTCGCCTCGAAGCCGCGCTGAAGCAACAGGATCTGGATCTTGAGAAGGCCCAGACAGCCTATGATGAGGCCCGCGCAAAGGACGAAGCCACCGATCAGGCTGGTCAGGCTGCGCAGGAACGTCGTCGGGATGCCGACCTAGCTCTGTCTTCGGCTCGTGAAGCCATTGCCCGGCTGACCGAACGCGCCGAACAGGCCGTGGCAGCACGTGAGCGTCTGTTGACGGAAAGCGACCCGCCAGAAGGGGGCGTTTATCCCTCTGATCTGTCCGAGCAGGCCGAAACGTTCACCCGCCGCAGGCTCTCCCGCCTCACCCGTGAGCGGGACGATCTGGGAGCCGTCAATCTGCGGGCCGAGACAGAGTATCAGGACGCCAAGCAAACCGCCGAGACCATCGCCCGCGAGCATGAAGAACTGACGGCGGCCATCAATCGGCTGCGTGGCGGCATTGGGACCATCAATCGTGAAGGACGCGAGAGACTTCTGGCCGTCTTCACGGAAGTGGACCGGCATTTCCAGTCATTGTTCTCACGGATGTTCGGAGGCGGTCGCGCGCATCTGGGTATGGTCGGGAGTGATGACCCACTGGAAGCCGGTCTGGAAATCTTTGCCCAGCCGCCGGGGAAAAAGCTCTCTACCCTTTCCCTACTCTCTGGCGGGGAGCAGGCTTTGACCGCCCTTTCTCTTATATTCGCGACGTTCCGCTGTAACCCTGCGCCAATTTGCGTGCTGGATGAAGTGGATGCTCCGCTCGATGACGCCAACGTGGAACGCTTCTGTTCCCTGTTGGCCGATATGACCAAGGAAGCCGGTACGCGCTTCCTTGTCGTGACCCATCATCAGCTTACCATGGCCCACATGGACAGGCTTTATGGTGTTACGATGCAGGAACGTGGTGTAAGCCGGGTATTGTCGGTTGATCTAGGGCGTGCTGCCGCTCTTGTCGAAGGCTGAAGTCTTTTTTCTTCAATCGAAAATTGACGTTAAGGCGTTGAAGCCTTTTGATAGACAAAAAGCCTGAAAGATCGAACCGATTTTCCCCGAACCACCTCTCCCTGACCCGATCATGACGCGAATCCGCGAACACGGTCTTCGTGTGGTGGGAGACGTGCATGGTGATCTGAACGCGTTCCGTCACGCGACTGCGACTGAGCGCTTCGTCATCCAGCTGGGAGATCTGGTCGATCACGGCCCAGACAGTGCCGGCGTGATGGAGCTGATGCTTGATCTGCTGGAAACAGATCGCGGGCTTTTTATTCTCGGCAATCATGACCGCAAGCTGGGGCGGGCGCTGGAAGGTCGTCGCCTCAGGCGTGATCCGCCACTTGAAGAAACACTTCGGCAGTTTTCCCTGCCGGAATATGAAGGGCTTCAGCAGCGCACCTATGAGGCGATTGCTGCAGCCCCGACATGGCTGCGGCTCGGGCGGGCATTATTCGTGCATGGCGGGTTCCATACCGCCATGTTGTCCGAAGCGCCTGTTCCGGGTCTGGGCGAAATGTCTGCCCCCCTCTCTCGCGCCCTTTTTGGTGAAACCACCGGCCGCATGCAGCCGGACGGATATCCCGAACGCCGCCTCACCTGGATCAACCGCATTCCGGACGGAATGACGGTCTATGTCGGCCATGACCGCCGCTCGACTGACGGACGCCCCTGGCGCCGGACGGGGCGTCTTGGCGGCACGGCTGTCTTCACGGATCTGGGCGCAGGAAAAGGTGGCCACCTTGCATGGATCGATATCAATGACTTCTGACAGCTCTTCCGCCCTCGCAGAACTTGAGCGCCTGCGTGCCAGCATCGACAATATCGACGCCGCCCTGATTCATATGCTGGCAGAGCGGTTCCGCTGCACCAAGGCTGTTGGCGAACTCAAGGCGCGTTCCAGCCTGCCCGCCGCGGACCCCAACCGTGAAGCCCGGCAGATCGAACGCCTGCGCCAGCTTGCGCGGGACGCACATCTGGACCCTGATTTTGCTGAAAAATTTCTGGCATTCGTTATCAGGGAGGTCATTAGACATCACGAAGCGATTGCCGCCCAAACCCACGGTACACGCTGAATGGCCGAACGCCTGCTCCTCGTCCTGCGGCACGCTGAAGCCGGCCCCCATCTTTATTCGGGAGCGGGTGATATCGAGCGGCCACTGACTGCGACGGGCCATCAACAGGCGGCAAGAATTGGTGCTCAGCTTGCAGGGCTGGAGCTACCTCATCCCTTTCAGGTGATTTGCAGTTCCGCCCGTCGAACACAGGAAACGGCAAAGGGCGTTCTTTCCGCTCTGCCTGATACGATTATTCCGCAGATTGAAGGCAACCTCTACGGAGCAGGTCTCGACACCCTTTACGGTTTCATTCACGCGACATCGGATGATATCCGGACGTTGCTCCTCATCGGGCACAATCCGGCCATAGGAACGTTGGCGCATGATCTTGCAGGAGCCGCTCTCAAGAATGACGCCTTTGCCGCACTGAGACACGGATATGCACCAGCAACCCTGACAGTCTTTCAGACAGCAGAAGACTGGGTCAATGTCCGACCTTCCACTGTTCAAGCCAGTCAGGTTCTTACGCCCTGACTGGCTTAATCAATTACATTCAGGCGCAGAGAAGAGTAAGGCGCCTTTCGGCAGGTTCAGGCTTTACATAAGGTCCAGCCTCAACCACCTCAATTTCGAGCACTCCGGCTTCCGTCGCTGAACGCAGCCCAAGTTCAAGGAGAGCACTGCCGTTCGTCCACCGCATGCCGGACGGATCTGCGGCATACCAACCGTCAGCTTGTTCAGGTTGCAGTAGCATAAGCTCGCGCATGCCCTGCCCATCCCAGAGACGGATTGCTCTCGTCAGAACACCAAGCACCCGCCTGTCATCCAGATAGGGGCCAACCGAATCACACAACCGAGATGCCTGTGACACCAGACGGACAGCACGCGCACCACTCGGTAGCGAAAACAGGAAGCGTCCTTCAATCTGCCGCATGGGAGCAATGCGCTGGCCTGCTTGCGTTTCAAGGTGCAAATCATGTGCACGCGTTGTTTGAACTGCGCACGCAACAGTGAGCCCAAGCTGTTCAGAGCGCTGAGCCAGACGGGCATGAACAGGCTCTACGACTGCCCGACCCGTCACCAGTGGCGCAGAAGCGTCATGCACCCAGCTTTTCGTAACAGTTGAGAAGTGAGTAATGCTCCCTGGCTGAGCAAAGCTGTTGCGATTTCCTGTGTCGAGATAGCTCTCTGTGTTCAGACCGTTTGCCACGATCACATCATGATGGGCTGTCTCAACATGGTAGTAGTCATAGGACGTAATGTCTGTTGCGTAAGCAATGCTGCCGCCATTTACGAGCATACGCACTGGAATGAACACGCCATCCAGATAGAGGCAATGCTCTGGCGTCAGAAGCAGATCCGTATGGGGGGTACCCTCGGCCACAGCACCTGCACAAATGCGGACGGGATATCCTGCCATATCAAGATGTGGCCCTTGGCGAACCTGCGCTTTCTTACTGCCAACCCAACTCAGACGCTCAACCTGCTCGGCACCATCCCGAATGACCACAACGTCATCTCCGGCACGCAGGTCTTCAACAGCGACCTCACCAGCCGGTGTCTGGATCAGGCTTCCTCCAAGAAAGCAGACCGGCCCAAGCGCAGCGATTGTTGAACCGTCATCATCTTTTGTCAGGGTTACACCATTGCTGCTGTAATCGCCCTGCATCCGTGTGGAATAAATGGTGTTTCCAGCAGATGTGACGTTCAGATAATAAGCGCCTCCACTGCTGACAAACGTCGCCGTCTCTCCGTCCGAATAGCTCAGTCCGTCCAGATCAATCCGTCCACCTGACAACAAAATCGTCTCACTCAGGGTGCCTCCGCTTTGCAGTGTCAGCACCGCACCTGAGGAAATGACTGTTGTATCGGCAATTGCTCCCGACGCGACATAGAACGAGGCTCCGCTGCGGACCTCAGCATGATCGACAATAGACCCTGGCAGAGCCGACAGAGCAGCGCCCGGGTTCAGCTGTGTATGGGTTAACTGGCCGCCTGAAGACGTAACCTGCATTCCGCCGCTGCTGACGGCTACATTATAGGCATGGCCGCCGTTCGTAATGGCCTGGAGCCCCCCGGACAGAACAGTCGTATTGTAGGATCTACCTGCGGAGCCGACTGTCAGGGTTCCACCATTACTGATGGTCAGAAAACGATCTTCTCCTTCGTCAGAAACAGCACCACCGCTCACAACGGTTACCCTTTGAATAGAGCCACCATTTTCAACGGTCAGAATGTTACCCTCTCCGCTGACGGTACCCCCGGAGATTGCCTGACCTGAAGAAACTATCTGAGACATGAAGATCCTGATTTTGACGGGAAAGGAAATCGCAGATTTTCTAAACCTGACGATGTGAAGAGCGCGGGTTGTAGCGGAAACGCATTCAAAAACACAATTTTATTAACAAAAACTTTAAGACGCGCGGTTTCACGCCAATTTTTAGGTTTCCCTGCTTTTTTTGAGGCCTTCGACGGCCCGACAGGTAGTGTCTCTGGACAGGGAAAACCCCTACACCCTAAACTTTGACTCTTCCCGTCACTCTGCCAGACAGGCGCTTGTTCCATGCACGATCCAAAGTCCGAAACTGCTACCCTTCATGCTGGCGGCGCTTCCATGCAAGCCCCTCTTCTGAAGGGCACCATGGGACCGGACGTCGCGGATCTGCGTGGAATCCAACAGCAGCTTGGTATATTTTCCTTTGATCCCGGCCTGACGGGAACGGCAACCTGCACCAGCAAGATCACATTCATTGACGGGGATGAGGGAACGCTTCTCCACCGTGGCTATCCCATTGAAGACCTGGCTCTCAATGCCAGCTTCACGGAAACTGCTTATCTGCTGCTTTACGGAGAGCTGCCGACAACGGCGCAATATCAGGCTTTTCAGGCTGATATGAACACCCACCGGCTGCTTAACGAGCAGATCCGGAATTTCTTCAACGGTTTCCGCCGCGACGCTCACCCGATGGCGATCCTGTGCGGCACCGTCGGCGCGCTATCAGCATTTTATCATGATGGTCTGGATATTTCACAGGCCGAAGACCGCGATCTCTCTGCCCGCCGCTTGATTGCCAAAGTGCCCACCATCGCCGCATGGGCTTATAAATACTCCATCGGAGAGCCCTTCATCTATCCGGATGAAGAGATGTCGTTCTCCGAGAATTTCCTGCACATGCTTTTCGCCAGACCAGGCAACCACTACCGGGTCAACCCGGTCCTGGCACGCGCCATGGATCGGATCCTGCTTCTACACGCCGATCATGAGCAGAACGCATCAACCACAACGGTTCGACTGGTTGGTTCTACCGGCGCCAATCCATACGCCTGCATCTCTGCCGGCATTGCTGCGCTCTGGGGGCCTGCCCATGGAGGGGCCAATGAAGCTGCCCTGAACATGCTTCAGTCCATCGGAACCCGTGAAGGCATCCCTGCCTTTCTGGAGCAGGTCAAAGACAAAAATTCCAGTGTTCGTCTGATGGGCTTTGGCCATCGCGTCTACAAGAGTTTCGATCCGCGCGCGAAAATCCTACAAGCGACGTGCCATGAAGTGATTTCCGAGCTTGGCCTGGAGCGCGATCCGCTGCTCGACCTTGCCAAGGAACTGGAAAGAGTGGCCACGGAAGACGATTATTTTGTCAGCCGTAAGCTCTACCCGAATGTGGATTTCTACTCAGGTCTGATCCTGAAAGCTCTCGGAATTCCGACAAGCATGTTCACTGTTCTATTCGCGGTTGCGCGGACAGTGGGGTGGGTCAGCCAATGGAAAGAAATGATTGAAGATCCGGCCGGGCGGATTACGCGCCCTCGCCAGCTTTATGTAGGGGAAACAAAGCGGGAGTTTGTTTCCATGAGTGACCGGGGCTGAAAGGCCCCTGTCACACAGGCTGGATTAGCAATCGCAGCCCGGAGTCTGGCCATCAGCCTTGCGGACAACGTGATGGTCGATCCATTCCGCAACAAGGCGGCGTGCTTCCGTGATGGAAGATTCAGGATGATGGATGCGGTAAAGCGTCGTGCATGCAGCAAAGGCCTGCATGTCCGGCTGACCGACCTCACGCAGTTCCTGATAGGCTGTGACAACAGCACGTTCGCATTTCCGGCCGATCCGGCTGGTTTCGATGCTCACTTTTGATCCTGCTTTAGAAGAGGAAAAACGGTCTTACTCCTTAGGGGGCAAGGCCTGACTGCGCAAGCATAGATTGGGTCTCCCTATAACAGCAACAAGTGCGTACGAATTTGGCACTACCCTTTGTGTCTTGTGGCCGGTAAACCACAGAAAACGACGTCAGTGGAGAGCAGCATGACACAACATGGAGAGAGCCCGATCGCGGGTCGCACCCAGTGGGACCGGGACGCAGCCCTGACCACCGCCCGCATCCTTCTGGAGATCAAGGCCGTCAACTTCCGTCCGGAAGAGCCTTACACCCTGACGTCAGGCTGGAAGTCCCCGGTCTATATCGACTGCCGCAAGATCATCTTCTTCCCACGCGCCCGGACCAAGATCATGGAACTGGCTGTCGAGAAGATCGGCCGCCACATCGGCTATGAAAGCATCGATGCTGTTGTCGGCGGCGAGACAGCAGGTATTCCGTTCGCTGCGTGGATCGCGGACCGCATGATGACGCCGATGGCGTATGTCCGCAAAAAGCCGAAGGGCTTTGGCCGTAATGCGCAGATCGAAGGTGATGTGCCCGATGGCATGCGCACCCTGCTGGTCGAAGACCTGACGACAGACGGCGCATCCAAGATCCGATTCGCCAATGCCCTGCGCGATGCAGGCGCCATCGTGAACCACACCTTCGTCGTATTCTTTTACGGTGTCTTCCCAGGCGCCCACAAAACGCTGGCAGACATGGACATCTCCCTGCACGCGCTGTGCACCTGGTGGGATGTTCTCGAAGCCTGTGCAGGCGGCGATTATTTCTCTGAAAAGGACAGTGCCGAGGTTCGTCGCTTCCTTGAAGATCCCTGTGGCTGGTCCCGCAAGCACGGCGGTGTTGGCAGCGCCGAAGAAGCGCTGGCGCTCAAGGCCAAAGCAGAAGGCTGACGTCCGTGGGCTCTCCTGCCCTTTTGTCCCGATGCCTTGTTTTTGACTCGGGCATCGGGGGGATGGGTGTCGTTCAGGCTCTGCGCGACATCCTCCCCTCCCTCACGATCGACTATCTGGCTGACACCGCGCTGTTTCCATATGGGGAACAACCTGATGATCGCCTGACCGGCCGCATCGTCAGCCTGCTCGAAGCAGCCTGCCGTGACGTCCAGCCAGATGTTCTGGTGATTGCCTGCAATACGGCGAGCACTATTGCACTGCCAGCACTCCGGGAACGTCTCTCCATCCCTGTTGTCGGATGCGTCCCCCCTATCCGCTGGGCTGGACGTGTTTCCACAACACGGACCGTTGGCCTGCTGTCTACGTCAGCAACAGCTCGGCGACCCTATGTACTGGAACTGCATCGAGAGTTTGCCTCGGATTGTCGTCTCATCACCCATGGTGCGCGTGGACTGGCTGATCTGGCCGAACGCGCCTTTCTGGGCGATGCCATTCCGGATGCAGACGTCGAACGCGAACTAACCTGCCTGTTCGAACAGCCTCATGGCAAGGACATCGATACCGTCGGGCTTGGCTGCACGCATTACACGTTCCTGATGCCAGCGTTTCAACGCCTTGCACGCCCCAATCTGAACTGGCTTGACCCGGCACCAGCCGTCGCCCGTCAGGTGCGGACTGTGCTTGAGACACTCGCCCCCATCGCAACAGACAAAGTCGCAGCACCGCCCCGGCTTTTTATGACAAGCGCACCATTCAATGCGCCGCGCCTGGAAGCCGCCGTAAGCCGTTTAGGTTTTTCGGAATGGTCTCTTTTCAGCCCGCTCGCACTGACGGCCTGAGAGCAAAGTCTACGCCAGCCCCAAAGGGGCCGACGCAGAACGGGGATTTTTAGCGCGCCCGGTTCACGGTGAACTGAACTGTCTCAATCAGAAGGCGACGCAGTTCGCTATCCGGGAAAATAGACAGGGCTTCAACAGCTGCATCTGCATAAACCTGCGCCCGGGCGATCGTCGTATTGATCGCACCTGTTTTCGCAATCAGGTTCAGCGCGTGAGGCAGATCTTCCTCAGTCTGCTCGCCTTCCCCGATAACGCGCTCCCAAAACACACGCTCTTCCGGTGAGCCGGCCTCATAGGCAGCCAGGACTGGCAGAGTGATCTTGCCTTCCCGCATGTCATCACCGACCGTCTTGCCCAGAACCTGCTGGTCCGCGGCATAATCGAGAGCATCATCAACAAGCTGGAACGCCATACCAAGATTGGTGCCAAACTGCTCCAGAGCATCCTCTTCGGCATCCGGACGCTCGGCCACAACAGCACCGACGCGGCAGGCCGCCGCAAACAGTGCGGCCGTCTTGCCGTGAATGACTTCGAGATACCGCTCAACAGGCGTCGTGAGATCGTTTTGCACAACCATCTGAAGGACTTCGCCCTCAGCAATCGTTGCAGACGCATCTGACAGGATCGCCATGACCTTCAGGGAGCCGTCTGCCGTCATAAGCTGGAACGAACGGGCGAACAGGAAGTCCCCCACCAGAACGGACGCCTTGTTGCCAAACACGGCATTGGCTGAAGCCAGACCGCGACGCAGCGTGCTCTCGTCCACCACATCATCATGCAGCAGAGTTGCGGTGTGAATGAACTCCACGCAGGCTGCGAGCCCGACATGACGCTGATGATCAGGGCCTGGCTGATAACCACACAGCCGTGCTGAAGCGAGCGTCAGAAGGGGACGAAGGCGCTTGCCGCCAGCAGCCACCAGGTGAGCGCCAAGCTGCGGGATCAGGGGGACAGGGCTCTCCATCCGCGCGATAATGGCGCGGTTGCAAGCCAGCATGTCCTCTTCGAGATAGGCTGACAGCGCTGACAGTGCGCTTTCGCCACCTGTACCCTGAACCACAGCTTTATCAACGGTCACGGCAGCATCCGGTGCGGCAGAATCCAAGGGTCTTTACTCCAGTTCCTGCACACTATCCCAGGACTGCCCAGGACCGTGCAGGCACGATATGATGTGGCGTATCCCTGCTCGTTCTTCCTGTCTGGAAAAGCGACCAGGCCATATTAACGCCGGACGACAGGTTGGAATGACCATATGAGCGGCAGCAGGAAGGTGGTCAACCCATTGCAGCCCCCTAAGGCCCATCTGAAGAGCACTTCCCCCCTTTCTGAAAACGAAAGGGACGGAACATTGCTCAACGGACGACTCCATTACCGACAATTTCGGAAGGGCTATCGCACGGGACTTGAGCCTGTCCTGATGGCGGCAGCGGTTCCTGCACGAGCCGGAGAGACTGTTCTGGAAGCAGGATGCGGTGCAGGCGCAGGCTTGCTATGCCTTGCAGCACGCGTTGCTGGCGCGAGCGGCATTGGGCTTGAAGCAGATGCGGACACAGTAAAACTGGCGGCTCACAATTTCCTGAACAACCCGTTTCCAGACTCGCGAACATCGCTTTCGGCTCTTCAGGCCGTGCTCCCGACGATCCCATCATCCTTGCGAGCTCTGGCTCCGACAGCCAATGGTCGCTTCCATCACGTGATGGCCAATCCTCCGTGGCACAGCGCGCATGGTACGCCCTCCCCTGACGAACGACGGCGGCTGGCCCTCAGCACAGAAGACACCGACCCACAGGCGTGGATCCGCAGCCTTACCCGCTGGGTTCTGCCCGGTGGTACACTGACGTTTATCGTATCCGCAGCGATCACGGACAGAGCCTGCCAGACGCTTTTGGAAAACGGGGGCGGTTCACTCCAGCTCTACCCCTTCTGGCCCAAACAGGGGCGGGAAGCGAAGCTGGTGCTGATCCAGGCCATCCACGGCGGCAAAGGCATCTTTCGCCTGCGTCCGGGACTGGTTTTGCATAAAGAGGATGGCCGCTTTACCGATGCGGCCGAACGGGTTCTGCGACGGGGAGAGAGTCTGCCCGAAAGCTGACTCTTCTCTATCCCCAGATTATTCGAAGACGCTGCCTTCGAAGGCTTCTTCCCAGGTGCCGGACGTAGAGGCACGGGAGTATTCCGTAGAGCGGTTTTCGAAGAAGTTGGCGTGCTCAACAGCGTTCAGCATGTCATCAATCCACGGGAGCGGATTTTCTTCCTCACCATAAACCGGATCAAGACCAAGCTGCGTCAGACGACGATCCGCAATGAAGCGAATGTAACGCTTGACGTCTTCCGAGGACATTCCCTCAACCGGACCCATTTCAAAGGCCAGATCAATGAACGCGTCTTCATGCTCAACGGTCGTGCGGCAGATTTCCTTCAGTTCTTCACGGAAATCTTCCGTCCACAGCTCCGGATTTTCACGGATGAACGTGCGGAACAGACGGATCATGGACAGGCAGTGCAGCGTTTCATCACGCACCGACCAGGAGACGATCTGTCCCATGCCCTTGAGCTTGTTGAAGCGCGGGAAGTTCAGCAGGATCGCGAACGATGCGAAAAGCTGAAGCCCTTCCATGAAGGCGCCAAATGCCGCCATGGTCTTCGCAATTTCACGCTTATTGTCGATGTTAAACGACTGCATGAAATCGTATTTGTCCTTCATCTCCTTGTACTTCAGGAAGGCCGAATACTCCGTTTCTGGCATCCCGATGGTGTCGAGAAGATGGGAATAGGCCGCAATATGGATCGTCTCGATGTTCGAGAACGACGACAGCATCATCAGCACTTCGGTCGGCTTGAAGACCTGGCTGTAATATTTCATGTACGCGGAATTCACTTCCACGTCCGCCTGCGTGAAGAAGCGGAAAATCTGCGTCACGAGATGCTGCTCGGCTTCCGTCAACGTACGGTGCCAATCCTTCACGTCATCAGCCAGCGGCACTTCTTCCGGAAGCCAGTGAACGCGCTGCTGGGTCAACCAGGCGTCATAGGCCCACGGATAGCGAAACGGCTTGTACACCGGGTTCGCAGTCATCAGGTCATAATGCTGCTCGGTCGCTGGCGTTTCGCCAGCATTCGGGGTCGTGTTGCTCATGACCTTACTTTCCTCAAAGACACGTTTTCAATACGCCCGACCTGCCGGAAAGGCTCCAAGCGCACGAATACCGCTTTTTTCAATATCTTACCCAGGACACAGGGTTTCCTTTAAAGGGCGCTGAGGTGCGCAGCCAGTAAGGCCTGTAGGCGCCCCGCTGGCCCCAGCATAGCTTCGGATGCGATCATAGTCACGCTTCACAGAGCATTCTCTTGAAGCACTGGATGCCCCTAGTTATGCAAAGGACACAATCCTCCCGGCGGAGCCTCCATGCCCAAAAAAATGCGTCGCTTCTGGCCACGTTCTCACCTTCTCGCGCTGATCCTCCTGCCGATCTGCATCTATCTGCCGGAGTGGCTCGGATTACGCTCCAGCGACCCAATGATGACAACGTCACTGATGGTGCAGAACTCCGCCAGTGCGACGAAGGGACTAATCCCGGGACATCCAGGCTGGATCGACGGTTGCGCAGGCGTTTTCGTAGAAGCCCTCGGCCGACTTGTGGCGCACGACTGGGTGCATGGTGTCATTCCCTGGTGGAATCCCTACAGCGGTGTCGGCATGCCTTTGGCGGGCGAATATCAGCCTGCCGCATTTTTTCTACCATTCGTGCTATTTCTGGGGCTGCCGAATGGTCTCCTGATGATGAAGTGCACTCTGCAAATCATCGCGGGCCTGTCCACATATGCATTTTTGAAACAGCTGCGCCTCGATCCGCGTGCCGCGCTGATCGGTGGCCTGCTCTATGCTTTCAACGGCACCTATGCATGGGCGTCGGACGGCCCGTCTGAACCCCTCGCCTTTCTGCCCCTCGCTCTCTATGGCGTGGAACGTGCCCGAACCGGAAATTGGGGCTGGCTTGCCCTAAGCCTGACCTATCTCCTGCTCGCAGGCTTTCCCGAAACTGCCTTTCTTTTAGGACTGATCGCGCTAGGGCTTGCAGTTCTGCGCTTTTTCCAGACTGCTCCTGGCAGCAGATCCCGCTTTGCCCTTCACATCTGCCTTGGGGGACTCACGGCAGGTTTGATTGCCGCCCCACAACTCCTCGCTTTTCTGACATTCCTTCCCCATGCTGACATCGGTGTTCACGGCGGGATCAATGATGAGACCCTGCCGCATCAAGCATGGTCGATGCTGCTATTCCCCTACATCAACGGCCCCATATTCTACGGCTCCGAATTGGATGCATGGTATGCTCTAGGAGGCTATTGCGGGCTTACTCTCCCGTTTCTGGCTTTATGCGCCATCGGGGGCAACAACCAGCGAGGGCTGCGCTTCCTGCTGCTCGGCATTTTCCTTGCTGTCGTGGGAAAACAGGCCGGTGTTCCGGGGCTCACTCAACTCGTCGATCTGGTGCCAGGACTTGGCCACACCGTATTCTTTCGCCTTTGCGAACCCATGGTGGAAAGCTGCCTGATCCTTCTCGCAGTCTTCGCCCTGGATGACATGTTCCGTGGTGTGTGGCGCCGCAGAGCAATCATCCTGTCTGCTTGTGTGATGGGCGCCCTGATTGTCACGACCTATGCTCTGGATCATCAGTTCCTGACGAAACTTCGTTCCGTTTCCGAAGGACCAGTTTCCTCCCACATTTATGCGGTGGGATCGCTAGCTTTCGGCACCCTCTGCTTGGCTACTGTGGTTTTTCTTGCATGGAGCAGGAAACATCCGAAAATTATTGGAACGGTTCTCTGTTTTGAGACCCTTCTTTTGTTCGGATTTCCTCTTCTAAGCGCCTATCCGGAACAACCCCGCCCAGACCAACGCCTTATTACGGCACTACAGGGAGAAACCGGCCTACAGCGCTTCGTGACCATTGGACCGATTGAGCCAAATTATGGCGCTTATCTGCGGATCGCCTCTATCAATCACAATGCCATTCCCACGCCGAAAGCATGGATCGAGCGCCTGAAACAGGACTTCGGCTCAAAAGTCGACGCCGTAACCTTTAATGGCTCCTATCCTTTTGCTGAAAATGGGGATGCCTTTCTGGAAGCCTCTTTAGCCCGGCATCCTGATCTGTTCGCCAAACTCGGCGTATCAGCCCTGCTGGTTCCTCCAGGTCATGGCATGCCAAGCATCGCGCCCTACCCCCTAGAAAACCGCCAGCCAAACGGCTTTCCTCTGACGCCGAACTCGCCAGAGGTCACAATCAATATTTCATCATGGGAAAAGCCGGTTAGCCGCCTGGCAACGCTGCAATTGGGCACTTACGCCGGAAACTCGAACGGAATTCTGATTCTGTCCATTTGTTCCGACACGCAATGCGCAACGGGTCAGACACGGTTGAAAGAGGCAACAGACAACGGTCTGACGTCGATCGAACTGGATAGAATCATTCCAGCCGATGCCCACACCCTGACATTAAGCCTCAAAGAGGCCACCACAGACGTTATGATCTGGTCCACCGTGAAAGAGCGTGTGGGTTGGCCGCGCATCCGCTTTGAGACAGAGGCTGTGCGCGAAGCCATGATGCCCGTTCTGCATACGGGAACCGGAGACCTCATCCGACTGAAGAACGCTGCCCCCTATTTTGAGACTGAAGCAGCCTGCACCCTTACTCTGAAAGACCGGGAGACGCTTGCCGCAAACTGCCCGGCGCCGACTTATCTTATCCGTCGCGAAGTGATACTGCCGGGATGGACGGCCGAGGTAAATGGCACTTTCATCGTCCCGGAAGTGTGGGACGGGTTATTTGAACGTATCCCGCTTCCTGCAGGACCAACCCGGATCCACTTTCATTTTGCACCTCCCGGCGCAATATTCGGATGGATCGCTACAGCACTGGGCCTCATCCTGCTCTGGTTGGGTTTCCGTCGCGTTAGAGCGCCTGACACGCCGTGAGAACATAAAAAAAACCCGGTTCCCCAAACGAGGAGCCGGGCTTTTCAAACCGATACTACCAACCCGCCTTACTGACAGGCGAGGCACTCGTCGTAATCGCCACTGCTCATTTTGCCACGCGGGGCAGCCTGCACGGTAGCTTCGTACTTCTCATCGTCCAGAATGTCGCTCTTCACGGCCAGCGTGGAGACTGCATCGGCACGCTGTACCGACAGGGAACGACAGTAATACAGAGACTTCAGGCCTTTCTTCCAGGCCTGGAAGTGGATCTGATGCAGGTCGCGCTTATGCACATCCGCCGGCAGGAAAAGGTTGACCGACTGTGCCTGACAGATGAACGGCGCACGGTCGGCAGCATGTTCAACAACCCAGCGCTGATCCAGTTCGAAGGCCGTCTTAAAGACGTCTTTCTCATCCTGCGTCAGGAAGTCCAGATGCTGAACGGAGCCTTTGCTCAGGGTAATGTCAGACCACACCTTATCCGTATTCTGACCGCGCTCTTCGAGGATCGTGGTCAGATGGCGGTTACGGACCGAGAACGAGCCGGACAGGGTCTTCTGAAGGAAGACGTTGGCACTGATTGGCTCAATGCCTGGGCTGGCATTGCCCGTAATGATGGAAATGGACGCCGTCGGAGCAATTGCCAGCTTGTGCGAGAAACGCTCCATGAAGCCGTACTCTTCGGCATCCGGGCACGGACCACGTAGTTCCGCCAGCTTCTTTGAAGCCGCATCGGCCTGAGCGCGGATGTGCTGGAAGATCTTTTTGTTCCAGACCTTCGCCATCACGCTCTCGAACGGGATCATCCGGGCCTGAAGGAAGGAATGGTATCCCATCACGCCAAGACCGACAGAGCGCTCCCGGGCAGCGGCATACTTGGCACGCGCCATGTCGTCCGGGGCACGGTCAATGAAGTCCTGCAGAACGTTGTCGAGGAACAGCATGACGTCCTCAATGAACTGCGGATCATCCTTCCACTCGTCCCAGGTTTCCAGGTTCAGGGAAGACAGGCAGCAGACAGCCGTCCGGTTCTTGCCATGATGATCGATACCGGTCGGCAGCGTGATCTCGGCGCAGAGATTGGAGGTCTTGACCTCAAGACCGGCGAGTTTGTGATGTTCGGGGCGAGCGCGGTTCACATGATCCGAATAGATGACGTACGGCTCACCCTGCTCCATACGGGCCGTCAGGATGCGGATCCAAAGCCCACGAGCAGACACCTTGCGGATGATGCTGTGATCCTTCGGGGACAGCAGCGGCCATTCCTCGTCCGCCTCAACAGCGCGCATGAAGGCGTCTGTGATCAGAACGCCATGATGCAGGTTCAGGGCCTTACGGTTTGGGTCACCACCCGTTGGGCGGCGCATTTCCGTAAATTCTTCGATTTCAGGATGCCAGACCGGCAGATACACAGCCGCAGACCCACGACGCAGGGACCCCTGCGAGATAGCCAGTGTCAGGCTGTCCATCACGCGGATGAACGGAATGACGCCGGACGTCTTGCCGTTACGACCGATGTTCTCGCCAATCGAGCGCAGATTGCCCCAATAAGACCCGATGCCGCCGCCCTTGGATGCCAGCCAGACGTTTTCGTTCCAGAGGCCGACGATACCTTCCAGGCTATCTTCGGCTTCGTTCAGGAAGCAGGAAATCGGCAGGCCGCGGGACGTTCCACCGTTAGACAGAATCGGTGTAGCTGGCATGAACCAGTGGCGCGAAATGTAATCATAAATACGCTGGGCATGGCCCTGATCCGCCCCGTAATAGGACGCAACACGCGCAAACAGATCCTGATAATGCTCGCCTGGCAGAAGGTAGCGATTGTTCAGAGTCGCCTTGCCAAAATCCGTCAGAAGCGAATCACGCGAACGATCCACACGGACGGCATGATGACCCGGAAGCTGCACGACATCATCGAACATGTCTGGCGTTTCTTCCCCCTCCCCGACAGCACGCTCGCCAACAGGGTGGTCAACAGGCGGAAGCACGTCATGCGGGCGGCCGGCCGTATGTGGCGTGTCCATCGTCACGTCATGAAGTGTCATTGCGCTCTCCAAAATACTTCTATCGGCTGTCGGTGATTAGGCGCTTTCCTGCCCTCGAGGAGGGCAGGGTTGCAAGCAATCTCTTTGCATTTCAACCAAAGAGATTGCTTGCAAATTCAAATTACCTGTGAACCTCACGGACACTATATCTGGGGGAAATCTTCTTTTCGGGCCCCAGATATAGGGCCAATCGCAGAAAACCGCCATAGGTTCCCATTCATCCCCAAGGGCTTTTCCTGAGTGGCATCACAACCACACCACACGGTTTTTTCACGGCAACGTTTCCTGTCTGGTCACGTTGGAGACAGCATCCCCTCAACACGCGGAGAGCGTCTCATGACCATCAACAAGAAAGCTTCGGCCCACTGGAGCGGCACCATCAAGGAAGGCAAGGGCACCATCTCGACGCAGAGCGGCGCCCTTCAGGACCAGCCTTATGGTTTCAACACGCGATTCGAAGACAAGCCCGGCACCAACCCGGAAGAACTGCTCGGCGCGGCGCACGCAAGCTGCTTCACAATGGCGCTCTCTCTGATCCTTGGTGATGCTGGCTTTACGGCCGACTCCCTCGATACGGAGTCGACAATTTCCCTCGATAAGGTTGGCGATGGCTTTGCCGTCACGAAGGCCCATCTAACGCTTCGTGGCGTGGTGCCGAACGCGACTGAGGCCGACTTTCTCGATGCCGCCAACAAGGCGAAGATCGGCTGTCCGATGTCCAAGGTTCTCAACACGGAGATCACCCTGGACGCCAAGCTCGCCAGCTAAACCCGAAGGCTGGGATCAGTTGTCCCAACCGCACTGCGCGTGATTGCGCAGCAGATGGTCTGCCAGAACGCAGGCCATCATAGCTTCCGCCACGGGCACGGCACGGATACCGATACACGGATCGTGTCGTCCCTTGGTGCGAACCTCTACCGAATCCCCTGCACTGTTGATGCTGGGCACGGGTGTCAGGATCGAACTGGTTGGCTTGATGGCAAAGCGAGCCACGATCGGTTGCCCCGTGGAGATGCCTCCCAGGATGCCACCCGCATGGTTCGACGCGAACTGTGGCCCCGGTGCGATCGGATCAGCGTTCTGCTCACCACGAAGAGCCGCTACAGCGAAACCGTCGCCGATCTCAACGCCCTTCACACCATTGATGCCCATTAGAGCGCCAGCAAGGTCTGCGTCCAGCTTGCCATAGACTGGCGCACCGAGGCCCGGCGGCAAGCCTTCCGCGACAACTTCAACAGTGGCCCCGATGGACGATCCATTTTTACGGACAGAGTCGAGTAGCTCTTCCCAAGGACCAACGCTCGCAGCATCCGGGCACCAGAGCGGGTTGCGCTCCACTTCGTCCCAGTCCCAGCGGGAGGGATCAATAGTCTGACCGCCGATCCCTGTCAGAGCTGCGCGAATCTTCAAGCCTTCCCCAACCAACGTTTTCAGCAGCACACGAGCGACAGCACCCGCTGCGACACGCATGGCCGTTTCACGAGCGGACGAGCGACCACCACCCCGATAATCACGGATGCCATATTTCAAATCATAAGCAATGTCCGCATGACCCGGACGATAGCTCTGGGCAATCTCACCATAATCTTTCGACCGCTGATCGGTGTTTTCGATCATCAGCGAAATAGGCGTGCCGGTCGTCTGGCCTTCAAACACCCCCGACAGGATCCGGACCTGATCCGGTTCCCGACGCTGGGTAGTGAAGCGGGACTGCCCCGGCCGACGGCGATCAAGCCAAGGCTGGATGTCCGCTTCGGACAGCTTCAGGCGGGGTGGACAGCCGTCTACGACACAGCCAATGGCCGGCCCGTGACTTTCACCCCAGGTGGTGACGCGAAAGAGTTGCCCGAAGCTATTGTCTGACATGTCAGTCCCCGGAGCTGACAGCTGCAATGTCCGGAGCTGCCGGGTTCTTCATGCCAACCGTGTGGTAGCCACAATCCACATGATGGATTTCACCCGTCACGCCGCTGGAGAGGTCGGAGAGCAGGTACATGCCTGAACCGCCAACGTCCTTCAGGGTCACGTTACGCTCCATCGGGGCGTTGAGCTGGTTCCAGCGCAGGATGTAGCGGAAGTCACTGATGCCGTTGGCTGCCAGCGTCATGATCGGTCCTGCGGAGATACCGTTCACGCGGATATCGTCACGGCCGAGATCAGCGGCCATGTAACGCACGGAGGCTTCAAGAGCCGCCTTGGCAACGCCCATGACGTTGTAGTGCGGCATGACGCGCTCGGCACCGAGATAGGTCATGCTCAGGAACGAACCACCAGCATTCATCATGGCAGACGCGCGACGGGCGACGGACACGAAGGAATAGCAGGAAATGTCCATGGCTTGGAGGAAAGCATCACGCGGCGTGTCGATATAACGGCCGCGCAGGTACTGCTTGTCAGCAAAAGCAATGGCGTGAAGCACGAAATCAATCTTGCCCCACTTCTTTTCGATCTCGTCGAACGTGGCGTCGATTGCGGCATCATCGCTGACATCACAGGGCAGGACCAGATCAGAGCCAACGCTTTCTGCCAGCGGACGAACGCGCTTGCCAAGAGCCTCACCCTGATAGGTGAAGGCCAGTTCCGCACCCTGTGCAGCACAGGCACTAGCGATTGCCCACGCGATGGAGTGCTTGTTGGCAACACCCATAATGACACCGCGCTTACCCTTCATGAGGGTGCCGGTCACTGGTGCCGGGATGTTGTCTTCTGTTTCAGACATTGTGGTTTCCTGAATCGCGTTGGCGTGTTAGCGCCGTGGTCGCACAAGAGATGCCAGCAAACAAGAGTAACACGACACTCAATGCCCCTTCGACGGCAGTTTCCAGCCGTAGTGTGGATTTCAGGCCCATGAGGCAGGTCAAGGCATTTGCTCTTCCTTTCTCTATATAGTGCACCCAACGTCATAATTCAGAACCGGAACCTGACAGGGTCTGTTCCGGGTCCCGGACGGAACCGCTATGGTTCTTAAATCGCCCTTTCGGGCCGGCCACGCTGCTTCAGGAGACTTCCATGTCCTCTCTGCCTCTCATCGATCTGACTGCTGATCCGTTCGCACTGTTCGCAGCATGGATGTCAGATGCTGAAGCGTCTGAGCCCAATGATCCCAACGCCATGGCCGTTGCGACATCAACGCCAGACGGTCGCCCTTCCGTCCGCATGCTTCTTCTCAAAGGGGCAGATGAACGCGGGTTTGTCTTCTATACCAACGTGGAGAGCCGCAAGGGTGGCGATCTGCTGGCCAATCCGCATGTCGCCCTGCTGTTCCACTGGAAGTCCCTGCGTCGGCAGATCCGGATCGAAGGACCGGTTACGCAGGTCAGTGACGAAGAAGCAGATGCTTATTTCGCCAGCCGGTCGCCCATGTCCCGGCTGGGGGCGATTGCATCTGACCAGTCACGCCCTCTGGATGAGCGCAGCACCTTTGAAGAGCGCCTGAAGGCCGCAGAAGAAAAATATGGCAATGGCCCTATTCCACGCCCGAACAACTGGACAGGTTTCCGCGTTGCTCCAGACGCCATAGAGTTCTGGCAGGACCGGCCTTTCCGCCTCCATGACCGAGCATTATGGACTCGTGATGGATCTGAATGGAACGTCACGCGTCTTTATCCGTAAAGATAGAGAACACCCTTTTCCCAAGGTGGGGAGCCTTACGTTATGCTTATCGAAATCAAGAACATCCTTCTCCCCCTCACCGGGGCCGACGATCTGGATTCAGTCATGTCGGTGGCCCTGGATTTTGCCCGTCGTTTTGATGCACACCTGTCTGCTGTCGTTGTCGGATCAGACCCGACCGAAGTTGCCACACTCGCTGGCGAAGGCATTTCTGCCGGAATGGTGACGGAAATGATTGATGCGGCGGCCACGGAAGCCCACCGCCGCGCTATCAGGATCCGACACAGCTTCGACAGCTTTGTGCATAATAACGGACTTCGCCGCGTCGAAGCCTCCAAGATCGGCATGTCGATTGGCGGCGGTGTCAGTGCCAGCCTCGAAGTACTGGACGGCACGGAACATGATGCTCTGACATGGCGCTCACGCCTGGCAGACATGACGCTCGTGCCCAATCTCATTTCAGCCACTGACCCGCGCGCATCAGAAACACTGCATGCCATTCTTTTTGACAGCGGGCGTCCTCTGGTCATTGCTCCGCCAATTGCTCCGAAAACAGTAGGCAGCCGCATTGCTATTGCCTGGAACGGAACACCCGAGTCTTCGCTTGCACTCCGCTGCATTCTGCCATGGGCGCATACCGCGGAAGGCGTTCAGGTTTTGACATGCCAGGAATATCAGCGTCGCGGCCCTACGGGCGACGATGTTGTCCGTTATCTGCGTCTGCATGGCATTTCCGCTACGACACGCGCCTGCGACCCCATCAATAAGGATGTCGGTGCCGGCCTGTTGAAGGGGGCTGAAGATTTTGGTGCCGATATGCTGAGCATGGGGGCCTACTCCCACTCCCGTCTTCGCCAGATGATTCTGGGGGGCGTGACCCGTCATATTCTTGAGAACATGAAACTCACGGTTCTCATGAGCCGCTAATCATGCGTCCTTTTCGGGAGTTCTGCGTTGAAACAGTCATCTGACGTCACAACCAGAACCCCGGAAGGACACATTATGATCTCCCGACTTGCTGGCCCAGCTTTTTGCCTGAGTGCTCTGATCGCCATGCCGGTGCATGCCATGGATGTACCGCAAGCGCCGGACATTTCGGCTTTTACACTTCAGGAGCCTGCCAAGCGTCTGGGCCTGCATCTTGTTCCGTCCACGACACTCGGCTCTGGCTACAACACAGCTTTTTACTCCCGCGATCAGCAGACAGGTGCCCTGACGCTCACGACTGACGGCCTCCAGCCAGTCATCCGTGGAAAGGTCGCTCCGGAGACGCTTTTGCGAGAAAATACCGCGTGGTATTTTCAGCAAACGAATTCTGACATGACGGCGACCGTGCACATTGATCAGCTTCCGCGAAATGGAAAAGTGGTCATCGGCCGCCTGGCAAGCACACAGCATCCAGTGGCGGAGCTAAGTGTTCAGGGCGACCGGGTCTTTGCACTCGTGGATAATGGCACATCCAAGCAGAGCGTTGTGGTCGGCACGGTTTATCCGCATCAGACCATTCGCTATGAAATTCACACGTCTCCGAATGGTCTGATGCGCATCATCGTCAACGGAACAGAAAATCACTTCTCATTGCCCTCTGCCGCGATAGCACAGGGTGTATGGTTTGAAGCCGTGGTCGGCGAACAGGGTTGGCATGCGCCAAGTCACGCCGATATGGCCCGGGTAACCTTCACCGGTCTTCAGGTTCATCACGAAGCAGCCTGACAGTCTGTCACAAAGTTTTGCGAGCGCCATCTGACCATGCTACCCGACTGCTCATGATATCGCCCGCTCGCATGATCCATGTCTGGTTAGGTGCCTGTCTGCGCTCCACCCACTGGAATGTCGGAGGCACCAAACAGGCAAGAGCGCTTCTGACGCAAGCTGATCAGGGAACAGTTCTTGCCCTCTGGCACCGTTCCCTGACACTGGCTCCAGCGCTCTGGTTCTGGGCCCGGGCGATCGAACCACGGGTGAAGCTGCGGGTACTGATTTCCCGTAACGCGGATGGACGCCTTATCGCGGATGCTATTCGTCCTTGGGGAATCATTGGCATTCATGGCTCCACGTCCCGCAAAGGGAAGGACAAAGGCGGCGCGGCGGCACTGAGAGTCGCTTTCCGGGAACTGAAGCAGGGTGCCTTTGTCGCCATTACTCCAGATGGACCGCGCGGCCCGGCAGAGGAGGTTCAGCCGGGCATTCTCGTGCTATCGCGGATTTCCAGACGCCCCATTATTCCGCTGGGTATGGCCTGCAACAGCCTTCGTCTGCCCTCGTGGGACGGCCTTACATTTCCACTTCCCTTTGGGCGCGGGTCTGTCGTGGTCGGTGAACCGCTTCTTGAACCGGATACCGAGACGCTCCGTGTTGCACTCAATGCCGTTGCGGAGCAGGCGGAAGCTAACGTCCGCAATCAAAATCTTTCCGTCATGGATCGGTTGTGGGGGGGCGTTGGCAGCCTTCTGGCTCCTGCTCTGACGATCATGCTGCGGGTACGTCTGAAGCGAGGACGGGAGCTGCCAGACCGCCTTCGTGAAAGAATGGGTCTCGGGGGCGGTCATCGCCCTGAAGGTACACTTCTCTGGATACATGCTGCCAGCGTGGGGGAGACCCTGTGTGCGCGACCATTGCTTGATGATCTTCTGGAAAAGCGCCCGGATCTGCATGTCCTGTTCACAACCGCCACGGTGACCGGCGCAGAAATTGTCAGCCGCCATCCGGAATTCGGGCGCCGCGTCTCTCATCGTTTTATTCCTCACGATGTGCCGCGCTGGTTTGGCCGATTTCTCAAACGTTGGAAGCCGGACGGTGCTGTCTTTGTAGAAAGTGAACTCTGGCCCGGCATCATTGCAGCCTGCTACCGCAAGGCTATTCCCGTCATGCTGGTCAACGGTCGCCTCTCGGATCGCTCGGCTCGCCGGTGGAAAAAAGCCTCAAGCCTGACTGGACGCATGTTTTCTCGCCTTTCCTGGGTTGCAGCCCGAGGCCCGGAAGATGCGGCACACTTCCGCTCCCTAGGCACCAAAGCCGTTTATGAAGATGGAGACCTCAAACAGGACGCTCCTCCTCTGTCATGCGACTTCGCTGAATTGGAACGACTTCAGGACGTGATTGGAAATCGTCCGGTTTTCGTCGCGGCTTCGACTCATCCTGGTGAGGAGGAACTGGTGCTGGCCGCAGCAGCGCTTGCCAGAGAAAAACAACCCGACCTTCTGACGATCCTCATCCCCCGGCATCCAAAACGCGGAGAGGAACTGGCTTCGCGCTTCGATCTGCCCCGACGATCCGTTGGGCAGGAGCCGAACAACAAGACACATGGCTGGATTGCCGACACATTAGGGGAACTGGGTCTGTTCTACAGACTCGCAAATTGCTGCTTCCTCGGCAACTCTCTCGCGGGGAAAGGCGGTGGCCATAATCCTTTCGAGCCACTTCGCCTGGGCATTCCAACGGCAACCGGCCCTCTTATGGAAAACTGGCGGGAAGCGGTTAGCCTGCTGCACGATTATCTTCACATCGTTAAGGATATCGATAGTCTGAGCCAGTGGATCACTGAACCTCATGTCACGCCTTCACCCGCAGTGCTTCAGCGCTCCGTGGTGTCCAGACTAAGCCCCCGCATTCTGGAGACACTTGAACGATGAGACTACGGGCTCCGCGATTCTGGTCCGTCCCGAGGGTAGGCCTTGCGGCATTCATGCTGCGCCCTTTGGCAGGAATCGCGACCCGTCTGACCCGTCGCCGCATGACCCGCGAAGGCTATCGAGCCGTAGTCCCGGTACTATGCTGCGGCAACGTGACTGCTGGGGGCACGGGGAAAACACCCCTGACACTGGATCTGGTCCAACGACTGAAAGATCGTGGACATTCTCCCCATATTCTCAGCCGCGGTCATGGTGGCAGAGAGAAAGGGCCGCTGGAGGTCAATCCGGGACGTTCGAGCGCCCGTGATGTTGGCGATGAGCCTCTTCTTCTGGCAAAAGCCGCGCCAACATGGGTCGGAGCAGACCGGGCCCAGACCGCGAGACTGGCGGTTGGCCAAGGCGCTGATTGCCTTGTGATGGATGATGGTTTCCAGAACCCGGGCCTTCACAAGGACCTCTCGGTGCTGGTCGTGGATGGTGTCGTGGGGTTTGGCAATGGACAGGTCATGCCCGCCGGTCCTCTGCGTGAGCCGGTGCTGGATGCTCTGAAGCGTGCGCAGTGTGTGGTCATCATCGGGGAAGACCGTCACGGGCTGCTTCTTACCCTTCCCCCGTTCCTCTTCAAAGCTCAGGCCAGACTGGTTCCGGGCCCTGAAATCCGCGGTCTGCAAGGCCGGAGAGTTGTCGCTTTCGCGGGGATCGGCCGCCCCGATAAATTTTTCATCATGCTGCAGGATGCAGGAGTCTCTCCTGTTCGCTGCCTTCCCTTTCCGGATCATCATGCCTACTCGGCCAATGACATCCAGCGCCTTGAAACGCTGCGTCGGGAATCCGGAACCACGCTCGTGACCACAGCCAAGGATGCGGTCAAACTTCCTCCCGCTTTCCGGGCGCAGGTCACCGTCATCAACGTTGAGCTTCTTTGGGCGGACCCAAAAGCGCCGGACCATATTCTGGATCTTCTGTTCCCTCACTCATGACTTCAATTCCACATCGGGCGGAAGCCCTGCTTGTGCGCGTCCTGCTGGGCTGGCTGCGCATTCTCCCCCCTGCGGCCGCGTCCACACTGGGTGGCTCCGTTGCACGCCATATCGGACCTCTTATTCCCGTCTCCAGAGTGGCCGACCGAAACCTGCAACTGGCCATGCCACAGCTGACCAGGGAAGAGCGGCGCGGTATCGTCAAAGACTGCTGGGAAAACCTGGGGCGCACCGTGGCGGAGTTTCCGCATGTGGGCCGATTGAAACAGAACACGCCGACGGGACCAGGATGGCGTGTTGAAGGATCAGAATATCTGGAAGCCGCATGCGCAACGGGGCGCCCGATCATTTTCTTTTCCGGCCATATTGGCAACTGGGAACTCATGCCCCCGGTCGTCGCGCGATTCGGGATGCCCTTTGCTTCCTTCTATCGGGCAGCCAGCAATCCGATTGTAGATTCCATCATCCACGCCCTCCGCCGCCGAGCCATGCGCATGGATGTTCCGATGTTCCCCAAAGGAGCACGTGGAGCACGGTCTGCGCTGAAGCACCTGTCTCACGGCGGGCATTTAGGCGTGCTCGGCGACCAAAAAATGAATGATGGCATCGAGGCCCGTCTTTTCGGCCGCCCTGCCATGACAGCCTCTGCAACCGCCGTGTTTGCCCTGCGGCATAAAGCCTTGATTGTAACCGGACATGTGCGCCGCGAAGGGCCTGCCAGACTGGTACTCGTTGTGGATCCCCCCATTGATCCACAGCCTACCGAGAATCGTCAGGCAGACGTGTTGGCACTGACACAGCAACTCAATGACCGGCTTCAGGAGTGGATAGAGCAAGAGCCGGGTTCGTGGCTCTGGCTTCACCGGAGGTGGGATAAGGCGCTGTATCGGAATATGACAACAACATGTTGAGCTATGCAATTTTTGCATGGCAGATTTGTCACAGTAGAGAAAGTTTATGTCGCCGGAAGCCGTTTTGGCGTCATTTTAGATTGTGAAAGGGGCCGTTTGGATTTTAGCCTGACCTTATCGCAATCCACGGGCTCCCCCGCCCCGCTCTGATGAGGACTTTCCTGATGGCGCAGGCAACTCCCCTATACGATCTTTCACCCGTTTCGATGGGCGGTAATGTCGTGACGTTGAGGCAGGGTGTTCTCCCTCGTCATCGCGAATATCTGTCGCGGTGGCTGGAAGCCGGAATGCGGATGGGTCTCTTCGATGCAGAAATCACACCGACGGATTCCGGGATCACGAATTTCGATGGAACGACACCCATTGAGCATGTTCTGGTCTGGGTCCGTGAGAACCCGGATCCAGCCTACATGCTCCGCCCGCAAGGGATGCGCTGGGTGCTGATCGATCATCTACGCAATCATGAACTGGGCAGCTATGCCAGCTTTGAACTGGCTCTTCACACCATTCGCCCGGTTCTGCCGCTGGCCGAGACCTACGCAGCCTGATCTGCACGGTCAGGATTGCCCCTGACACGCCAGTTGGCTTTCAAGAAAAGCCATAAAAAAACACGCGCCAATCACCATGGACGCGTGTTTCTGTTTCTGAACCAGCAGTATTTTCTCAGCTTGGACGGATCGCAATGTCCCGTGATGCTGGAACAACGATGCGGGCACCACCGCCACGCTGAATCTGGAAAATGGCCAGCGCGCGAGTGACATGACCATCAGCGCGCAGGCGGAACAGGCCATCCACGCCCATATAGCCGTCCGGACGGGTCAATGCCTGAACGGTCGGGCCTCCCTGCTTCATCAGATTGCCGGCAAGAGCTGCGGCATCATAGGCGAAATCCGTCACAGGTGATGGCGCCTGATGATAAACCGCTTTGTATTGGGCCACGTACCCATTGCGATCCTTGGCATCGGGCGCAGCATACCAGGCCCCATGCAGGGCACTGAGCTTGCCATCGAATGCCTTCCAGAGTGCTGGCCCCATGATCTGCACCTGATCTGACGTCACTTGGTCAGCGTGTAGCGCAGTGATGATGCGCCCTAGCTCCATACCGGTATCTGCCAGCAGAAGAGCATCAAACGGAGGGGGCGGCACCACTGGCGCAGCAACTGGAGTTGCTGGTGGCTGCGCAGGCGTTGTCGAGTCGGCAGGCGAATCGGCGGCAGGATCAACAGCCGATGGACCGGTCGGCGTCGAAACCACAGGTGCCGGCGGCTGGCGATTGGCGATATCTGAAAGGGATTTCAGGCCATCATCGATGGTTTGTGCGTCTGTGGAATGGAAAACAATCTGAGGATCTTTCAGCCCATCATCCCGACAGGCCCGCTGCAATCCTTCTGCCATAGCGTGCCCCAAAGCATTATCCGGCAGGAAGGCTGCAAAATTCTTACGGCCTGTTGCACGTGCAGCATCCACCATCCGGCGAACCTGCTGCTCCGGTGTCAGGCCCATCACCCAGACGCCAGAACGAGCCTGCGTGGAATCGCTTGTAAACGCTAGAACAGGCTTGCCTGCTTCAACAGCCAGCGGTGCGAGAGCCGCAGTTTCTGTAGCCGTTAGCGGCCCCAGGAGCATGGCATCGCCACGCGTCAGGGCGTCATGGGCAGCCTGAGCTGCGCCACCGGCAGCGTTGCTGTCATGAACGTCCAGCACAGGCGAGCCTTGTGAAGACAGAGCCAGCTTGGCTGCATCACGCATTCGCGCACCGATGGCACCGTAGCGTCCCGTCAGGGGAAGGATAAGGCCAACGTCATGCGCGCCAGGAGCCTGGCCTGAGCCGGGAATTCCACCCACGCCAGATGTCAAAGAGGAGTTTCCGCCGGAGCAGGCGGCCAGCGTCAGGAAAGTTCCTGCGGCCAGCCCAGTGCTTACACCCTTGCGCAGACGGCTCATCGGTCCAGAATAGACCCTTGAGTTCGTCACCGAGGATGCAGATGTCCGAAAAGTCATGTTCCGCTGAAACTCCCTTGAGCGATACGGCTGAAACGTTAACGGCCGCCCCGCCTTCGGAGCATGGCCCGAGAGTGGGGGGACAACTGATATTGGTTGCGACACCGATCGGCAACCTGGCCGATATCAGCGAGCGCGCGATTGAAGCCTTGAACAGTGTTGAAGCTATTTTATGCGAAGATACACGCGTTACGGCAAAATTATTGATGTCGCGCAACATCTCCACTCCCACACGAACGCTTCATGATCATAACGAACAGGATCGCGCACCGTTCTTTGTGGAAAAAATGGTGGCTGGTGCCAGCTTCGCCGTGGTGTCAGACGCAGGTACTCCGCTTGTCTCGGACCCGGGCTATCGGCTCGTCCGGGCAGCAATCGCCGCTGGCGTTCATGTTACGGCCATCCCGGGCCCGAACGCTGTCATCACGGCTCTGACCCTTTCAGGCCTCCCCCCTCTTCCCTTCATGTTTCTCGGCTTTCCAGCGCCACGAAGCGAAGCCCGCAAGACAGGCTTCGCGACGCTTCGGGCCTCAGAACAGGCTGGCGTTCGTTCCACACTGATCTGGTATGAAGGGCCGCACCGCCTCGTCGAGACACTGGAAGACCTGATCACTGTCTTCGGCCCTGACCGTGAGGCAGCGGTTGGCAGAGAACTAACAAAACGCTTCGAAGAGATGGTGCGGGGAACGTTGGCGGAAGTGCTCGCCCATTTCCAGGAAACCGCACCACGAGGGGAGATCACGCTCCTGATCGGCCCCTCAGCGGAAGACGATAGCGGAGCAGATGATCTGGATACGCATCTCCGCGAAGCGCTGACCAGTCATTCGGTGAAGGATGCGGCCACTCTCGTGGCGGGAATTATCAAACTGCCCAAGCGCACGGTTTATGCCCGCGCACTGGAGCTTTCCCGCGAAACAAAGGACTGAACGTCAGTCCTCAGACTTCGGGAGCGTGAACAGAGATTGGGATACGCTCCCTCCCGTCCTGATATCTGACAGGGCGATGCGCGTTGTTCGGCCCTGAGCATCCACGACTTCCCACCCCAGAAGAGCAAGTGGCGCTTCGGAGAACATAAGGGTCAGATTCCCCTCACCCGGGTTGTCTGTTTTTTCAACTTGAAGGTTGATCTGACCGTTCTTACGCTCAAATCCTGTCACCGTGACATCGCCCGAGAGCTTCAGATCAGGCCGTAGCAGCAAACCGAGGGGAGTACGGTCCAGCGGCATGACCGTTACCTGTCCGACGCTCCGATCCTGAAAAACGACCTTGCCATCATTGGCGACAAGAAGAAGCGGGCTGGGACTGTCATAGTCGAAGCGCATCCGCCCCGGACGATCAAGCGTCGCTGTCCCGGCAACAGCTTTCCCATCTGGTGCAATTTGTTGAAACCGCGCCTGAAGCGTTGTGATCTGCGCCAGCGTATCCTGAACGCGCGCGACCCAGCCCTGATCCACAGGACGGAGTTGCGCGGGAACGGCCTGAGCCATGGCAGGCAGCGGAAGGGCTGCTACGGATATGAAAGCGCTGGCTACAGCCGCGCGGAAGAAAAGACGGTTCATCATGCCTCTGGAACTGCCGATCAGGTCATGGGTTGCAAAAAGCTTCGCACCTGCATTCCATAACGTGTTCCTGCACAAACCGGAAACTGATCGCAGCAGGGCTTAACGCCCTACTCCAATACGTCTGACTTTAGATCGATGCTTCGCGGAACAGCGGCTTCACATTTCCGCCCCATGCACCTTCATACAGGGCAAGCCAGTACTCAGCCTGGTTGGGACCACCATCTGCAATCAGATGCAGCGGGTCCAGGAACTGTGCTTCGTTGCGAACACGGGCACGAAGTCCCTGCTCCGCGAGAGCCACAACGCGCTTTGCCAGCGCTTTCAGGCCCCCGGGGAAGTCAGCCTGCATGCCTTTGGCAGGAACATCCGCACGGAGTTGCTGATAAACCTCCCAAGGCTGTTCCAATACCAGCTTTTCAGCGGCTTCCAATGTTGCGGCATCGTAGAACAAGCCAACCCAGAGCGCAGACTGGGCAACCATCATCTCCGGACGACCGGCGTCCGCGCCACGCATCTCAAGGAACTGCTTGAGGCGCACGTCAGGGAAAACAGTCGTGAGGTGATCCTCAAAATCACCAATAGTCGGCGTCAGACCGTCCAGAGCGGGCTGCGCACTACCTTCCAGCCAACGCCGGAAGGAGCAGCCGCTGGCATCAATGTTTTTCCCGTCCCGAGCGACGAAATACATCGGCACATCCAGCGCCCAGTCCACGTATTTCTCGAAGCTGAAATCTTCTGCAAAGAACAGCGATGGCTGACCTGAACGCTGATTATCGGTATCGGTCCAGATACGGGCGCGATTGGAAAGGAAGCCGTTTGCTTTGCCTTCCACAAAAGGCGAATTCGCGAACAGAGCCGTAGCCAATGGCTGAAGCGCCAGCGATACACGCATCTTGCGAGCCATGTCGGCTTCATCACCGAAGTCCAGATTGACCTGCACAGTGCAGGTCCGCGTCATCATATCCAGGCCCAGCGTGCCAACCTTGGGCATATAACTGCGCATGATGGCGTAACGACTCTTGGGCATCCACGGCATCTCGTCGCGCGCCCAGAGCGGCTGGAAACCAAATGGCAGAAAGCCCAATCCGAGTTCAGCAGCAGGACCGCGGATCAGATCGAAATGCTCCTGCATCTCGCTCTGCGTTTCCTGCAAAGAGACAACCGGCGCACCAGAAAGCTCGAACTGTCCAGCGGGCTCCAGAGAAATGGACCGCCCTTTCTGGCTGTTCTGCCCTGCCAGACCGATCAGCGCCTCACCGTCGTGGATAGGGGCCCAGTCCGGCCCCTCCAGTTTCCGCAGCAGCGCACCAATACCTTTGGGTTCATAAGGCGGCGCTGACAACGGTGTACGCCCATCATCCTGCCCCGGCAGTACAAAGCCGAACTTCTCGTGTTCGGTTCCGATCTTCCATTCGGACCGCGGCTTGGAGCCCCGTTCCAGAACCTCGACGAGTTGCGCCCGATTCTCGATCGTTGCGCTATTAGACGTGCCGGGATTGGACATGGCGGTTTTGCCTCGATTTGCGATCGTTGTTCGATATTGATTGAACTTGTAGCACCTCAGACTGTCCTGTCACCCTCAGGCGCCACGACGCAGTGCAAGTCGCGCCAGTCCGGCGCAGACAGCCGTCTCGGCGCGCAGCACCAACGGCCCCAGTGTCAGTGCATGAACAGCAGGATGCTTCTGAAGCATCGCCACCTCTGGATCGGAAAAGCCACCTTCAGGCCCAATGAGAAGAGCAGATGCGACCAAAGGACCATCCGCCCCGGGACGTCGCTCAAGAGCCGCAAACAGCGGCTTGTCTTCAGGCCATTCCGCAAGAACGGATTTCAAGGGCTCCAGCGGCTGGATTTCGGGAATATCCAGCCGCTCGCATTGTTCAGCAGCTTCACTGGCAATCAGGGCAAGACGGTCGAGGTTCAGGCGGTGCGTGTTGGTTCGTTCGGTTACGACGGGCCGAAAACACGTCACCCCGAGTTCAGTCCCCATCCGAATAACGAGTTCTGTTGCATCCCGCTTGAGGGGCGCAAACAGCAGTTCCACACCCTCTGTGACCTGAGGTGCGCGCTCTCGCGTTCCCAGCCGCACTGTTCCCTTGTCTTTTCGCAAGGTCTGGATGATGGCGTTCCACTCTCCATCGCGCGCATTAAAGACACGTACCGGATCTCCAGGGCTCTGCCGCATGACATTGCCAAGATAGTGGGCCTGACTGGCGGGAAGAGGAAGTTCCAGCCCTTCCGTGAAGGGAACATCCGGCACTTCAAGATAAAGACGGGGATCAGATCGGCTCATCCTTTTCCGATAGCGCGCAACAGCCATTGACGGAAGCGCATCTGCCCCTCATCACGTGCTTTGATGAGTGAAACCCGCCCCCATACCGATATCAGCCTGACAGGCTGGACCGGCCGCCTGCCTGAACCTTGGCGGTCCTACGCACTTTTGGCCCGACTGGATCGCCCAGTTGGGACATGGCTGCTGTTTCTCCCTGGGGTTTGGGGATTGTTCCTTGCACCAGATGCGCCACTCGGACTCCGAATTGTCTACACGGCCCTTTTTGCATTCGGCTCACTCGTTATGCGCTCTGCCGGATGTGTGGTTAATGACATCTGGGACCGCGATATTGATGCCAAGGTTGCTCGAACCGCGGGCCGTCCGCTTGCCAGCGGTGCGCTCTCCCTGAAGCAGGGCCTTAAGCTGCTGGCCTTTTTACTACTGTGCGGTCTGGGCGTTTTGGTGTGTCTGCCGCGCACATGCTGGCTTCTGGCGCCCTTTGCTTTGCTGCTTGTGGCGCTCTACCCCGCGGCGAAACGTGTGACGTGGTGGCCACAACTCGTCATGGGCTTCACGTTCGGTTTTGGTGCGCCCATGGGCTATGCCGCAGCAGGGGGCGGCCTGGATGGAAATGGCGCGCTGCTGTATGGCGCTGTCATCCTTTGGCAGCTTGGCTTCGATACCATCTATGGCTTCCAGGACATGGAAGATGATGCCCGCATCGGTGTTCGCTCCACGTCTCGCCTTATGGAAAAGCGCGCTCAGCCCTTTATTGCCACCTGCTACAGCCTGATGCTTCTGGCGCTGGGACTCGTCGCCATTCATGCCCATCTGCATCTGGGGTTCTGGCTGTTCTTCCTGATTGCAGGTGGCCTCCTTCTCCAGCAGGCCCGCACGCTGAACCCATACGATGCGCCAAACTGCCTGCGACAATTCAAGCAGAACGTTCCAATCGGTTTCCTTCTGGCTCTGGCCTTTATCTGCGGAAGACTTTGAACATCATGTCAGTCAGACTGCAGGACCCCGCGGCATTTATCCGCGAGAATACGGCGGTCGAGACCGCCAGCCTTGTTCCCGAAATTCCCCTGCATCTGGCAACAGACATCACTCCCATCTGGCAGGCCAGCGAAGCCTTCCTCGAAGCGCACGGTATTGAGCCCCCGTTCTGGGCATTTGCATGGCCAGGTAGCCAGCTTATTGCGCGATACATTCTGGATAATCCGCAGCGCGTTGAAGGCAAAAGAGTTCTGGACGTGGCGTGTGGGTGCGGATTAGCCGCCATTGCCGCCGTAAAAGCGGGTGCGTCCACTGCTGCGGCCAATGATATTGACCCTATGGCTCTCGAAGCAACGGCCCTTAACGCTACGCTCAATGCCGTGACAGTAGTGCTTTGTCCGGGCGATCTTGTCGGATCGAAACCGGACTGTGATCTGCTGGTGATCGGAGACGTCTGTTACAACGAGGCTATGGCTGCACGCATCATGCCATGGCTGCTGGAATGTGCCCGGCACTGCGAAGTCTGGCTCTGTGATCCGGGTCGCCATTACGCCCCAAAGCTGGATCTGGACATTCTGATTCAACAGAAAGTCCAGACCACTCAGGAGCTGGAAAGTACCGATCAGCGAACGACGACGCTCTTCAGTCTGCGAGGTATTTCCGCCCAAGACTAAGGGCAGATCCCGTTAGCGCGGCGATCATCGCGCCTCCAAGGCAGATGAACGCTGGATATGGGAAGATCGTGAAAAGAGCTGCAACGAGCAGCGCACCCGTCGTCTGGCCACCCAGCCGAGCGACGGACAGCATGCCGCTGGCCCCACCTTCCCGCCCAGCCGGCGCAGACACCATGATGGCCCGATTGTTGGGTGGCTGGAAAAGCCCGAACCCACATCCAGCCAGAAGGGTTCGCCACGCGATCGCAGCGTTGCTCGCGTCCAAGGGCAACAACCAGAGCAACATAAATCCGAATGCTGTCAGGAGCAGTCCGAGCGAGGACAGAACCGAAGCGGGAAAGCGGTCAGCAATCTTTCCAACGACAAAAGACATCACCGCGACGCCAACAGCCCAAGGCGCAATCAGCAATCCAATCGTGGAATCTCCACGATGAAAAGCCGATGCCAAGGTGAATGGCATGGCGACGATGTAGAGGTTGGACGCTACAAAACCGAGAAACCCGACCAGGCACGCTAACAGAAAAGGCCGCCGCGCCAGAAGATCCACCGGAACAATTGGCTCACGCCGTCCCTTTTGATACCGTAGAAGCAGCCACCAGCAGATGATGCCCGCTCCCGTGAGCAACGATCCTGGTAGAAAATCGCCATGCATCAATCCGTCCAACCCGATGCCGAGCAAAGCGAAGGATGCTACGGTCAGAAAGGAACCCGGAATGTCTGCCTGCGTCTCGCTCCGCGGTGTCTGTGGCAACGCAAAATGGGCCATGACGAGAGCGGCAAGTGCGAGTGGAAGATTGATCCAGAAGATCCAAGGCCACGTTGCGACCGAAAGGACGATCGACCCAATCGTCGGGCCAAGAGCGACGCCAATCCCAACAAACAGACCGTTCAGAGCAATGCCCTTACCAAGCTCTGCATGAGGATAAATGAAGCGTACGAGCGCAATATTTACGCTCATGATGCAGGCGCCACCCACACCTTGAAGGGCGCGTGCCAATGTCAGTTCCAGCAGGTTCTGGGACAGGGCACAGCCAACCGACGTAATGAGGAATAGAAAAATCCCAATCTGGCTCATGCGGGCAAAGCCTACTCGGGAGCCAAAAGACGCGAGTGGGAGCAGACAGGACAGATTGGCGAGCTGATAAGCGTTCACCACCCAGATCGCGCGAGACGACGGCGCATTCAGATCATGGGCAATGGAGGGAAGCGCCACGTTTGCTATGGCGTAATCCAGAACGGAGAGAAGCAGCCCGAGAAGAACGGCTGACATGGCTTTGGCACGCTGGGCTCCGTAGAGCCCAGCGTGCCGTTGAGGGTCGACGCCGAGATCACTCTCATCCGCCGCCTTGGCTTTCATCACGATTTAACGTCCCAGATTTCTAAGTTTCTTGCCCGAAAACAGATTGGCCTCAATCGTCTCCAAAGAAACACCTTTTGTTTCCGGAACCATCATGAGCGTGACGAGAACAAAAAGTCCATTGAACGCTGCAAACATAATGAATGTTGATGCTGCGCCCATAGCCACCATGATCATGGGAAAAGTCTTAGAAATGGCCCAGTTTGCAGCCCAGTTCGTAACCGTTGAGCAGCCAATTCCAAAATCACGTCCGCGCGTTGGCTGAACTTCAGAACACAGCGTCCAGACCAGCGGGCCTTCTCCAATAGCGAATCCGGCGACAAACAACAGAACAAATCCACACAGTGCAATCTGTGCCTCAAAGCTTGAAGCCCCGACCGCCAGCAATGCGCCCACGCCAAGGAGCGCAAACCCTGCAATTGCACAACTTAGAATGAGCAGCGGACGACGCCCCCACTTGTCCACGCAGGCAATGGCAACACCCGTCAGGATCATGTTCGTCAGACCAACGAGTGTCGTGGCCCAGATGGACGCGTTAACCCCGAAATGAGCGGCCTGAAAGACCCGTGGCGCGTAATACAACAGTGCATTGATACCCGTGAGCTGCTGCATGACCTGCAGCAGCATTCCAAGATAGACAGAGCGACGGAAATTGGGGTTGCTCCGGAAAAGACCCAAGCCAGCGTCACTGCTTTTGTGAAGACGAGCCTGGATATCGGCGAGTTCAGCTTCTGCCACTTCTTCGTCAGATCGAAGACTATTGAGCACACGACGCGCATGGTCCTTGCGTCCCTGCATCATCAGCCAACGCGGGCTGTGCGGCAGAATCAGAACAATGCCTAGGAACAGCGTGGCAGGAACGGCCATGATCCCCAGCATCCAGCGCCAATGCTGACCTGTTGCCAGCAGACTGTCAGACACAAAGGCCAGGAAAATCCCGAGCGTGACCATGAGCTGATAGAATGAAATCATGGACCCGCGAGCAGATTCCACCGTGATTTCAGAGATGTAGAGAGGAGCGGCGAACGCAGCCAAGCCGACAGCAAGCCCCAGAAAAACGCGCCCTATAATCAGCACCAGAGCCGAAGGCGCCAGCGCGCACAGTAATGTTCCCACAAGAAACAAAACCGCGGCCACAAGCATGGCTCCTGTCCGGCCATAACGGCTGGAAATCCGTCCAGCGACAAGAGAGCCGAACGCCGCCCCCGCCATCATCGAGGATACGATCCACCCCTGCAAGGCATCACTCGCGTGGAAATCTGTAGCGATAAAGGGCAAGGCGCCAGCAACAACGCCGGTATCGAGACCGAACATCAGGCCAGCGAGAGCGGCCATGATACCCAATGCCGTGGCGCGCGCCGTGCTGCGTTGAGACTCTCCTGAGGAGCCTTCACTGCGAACCGCAGCAATCCCGACCATAATCTGTAATCCTCATCTCTAACTCAGGCCTGACGTAGGGCTTGGCGGCCTTTCTAGGGCCGAACACCATGCACCGCCATAGGCTGGCAGGGGATTAGGTATACGAAAATGGGGAGTTTTGCAGTCCGGTAAAGCGATTTTGTTCCGCTATGCGTTCATTGCATAACGGAACAAAAAAACAGCTCTTACTTGTCCGCGTAAGGATTTGTCGTCCCGCGAAGCTGGATGCGAATGGGCACACCAGGCATATGAAATGTCTCGCGCAGCCCGTTCACCAGATAGCGCTTGTACGCATCAGGCAGCATTTCTGCTCGGGTACCGAAAAGAATGAATGTCGGCGGACGAGCCTTCACCTGCGTCATATAACGCAGCTTGAGGCGGCGTCCATCAACCAGAGGCGGCTGGTGACGGTCCAACATTGCTTCGAACCAACGGTTCAGTTCACCCGTCGTGACGCGCGAATTCCAGACTTCATAGGCCTTACGCACCGCCGGAAGAAGGCGATTAACGCCTGCCCCGGTCAACGCCGAAAACGTTACCACCGGGATGCCACGAACCTGAGCAAGGGACGTCTCGATCCGGTCTGAAATGGCCTGACGTGTGGCAACGCGATCTTCAACAGCGTCCCACTTATTGAGAGCCAGAACGCAGGCGCGGCCTTCCTTCTCAATCAGACGGGCAATTTGAAGATCCTGCTCGTGCACACCCAGTGTGGCATCGATCGTCAGCACGACGACTTCTGCCATTTTCAGCGCTTCGATAGAGGCGGAAACAGACATGCGCTCAAGATGCTGCTCAACGCGGGCACGCTTACGCATCCCTGCCGTATCAACAAGCTTGATCGGACCGTGTTCGTCATGCAAATCGACGGAAATCGAATCGCGGGTCAGACCGGCTTCGGGGCCGGTGATCATCCGCTCTTCACCGAGAAGGCAATTCAGAAGCGTGGATTTGCCTGCATTCGGGCGCCCAACAATCGCCAGATGAAGTGGGCCAGCCGGACGTTCTTCAGGCTCTTCACCCTCTTCCGGCTCCTCGTCACGGCGACGACGGCGCTCCTGCTTCGGCGCACCGGGAAGACGATCGACGATCTCTCCCATGAGGTCACTAATGCCCTCACCATGTTCGGCAGACAGCGCCAGAGGCGTGCCCAAACCCAGCGAGTAGGCCTCAAGTGCGGAATTGGTCCCAGCCTGCCCTTCTGCCTTATTGGCAATCAGCAGAACCGGACGGTTCTGACGACGCAGCCAGTTGGCAAAATGAGCGTCAGTTGGCGTGATACCGGCGCGTGCGTCGATGCAGAACAGCACCAGATCTGCCATGGAGACGGCAGATTCGGATGATGCACGCATACGACCGAACAGCGTGTCCGGCGCAGCTTCTTCGAGGCCCGCCGTATCAATCACACGGATGCGGCGACCACGCATGTGGGCTTCGCCCTCCTTACGGTCACGCGTCACACCGGGCTGATCGGAGACGAGCGCCTGACGACGCCCGACAAGCCGGTTGAAAAGAGTGGATTTCCCGACATTCGGGCGCCCGGCAATAACAACTACGGGCAGATTCTCAGAGGTCATTCGTTCAGCCATAGGCCCGCAGAACAGCATCCTGGGACAGCGTCAGAACCAGACCGTCACAGACGATCGGCTGAACCTGGCATGGAGCCGTGGTTTTACGGGTCGATTCAATTTTGCCGGTTACGGCATCAACAATCACCATGCCTTCCTGCGGCAGGGTAGAGAAACAGACCAGCTTGCCGTTTACGAGCAGAGGCCCCACCCACTGGATGGCGTCCTTCTGCACTTCCTGTCGGCGGAAGCGGCGAAGCTGGGTAATCCAGCGTACGTGGCCGGACAGACGGTCCAGACAGGCAAGCTGCTGATCGGTGGACAGGACAAACATCCAGTCCCCGCAGATTGTCAGGGGCGTCTGGCCACTGACTTCGCGCTCCCACAAGCGACGTCCGGAGCGCATATCCACAGCCACAAGAACGCTGGACATGGAAATGGCATACGCCGTGCCGTCCTTGATGACCGGAGCCCCGCGGATGCAGGAGAAATCCAGCATGGCGCCCATACCGTTGGCACCGCCAAGGCTATCGCTCCACACCATTTCACCGGAAGCCGCACGGAGGGCTACGAGGTCGCCACTGCCGAAGCCTGCCAGAACCACACCATCTACGATAGCCGGGGCAGCCTGACCGAAGATGACGGTGTCCGCACCCGTTGCCTGATACGTCCAGACCTGTCGGCCCGTGGCAGCCTCAAGTGCATAAAGACGCTCGTCAATCGTCCCGAAAACAACAAGACCATCAGAAATCGTAGGAGCAGATCGACCGGGTGTGCCGAGATCGACAGTCCACTTGATCTTGCCGCTGGCAGCATCGACGGCCAATGCCTGCGCAACGCCATCCACAATGTAGAGGGTCTCTCCATCAAGTGCGACGCCGCCACCAATATTGGTAGAGCGGGACTTTCGGGGAGCTGGCTGATGAGACCAGAGCTGCTTCATGCCCGGCCACGTCCACGCCTTCACCACGCCCTGTGCATCCGTGGTGAAAATCCGACCATTTCCGATCACCGGAGGGGACTGAATGGCCCCGCGGCTGTTCGGCATGATCGCCACCATGGACAGGAAGCTCGTCGGGTTCACCTCGGCGCCGATGGAACGGCTCCACTTGAGGTTAGACCCGCTCCAGACGGCATTAACCGCAACATGGTCCGGCGTGCGGTCAGGCTGAAGCCATTCCGTCACGGACTGCGGTGCAGACAGTGTGATGGGCGTATGATCGTCGGGATCGACGGTCAGACCCGCACCAGTGGAAAGCACGTCAACGCGATGGCCAGCCAACATGGGCTTCTCATCATCGTTGAACAGACTGCATCCGCCCATCGCGGTCAGAGCGGCGCCAGAACAGGCAACACGAAGCATCGAGCGGCGGTTCATAGACGCAGAAAAACGGTCAGGACGGCGCATTAACCAGCGTCTCCAAAGGTTTCGAGAAGGGCCTGTGCCCGTGCACGAGCCCCTTCAGGTGCAGATACACTTCCAACAATCTGCGTCAGAAGGCGGCGAGCCTCTTTCTGCTGGTCAGCCGTTGCGTTTGGACGGAGATCCAGAGCGACGAGACCTTCCTGAGCCAAAGCGGACCAGGCACCCCCATTCTGCGCAAGCGCTTCATAGCCGGGACGTAACGTCTTCGGGTCTGCCGTATTGGTCTGAGCATTCAGAACCATGTAACGCGCCATATCCTTCAGGGCAGGCTCGACGACAGAATCGGAAGAGACACTGTTCCAAGCCTTCAAAGCAGAGGCCAGATCGTGATCCTGCATCTTCAGATCTGCCAGACGCAGGGCGGCATAAGACCGCACGCCAACAGGCCCATGATCTGCCAGATCCTGAAAAGCGGCTTCGGCTTTCTGTGTGACAGCCTTGTCGTGCTTGGGATCAGCCAGCGTCTCCAATGTATTGAAATACTGGGCTGATGCAGCCTGCTGGGCCTGCTTCCGGGCGTGATTCTGCCATTCCCAGACACCGCCGCCAATCGCTCCCACGACGACAACACCTGCCACAACAGCACCCCATCGGCGCGCAGCTGCCCGTAGGCGCTGAAGCCGAATTTCTTCGTTCACCTCTGTGATGAAATCGTCCGCCACCTGGTCCCCTGCTGGATCGGTCTTGTAAAGTTCTTGCGGAACCATACAGGCGCCGCACGTTTGCGGCAAACGCTTCGCTTGAGAAGCTGTTACCAAAAGAAACCGGCCACCAATTTAGGGGTTCCTTAACCCCTGCCGGATAATGCTGCCGGACATGAAAAACCCAGCTTTTCTTCTATTGTCGGTTCTAGTCTTTTGCGCGCTCGCCGGGTGCGCGCCGGACCGGATTGCCTCTGCCATCACCGGAAAAGACTGCAATACAGCCTATCTGTATGATGACGAAAGCTTTTGCTCCCGTCCGGTTGGGCCACCCCCGCCCCAGCCATACTGCACCACCAGTTTTGAGGGCACGGAATGCTGGGCAAGGCCGGACCTGATGCCGAATGTCGCGCGCCAGACCTATGAAGGCCCGACTTCTCTAACGCCACAACAGAATCAGGTGCGGATGGGCCAGTGAAAACCCGTCAGTGATGTCCGAGCTTGCGTCCCGCAGCAGTCAACTCAGAGGAAAGCTTCTGAAATGACCCTGCGATGTGAGTCTGGACGGCCGCACTGGCAGAATGAATCCGTGAAATTTTCGCGCTAGCTTCCTGGCTGATGGCAGTCTCTTCACGGTTCGCCTGCCCGGAAACGCATGCATTGTAAGCTCGCGCTTCTTTCTCATAGGCTGTCACACGGTCCACGCTCTCGTTGTACTGGGCAACGGTCCCGGCCTTCACGACTGGAGCTTCCGGCTCGGCACCACATTTCGGTGCACTCCAGCCGGATTCGGCGGCTCCTGCTGTTCCAAATGCAAGCGCGGACAGAAGGGACAGACCGCAGAACGCGGCAACGGGGCGAATCATAAAACTCTCTTTCATGGTCGAAGCGTCGCGCGCCCTACGCCCCGATCAAGGCGCAAATTTGGCAAACCGTCCCGTCGCTTCACCAATCACCTCATCATCCTGCATGACCACCGTTCCACGAACGATGGTTGCCATCGGCCAACCCGTTACATGCGTACCGTCAAATGGTGTCCATCCTGCAGGAGAGACGATCCAGTCGTTGGTGATCTCCCGCTGAGCCTTCATGTCCACAAGCGTGAAATCGGCGTCGAAACCGACAGCCATGCGGCCCTTGGTCTGAAGCCCATAGACGCGGGCTGGCCCAGCGGACATCAGATCTACCAGACGTGCCAGAGACAGACGGCCTGCATTCACATGATCAAGCATAACCGGAACAATAGTCTGCACACCTGTCAGACCAGCCGGGCAATTCGGCCATGGGCGTTTCTTTGCGTCCAATGGATGCGGCGCATGATCTGAAGACACAACATCGACGCGACCATCCTGGATGGCCTTCCAGCTCGCATCGTAGTGATAGCGATCCCGCAAAGGCGGGTTCATCACGGCAAGGCCACCCAGCTTTTCGTAGCATTCCGGGCCAACCTGAGTGAGGTGATTGACCAAGACTTCAACCGTTGCAACATCCCGGAAATCAGCCATATAGGCGAGCTCTTCCGCTGTAGATGTGTGGAGGATATGAGCAGGACGCCCCGTCTTGCGGGCAATCGCCATGATGCGGCGCGTTCCCAGAAACGCGCATTCCACATCCCGCCAGACACTATGTGTGGCGTAAGGCTGGCCTTCATGGAACATCGGCTTGCGTGCCTGCAGGCGGTATTCGTCTTCGGAATGAAAACAGACACGACGGTGGCCGGAACGCATGACGGCTTCGATACCTTCGTCGTCCTCGATCATCAGGTTGCCGGTGGAAGACCCAGCGAAAACCTTGATGGCACAAACCCCTGGCTGCTGCTCCAGCATGGCAAGGTCGGGTGTGTTATCACGGGTCGCCCCAATGTACATTCCGACGTCAACATGAGCGACCTTGCTGATGTGCTCGCGCTTCCAGTCCAGCATCGCCTTGTCCGTCACGCTGGGTGAGGTGTTCGGCATGTCAAAAACCGTTGTGACACCGCCCAGAGCCGCCCCGCGCGTTCCGGTTTCAAGGGTTTCCACCGCGGCATTTCCGGGGTCACGCAGGTGAACATGGCTATCGATCAGGCCAGGCAGAACATGCAGCCCTGTCGCATCAATGACCCTGTCAGCCTCATCGTCATGTGAAACGGACAAAGAAGCGATGCGGCCGTTTCGGACACCCAGATCGGCCTCCGCTTCTCCCCATGGGAGTACACAGCGGCCACCCCGGATAATCAGATCGTAATGCATAGTCTGTCCTTGTTAGTCTGATGGAAACCGCGCTTAGCAAGAGCGGGAAAGTGTCTCGAAAACATCTCCGTCAGCCGGAATGCCTTCAACATGGTGTCGAAACCACAAAGCGTAGAACAACAGCGTCCAGGCCTGCCGGGCGTGACCGCGCTGTGTCGCTGTTGAGAAAATACGTTCGACCTTTTGTGAGGCCATAATGTCCTGGATGCAGGACTGCTGTGCGACCATCGGACCCAGTCGTTGAGACTGCTTTTCGATCCAGGGCCCAACAGGCACGGTGAAACCCTGCTTTGGAGCAAACGGCTTTGCCTGTGGAAGAGCATCCTGAAGCCACCGACGCAGGAGCCACTTGCCGTATCCATCCCGCACTTTGAAATGATCCGGGAGAGACCAGACAGCCTTGGCCACAACAGGGTCTAACAGCGGTGTGCGTCCCTCAGCAGAATGCGCCATCAGGCAGCGGTCCAACTTGAGCAATAAATCATTCGGGAGCCATTCGGCGATATCAAGCGCCTGCACTGCGGGAAGCCCCGTCAAACGCTGGGACAGTTCCATGGCCGCGAGCCCAGCGCGCCACTGACGCCCCTGTCCTGGCACACAACGACCAAACGTGCCCGAACGCCAGGGTCCTCTTCCGCCGCGCCACCACGGCTTCATGGCCCGACGATAGCGCCCATATCCGGCAAAGAGTTCATCTCCCCCCTCGCCGCTCAGGATCACAGTGACGTCCTTGCGCGCTTCCTGCGCCAGAAACCACGTTGGAATAATCGCGTAATCTGCCGCAGGATCATCCATGCAGGCCACAATGGCAGGCAGATGGGACCAGACCATTGCTTCTGTGACGGTCAGAACATGATGATCTGCACCAACCGAAGCCGCCAATGCTGCTGCATCGGCAGATTCGTCCGCTTTTCCAGTGTCAAAGCGCGCCGTCCAGGTCATGGGGCGCGGTAGCCCGAGTTTATGAGCGGCAGCGAGAATGGCAGAACTATCAATTCCGCCCGATAGAAACAGTCCCAGAGGAACATCGGCCCGAAGGTGCGCATGAACACTGTCGGTCAAGGCGGCATCTAGCCTGCGCAGAGCCTGCTCGTCCGTCAGGTCAGTGGGGATGGTTTCCGTGGCTTCCTGCAAAGCGTGGCGACGACGCGATTCAACGATTCGCCCATCCACAATCCGCAGGGTTTCACCCGGCAACAAGCGCCGTATTCCCGGGAAAACTGTTTTTTGCCCGGTTGTGAACTGAAGCTGGAGCAGTTCATTCCGCGCCTTGCTCCTGACCCGCCGGACACCAAATCCTCCGGCCAGCAAAGCCTGCGCCTCCGAGGCGAAAGCGATTCCACCTTCGTATTCCGCAATATAAAGTGGCTTGATGCCGAACGGATCGCGGGACAGCAGCATTTCGTGCTGGCCTTGCTCGTTCTCAACGGCGGCGATAGCATACATGCCACGCAGTTCGTGCGTGTAACCCGTTCCATCTCTCAGCCAGAGGTGCAAAGGCGGCTCACAATCGCTCCTGGTCTGAAAACGATCAGCAGGAAACGTACTGCGAATGTCCGGATCGTTGTAAATCTCTCCATTGGCAATCAACGCCGCATTCCCAACTCGAAAGGGTTGGGTTCCGCCAGCAATATCCACGATGGACAGACGACGATGTCTCAGCGCGGCGCCCGTAAGATCCAAGCGCCCTTCCCCATCCGGCCCACGATGAAAAATCGCAGCAGACATTCGTTCCAGCGCGGCTTTATCAGGCGCTTTTCCGGGCAGACACGACAGACCGGCGATTCCACACATCAGGTCAGCTCTCCGTCCAGAAATTCGGACCAGCGGGCCATCACAACATCCTGTGCAAACTCGCGCTCGAACCGGACACGACCATTATGTCGCAAACGCAGGGCAAGAGCTTTATCTTCCAGAATATTTCCGATCTGGGCAGAGAGGGCTTCAGCATCCTCAACGGGAGCAAGAAGGCCATCGTCGGTCCCGGAAAGAATTTCCTGAGGCCCCTGAATAGCACTTCCGACAACAGGCACCGCTGCTGAAAGACCTTCAATCACGACATTTCCAAGCGGCTCGATCCGCGATGGGCAAACCATAACATCACAGGCCCGCAACCATGGCCCACTCTCCGCGACCCACCCCGGAAGATGAACACGGTCTGAGAGATTTTCGCTTCGGATCAGCGCTTCCAGCATCGCACGCTCCGGACCTTCCCCCGCAATGACGAGGTGCACGCCTGGCAGACGGGTCATGGCACGGATCAGAACATCAAACGCCTTGTTTTCATGCAGGCGCCCTAGAGCCAGCACAAACGGAACATCGGGAGGCAGGAAATCCGGGCGTACCGGCGTCACAGACGCAAAATCTGTCGCAAAATTTGGTAGGTAATGAACGCGATCCGCAGGCCATCCCTGGGCTTTCATCCAATCTGCCAAACCACGCGTATTCCCAATCAGATGCTCGCAGCGCCGATAATTGGACAGATCGTAATATCCGCCCAGACGCCCCGCTGTCCGCCAGGGACCAGTCGGCAGTTTGCGCGCCGCACGGCTCATCCAGGCCACAACGACATCAGGCTGAAACTCATGCAGGTTCCGGAGCAAGTGCGACCGCGTTCTGACATCCAGAGCGCCACCAAATTTGAACGTATGTGTGTCGACGCGAGCGGCACGAAGACGATCTTCCCGCGCTGCATCATGGCGAATCAGGGCGCGAACGGAACGCTCATCCTGGGTTTGAGCCATGGAAAGGCGCTCAAAAAACAGTTCCGCCCCGCCGCGTGCCGACCCCGCCATGACATGGGCCACTCTGGCTTTGCGCCCGGAAAAAGACGGCGACACCATAGGCGAAGGCTGGAAAGAAACGCTCATACTTTCTCTATCGGCCATGCGGAGCAGCGCTTCAAGGTCACGTCCTGAAGGTGTTGGCATTTCCTGCCAGAATGGCTTTGGCGACATCCAGAACGGCTTCGACCGTCAGATCCTCCAACGAGGCTTTCCCTTCCGGCCCGGGAGCCGCGATCGCGAACGCTTCAGTGCCCGACGGAGCATATTCGGACATACGGGAGGGCCCAAACAGACCAAGCGTAGGCGTTCCGGCAGCGGCGGCCAGATGCATGAGGCCTGAGTCATTGCCTACAAAGAGCGCACAACGAGCAAGGAGCGCTGCCACCTCTCCGAGAGACCTGTCTCCGCCCAGGTCCAGCGCCTCCGGGAGCGCTTCCAGAACAGGCTTGGCCCGTTCCTTTTCGGCATCTCCCGGCCCATAAAACAGAACAGGTCGCATCCCCTGACGACGCAGGCCCTCAGCAAGCGCGACAAATCGCTCTGGAGGCCAGATTTTGCCATCCCAGTTCGCCGTTGGCCCCAAAGCCAGCCAGGGGCCACCCGCAAGCAGGTCTTCTGCAGTTTTGTCATGCTGTCTGGACGTCCAGACACGCGGCATCGGGGTTTTGTGACGGCCAAGCGCATCACGAAGCTGCTCGATCTTGCGTCCGTCCCGACGCCCCCCCTGAACGATCAACCTTCGACGCGTTCGGAGCGTGAGGCTGAGGAGGGAACCCCGCAGATCCACGACCATAAACCAGCGCGTTCGAACGCAGGTAGACCAGAGGTCCAGCCAGTGTCGATCGTGGCGGCGTTTTTCAAGAGTAATAACCCGCTCACAGCGAGGATTTGGTTCGAACAACCCTGCCGCGACCGGTCCACAGACAACGGTAAATACAGCTGCCGGATAGCGTTTTTGCAGAGCATCCAGCACACCGGTGGAAATAACGGCATCGCCAAGCCTGTTGGATGTGATGAACAGGATCTTCATCAGTCGCGACGCCACACTGGGTCCTTCAGATCGTCCACAAAAGCTGTATGAGCAGCCAGCTCTTCTGCACTCGGAAGCGCCATTTTCCGTGGGGTCCGGTTTGCGAGCATATTGCCCGCTTCTGCAATACTGCGGCTCCGTGAAGGTCCAGCCAGTCCAAGCCCGCGCTGGCGGCCGCCCATCAGTTCGACATACACTTCCGCCAGCAATTTGCAGTCCAGCAGAGCGTTATGAGTTCCGCGCTGGGACAGGTCGATGTTGAGGCGGCGACACAGCGCATCAAGGCTGGCGGGCATACCCGGATATTTTTTGCGCGCCATTTCGACAGTATCGATCGCACGACTGGCGTAATCCAGCGGCGCGCGGCCACATTTTTGCAGCTCGGCGTTCACGAATTTGAAGTCGAAGCGCGCGTTATGCGCGATCATCGGGGCATCGCCGATAAACTCCAGAAATCCGTCTGCGATTTCTGGAAACTTCGGCGCACCCTCCAGATCTTCAATCCGAAAACCATGCACCTTCGTAGCCTCGGCCGGAATGTCGCGCTCAGGGTGCACCATAACGTGGTAATAATTGGTCGTCGGCAGATCATCGATTAGTTCGATGGCCGCGATTTCGATGATGCGATCGCCCTGATCCGGGTCAAAGCCTGTGGTTTCCGTATCGAACAGGATCGAGCGTTTCATGAAGCCTCGCGCAGACGGTGCAAAAGAGCGCGAACCTGCCGGGCAGCAGATCCACGGGAAAGGCCGGTTCGTATCACGATGTGTGCCCGGCGTCTGCGTTCGTGGTCCGGCATTTGCCGTGCGATAAAGGAACGTGCTTGTGCCTCGCTCATTCTGGCACCCGTTTTCCCGCGCTGATGAATACGGGACAGGCGTGTTGCCATTGGGGCCTCAACCACCACCACCACATCGCATTTCCGGTCTTCCCCGATTTCCATCAGGAGCGGAATATCCAAGACACAGAACGGTTCTTTTCGCGCACGACAGTGACGCAGGAACCTCCCGCGCTCGGCTTTTACAAGCGGATGCATGATGGCCTCCAACGCTTGAAGCGCGGCGACATTTCCAACCACAGCCTGACGCAGAGCCATACGATTCAGAACGCCGCCCTGCACTGCAACAGGAAAGACGCGGGCAATGGCGGGGAGCGCCTTTCCTCTTGGCCCCTGGAGGGTCCGTACAACAGCGTCCGCGTCAAAAACCGGCACACCGGCCCGACGAAACAGAGCGGCGACTGTACTTTTCCCCGCCGCCATTCCGCCTGTCAGACCGATGATTTTCATGGGTTAGCGCAGACTTGCAGCCAGTAGATTAAAGGTTGCCTCATCGGCTTCCGGGTCTACTCCGAACCAGGATCGAAACCCTGCCCGAGCCTGATGAATCAGCATCCCGAGACCATCAACCGTTTGCAGATCGGCAGCTTTTGCCGCTTTCAGGAGCGGTGTCTCCCGCGGAGTATAAACAATATCTGTCACGCACAGGCTGGACCCGGCCTGCCGCAGCATTGCATCCCAGTCTATGTTGGCTTTGCCGTTCATACCCAGCGACGTTGCATTGACCAGAAGTGAACAGCCCGGAAGGAGAGACGGCCAGTCATACCACTCGACAGCTTCCCCTCCCTTCAGGGCCTCGACCATCGCTTCGGCGCGCGCCATGGTTCGGTTCGCGACTACAACCTCACAGCCGCGATCCAGCAGTGCAGCCGCAACAGCGCGCGCTGCGCCTCCAGCCCCCAGGATTAGCGCTCGGCCGGACAAGGTGACGCCATGCGCGGTGAGGTTGTCACAAAAACCCGTACCGTCAGTGCAGTCACCGATAATCTGACCATTCTCAAAACGCACCGTATTAACGGCTCCCGCACGCCTGGCGGTATCCGTCATGCTGTCGCAGGCTCGCATCGCGGCTTCCTTGTGCGGAATCGTGACGTTCACGCCCTGAAAGCCCGCTGCAGCCAAGCCCTTGAGAGCAGCCTCAAAATGTTCCGGTCGCGTGGGGAGCGGCACATACGCCCCGTTCACATCGTGAACCCTGCACCAGTGATTGTGCAGCATGGGCGAACGGGAATGCTCTACGGGCCATCCCATGACACCAGCAAGTTTTGTATGTCCGTCAATCATGCAGCCAGTGTCTCCCAGACCTGAGGCAGAAGTCTTGCGAGACGCTCCGCCCATGCACGTTGCCCCTCCTCATCCGCAATAAGGTCCTGTCGAAGTTCAATTTCCAGATAGGGCAACCCGTTTGCTTCTGCATGCCGGGGGACTGTGTATTCGTTGGTATCGGTCAGGACGTAAGGCTCGTTGTCTCCAACGCAAAGATCACCTTCTGCCCGCAGAGTATCGATCATCGCACGAGCCATCCGGCTATCCTTGTGATGAAGAATGCCGATCTGCCAAGGGCGCCGAACACCCGTCATTTCCGGAGTAAAACTGTGCAGGGCAATCAGCGCCGTCGGGCGCGATGTCCGTTCCGCCAGAACCTCGGCAATTGCATCGTGATAGGGATGAAGGATTTCGCGCTCGCGCCGTGTCCGGCAATGAACAGGTGCTTCACTGTTTCCTGGAACGTAGGTCCCATCACTGACATGGGGCATGGATGTCGGGTGACCCGGCGCACGATTACAATCGATGACCAGCCGGGAATAGACCTGCTCAATCAGGGGAGAGCCCAGCAGGTCACGCAGAAACCGCCCTACCCCGACGATTCCGATGTCCCATGCAATATGCCGGTGCCAGTCCGGTTCCCTGACGCCCAGAAACTCCAGTGCTTTGGGAACAGCTTTTCCCGCATGGTCACTCACCAGCACAAACGGTGACGGCTGGGTCTCGGGGAACAGGAGGAACGGTGCCGGATCATCGGCACCCAGCAGAGAAAGGGACATCGACTCTTTACGTTGTTAGCCTGCGAGGACGGACAAGGTATGGCGGACCGCATCGGCAGACCAGTCCATATTCCCAATGGCCTCGGCAACAACCTCACCCTTGGCGTTCAGCAGAAGGGACCGGGGCACGCCATGCAGCGCCATGACACTTGGCGTAAGATCTTTCAGATCGTCCGGACGTACATGCTTGATAGACGCCACCAGAGCATCCTGATCCGCCGTTTCCATCATTACAGAGGACGTCGGGTCCACGAGAAGCGGCAGGGCGTCAATCTGGTGTGCATCATAAAAAGCCCGGACCTTTGGCACCGTACTGCCGCGTACGGCTGCCGTCACAATCTGTGGCCCGTCTGCGCCCAGAGCCTTGGCCGTCGCGTTAACGGACGGAAGTTCACGAATGCATGGCGGGCACCAGGTCGCCCAGAAGTGCAGAACGAAGGGCTTGCCGAACCAATGCGACAAAGGGACTTCCTGCCCCTGCTCATTCTGGAAAGAGAGCACTGGCAGAGCACGAGGCTTGGCCAGAACGCCGAACGAATTCGGGACAAAGGGTATGCCTTTGTCTTCAGCTGAAGCACTGAAAACACGGGAAGAAGCGAGCAGTCCGGCGGCTCCGGCGAGGGCGGCACGGCGGGTCAAAGAAAAAGCCATTAGTGGAATTCCTGGTGTCGTCAGAAAATTAAAATCAGATTCCGGCAAGAACGTCGTGCAGTTGACGCGCGGCATCAGGGGCGGACCAGTTCACACCACCTTCGGCCGCAGCCCGAAGACGACCCGACGAATCAATCAGGTATGTGACTGGAATGGCGACATCGGATGTCTTCAACCATGCTTTGTAAGCAGCCTTGTCCATCGTCCACGCCGGGAGGTGCTTCAGACCCGCCGCATCCAGAAATGACGCGACCTTTTCCGGTGTGCCACTGGCTACAGCAGCGGGAATGATGGGACAGTCTGTTCCCAGGGAAGCACAGAAAGCGTCGAGCTTTGGAAGCTCCTGTTTGCAAGGACCGCACCACGTTGCCCACACATGCAGCAGGAACGGCTTACCCCGCATTGAGGCCAGCGATTGCGTTGCCCCTGCTGGGCCAATCAGTTGCAGCGCTACAGGCTCAAGCTGCGGCTTACCCGGCGCCAAACTCCTGACCGAACGAAGATTTTCCTGCTTTCCAGCCCATGCGGCGCCAGACAGGCCGGCAGCCACACTTAAACCGCCTACGCCCGCAATAAATCCACGCCGACCAATCGTCACTGCCATCAAATCACTCGTTCTGCTGTCACTTTCGCCAGAACACCATTACTTTTTCAAAGCTGCAATAACTTTTCTGAACTGCGCCACACTCTCTGGCGCCCCCCAGTCCGTTTCGCCTTCAATCACCGCGCGAAGACGACCCTCTGCATCAATCAGATAGGTAGAAGGAAAGCTCAGCGGCTTGTCGCCCAGCCAGCTCTGGAATTCATGAGCATCCGCAGACCACGGATCAATATGGGTCAGATTTTGCGCCTTAAGAAACGCAGCGACAGCATCAGGCCCATGACTGGCCATAGCGACCGGGACGATAGGGCTGTCGTCTCCAAGCGCCTTCATAAAGGCGTCCAGCTGCGGCAGTTCGTGCTTGCAGGGCGCACACCAGGTTGCCCAGACATGCAGAACAAATGGCGTGCCACGCCAGGCGGACAAGGCACGACTGCCGCCCTCCGGCCGCTGGAGCTTCAATTCCAGCGGAGCAAGACGTGCCGCCCCCGGCTCCAGAGACGGAACAATCGGTTTCGGGCGATCTTCAGCACGTGCGGAATTGCGCAGGCTGGCCGCCGCAGCTAGGCTTAGACCTCCTGAAAGAAGGGTTCGCCGGTCGATCTGCTTCTGTTTCATCCTGTTACGGTTATCATGAAAAACGTTCCTGTCGAAAAAGAAACCGATCCTGCCTCAAGCTTTGAAGGTACGGCTGCCAACCCGCAATGGGGTGGCCGTTTCGCCTCCGGACCGGCTGCGATCATGAGTGAGATCAACGCTTCCATCGGCTTTGATAAAATCCTCTGGCGTCAGGATATCCGCGGCTCTCTCGCACATGCAGCGATGCTTCAGAAGGTCGGCCTGCTGACGGAAACCGAGCTTGCGGAAATCCGGCAAGGGCTGGGTGATATCGCGCAGGAAATCGGCGAAGGACGCTTCGAGTTCTCCCCTGCCCTCGAAGACATTCACATGAACATCGAGGCACGCCTCTCCGAGCGGATTGGCGAAGCCGGCAAGCGCCTGCACACGGCACGGTCCCGCAATGATCAGGTGGCCACAGATTTCCGCCTGTGGGTGCGTGATGCGATTGACGGCCTTCAGGAACAGACCGCCTCCCTGATGCGCGCCCTTGCGACACGCGCACTGGAACATCACGCAACGCCGATGCCCGGCTTCACGCATCTTCAGGTCGCTCAGCCTGTAACGTTCGGCCATCACCTTCTGGCTTACGTTGAAATGCTCTCCCGCGACCGTGGACGCCTGCGCGATGCACGGGCTCGGTTGAACGAATGCCCGCTAGGATCAGCGGCTCTGGCTGGAACGTCCTTCCCGATCGACCGTGCAATGACGGCAGCAGCGCTGGATTTTGATCGCCCGACGGCCAATTCGCTCGACGCCGTTTCAGACCGTGATTTCGCTCTGGAGTTCCTGTCAGCCCTGTCTCTTCAGGCCATGCATCTGTCGCGACTGGCTGAAGAAATCGTCATGTGGGCATCCGCTCCTTTCGGATTCGTAACCCTGTCGGACGCGTTCACAACCGGCTCGTCCATCATGCCCCAGAAGCGTAACCCCGACGCGGCTGAACTGGTGCGCGCCAAGATCGGCCGCATTATGGGGAATTTCGTTGGCCTGCTGACTGTTATGAAGGGACTGCCGCTGGCTTACGCAAAGGACACGCAGGAAGACAAAGAGCCTGTCTTTGACGCGACAGAAGCCATGACGCTGTCCCTTGCTGCTATGGACGGAATGATCCGAGACCTTAAGCCCAACACGGACCGTATGCGTGAAGTCGCAGGCATGGGCTTTTCCACCGCCACAGATCTGGCGGACTGGCTGGTGCGTGAACTCCGCGTGCCTTTCCGAACGGCTCATCACGTTACAGGCCGTTTGGTCGGCCTGGCTGAACAGAAAGGCTGTGATCTGGCTGATCTCTCCCTTGCCGAAATGCAGGCCGTGGAGCCGGGCATCAATGCAGGGATTTTTGATGTTCTGACGGTTGAATCTTCCCTCGCCTCCCGCACCAGCTTTGGCGGCACGGCTCCGTCCAACGTTCAGCAGCAGGCGCAGGTTTGGCTGAACAAACTTGGAGAGACGACATGAAACGTTTTCTGCTTCTCAGCCTGACACTTCTCGCCCTCAGCACCAGCCTGAGTGCCTGCGGAAAGAAAGGTGCACCACGCCCACCAGGCCCAGACTCTGACGTCACATATCCGCGCACTTATCCTGCGGAGTAACGCTTTTTCTGAGAGTCACTATGTGATGGAGCAGCTTGGCCCCCGTCAGGCCGCTCCATGACTTTAGCTCTCCGCAAGCGCTTCAAGCACGAGCGGATGAGCCAGAATTTGCTCGGGTATCCACCCCGCAGCGCGCAAAGTGCGAATACCTTCTACCCCATTCCGTTTCGAGAGCTTCTGCCCACTCTCGTCTTTGATAAGGGCATGATGGCGATAGTGAGGTTCTGGCCATTTCATCAAGCACTGAAGAACACGATGAATGGATGTTGCGTCATACAGATCCCGACCACGCGTGACGCAGTTCACACCTTGTTGGGCATCATCATGCGTGACGCAAAGGTGATAGGAAACACCCGTGTCCCGTCGGGCCAGCACAACGTCTCCAAATTCGTCAGCCCGGCCAGAAATTCTTTCGTCACCCACTTCATACCAGGACGGCACTTCCTGAAGCTCATCAAGCGCGCGCGCCATGTTCAGACGCCAGGCTGGCACACGCCCGGAGATTGACCGGGCGCTTCGAAGACATGTGCCCGGATAAACAATGCTTCCGTCTGGAGCACAACGTTCGGAAGCCGCAGCGATCTCGGCGCGCGTGCAGAAACAGGGATAGATAAGCCCCCTGCTTCTGAGTTCAGACAAAACATGCGCATATTCCGCCAGATGAAGGGATTGCTGACGCACAGTCTCCTGCGGCCATAGCCCCAGCCATTGCAGGTCCTCTTTCAGAGCATCGGTAAAAGCCGACGTGCACCGCGCGGTATCAATGTCCTCAATCCGCACAAGAAACCGCCCACCCTGTCCGGCGGACGCACGCGCGTGAAGGGCAGACACAACGTGTCCAAGATGCAAGAAACCAGTCGGGCTGGGCGCAAAGCGCGTTACAGGAGGCAGCGTCATCAAGCTTTCATCAGGGTTTTCTTGCAGTTCATGAATTTTACTGAAATAGTTATCTCAAAGAAGCCGACGACGCATGTTTATCGGCGTTTGTCTTAAGTTTTCTACGCCGAAGTTCCCGCATGTGCCGTCCTTCAAAAAAGGAAGCGCGTGGTGCCTGTCAGTAGTCAGCATTTTCCGGCTCTTGTTCTGAATGCGGATTTTCGTCCGCTCTCATACTTTCCGCTGTCGCTATGGTCATGGCAGGAAGCCGTGAAGGCTGTGTTTCTGGACCGGGTATCCGTTCTATCAGAGTACGAAGACGCCGTCGTTCACTCTCCCAGCATGGCCATGCGCCTACCCAGCGTTATCGCACTGAAAGATTACATTCCCTCAGCACGAAAACCCGCTTTCACACGATTCAACGTTTTCTTGCGGGACAATTTTTCGTGTCAGTACTGCCATGATCGATTGCCAACACATGAACTGACTTTTGATCACGTCATCCCTCGGGCAAAGGGCGGGAAGACAACCTGGCAGAACGTTGTTACCGCCTGCAGCCCCTGCAATCTCCTCAAAGGCTCCCGCCTCCCCAGCGAGATCGGCATGCATCCCCACCGGAAACCCGATCAGCCCAGCAGTCGGCTTCTTCAGGAAAACGGGAGGACCTTCCCGCCCCACTATCTTCACGAAAGCTGGCGTGATTATCTGTACTGGAACACTGAACTGGAGACCTGACACCGCGTTCAGTGTCTCCAACTTCTGCAAGGATCACGTTCCATGCGTACAGGTTTCTTCGTTACCGCTCTCGCGCTAGGTCTGTCTGTCACGGCCCTGCCTGCTTCCGCTGAAACGATCCATCTTTTTGGTCCGTTCAAGGGCGAACACGGCGCCACATCCCCGATCAAGGGATCAGCCTCCGCCATGCTGGACACGACAAAAAACACCCTCTCCTACCGCTTTGAAGACAACGGCCTGACAGGTCCGGTCAATGCAATCCATCTGCATGGCCCGGCAGCCGATGGTGAAGATGCAGGCGTGATCGCTCCGATTCCCGGCCCTTATCAGACACGTATGACTGGAACGCTCACCCTGACCCCGGATCAGGTGAAGGACGTGCTCGCCGGCAAAAGCTACATCAACCTTCATACTGAGAAATTTCCATCCGGTGAGGCCCGCGCCCAGCTTACAACTGAGCTGACAGGCCATAAGCATCATATGGAACCGTAAGGTCTTTCCAGACCTCAAAAAGGCCTGCTTCGAAGGGAGCAGGCCTTTTTTGTATGTAGAGCTTAACGAGCATTTTGTCCGCTTTTGATGACCATCCAGTTATCGGAGATCTAGATTTTCTGCCGATCAGAAGGCAAATCGGCCTACGCTATCCCTGCCTTCTAGCTGCGATGAATTCGGGCCGACACGTAAGGTTCCGGCGTGTATGTCAGGTCAGGAACCCAAGGCCATGTCGGTTTACGGCGATGATTACCGATATTGACTATATCCTGATTGATAGCCCCCGGCGAAAGCGCCATGAGTGCCGGATTGGCCAGTGGCTTCATGGTTGGGTTGAGATACCCGCATTTCAGAACGACAATACTGAAATTCGTTGGCTCCAGCCCAATATCCCGGAATGCTTCCGCCGAATGATACAGACGCCGCCGAGCAGAAAGCGTCGCCGTGATGCCATTGAATTCAATGACAGCTTCACCTTCATCGGAATGCGAGACCGGCGTCAGATGTTTCACAGTCGCGCGGACATGCACAGGCTTGCACATCACGGGGTCTAAAGTCGCGCCGATAGATAACGGAAGAACTGCGCCAACACCCGCCTTGTAACAGGCATCCGTTGCAGGCCGGTCCGTCATGCCGCCCAGCAGGACATTCTTCGCGCCAGCTCTTAGCAAAGCCTGAAGGAAAAAAGTCTGGTCAGAGTTGCCGCCACCGCCCGGATTATCTCCGGAATCCGAAATGACCACGGGATGCGTTTTTGATGACATCGCACGGCTGAGACACTCATCGATCGTCCCGGTTGGTGTGCCGAAATGAAAGTCGTGTCGTGCGTCCCAGTATCGCTGCGCCAGTTCCGTAGCGATGCGTTTCTGCTCTTCGACGTTCGTACCTGTGACAACCACGGATGCAGCCGAACGGGGTTCATCAGCCCAGACATATCCAACCAGTTGGGAGACATCGAGAATACCCGGAAGCCGATTATATTCCGCCAGATCTGCCCACAGGCGGCGGCCAGGCTCCCATTCTGTGCTGCTCTGCTCCCCCGGAAGCAGCGCCGGTATGCTTGCCCACACAATTCCGGGGCGCAGGCCGTAACGCAGACAATGCGTAAGCATATCCGTAGCCCGCATGACATTCTCGATACGATCAACATGCGGCGCGGTACGGTATGCCGTCAGAGCATCCAGTGTATCGACACTGCGCTGACTAAGATTGCCGTGAAGATCGTAATAGGCAGATAATAGGCAATCCGGCCCGACGACAGACCTCGTTGCGGCATACCAGTCCCCTTCCGCATCATCCATGCCTTCGACACTCAGGGCGCCATGCATCGCCAGATAAACACCGTCCAGCGGCAAGAGCTTGCGCAGACGCTCAAGATATTCTGCTTTCAAAGCCTCATACGTCTTGCGCTCAACTGGGCCGCCTGGTGGGGCGGATGCTTCCAGGGTCGGCAGGAGGTCAAAATCATAACGATGCAGCGGCTGGGACAGCGGCGCTCCGAAAATTTCGTTGCCTCGGAGCGTGGTGAACTCCGGCATGCGGGAGCGAATACGGCTGTAAGTACTGCATTCTGACGCAATCCCACCCACGGCAATCCGGGGCGTACCTTTAAAAGCTGGTATCAGCCCGGTTCCGCGATCTTGGGCATACCCCTGCCCTCGTAATGCCAGTAGCCCCGCTGGAAGCATCTTCAAGATCAGTCTGCGACGCACGTCGTTAGCCCTCGTCCTATTGTCCAGATGTTCAAAAAGCAGGAATTGTCGCCGCGTCTTCGAAGACCCCACGTGGCTTCAGCAGAGAACCAACGAAACTTTCAGCTCTTCTCCATGGCTGACACCGGCAATTCCCCACTCGTTTTGTCCGCCAGAAAATGGCCAGGACACGAACAGGCTAAGTCTGAACGAGGTCGATATTGTTTTGCTATAAAAACTAATGTTGCGATTGCTCTAAATCGAGAGCGGTACGAACCCCCACACTCTCCGCAACATCATAAAAAAAGGCCTGCCCCATAGGGGACAGGCCTTTTCCAAATGGCTAGAGGCTTAAAATCCTCATTCCCACTCGATCGTCCCCGGTGGCTTGGACGTAATGTCGTAAGTCACGCGGTTAACACCCCGGACTTCATTAACGATACGGCCAGCAACGCGATTCAGGAACGCGAAGTCGAACGGATAGACTTCAGCCGTCATGCCGTCAGTACTGGTCACGGCACGCAGAGCGCAGGCCTGATCATAGGTCCGGCCGTCGCCCATCACACCGACAGTCCGCACAGGAAGCAGAACCGCAAAAGCCTGCCAGATGGCATCATACAGGCCGGCATTGCGGATTTCTTCCAGGTAGATCGCGTCCACCTTCCGCAGAAGATCCAGCTTTTCCTTGTCGATCTCACCTGGAATACGAATAGCAAGCCCCGGCCCTGGGAACGGATGACGTCCCACGATGTGTTCCGGAATGCCAAGTTCACGCCCCAGTTCACGAACTTCATCCTTGAACAGTTCGCGGAGAGGCTCGACCAGCTGCATGTTCATGCGATCCGGCAAGCCGCCAACGTTATGATGGGACTTGATGGTAACGGACGGGCCGCCCGTGAAGCTGACGCTTTCAATCACGTCTGGGTAGAGCGTACCCTGAGCAAGAAACTGCGCGCCACCAAGCTTTGCAGCTTCTTCCTCGAACACTTCGATAAAGAGACGGCCAATGGTCTTCCGCTTGATTTCCGGATCTTTGACGCCTGCAAGTTCACTCAGGAACAGGTCAGATGCGTCGCGGTGAACCAGACGGATATTGAAGCGACCGCGGAACGTCTTAACGACCTCGTCGGCCTCACCGGAACGCAGGATGCCTGGATCAACGAAAATACAGGTCAGCTGGTCGCCGATAGCATCGTGGATCAGCTTCGCAGCCACGGAGCTGTCCACACCGCCGGACAGACCACAAATGACGCGGCCATCCCCGACCTGCTTGCGGATACGAGCGATTTCCAGCTCGCGGAAGCCAGCCATCGTCCACGTGCCGCTGCAACCCGCAACATTGTGCGTAAAGTTACGGATCAGCGCAGCACCATGCGGCGTGTGCACGACTTCCGGATGGAACTGCACACCATACAGGCGACGGCCTTCATCGGCGATGATCGCGAACGGAGCCCCTTCCGAATAGGCAACAGCACGGAAGCCCGGCGGAAGCTGCGTTACACGGTCACCATGGCTCATCCAGACCTGCTCGCGCTTACCACGAGCCCAAACGCCACGGAACAGAGCGCAATCTTCAGCGATGTCGATATAGGCGCGACCGAATTCACGATGTTCGTGCGTTTCGACCTTACCGCCCAGCTTCTGGCACATGGCCTGCTGGCCATAGCAGATACCGAGAACCGGGCGGTTCAGGGAGAACACGATTTCCGGAATCGCAGGAGCGTTTTCATCATGGACGCTGGCAGGGCTACCCGACAGAATAATGCCACGTGGATTGAATTCGCGGATCTTTTCGTCTGTCGCCGTGAAGGGCCAGATTTCGCAGTAAACGCCGCTTTCGCGCACGCGGCGGGCGATAAGCTGCGTTACCTGGCTTCCGAAATCCAGAATGAGGATGCGGTCTTCGTGGAGTGTTTCGTCGAGCTTCGCGACGGTGGTGGCGTCCTGCTGGGTCAATGTGATGGCCTCGCGTTCCGTGTTCATGGTGCCTTTTGATGCTCTCCTATAAGGTGTTGTGTCGTCTGCGTCATCCATTCTGCATCACAGGACAGGCACAACATGCGCCCGATCGCTCTTTTTTCTCTTTCTGCCATGGCTTTTCTGGCAGCTTGCGCCACTCCTGACCCTGGAAATGATCCCTCAGGACGGTGGGTAGGCGCGCTCGTCACGGATCAAGGCTCCTGCCCGACCGAACGCACGTCCACGCTCGAAATCCGTGGACGAAAAATCGTTTTTACACCGGGAGACGGCTCTGAGGTTCTCGTGGGAACCTATCAACCTGGCGCACATCACTATCATGCGGAACTTGCCAGCAAGGACATGAATGGCCACCAGACTGCACTGGTTTTTAACGGATATCCCGTTGGCCAGGCGATTGGCGGCACTTTCGGTTCCAGCGCCTGTCGGGCCCACATCACCATGACAAGAAAGTAGAAATTAATTTTCGGAGGGGGGTTGTCAGGTTTTAAAACCGCCTGTAAAACCCCGCCTCAAGACGCACCCGTAGCTCAACTGGATAGAGCACCAGACTACGAATCTGGGGGTTAGAGGTTCAAGTCCTTTCGGGTGCACCATCTTACTTTTGGCTCTGCCAAAAACATATCGTGTTCGCACCCGTAGCTCAACTGGATAGAGCACCAGACTACGAATCTGGGGGTTAGAGGTTCAAGTCCTTTCGGGTGCACCACACGACGTCTTCATAAAAATCAGTGCTGCAACGCCTTAAGGGCGCGATAGACGTCTTCCCATTCGTATGGCTTGGGAAGGAACATCGCCTTGTTTGGCAGAGGCCGCTTTTCCTGAAGATAAGCACCAGAGGTCAGCACCACACCGATCTGCGGCCAACGAGCGCCCACCGTCTCAGCCAGATCCAGTCCGTTAATCCGTCCGGGCATATTCACGTCAGAAAATACCAAATCGACGGCTTCTCCTTTGGAAAGGATATCCATGGCTTCATCGGCAGTCGCAGCAAGAATCGGGTTATAGCCCGCATCTTCAAGCATATCCGCAGCCAGGAAGCGCAATAGAGCCTGGTCTTCAACCACCAGAACATTCTTGCGATGCGTCAGATAGGCGTTGCTCGCATGCATGCCACGAGACTGCCCGACAGACGCCGTTCCTTTCCCTGCCATGACATACATAAAGTGCCCCTTTCCGGACCGAATAAAAAGCGGGAACATCACGAATGATGTTTCCCGACCCTTCAAACGCGTCATGCAGGCGATGTTTGCAGAATTATGAAAATTCTTCTGCGATCAACTAGGGAACGAGCGGAGCAGCCAACCCGCCCGGCCCCACATCTGCCGCGACAGCAAGCCCGCCGATACCCCACGTTCCGTCAGACTTTTGAAGCAGAAGCGGAGCGCCGCTCACTCCTTTTGTCGCCTCGCAATCGTGATGGACAAGGCCACTGACTGTCACTCCATTGATATGACAGTCCAGATCGCCGAATGGCACTTCGTTTCTATCTTGCGAATACCCAACCAGCATTGCCCTTGCGCCATCCTGCACCGGAATCGCCGGAAGCAGGTCCCGCGTCGCGATAACTGGTTCTGACAGCAACAGTGTTGCCCGATCACTGGCCCCAGTAGCGGATTCGTTTTTCGGGTCGTATCCGGGTGGGATAATGAATCGCACAACATGAGCATGTTGGCGGTATGAGCCCCGCGAGTATCCCATCAGCACATGAACATCGCCTGGTCGTATATAAGTGTGCGTCTTCGGCAGCCAGAGACAGTGAGCTGCCGTCATGACTACATTGGGAGCAACGGCAAAACCCGTGCATTTGACACCGAGTTCTGTCTGTACTCGCCCCAGAATTCGCCAGGGTGCCGCACGGACATCAATCAGTTCACGTCTGGCCCCGTCCCCAAGACCGGGCAGAGACGGAAGAGGCTGCGCACAGACCGTTCCCACCACCAGCAGTCCAAGCAGACAGGGCCAGTATTTCATTCCAGATTGTCCGGACCGAATGCGTCAGGCAGCAACTCTGCGAGGGTACGTGTCAGGAGCAAGGTTCCTGTGGGCGAAATCATGTGCACTTTCAGATCAGGCAGGCCGAATTCACGTAGCTTCTGCCGACAGCCGCCACATGGTGTGCAAGGTTGATCTCCGCCCCCTACAATCACGATTTCCTCAATGCGCCGGCCCCCGGCAAGAATCATGGCTGAAATCGCGCCGCCTTCAGCACAGGTTCCGAGCGGATAGGCTGCATTCTCGACATTACAGCCTGAATGAACCACGCCCTCACAGCGCAGGGCCGCGCCAACCTGAAAGCGGGAGTATGGCGCATAGGCCCGGGATCGGGCTTCAAGAGCCCGGGAGATCAGTTCTTCCATCATAATTCAGACACTAGCGCCTGTGTGAACAGCTTGGAACATCCAAGCGTCCACGATACGGTAGGAAGATCATGAATGCTCTCTCTTCCGAACCCACGCTCAACGACCTTCTGACAAGCCGCCCTCCTCTGGAGGTCAATGCGCGCGATGGTCTTCTTTTTGAAGGCGTGCCTCTGCATGTCATCGCCGCCGTAGCAGGAACACCCTGCTGGATCACAGGAGCAGGCACTCTGCGTCGCCGGGCAAACGCGCTCAAAGCTGCGTTTGAATCTCGCAGGTTGCCGGTGCATTTCCATTTCGCGATGAAATCACAGGATCATCAAGCCACACTGACGATCCTCCGCGAATGTGGCTATGGCGTGGACATCGTGAGCGGTGGAGAGATGACCCGCGCACTACATGCCGGGATCAAGCCGGATGGAATCGTCTTTTCAGGCGTCGGGAAATCGGACCTTGAACTTCGCGCCGCAGTGGAACACGGCATCCGACAGATCAATGTCGAGAGCGTGGAAGAGCTTTATCGCCTGAACGATATTGCACGGGCCTGCGGCAAGATTGCTCCGGCGGCACTCCGCGTGAACCCGGACGTCGACGCCCAGACGCATGACAAGATCAGCACTGGCCGCGCAGGAGACAAGTTCGGGATTGAGCACCGCCGTGCGGTCGAACTGTACGCCGAAGCCTCGGCTTTGGAGCATGTGGAGCTTGTCGGTCTGGCAGTTCATCTCGGCAGTCAGATGCTGACGGCCGAGCCGTTCCGCCAGGGCTATTCCCGTCTGGCAGATATGGTTCGGGAAATTCGTGCCCTAGGGCATACCGTCAAAACAGTGGACTGTGGCGGCGGCCTAGGCATTCGCTATCAGGACGAAATCGCTCCACCACCGGAAATGTTGGCCGGTGTCATTGCCGAAACACTTGGAGACCTTGGGGTAGAGCTCAGCATTGAGCCCGGCCGCTGGCTCTCTGCTCCGACAGGAATTTTGCTGTCCCGTGTGATCGAAACAAAAGCGGGCAATCCGGATTTCGTCGTGATCGACGCGGCAATGAACGATCTCGCCCGTCCTGCGCTTTATGATTCTTGGCACGGTATTCTGCCCGTCGCTCCGGCGGCATTCAACGATGCACTCAAGCCGTGGGACGTGGTGGGGCCAGTCTGTGAAAGCAGCGATATCTTTGCCAAGGACCGGGTTCTGCCCGCTTCCCTGAAGCGCGGAGATCTTGTGGCCCTTCTGGATACGGGAGCGTACGGATCCGTCATGAGTTCGACCTATAATTCCCGGCCGTTTGCTGCGCAGGTTCTGGTCGATAATGGTCGCTGGGAGATCATTCGCCAGCGCCAGAGCGTCGAAGACCTGATCGCAGCAGAAACTATTCCGGACTGGCTCCTTCCCGCCCATGGCTGATTCGTTTGCCGCAGCAGCTCGCCTAGCATCCGTCCGCCGTCGCGCTCGACGCGTTCTGTGGTGGGAACACGCCTGGCCAGCTCTGCGCTGGTCTTTGCTTCTTGCGGCATTCTACCTGCTGGCTTGTCTGGCCCGCATTCCCCAGTCACTGCCTGACTGGTTACACGCTCTTTTCGAGCTCACAGTCTTAGGAACTGCCTTCTGGCTGAGCGTCAAAGGGCTGCTTGCTATCCCGCAGCCTACGGATGCTCAGGTTGATCGCCGGATCGAGCGCGACTCTCGCCTGGCCTATCAGCCCCTTCTGACTCTTGCCGACCGCCCGGCCTACGCAGCAGATGGCGAACAAGGCGCCATCTGGACGCAGCACGTTCAACGTGTGGTTTCTTCTCTGGGGCCGCTTAAGGTCAGCCTGCCAAAGCCAGACGTCACGACGCAGGAAAAACTCGGGCTTGTCTCTGTCGCCGCAGCCCTTGCCATTGCGGCCGTTCTGAGCGGATCACATTCCCAATCCCGCTTGCACGCTGGCCTTGTGCCCGGTGTCGATGACGACAGTATTCCGCTCCCGTCCGTTCAGACCTGGATCGACCGACCATCCTACGCTCCCGGCGCGCCAGTGTTTCTGTCGCAAACGCAGCAGGGCAATCCCATCCACGTTCCTCAGGGTGCCATTCTGAATGCGACCATCACAGGCACATCCGGGCGTCCGGTTCTTCGGGGGGCGACCTCCATCAGTCATGACCGTCTGGACGAACAGAGCTGGAGCGAAAAAGCGACGTTGCAGCAGACCGGCACTGTTACTCTAAAAGCCCGCGGCCGCACGCTGGGTTCATGGCGCGTGGACGTCGAGCCGGATCTGCCCCCAGTCGTAGCCTGGAACGGAAAACCCGCTCCCCAAAAAGATGACTGGCGCACCAGCCTTCCCTGGCACGTTCAACAGACTTATGGCGTAGCCTCTCTGGAAGCGGAAATCAGACTGCCTGACCTGCCTAAAGGCCGCGTCGTGCGTGTTCCAGTGCCACTGAATGGACACCCCAAAGATGCAAAGGGAGAGGCACGCCCGGATCTTTCTTCGGACCCGTTTGCCGGAATGGAAGTCGAAGGCAGCCTTCATGCCGTTAGTGTCTCCGGCCGGGAAAACCACAGTGCTTTTGTGCGCTTCCGCCTAGGCTCCCGGAAGTTTTCGGACCCACTGGCACGAGCCATTGTCGCATTGCGTCGCCGCTTGATGCTGGGACAGGAACGCCCGCAGCAGGCGGCAGACGAACTGAAGCTCCTGACGCAGACAACGGATGTCCTCGCCCTCCTCGCCCCACTTGGCCTCGATATTGCTTCCCTGGAGCCCAATGCTCCTGAAGGAGCGGCGGAACAGGTGCCGGGGCAGCTTTGGGCACTGGCTCTGTATCTTGATGATCTCCGCCGGGACGGGCCGGAAATTGCGGATGCAGCCGCGGCCGTCCGGGCAGCACAGCAGGGTGTTCAGCAACAGCTCGATCACATGCAGTCTCTGGGAGAGAAAGGCCATACGCTGGCTGAACAGGAAGAACTTCAGAAGCGCACGAAAGCTCTCAAAGACGCCCTTAACCACCGCATGCAGCTTCTTTTTCAGAAGGCAGCCCAAAGCGGCATCATGATGCCGCAGTCCGGCACAAGCTCTGCTGATCCATGGTCGGATCAGATGCAGCGCCTTCAGAACGATGCATCGCAGGGGCATGGGGATGAAGCATTACGTAAACTCCAGCAGATGGAAGACATGGCCGAGCATATGCGTCAGGCCACGCCGGAAGATCTGAAAGCCCTCGCGGCTCAGATGAAGGCTCAGGAAGAAGCACGCGCGCAACGTGCCGCCCTTCATGATCTGGTTCATCGGGAAACGACCCTGCTGGATCATGCACAGGCCCGTTTGTCTGCCGCCCGCAAGGCCGCTCTGCCGCCTGACCAGCAGGACGGTCATGAAGACATCAGCCAGATGTCTACAGCCGATTTGCTGCGCCAGCTTGGAATGCAGCCCCCGCCGAATATGGAACAGCCAGCATCTCCAAAACCGACAGCGCCTGTCGATCCTGCGACAGTCGCTGCACAGTCGCCTGAACGTCGCGCAGATCATGCCTTTCAGCGTGCACTATCTCGTGTGGATGAAATTCTTGGCCGGCGGGTAAAGGACCTGACAGGCAAGCCCGCCACTGCGTTCGACAAGGCAAAAGCGGATATGCAGGATGCCCGCAAGGCCTTGGCAGACCGTAAGGATGATCAGGCACTTACGGCAGAACAGAAGGCTCTCGCAGATCTGTCTGAGGCCGGAAAGCAGATGCGCCAGAGCCAGAAGTCCGGCGGGTCGGGTCAGGGTAAAGGCGGAAGCCTGAGTTTCATCCCATCCATGGGCGGTGGTGGCTCCGGGCAACAGCAGCATGGCAAAGCTGGACAGCAGGGTGACGGAGGCGATCAGCCTGACGCCGAAGATGACGACGACGGGGACGAAGACCGCAAGGATCAGGATCCACTGGGCCGCAAGCTCGGCGAAGGCCAGAGCGGCAAAGATTCGGACGCCCACATCCCTGATCGTAACGCCCGTGACAGGGCGCGGGACATCGAACGTGAGCTACGTCGTCGCGCTTCCGACAGAACTCGCCCTCAGGGTGAACTGGACTATCTGGAACGTCTTCTAAAGTCGTTTTGAGGCCACAAAAAAAGGTGCTCAGGATTTTCTCCTGAGCACCTTTTTTATACCGAAAACAGATATGTCTCAGGGAACGCGATAAAACGGGTTGGGGAGAAGAAAGCCCTTCTCTGCATGTCCGTCCGCAAGATCAGAAGGCTGATCTCCCAGACTTGCAATGATCGTATACCCCTTGGCCTCGATGGCAGCGCGTGCTGGTGCCTTATAGTGCGCCGCATACCCATGAGATGTCATTGGGCGCAGATCCAGTCCGTCCCAATGCTTGATTCCAGCCAGATGAAGATTGCGTGCTGTCGCTTCGCGCTCATCTTCATGACGGCCCGTGATGAAGAACACAGCGACATGATTTCGCTCGGCTTCATCAATCAGAGCCAGCGTGGAAGCGAACGCCGGAGCACGGCCGCTCTTTTCCCAGGCAATCGCCCCGCAAGGACCTTTCGGCAGCGCATCACACGGACCATTGGCAATATAACCAAAGTTGTCCGCACGGATCTCGTCCCAATTGGAGAGTGTCGTCTCGTCAATATCGAGAACAATAGCCGGCTTGCGAACCTGAGGCGCCCGCTCGGATATCCAATGACGAGCCTGTGCGATCACCGTGTCGAAATCGTGCTGATAATCGCCGCTATCATGATACGCGCTGGCAGCCATGACAGCGTCACCAACGTTGGCAGGCTGCTCGGCGTACGCTGCAAATGGCGTGAGAGCCGCACTGAAGAAAAGCCCGGTGGCGAGCAGAAAGGAACGGGTCATGGCGGGGCCACCTTTCGCGAAAAGAGAACAAGACCGACCCCAACCAAGGCCAGAGCCGTTCCGATAACGGAAACACCGGGATAACCCAACCCCATGGACAAGGCGACCCCTCCTAAAGCGGCACCAAGCGCATTTCCAAGATTGAAGGCACCAATATTAACCGAGGATGCTAGGGCGGGTGCATCATGAGCCGCCTGCATGACGCGCATCTGAAGAGCAGGCATCAGCGCGAATGTCGCTGCGCCCCAGACAAGAGTTGCGATCAACGCACCCGGCACGGTTTGAGCCGCCCAAGGGAAGAGCAGCATGACGGCCCCTAGAATGGGGAAAAACATGAGCAGACTGCCATCCAGAGAGCGGTCTGCGCTGCGACCACCAATCGCATTTCCGATTGAGAAGCCGACACCAGTCAGCATCAGGGCAACCGTAATGACCAGTGGGCTTGCATGCGTGATGTGCTGAAGAATAGGCGTGATGTACGTGTAGAGCACGAACATGGCCCCTGCCCCGATAGCCGTTGTGGTCAAGGCGAGGAGGACGTTCGCCCTCAGCAACGCCTTGAGTTCACTTGCAACGTCTGGAACAGGGCCTGCCTCTCGAGCGGGAAGAGCAAGTTGCACGGCAATCATGGTCAGAACGCCAAGAATAGCTGTCACACCAAAGGCCATATGCCAGCCGAAATTCATACCCAGCCACGTTGCGGCAGGCACGCCAACGATATTGGCGACTGTCAAACCCATGAACATGGTCGCAACTGCACTCGCCCGGCGCTCTGGTGCAACAACGGCAGACGCTTCTACAGCGCCCAGCCCGAAGAATGCGCCATGTGCCAGGCTGGTCAGTACACGAGAAGCAAACAGAAGCTCGTAACTTCCTGCCACGGCAGAAAGGAGGTTCCCCGCAACGTAAAGCCCCATCAGGAGTGTCAGGGCGAATTTCCGGCGAAGTCTTGCAAGAAGAAGAGTAATGAAAGGCGCGCCGACCATCACGCCCACAGCGTAAGCCGTTACAAGTCCGCCCGCTTTCGGGACGGTAACCTGAAGGCCCTGTGCAATGACAGGCAGAAGACCCATCGGAGTGAATTCTGTGGTTCCGATGGCGAACGCGCCCACGGCCAGCGCCAATAAAGGCCAGTTCACGGGCAATCTCCGGGATTAGCAAGTGTTCGAGGATGATCGAACCATGCCAGTCCCGGAGGCAGAGAACAAGATGAAGGGTTACATCATCCCATTCATGTGCATACCCGGCTCCATGCCGTCCATATGCATGCTCTTGTGTTTCGGATCATCAATCTTGCACTTGTGATCCTGAACTTCCTCGCCGGACGCACGGTCCAGAGCATGAGCGACATCGTCGAGAATGACGAAGCCGCCATGATGACCCGGCGTCACCACGATCGTATGGTCACCCATGTTGTCCGCACCGATCAGACGGAAAGGGGACGGATCAAGGGTCTGCACCAGCTTGGCACGATACGGATGACCGTAAAGGGAGACCGGGGTCCAGTCCTCACCAATCATGTTCTTGTCGATTTCCCCACGGACGTAGGGCGTCAGACAATCGATATGAATATGCAGCTGGTCCTGCGTCCGGCCATCACGAGAATTGATGGTCAGCGAAAGGTGGTCGTCTGGAACGGGAAAACCATACCCTTCCGGGACCCGATGACGTTCGGACCAGGCTTCAGAGAAATAGTTTGGCGTTTCGGGCTGAAGCAGCGAAGGGTCTTCGATGCCTGGCACTTTCCGCGTCGGGATCAGTAGATACTGACCATGCCCGTACAGGTCTTTCAGGAGAGCATAGCCGTCCTGCGGATCATACACTGCACACGGATGATGCTGGGCGTCCTTCGCGCAACGGCTCCCGACAAGCTCCCACAACTTGTTACGGTCATGCCCAGGAACCTTGCCACAACCGACAAGGCCGGCACCAATCGTGAGGGCCGCACACAGTCCCAATGCAGCCTTAGTCCCGATCTTCATTCTCAAACTCATTCTTCCCTTACCTGAGCCTCAAGCTGCATGGCTGCGGCCAATCGTTCAAAGCGTCGACGGACTGCACTTCCTGCTGCACGCACACTCCGTGCACCGAGGATCAGCACAAGCTGAGGTTCTTCCACCAGCAGGCGACATTCTTCCAGCAACACTTCTGTTCCCGCGCACAGCGTATAGGCCAGACGCAGCGCCAGACCCAGCTTCACAGCACGATCAATTTCAGAGCGGGACAGAAGGCGGCGCGAGGGCTCAATCAGTGGAGAGTCCATCGCCACTTCATAACGCACGGCCAGGGTCAGGCCGATAAATGCACGGGCCGTGTGTTCGAACCCCACGCCGTGACAATGCATCACACGCTGATAGGTCTGTTCAGCACGATATTCCGGATGATCGTAGGATCCGATATCCGAAAGGGTACAGGTCAGTTGACGCAGACGCTTCTGGGACGGTGTTTCACCCCGAAAAATCGGTGTCGTCCAATCCACGAGCGCCTTGGAAAGCGTCACGCTTCGCGCCAAACGGTCCGCCATTTCCTCTGCCAGCGTCGTCATGGGATCCTCCCCGGCGACAGAGGAGGCGACGTGCCGCATGTACCAGCCTTCCCGCAGGCCATCCACGCTGAACACCACTTTGGACGGACGAACACGTTCCATCAGGCACTTGAGAACGACCGCTGCGAAGGGTGCATCACCCAACCGCTTCCGTGGGGCATTCGGCAATTTTTCAAGAGTGCGTTTTGAGGCACCGATGACCCAATCCGACATCTCGCGTGCTTCACCCTCGGAAAGCGTGAAGAGATGGACAAGATTCAGAGGATACTGCGTCCGTGCAATCTGAAGACGTGCCAGAGCCCGGAACGCTCCGCCGACCAGATACAATGGGCGGCCACTCATACCCGGAAGCCAGTTGACCTCCTGGAGCATTTCAGAGGCAATCCGCTCAGCTTCCAGCAGAACACCCTTCGCCCGATCCTGAAGACGAATGACGCCAAGCTTGGTTGTCAGGGCTTCGTAATACTGCCCGTCAGCAACGTGGATCAGCTCCAGTGAGCCGCCGCCGATATCCGCGACCAGACCATTGGCTTCCGGCAGCCCGCAGAGAACACCACGGGCCGCATAATCTGCTTCCTCAGTGCCTTCGAGCACACGAATGGCCACACCCGGCATTCTTGCCCGGATGGCAGAAACGAAGTCAGGCCCGTTGGAGGCATCACGCACAGCCGCGGTAGCCAGAACCTCGAAAGGTTCCGCTCCCATGGCCCGCGCGACGGTGTGGAACCGGCCCAACACGTCCATCGCCAAGGTAACGCCCTCGTCGTTCAGGCGACCCGTTGCATCCAGACCGCGCCCCAGCTTGAGCGTAACCTTCTCATTGAAGATGGGGAGCGGATTGCGCGCTACGCCTTCAAAAACCACGAGCCGAACGGAGTTGGACCCGAGATCGACGATGGCGGAGCGCTGTGCAGATGATGACATGAGGTTTCAGTCTTCCAGAATCCGGTCAGGCCGTTCGCGCGGGCGATGGGCCTCCGGAAGAGCTTTTTCCCGTGCGGCCGACCCACGGCCAGACAGGGAGGGATTGTTCATGAAGTACTCGTGTGCGGAGAACGGGTGTGCACCAGGAGACACCCGATGCCAACGACCATCCTTGGAGAGCGTCCAGCTCTGAAGGTTGTCCTTGATATTCATGGTCATGATCTGGCCGAGAATCTGCGCGTGGACGGTGGGATTGGTGATAGGCACCATTGCTTCTACCCGCCAATCCATGTTTCGCACCATCCAGTCCGCCGAAGAAATGAAAACTTTTGCCTTATGCGATGGCATCCGGTGACCATTTCCAAACGCAAAGACACGCGCATGCTCCAGAAAACGACCGACAATGGACTTGATGTCGATGTTGTCAGACAGGCCCGGTACACCCGGACGCAGACAGCAAATCCCACGGATGATCCCGACGATCTTCACTCCGGCCTGGGACGCTTCGTAGAGCAGGTCGATCAGTTCGGCATCGACCAGACTGTTCATTTTCAGCCAGATCCGGGCGGGACGGCCTGCCTTTGCATGCGCGATCTCATCCCTGATGAGTTGCTCAAGCGTGGAACGGATCGTCATGGGAGAGAACGCCAGCGCATCCATTTTTTCCGGCGTGGCATACCCGGTCATGTAATTGAACAGCCGCGCAGAGTCCGAAGCCAATTTTGGATCGCAGGTAAAGAACGAAAGATCCGTGTAAATCCGGGCTGTAATGGGATGATAGTTCCCAGTCCCGAAATGGGCATAAGAACGTAGCGTCCCGCTTTCACGACGGACGACAAGGCTCAACTTCGCATGGGTCTTCAGATGCGCGAACCCAAAGACAACCTGCACGCCAGCGGCTTCCAGAGCACGCGAAAGACGGATGTTGGCCTCTTCATCAAACCGTGCACGCAACTCAACCATGGCCGTGACGGACTTGCCGGATTCCGCTGCCTCAATCAGGGCATGAACGATCGGGCTATCCCGTGAGGTCCGGTAAAGCGTCTGCTTGATGGCCAGAACATTCGGATCACGCGCAGCCTGCCTAAGGAACTGCACCACCACATCGAAGCTCTCGAACGGGTGGTGGACGACAATATCTTTAGCCCGGATCGCCGCGAAGCAGTCTCCGTCATAATCCAGAATGCGTTCCGGAAAGCGCGGCGTGTAGGGCGGAAACACCAGATCCGGGCGGTCATCCACAATCAGCTGTTTGAGATCTACAACGCCCACAAAATTGGGCATGACCACGACATCTTCGTCACCAACACCCAACTCTTCACCCATTTCGCGCCCGAGCGTTTCAGGGAGCTTGTGATCAAGAGCCAGATGGATCCCAACACCGCGACGGCGTTGCTTGAGAGCTGTTTCGTAAGACCGGACGAGATCTTCCGCCTCGTCTTCAAACTCAACGTCCGTATCGCGGATAATCCGTAGGACACCGGCCGCACCAATCATGAGACCGGGGAACAGGCGATCTGCGAACAGGCTGATCAGGTCTTCAAGCAGGATAAAGCGGATTTCACCCGTGGCATCCTTGCCTTCGTCGACCCGTGACGGAAGGCGCAGGAAACGCGGCACCTGTGCTGGCAGCAGAATCAATCCGTCCATGACATGCTTGCCCGACGCAGGGTCCTTGAGACGCATAACCAGCGCCAATCCCATGTTCGGAATAAACGGCAACGGGTGTGAGGGATCGACTGCGAGTGGGGTCAGAACCGGAAAGACGCGCTCATCAAACAGGTCTGAGAGCTGCGCAAGATCAGTCCCATCCAAACCTTCTGTGGATAGGATGGAAATCCCGGCATATTTCAACTCGTCTTGAAGCTGATGCCAGACCCGCTGCTGCTCTGCGAGCAGAAACCGGGCTTTCTGACGGACGGCCGAAAGCTGCTGAACAGGTGTTGCTCCATCCGGGCTCCGAACGACCAGCCCTTCCCGAACCTGCCCCACCAGACCCGCAACACGTACTGAATAGAATTCGTCCAGATTACTGGCGCTGATGGACAGAAAACGGACACGCTCCAGAAGCGGATTGCGCGAACTTTCGGCTTCTTCGATGACGCGTTGATTAAAGTCGAGCCAGGAAAGCTCCCGGTTGATGAACCGCGCTGGGGATGTTGGCATGTCAGCATAGTCTTCAGCTGTCGGAACAACCATTCTGCGCCGCCGGGCCCGGGTTGCGGCTGGCGTCAGATTCCCTTCGCGCGGCTGGTTACGCGAACGTCGACGGGGAGTTGGCTTATTATTTTCAGTCGTCACGATGGTCTCTTCCGGGAAGCTCGAACCAAAACCCGTTTAAGATCAAGGCTTGGGAGAAGTGTGTCAAACGTAGGTTTTATGTCATTCCTCTGACATATCAGGCATCAGAAGATCGGGAAGCATTTCTCGCGCCAGCGCCCGTGTAATTGCGGTTCCACGGGCAAGAGCCGCATCATCCAGCCGCTCAACCGCCGAAACCAGAGCATTTCCCGTGCGCGGCAGATGACGCCAAAGCCATTCCGTAACGGACTGCGAAACAACGAGCTGACGATCCGCCAGAAGAGAAAGCAGCAACGTTGCCCGCAGATCATCTTCCGGCTCTCCCGTGGCCGTCGTTGCGGTCGCACGGAGCCGGCTTCCCAGATCTGGCAGGGAGACATGGCTGCGTGACGGTGGAAGGCGCCCGACCATCAACACCCGGTCCCCCTGCGTCAGCGCGTCATTCAACAGGTGGAGCATGGTCGCCTCATCCCCCGGCGAATCGGCATTATCAATCGCAAGATTTCCCCTTACGCGAATACGCCCTCCCGAAGAGGCGTGAGAAAACAGGCGCGCATCCAAAATGGTCGCATCGTGCTCCTGCGCCCAGACAGACAACAGATGGGTTTTTCCCGTGCCCGCTGGCCCCCAGAGCCACAATCGGCCATCAGGCCACACTTTGCGTGAAAGCCACGCGCGCGCAGGCGCATTTGAAGGGCTCGTGATGAAGCGTTCAGCTGTCATCGCGGTCGGACGACGCAGAGGAAAGGCCATCTGAGGTCCGGCATCGCTTATGGCGTGCCCTTCCTGTCCGTCCTGTTTTGTCATCCCTCATCCCTTTTCATGCCGTTACGCCTTCAATTCAAGCGTTCCGCCCGCGTGCAGGATGCTCTAGAACGGCGTCACGTCAACCAGCGGGAAGCTTCATCATGACCGATCAGCCCGACACCTCACAGGGCGCCAGCTATGCACAGGCTGGTGTAGACATTGCAGCAGGCGATGCCCTGGTCGATGCCATCAAGCCCGCAGCCAAAGCCACGAACCGTCCTGGCACTATGGGCGGACTGGGCGGCTTCGGTGCCCTGTTTGATCTGAAGGCTGCCGGTTTCACCGATCCGGTCCTTGTCAGTTGCACAGACGGCGTGGGCACGAAACTCATGGTCGCGATCGAAGCCGGAAAGCATGATGAGGTCGGAATTGATCTCGTGGCCATGTGCGTAAACGATCTGGTCGTTCAAGGCGCAACCCCGCTGTTCTTCCTCGACTATCTGGCGACCGGCAAACTCTCCATTGAAGATGCCTCAACGGTCGTGAAGGGCATCGCCCATGCCTGCGCAGAGTCCGGCTGTGCGTTGGTCGGTGGCGAAACTGCAGAAATGCCGGGCATGTATGCACCGGGACATTATGATCTCGCCGGCTTCAGTGTCGGCGCGGCAGAACGCGGCGCTCTCCTTCCCGCAGGCATCCGCGAAGGCGACGCACTGATCGGAATGCCCTCCTCAGGCGTTCACTCGAATGGCTTTTCTCTGGTTCGGGAAGTTGTCCGCCGTTCAGGCCTCGGCTGGAACGATCCGGCTCCCTTCTCTGAGGGGCACACACTCGCCGAAGCCCTGCTGACACCCACGAAGCTCTATGTTCGCAGCGTGCTGGATCTGCACGCCAAGGGCCTGCTCCATGGCTGCGCGCACATTACCGGCGGCGGCCTGCCAGGCAATCTGCCGCGCGTCCTTCCGGAAGGTCTGGGCGTTCGCATTGACGGTTCGTCGTGGGTCGTTCCTTCCGTATTCCGCTGGATGGCAGAAACCGGAAATGTTTCAGCTGATGAAATGCTCCGTGTCTTTAACTGTGGCATTGGCATGGTTCTCGTCACCCCTGAGCCAGAGCGCGTTCTGGCTGAACTGGAAGCCCGTGGAGAAAGCGCTTTCCAGATCGGTGAAGTTGTCCGTTCCGACGAGGCTTATGCCCTGACCGCACCGGTCTCCTTCGCATGATGCAGAAGACGCCCATCGCTGTGCTTATCAGCGGGCGTGGCAGCAACATGGGTGCACTGATCGAGGCCTGTGAAAGGCCGGATTTTCCGGCTCGGATCGTACTCGTGCTCAGCAACAAGCCGGATGCGGCTGGTCTGGAGGTCGCCCGCGCGGCCGGTCTTCAGACGGCGGCCATTGACCACAAGGCATTCGGGAAAGACCGCGAAGCTCATGAACGCAAGGTGGACGCCGCCATCCGCGCTTCCGGAGCTCGGCTCGTCTGCCTTGCCGGATATATGCGTGTCCTGACGCCTTATCTCGTCAACGCCTGGGATGGCCGGATGCTCAACATCCACCCGAGCCTCTTGCCCGCATTTCCGGGCCTGCACACACATGAGGCTGCCATTGCTGCCGGCGCAACCGAGCACGGTTGTACTGTCCACCTTGTGACTGCGGGCGTGGATGAAGGGCCTATTCTTGGACAAGCGCGTGTGCCGGTTCTGAAGAGTGACACACCCGATGCACTTGCTGCACGCGTACTGGAACAGGAACATGTCCTGTATCCTTCGGTTCTACAGAACTACATCAACAGACAGTAAGCAGACGGCGGGATGAACAGAAATTTCTTCTTTCATCCCGCTCCTCATTTTATCTGAGCACTGTGTACTAAAGACACCTCTCAGTTAATGCCCTGCCGATAATGACCGCAAAAACGCTCAGCACTTCCAAAACTCAGTTTTATAATTTGCGGATTGCCTTACTCTGAGTGGGTGCATATGAGCCCAGATGACAGTCGGTCATGTGCCCCAACAAGGAAATAAGCACTGATATGAAGTCCGTTTCGTCATTTTTTGCGTTCTGCAAAACAAACCTGCGGCTTCTTGAACTCGCTTATCTTCTCGCAATTGCTGTTATCGGCGTTTTTCTTGTGTACCGCGTCACGCCTGTTAGCGGCGTAGATGAAGAATTCCATTTTTACCGCGCGCAACAGATCGCTCAGGGAAATCTTCTGGCACAGCGTTATTCGGGGCATATGTTCGGGGGTGGACTCGACACCAGTATGCTGACCTGGGTGCGCTATTTCAATGCAAACCGGGACCAGCATAAGCCTTCTGACAGCAATGTCGCTGCGCAGATCGCAAAGGATCTGGAGAACGCCAAAAGAGACCGGGAAGTCGTTCATTTCCCCTCGACCGCTTCATATTCCCCACTGATGTATATTCCCTCAGCCACCGCCATGATAATCGCCAATGCCGGACATGGCGGCGTGGATACAAGATATTACGCTGGTCGTTTAGGGAACCTGCTTGGATACATCGGGATGCTCGCACTCGTCCTTGCGGTGCTGCCCGTAGGACGATTGGCCGTCCTTGCCCTGATGACCACGCCAACAAGCCTCCATCTGGCGACAACATATAGCGCCGATCCTGTCACCAATCTGGGATCAATGCTGTTCCTCGCCTGCTGCCTACGGGCCCGGATGGCCCCTCCCGAAGACCGGAAAATCTGGATCCGGCTGATTATCGCCTTGGCCGCTCCGCTGGGGCTTTTCAAATTAACCTGCAGCTTTCTAAGTCTCGGCTGCTTTCTTGTGCCAACGAACTCCTTTCCGACCCAGAGAAAATATATCCAATTCTGTATGACGGTCGTTGGATTGAGCCTTGTCTCCGCCGTTGTCTGGAACGGAATTTACCCATTCACTCCTGCGCATTACTGGAATACGGGAGGAGATCCTAAAGTCCAGATCCTGACCATGCTGAAGCACCCATGGTCTTTTGTTCGGGAAATCGCTGAAACTTACCGTGTTGGCTCGCACTGGTGGTGGGAGGACGCATGGGGACGTTTTGGCGGCGGCCCAGTGCCACTTTTCTTCAAGATTGGTGAAGGCACTGGGTATGTAGCTATAGCTCTGATTGTTCTGTTGGCTCTCGCTGATAAACGACCCATTGCTAGTCCACGATCCGGAGCAATCCTGATTGCGCTTGGTGCGCTTTATTCTCTCTTAACCATTCTGGCATTCTACGTTGGGTTCTCTCACCTTGGAGAGGACACTGTCAGCGGCCTTCAGGGACGTTATTTTTATATAAGCTGCGCTGCTATTCTGAGTGGCGTTCTGTTGTTCCTGCCGCGCCAGAACAAGACGTATCAAACGATGTGTGCGAGCCTATTAAGCGCCTATTTCGTTTGCGTTGCGCATGTCTGCATTGAAGCAACCGGCATTTATGCGCGTCTTTGGAATTAACGCATAGAAATCCAAGGGGTCGGCTACTTCTTTCGCGGAAACCGTCCCCTCACTATTAAATGGTCACGGCAATTACCAATACCGCGCCAGTATCGTCTGAACGATAGCGCCAAATCCTACCCATAACCCCACCGTAAGAAGCCCGATTTCAACGGCCTTTGCTTTAGCAACAGACAGAAAATGGGGCGTTGATGCGAAAGGAAAGATCAGTACTGAGAAAATTGCAGCGGGGATATAATATCTTCCCTGAAGGCCACCAATATAACTGTCACCGACGGGGGTCCAGATAAGATAGAGAGAAAGGCTGACAGCGCTGACAGTCCCAATGGACACACAAAATATGAGCGCCTTTCTCAGTAGCTCGTCTCTTCCAATTTTTCTTGTCAGGTAAAGGCAAGAGAAAATACCTACGAGAATGAAAAACATGACTTCGAACTGGTAGAACCAGTCTGGAAGTCGTGCATCAAGCCATCCCAGAACACCGACAAACTGGCCCATCAAGGAATGAACAGAAACCCTGAATGTGTGCAGAAGTACTGTGATTGTTTTGAACGGGTGAGAAAGAACGAAATGTAGCTGACGCGCCGCATCAACGCCATCTGCTGAGCGAAAAGGGATCTTCGTTGAGCGAACACCCATAACCGACCATGCCAGAGCAGCAAGGGCGGCAAACACACACGCACCCGCAGCCGAGCGCCAGGCTGCCCATGGAGCAATGATCAGCGGTAGAAACGCGATGAGAATATAAGGTGGCTTGGATGCAATAATGCATCCCATCAGAAGCGCGAGTGTCGGCCAGAACCATCTGTTCTTGCAGAAATCATCATTTAATCGCGTCATGAGAGCCGTACAGACTGCACAGGCTGTGATCAAAGGCCCATCCTGAGAGCAGGATGCGAACAACGACAGCGACATAGGCATTGAGAGAAATGCTGCAATAATCAGTCGTCCCTGACGGACAATCGCAAGGGCGAACATTCCGGCAAGTACGCAAAAGACGGCGCTGGACAGGCGCGCCAGATAAAAAGACTTTAAAATATCTTCATGAAGTCTTTTGCCGACTTCAATCCCCACCACTGATGGAAAATAAAAGATCGGAGAATAGATCACCGTGTTTGGAAAGCCTGCTTCCCGCTTCGGACTTTTCCAGCTTAACGGTGCGCTGCCGAAGATACGGTTCCAGTCTACTTTCCGTTCATATCGACCTTTGAGATCATCATATCTGTAAGCGAATACAACGCTGTCTTCAGGAATGACACCACCGCTATCAGAGGCACTGAAACGATGGCCGATCAACTGTCCCTGAGAGATCTGTATGGCTCTCTGAAAATGATTTGGCTCATCTGCGACCTGTAATGGCGGGGTCGCGATCACCAGAAACATCAGGCAGGCAGAGACCAGAAGTCCCCAGACAATAGCCAGCGGATATTTGTAAAGGAAAGAAGTTGTAGCGTCGTTGCCCACAGATCGAACCATGCCTCTCTTCCGTCATCATGCCGCAGAGTGGGCCTGGATGACAGCGGAACCGGGAACGTGTGAAGGCTGACCAGTCGGGGCGTTCAGATACCGTCCCAAATCATTGGAAATGGAGAGCCACAGAACCTGCGGCTCTCCATTGGCAGAACCCAGACCTTACGGCAGGATTTCTGTCTCAGCGAAGAAGAAAGCGATCTCGTTCTTCGCGTTCTCAAGGCTGTCAGAACCGTGCACGGAGTTTGCTTCGATGCTTTCAGCATAAAGCTTACGCACGGTGCCCTCAGCTGCATCAGCCGGGTTCGTTGCGCCCATGACTTCACGGTGCTTTGCAACAGCGTTCTCAGCCTGCAGAACCTGCACGACAACCGGCTCAGCGAGCATGGAGGACACGAGGCTGCCGTAGAACGGACGCTCCTTGTGAACTGCGTAGAAAGCGCCAGCCTGCTTCTCGGTTAGCTGGATGCGCTTCTGAGCAACGATGCGCAGACCGGCTTCCTCGAACACGGCATTGATCTTGCCGGTCAGGTTACGCTTTGTGGCGTCGGGCTTGATGATTGAAAGCGTGCGCTCGAGAGCCATCTTTCTTCTCCTGTTGGACAAAGGGGTAAATCCCGCCGTTCCACTAGAGCAAATTCGTAGTTCCTGATAGGTCTGTCGCGGTTTTTTCACTCTTCCCGACTGATCGAGGCGCCCGTGAGCCTGCTCACCATCACTGACCTGACTCTCCGCATCGCCGGCCGTACCCTGCTGGATGGCGCATCGCTGACAGTCGACCCCGGTCGGAAAATTGGCCTCATCGGAAAAAATGGGGCTGGAAAATCAACACTTCTTGGCGCGATTGCAGGGGATATTGCCCCGGATGGGGGCACCATCACGCTTGCAAATCGGGCCACAATGGGCCGCGTGAAGCAGGAAACACCATCTGGTGACACCTCGCTGATCGACACGGTGCTGGAAGGCGATATCGAGCGCGCGGCCCTCCTTGCCGAAGCCGAGACGGCCACGGACCCTGCCCGTATCGCAGATGTGCATGAGCGCCTGATTGCCATTGACGCCTACACCGCCCCGGCCCGTGCCGGTGCCATCCTGTCGGGGCTGGGCTTCGATCAGGACGCGCAGCTTCGCTCGGTCTCGGACTTCTCAGGCGGCTGGAGAATGCGTGTCTCGCTGGCGACGGCCCTCTTCCTCAGCCCCGATCTCCTTCTGCTGGATGAGCCCACCAACCATCTTGATATCGAAGCCACCCTCTGGCTCGAATCCTGGCTCGCAAAATTCCCTGGTGCGGCTCTGATCGTCAGCCATGACCGATCACTTCTCGACAATACAGTCGATGCCATTGCTCATCTGGATCATCAGAAACTCAGCCTGACGCCCGGCGGCTACGACAACTTCGTGCGCATCCGGACAGAACAGGCCCTTCAGCAAAACCGTATGGCTGAGCGCATTGCAACACAGCGTGCGCATATGCAGTCCTTCGTCGATCGCTTCCGCGCGAAAGCCACGAAAGCCAAACAGGCTCAGGCCCGCCTGAAAGCGCTTGAGCGCCTTCCGCAGATTGATAGCGTGGTGGAAGACACGCCGACGCGCTTTTCATTCCCGGAACCGCAGCCCCTTCCCCCACCGATGATCACCCTCGACAATGTCAGTCTAGGGTATGACGGACGGGTGGTTCTCAAAGGGCTGAACCAGCGGCTCGATATGGAAGACCGAATCGCGCTTCTGGGCCAGAACGGGCGCGGCAAGTCCACATTTGCCAAGCTACTGGCCGGACGTCTTGATCCCATGGCGGGATCTTACAATCACTCGCCAAAGCTCAAGATCGGCTATTTCGCGCAGCATCAGGCCGATGAACTTGTCCTGTCTGAAACACCGATCGATCACATGGCCCGCGCCATGCCTGACGCGACGCCGGTTGCCGTACGCTCGCAGCTCGCGCGCTTCGGACTTGATGTTAATCGCGCTGAAACCCGTGTTTCAGAATTGTCCGGCGGGGAAAAAGCACGCCTTCTTCTCGCGCTCTCCACGCGTGACGCCCCGCATCTTCTCATCCTCGATGAGCCAACCAACCATCTTGATCTTGACGCACGCGATGCCCTGATCCGTGCCCTTTCCGAATTCGAGGGCGCGGTAATCCTCATCAGCCATGACAGCCATCTGGTGGAATCCGTGGCGGATCGGTTCTGGCTGGTTGAAGACGGGACCATTGCGCCGTTTGACGGTGACATGGCGGAATACAAGGCATGGCTGGTCGAACGTGCTCGCAAGGCCAGAGCGGAAAATACGGAGCGGAACAGAAACGCCAATCGCCCGGCCTCTCAGGAAGCGTCTCAGGCGACAGCTCCCCAGAAGAAAATTGACCGCAAGGAGCTCACACGAGCGCTGGCCCCTCTCCGCCGGAAAATTCGTGATGCCGAAGCGAAGCTCGCTCAGATCAATCGGGAAAAAGAGAAAATCGAAGCCAAGCTTGCCGATCCGGAGCTCTATCAGTCAGGGAATCCCGGCGAAATCGCGTCTCTGAACGCGCATCTCTCGGCTTTGAACACGACGCAGGAGCAAACGGAGGAGCTTTGGCTCGAAGCGCAGGCAGAACTGGAAGAGGCTTCGGCCTGACAGGGCTGCGGATCGATCTGCACCGTCAGGTAGCCTGCTGAAGCTTGCTTTCACCGCCATCAGCACTCCGGGAGAGTATCGTTAGACGACATCAGCCGATTGACCCGCCTTCCCGAAGTCCATAAGCCAACACCGGCTTACAGATTCAGGATGGACCGGCTGATGCCCATTTCGTTTTCCGACCCGAAGGACCGAGACGAGAAGGAACCGCGCGCGCGCGAACTTTCCAAGATTGCCAGCCTTCTACGGATCGCCCTGACTGTGACACTGATCCTGTTGGCCGTCTGGCTGATGAAGGATGTGCTGGCAGTTGTCTTTGCATCCGCGCTGATGGCTGTCGTCCTGCACGGCCTCGCCCGGATCGTGCGGCGCCACGTCTCGTTCATTCCTTATCAGGGCGCTGTTGCTCTTGTCACAGTGGTTATCCTGCTTGCAATGGCAGGCCTTGTCTGGAGCAGCGGCCCGGCGATCGGGGACCAGTTCATTCGCCTCAAACAGGCACTTGTCCAGCAGTCCGGCGATCTGAAATCGCATCTTTCAGGCTCCACTCTGGGCCAACTCGTTCTGGATCACCTACCAACGGCCGTAGGCGGAAACGATGCAACGTCTGGCAGCCTTGGGTCACTAGGCTCGGGTCTCGCAGGATCCGTGACCGGCATTCTCAGCAGTGCCTTTGGTGTATTGGGTACACTGGCTGTCATTCTGATTGCCGGCCTGTACTTTGCCCTGTCGCCTGCAATTTACATTGACGGCTTCCTGCGCCTCGTTCCTTCCCAACACCGTGCATCGGCGCGTGAACTGCTCATGGCCGCTGGAACTACGCTCTGGGCATGGACAGCCGGTCAGGCACTCGACATGCTTGTCGTAGGCATTCTCTCCGGCATTGGCCTGTCATTAATTGGCGTTCCTCTCGCGCTGGCGCTGGGTGTCGTTGCCGGCATCTGCAACTTCATTCCCTATATCGGTGCCATTCTGGGTGCTGTTCCGGCCGTGCTGCTAGGTCTCTCCATGGGGAGCCAGGAAGCCCTGTTCGTGGCGATCCTTTACAGCGTCATCCAGTTCTTCGAAGGCAACGTCCTCGCACCGCTTATCCAGCGCCGCGCGGTCCATATGCCACCTGCCGTTGCTATTCTGTCCCAGACGGTTTTCAGCACCATTCTTGGCATTCCGGGCCTGATCCTGGCGTCCCCAATCACGGCAGCCCTGCTGGCTATGGGAGACAAGGCAACTGCCCCTCTCGATGACGAAGAGCAGACCCGTCGCGACGTCGGCGAGATTTCCGAAGACGAAGCGCGGAAAGACTGAATATTTCGCTTGCTCCTGACGTAACGTCATCATTGCAGATGATGCGTCAGGAGGAAGATCAATGACTGCAAAGACCCTGACCATTGGCGAACTTGCCAAAGCCAGCGCAACAACACCCCGGACACTTCGACATTTCGAAGCTTTGGGACTCATCAAGCCAGGCCGGGCTGAAAATGGCAGACGCGTTTACACGCTCCAGGCAATCAGCACGCTGGCACGCATTTTTCTTTTAAAGCGGATGGGATTCAGTCTCGCTGAGATCCGCTCCCTGGAACTGAAGCCGGCATCCCCAAAAGATATCATAGAGACCCAACTTTCCCTGCTCTCAGCACGTAAGACAGTATTAGAAAGAACAATTTCCCAACTCCGCACCACCCATCATCTAATCTCTGACCAACTCTCTGGTTCGGAGAGCCAGATTTACGATGGCCCGATGGATCTGGTGGCGTTTTGCCTTCTGCTGCGAGAAGGAGAAGCCATTCTAGAACGGGAAAACATTCAGCCCGTTTTTGAAAAATACTTTACTGCCGAAGAACAGATGGCATGGCAGACGCAGATGGATCGTCACTTCCCAACTGGAGACAGAACATCCTATCAGGTTCTCTGGGAACGACTTATCGTGCGCTGTGAAGATGCTCTTGCCCGCTCGGTCGCTCCATCTGCCCCAGAGGCGCAAAGGCTCGCAAAGGAATGGCTGGAACTTCAGAAGCCTTTGCAAGATGCCGTGGGCCCGGAACTCTGGCGCAAGACGGGTACAATGTACGAAGACATGCAGGACTGGCAGACACCTGAACGACAGGCGCCCTTCAGTCCTGAAGTATTCAGCTTTATCCGTGAGGCTGCAACTCTGCTGGCTGGAGCGCCGTGAGAGACGCGTCTTCAAAGGCGTTCATGCGGTAGGGGCCATCGTCCTCAAGCTGCACGCCGACGATGTCCGCTTGATGCTTATGCTTCCAGATGGAAATGATGACCGGATGATTGTCTGCGTTATTCATGCGCAGAATAACTTCCCCCTTCGAAGGCGGACGTTCCCCACTGGGGCCCCAGGCCGTCGTGTGCGACTGAAGCCACAGGTTGATGTCCTGCACTTCAGCAGCACTCAGATCCCGGCTGACAGGTGCAATAATCTTGCCTTCCGTCACAGGGGGAAACTTCCAGGCGTGGATCAGCGGCCAGGCAACGAACCAGACAATACCAACAGGAATAAAAACCAGTGCACAAAAAGCCAGCAGCAGCTTCTGTTCGCGCCTCATAATGTGTCTCCTGCCCAGCTTTTCAGGGCTTCCGTAATACGACTCACTTCTTCATCCGTCAGCTCTGGCTGGATGGGCAGCGCCAAAATGCGCGCTCCCAGACCTTCTGAGACTGGAAGAGCAGCTCCGTCATGATGCTCGCTGTAAGCCGGCTGATGGTGAAGCGGTTTCGGGTAATAGACTGCCGTCGAGACACCTGCGGCTTTCAGGTGCGCCTGAAGAGAATCTCGTTTCGCCGCATCCGGTAGCAACACGCTGTAGATCGCCCAGGCACTTTTGCTGTCAGACACCCGCACAGGTGCTTGAATACCTTGCGGCATGGCGCTGTCATAAGCGCAGGCAATGGCTTCGCGCTTGGTCAGCTCATCTTCAAAAGCATCCAGTTTCGCCAGAAGAACAGCCGCCTGAATCGTGTCCAGTCGACCGTTGATGCCAATGCGCTCCACTTCGTAGCGCGTCTTGCCCTCACCATGCGTTCGCAGGGAACGATAGAGGGTGGCAAGGTCCTCATCATCCGTCAGAATAGCGCCGCCGTCTCCGTAGCCGCCGAGAGGCTTGGACGGGAAAAATGATAGCGTTGTAGCACGCGCCTCGTGCCCCAGACGGCGCCCGTGATAAGACGCCCCGAAAGACTGCGCGCAGTCCGCAATGAGCGTCAGACCTTCCTGAGCAGAAAAAATTTTCAGTTCATCCCACGGCGCAGGCTGACCGAAAAGATCCACCCCGATCAGAGCTCGCGGTTCCAGTTCCCCAGCATTCCGCACAGCGGCCAGCCGCTCCGCGAGAGACGTCAGACTGATCTGGAACGTATCTGGTTCCACATCAACGAAAACGGGTGTTGCGCCCAAAAGGAGGACAACTTCAGCCGTCGCCGTATAGGTGAAGGCTGGCAGAAAGACCGCATCGCCCGGTCCGATCTCTTCTGCCATCAAAACCATCAGAAGTGCATCGGTGCCCGAAGAGACGCCAACAGCATATTTCGCGCCCCCGAACTCGGCCAGCCGCTGCTCAAGTTCCTCGACCTCGGGGCCCATGACAAAGCGACAATGCTCAAACACTGCGTCAACACGGCTCTTGATCGCGTCTTTCAGACGAGCCTGCTGTTTGGGCAGATCCAGGAAGGCTATCGGGGTAATCATGCAGTGACCTCCGCATCAGGCTGTGAAAGCGCGACCGCAGACGGCGCCTTTCCATCCCGGTTATGGTTGAATTCCGGCACTAACCGGTGAAATATTTCCATGACAGCTGAAAGATCTTCGCGGTGGCACGCCGCTTCCAGCGCATTCATGGCATCAGTCGCGATATTGAAATCCACTGTCCGGGGAGACGCCATTCTCAGACCTGGCGCATCTGTCGGCACTGGGGCTTCCCGGCCATGAAACAGCTCTTCAAAAAGCTTCTCGCCAGGGCGCAGGCCCGTAATCTGGATTTCCACGTCTGTTTCCGGTTTGAGGCCAGCCAGACGGATCATCTGACAGGCAAGATCCATGATCCTGACCGGATCGCCCATATCCAGAACGAAAATGCCGCCCTGCCGGAGACGCTGATCCGTTGTATCTTCCCCGCAAGCAGCTTGAGTGCCACGGACGGCAGCCTGAAGCACCAGCCCCACCGCTTCAGGGATCGTCATGAAGTAACGGGTCATGTCCGGGTGGGTTACGGTCAGCGGGCCGCCATGTTCAAGCTGGCGGCGAAACAGGGGGACGACAGACCCTGTAGACCCCAGGACATTCCCAAAACGCACGGTCACACACCGCAAACCGCCTTTACCAGCACGCGCACGCATATCGAGCGCCTGTCCATAGACCTCAGCGCAGCGTTTGCTTGCCCCCATGAGGCTGGAGGGGTTAACGGCCTTGTCCGTCGAAATCATCACCATCGCCTGCGCACCTGAACGCTCGGCCTCGTCCAGAACAATGCGGGTGCCCACGACGTTGGTCAGAACACCCTCGATCGGATTTGATTCCACGATCGGTACATGCTTGAGCGCGGCGGCATGGAAAATAAGTGCTGGACGGTATTCCATGAAAATTTCGGAGATCCTGCCGCGATCACGCACATCAGCAATAATCTGATGCCGCTGAACCGCAGGATATCGCTCTGAAAGATCCAGATTGATCTGCCACAGCGCATACTCACTGTTCTCAATCAGAAGAATGGCAGCAGGCCTGAACGAAGCAATCTGTCGCGCCAGTTCAGATCCAATGCTGCCGCCAGCCCCCGTTACAGCGATGACCTGACCGGCGATCAGGCGGCTCATCCCTTCGCTATTCAACGCTACCGGAGGTCTGTTCAACAGATCTTCAATGGCGACGGGACGAAGCTCAACACTGTCTGCAGGCTTCAGATCAGTCAGAGAGGGCGTTCTCTGAACATCAACACCATACTCACGCGCCACTTCGAGGATACGGGACAACGGAGCGCCCCGCAGTTCGGACGTGGTGATAACCAACGTATCCGGCAGGCGCCCCGAGGCTGACATCTGCTTCAGAATTTCAGGCGTTTCATCAATCGTTCCAAGAATGGGACAACTGTGAATGCGTCGCCCTGCCTGCTGCGTCCCCCCTGTTAGAAGCCCGACAACGCGACGCCCCGCCTGATGATCCCGCTCCATTGCGCGAATGAAAAGATCCGCTTCGTGATCAGCACCGAGTAACAGCACGCGCTCACGCTCAGCGACCATAAGGCGACGACGCGCTGTCAGCCGCCAGAACATACGCAGAGCGCCCAGGCATGTCAGGAGAACCAGCGCATGGATGACCGGAAAGGTCGTACTTGGAAGTGGATAGCCAGCCAAATGTAGCAAGGCTGAAAATAGTGTCGCACTGACAACGGAAGCGCAGGCAATGTTGAAAAGATCAGAAAGACCAGAAAACCGCCAGTATTGCTGTGCCATACGAAAAGGCAGCCCACTGACCAGAAGCGTAATCCCCCCCCCTGCTACAAACCAGAGCGGATGAAGCAGTCCTCCATGAGGGTCAGCCAGCCAACGTGCCACAGGGGCTGCCGCTGCGGACACGACTCCATCCAGAAGAACATTGAGAGCGATGCGTCTCGCCTGTGCGGTCGTGCGACCTGTACGGCTGATAGCGCTAGACGGGGCCGGAAACTGAGGGCCAGAAGATGGTGTGACTTTCACGTCTCCCTTATAACGCCAAAACCACTGTTCCCATAAAGTCCGTCCATGCCCTTTTCTTTGTCGTCCTTTCTCTCCGGTCTTACCCTGCTGGACTTGTGTGCCGCAGTCCTGTGCACGGTCCTGGTCGTCCTAATGATTCAGGCCGGAATTATGGACACTCCCGTGCACCGCAGCTCCCATACGCGGCCAACACCCAAAGGCGGAGGCATCGGCATTATCGGAGCTTTTCTGCTCTGCGCGTTACCAAGCCTGTTTCTCAAAGGGCAGCCCATCCTAAATCCGTCCGTCATCGGGATGCTGGCCGGCGTTATTCTACTCGCTGCCGTTTCCTGGCTGGACGATCTGTATTCTTTCAGGGCGCGTTACAAGCTTGGTGCACAGTTCATAGCCGCCTTTTTGGCCGCGGCTGGAACAGGCGCATCTCTGCCAATGATGGGGATTTTCATCCTGGGGGCCGTGTTTATCACCAATGCCCTCAACTTTATCGACGGGATTAACGGGTTAGCCTCAGGCACGATGATGATTGCCGCGGCCCTTCTGGCGTCAGCAGGGATACAGCCAGTTATTTTCGTGCTGTTCGCGGTGTGCCTTGCAGCATTTCTGCCATGGAATTTTCCCAAAGCCCGCATTTTTATGGGAGATGTTGGCAGTCAGGCAGGAGCGCTTGTCATCGCCTGGGGGGCCATGCAGCCTCTTCATACTTCGGCGCTCATCGTACTCGCAGTGCTTTCAGGCGTGCTGTGGGATGTCCTCTTTACGCTGGCTCGCCGCGCCCGCGCAGGCGATCGACTGGCCGAGGCCCACCGTGGGCATCTTTATCAGCTCGCAATCCGCTCAGGACTGCCAATGCCGCTTGTAACGACTGTCTATTGGGGATTTGCACTGTGGGGTGCAGCGGCCTGTCTGGCCAATGAGTGGCTTGTAATTGCCCTGCTCATTCTTCTGCCTCAGCTTTGCTGGACAGGATATATCTGCACGCGAGCCAGAGCCCGCGTGCAGGATCGTTGGTAATCAGCCAGCGCGACGTGTGCTGATACGCTCGACAGAAGCAGCTGCGCGCTCTGCACGAACCGGACGGGTACCAGAAGCTTCAGCCATGACAGCGCGCATCTCACGCAGGAAGGAAGAACCCTTCAGCGTGCGCTGCACGAGTACGGAACGACGATCCAGCGGATCAACCTTACGACGTGCCAGATCCAGCTCACCCAGACGGTCCAGAGCGCGTGTAATGGCAGGCTTGGACACCTTGAGCTCCGAAGCCAGACCACGAACGGTGTGTGCACCGTCACGCAGGTAGCAGGTCAGGAACACAGCGAGCTGGCGGGCAGACAGATCAGGACCATCACGGCGCACCATGGAGACGATGGTGTCGCACAGAAGGTGAAGCATCTGGTCGTTGTTAGCCTGAGGCATTTCTCTCTCCTTAACGGTCTGCCCTCCCTGTTGCCCGATTGGGCAACAGGAAAAAGAACAATCGAGCCTTGCCGGCCCGAGGGGTTACATCTGTGGCTCACCCCATCATGGGATTGAGCATTGGTCTTCTACATCTGGTGTTTTGAAACGCATCCGCAAGTATGCGGGTTTCAAAACGATTTATGCTGCGGCTAGCAGCTTTCGAACATGGAAGGCCGTATGCCCTATCAGAAGCAGATTTACACCCCATAGTTTTAAGACAATCATATTACGGTTCGTTAAGGATCACCTTCCCGTCAGGTTCTTCACTTCACGAAGACCTGCGAATGTTTGTTATCATTTTAAGAAGCGCACGAAGTGCCAGCGTCTCGCCACCCTCTGGCCGCCCTGGAGAATTGGCGTCATTCCACGCGTAAGTGTCTATATGCAGCCACTTTTGCCCCTCCGGGACGAAGCGCTGAAGGTAGAGAGCCGCTGTAATAGAGCCAGCCATTGGTTTGGATGTTATATTTCCGACGTCGGCTATTTTACTATCTAGCCATGCGTCATAGCCATGCCAGAGTGGCAATCTCCACAAAGCATCAGCAGTATCTGAGCCCGATTCGAGCAGTAATTGAGCCAGTTCATCACTGTTGCTAAACACCGCTGGAAGGTCTGGACCGAGAGCTACGCGCGCAGCGCCGGTCAGGGTTGCAGCGTCCACAATGTAATCTGGGGCAGATTCAGCGGCTTCCGTTATCAAATCGCACAACACCAGACGCCCCTCTGCATCCGTGTTGCCAATCTCGACCGTTTTTCCGCTTCGCGTCCGCAGAACATCGCCGGGGCGCATGGCATGGCCAGACACACTGTTCTCCACACATCCCAGACGCAGTTCCAGATCCACATCCAGTTGCAGATCAATCGCCGCGCACATGACGGCCAGAAGCAGGGCCGCACCACCCATGTCTTTTTTCATACGCAGCATGCCTGCTGCGGGCTTCAGGTCGTATCCCCCCGTATCGAAGCACACGCCCTTCCCAACAAGAGACAGACGTGGCGCGCCTTCACGGGCTTTCCAGCGAGCAACGACGACAGCAGGCTTGCGTTCAGACCCCTCACCTACCTCTGCCAAACATGGATATGCGGCCTTCAGGTCATCGCCCTCAACAATACGAACGTCTGCTCCACGATTTTCTAAAGCCCGATAAGCCGACAGGGCCAAATCTTGCGGGCCAAGCAGATTGGCGGGCGTATTGATCAGATCCCTGCCAAACCAGTTTGCTTTCGCATAGGCAATAACGGTAGCCGCGTCGTCCGGAACAACCAATCGCGTGGTGAATGACCGCACGACCCCAACACGATATTGATATGTTCCCATGGCGAACCCGAGAAGAGCAGTTTCCTGAACGGCGCTTTCCATCCCGTGCGGCAGAAGGCTCCAGTCACCCTCCGGAAGAACCGTTCCCAGCACACCAAAGGCTGTCGGGTCATTCAGGCGCCCCTCATCGACGCAGAGTAGAGCCGCTCCCGCCCCACCGTCACCGGGCAGAAGCGTAAAAGCGCCATCTTTTGCCTTGAACCCCTGCGCCGTCAGAAAAGACGCGTGCTCTCCCAAGAGACCGGCAATCGTCTTGGCATCCTGTGCTTTCACCAGATGTACAACGCGGGGTGTTGGAGCCTCGCTGGCGGAAACAAAAGGGAGCTGGATGTGAGAACTCATGAACCTCTTTCCTTAAAAGATCGAACCTTTTGGCTCGAACGCTTGCTTTTGTTCCGCAGGCACCCGACCATTCACACATGAAGGGTGCACACCGCGGTAACCATTCCGCTCATCATATCATGCCAGCAAGCGTCCGTGCGGCACTTGGCCCAACCAATACGGGCAAGACGCACTATGCCCTGACTCGCATGATGGCTCATTCCTCCGGCATCATCGGTTTTCCGTTGCGCCTTCTTGCGCGCGAAAACTACGAACGTCTGGTCGCGGCCAAAGGGGAGCGTTTCGTCGCCCTTATAACAGGTGAGGAAAAAATTGTTCCTCCAGGTGCGCGATGGTTCTCCTGCACGGTCGAAGCTATGCCACTGGACCGAAAAGCCGAGTTCGTCGCTGTCGATGAGATCCAGCTCGCGTCTGACCCGGACCGTGGACACATCTTTACGGATCGCCTTCTTCACGCCCGGGGAACCGTAGAGACACTCTTCCTGGGTGCGGAAACAATTCGCCCCCTGCTGCAAAAACTGGTGCCCGGAATCGAAATCGACACACGCACACGCCTGTCGAGTCTCGTCAGCACCGGACCAACCAAGCTTTCTCGCCTTCCGCCCCGATCAGCCATTGTGGCTTTCTCGATGTCAGAAGTTTATGCTCTGGCCGAAGTCATACGGCGCCGAAGAGGTGGTTGTGCCGTCATCATGGGGCAACTCAGCCCGCGGACGCGAAACGCCCAGATCGAGCTCTACCAGAACCGGGAAGTCGATTACCTGGTGGCCACCGATGCCATCGGGATGGGGTTAAACATGGATGTGGACCATGTTGCGCTTGCCCAGCTTTCCAAATTTGACGGCACAACACCCCGCCCGCTCTTCCCGCAGGAAATAGCACAGATTGCCGGCCGAGCAGGTCGGGGCATGAAGGACGGTACATTTGGCACTACGGCTGATTGTCCGCCCATGTCTGCCGCAACCATAGATGCCGTGGAACAGCACCGCTTCGATCCGATTCAACGGCTCTACTGGCGCAATCACGCACTGGATTTCAGCAATCCCCGGGCTCTTCTCGCCAGCCTTACGGTCGCGCCGCCCTCCCGCGGCCTGATGGCAGGCCGCGTTGCGTCTGACGTTGTGACCCTTGAATCCCTGATACTTGACCCGGAAATTCGGGAGGTCGCCAAAGGAAAGCGTGCGACGTCTCTTCTCTGGGAAGTCTGCCAGATCCCCGATTTTCGCAAACTTGGCGATGACAGCCATACACGGCTCTGCGCACGCCTGTTCCTGCATATCCTCAAAGATGGCGCTGTTCCGGCAAACTGGATGGAAGGACACATCAAGGGTTTCGCGCGCACCGAAGGCGACATTGATACCCTGATGCATCGCCTGACGGGCGTACGGGTCTGCTCTTATGTGGCCGCCAGAACAGAATGGAGCCGTCACTCATCTGTCTGGCAACAACGCGCCCGGGAAGTAGAAGACCTGCTTTCAGACGCGCTGCATGAGCGCCTGACGTCCCGCTTTGTAGACCGGCGCGCCACGTCTCTGCTTCGCCGGCTGGATGCTGAGACAGATCGCAATCTCCTGTCCGCCGTCACCGCAGACGGAGAGGTCATTGTTGAAGGCCACAGCATCGGCAAGATCCGTGGCTTTTCTCTCCAAACAGACACCACAAACGGGCCTGATCATCAGATCGTTCTCAAAGCCGGGCGCAAAGCTCTTCTGCAGGAAATTCCACGTCGGGTCCGCCTTTTTCAAGAAACGCCAGATAGTGCTCTGTCCCTTGAAACAGAAACCGGCATTCTATCGTGGGACAACATTCCCCTCGGCCGTTTGACGGCTGGAAAAACGTTTCTGCAGCCAGCCGTCAGATTGTTTTCCGCTGAGTTCACTGACACCAATCAGCGAATTCAGGTTGAGCAGCGCCTTCTCCGATATGTGGACAGCACGCTTCAACGGGATCTCTCCGTTCTCTACAAAGCGCAGAGCGCCGTAACGGATCAGCCTCAACTCAGAGGCATTCTTCATCGATTGCATGAAGATGGCGGTATCTCTTCTGTCCTGCCGTCAGATCAGTCCCTTCCGCCACCAGCTCAACGCGCCTTGCGGAAGCTCGGCGTGGAAGTGGGTCGTTTTGCCGTTTTCTGTCCCGCACTTCTGCGTCCACGAGCATCGGCCCTTCTGACACTTCTCACACAACTTCGCCTTGGCCTTCCCCTGATGCCTCCGCCAGCCGGTCGTGTCTCGTTGCCATGGCATATGGTGGAAGGCGTTCCAGGCTGGCTGCAGGCAGCCAAGACAGGGGTTAGACTCGATATCGCCGAACGTATTGTTAAAGAGCTGGAGCAATTGACCCGCAAGCGGGATCATCCCGCTCCTGTCGGTCTCGCCTCACGCCTTGGACTCAAAGCCGACCTTCTTCCAGAGGTTCTTGGCGCCCTTGGCGTTGCCCACAAACCACCGTGCTCTCCCAGCCAAACGCATGCTGGGCCACCTGCACCACTGATGCTTCTGGCTGACCGCCGCAATCAAGCAACACGCAGAAAGTCCAGACCGTCAGGAGCGGCCAGCAACGCAAGACGCCCCATTGTCCGACCAGACAGCCCTTTCGCCGCTTTGGCCATTCTGAGAGATCGTGCCGCCCCATGAGTGATGCCTATCAGCGTTTGGATCAGTGGCTGTATTACGCCCGTGTCGCCAAGACACGCCCGCTCTGTGCTACCATTGTCGGCAAAGGGCGCATCCGGGTGAACAGACAGCCGACCAGCAAGCCACATGCCAAGTTGAGAGTAGGAGATGTGGTTACCCTCCCCCCTCTCAGCCCAGGGGAAGACGTCCGTGTCTGGCGCGTTCTGGACCTTGGAGAGAGGCGCGGCCCCGCGAAAGAAGCATCCCAGCTATACGAGATCGTGAAAGAAGAGCCTAAGAAGCTTGCTTCCTAGGCCAATCCTTCGCATATCATCCCGCACAATATGAAATTGGGCCGCACAGCCGGGCCCGAATGAGGATCGGAGACACCAATGAGCTATGTGGTCACGGAAAACTGCATCAAGTGCAAGTTCATGGACTGCGTGGAAGTTTGCCCCGTAGACTGCTTCTATGCCGGAGAAAATTTCCTCGTCATCAATCCGGACGAATGCATTGACTGCGGCGTTTGCGAACCTGAGTGCCCGGCAGAAGCCATCTTCCCGGACAGCGACAACCGTGCAGCTCCCTGGATCGAGATCAACTCCCGTCTTGCCGCCCAGTGGCCGAACATCACCCGCAAGGGCGAGCAGCCGGCCGATGCGGAAGAGTGGAAGGACAAGCCCGGCAAGGCAGCAATGCTGTCAGAGGCTCCTCACAAGGACTGAGACCTCTTTGCCTTAAAGACATCAAGCCCGGCCATAGTGCCGGGCTTTTTTATTGCGCTACTGCTCAGCCTGCGACTGCAAAGACGTAGAATGCAGCAGGGCCCTTCCGAGCCAGAAAGCAGGCATTAAAAAAGGCTGGCAGGTTTTCTCCCGCCAGCCTTTCCTGCCGTGATCCTTTGAAGGATCTTAGCGGGACATCATGTTGATGGCCGTGTCATGCATGATGAACAGCGTACCGCCGACAATGACGATGACCGATGCTGCTGCAAAGATGAAGCACATCAGGTTCCAGCTCTGCTCATTGCTGGTGTTCAGGTGAAGGAAGAACACCAGGTGAACCACGATCTGAACGACCGCAAGAACACCAAGAGCTGCAAGTGCCATCCCCGGGGCCAGTGCGTGTGTCATGACTGCTGCGAAAGACGCAACAGTCAGGACGACCGCAAGAACGAACCCGATGATGTAAGACTGATAGGAGCCGTGGCTACCATCGTGGGTTGTATGTGCCTGGGCCATTACATCACACCTGCGAGATAGACGAAGGAGAAAACACAGATCCAGACGATGTCCAGAAAGTGCCAGAACAGGCTGAGGCAAGTCAGCTTGTCCATCATCCGCGGAGACAGATCCTGCGGGCCCATCATCTGGACCATCAGAACTGCCATCCAGATCAGACCGCAGGTGACGTGCAGACCGTGCGTTCCAACCAGCGTGAAGAACGCGGAGAGGAATGCAGAACGGTCAGGACCATTTCCTTCTGCGATCATGTGGGTGAACTCAGTCACCTCAAGACCAACGAAAGACAGACCCAGAACGAACGTCACGGCGAGCCACAGAAGAACCATCCCCTTGTTCTTTGCCAGCGCACTAAGCGAGGCAAAGCCGTAGGTGATGGACGAGAACAGCAGGATAGCCGTCTCAATCCCGACATTCGTCAGATCGAACAGTTCTTTCCCCGAAGGGCCTCCGGCGTACTGGTTCCGGAGGACTGCGAAAGCAGCAAAGATCGACCCGAAGAGAATGCAGTCGGTCATCAGGTAGAGCCAGAAACCGAAGACGTTCGGGCTCTCGTGGTGATGCTCGTGGTCGTGACCGTCAGCGTGTGCCAGAGGCGACATGGTTGCTTCGTGAGCCATTAGCTATGCCCCCCTTACTCTGCTGCCTGAGCAGCGGCGATACGACGGGAATAAACTTCCTCGTTGTGCTCGATTTCGCTGACAGGGACGTAGTAGTCGATATCACGGTTTGCACTGCGCATGATCATGGTGACAGCGATACCGATCAGACCAAGACCAGCCATCCACCAGATGTACCAGATTGCACCGAAGCCTAAGATGAAGGCGAACGCACCGATGAAGGCACCAGCAGCGGTGTTCTTCGGCATGTGGATCGGAGCAAGCGGCTTGTTGTGTGCACGACGGCCAAGCTGCTTCTCGGTGTGGAACGTGTCCAGACCGTGAATGTCCGGGATCACTGCGAAGTTATAAGCCGGCGGCGGAGAAGAAATGGACCACTCCAGCGTACGGCCACCCCATGGATCGCCCGTCAGGTCGAGGTTTTCCGGCAGGTTACGGTCACGGATGGAGACGTAAAGCTGCGTGAGCTGGCAGACGATACCCAGAGCGATAACAACCGCACCAGCTTCTGCAATCAGCAGCCACGGACGCCAGTCCGGATTGTCGTAGTGGTTCATACGACGCGTCATGCCTTCGAGACCGAGGACATACAGCGGAACGAAGGCAAGATAGAAGCCAACGAACCAGCACCAGAACGCGCGCTTGCCCCAGGCTTCGTTCAGCTTGAAGCCGAAAGCCTTCGGGAACCAGAAGCCCATACCTGCAATGTAACCGAAATACACGCCGCCGATGATGACGTTGTGGAAGTGGGCAATGAGGAACAGGGAGTTGTGAAGGATCCAGTCAGCGGCCGGCATGGCCATCATGACGCCCGTCATGCCACCGATGGAGAAGGTGATCATGAAGCCGATCGTCCAGTACATCGGAGCCGTGAATTCAACACGTCCCTTATACATGGTGAACAGCCAGTTGAAGATCTTCACGCCAGTCGGGACTGCGATAACCATCGTCATGATACCGAAGAAGGTATTGACGTTGGCGCCTGCGCCCATGGTGAAGAAGTGATGCACCCACACGACGAACGACAGCACCATGATGGAGCACGTAGCGTAAACCATCGTGTTGTAGCCGAAGAGCGGCTTGCGGGAGAACGTTGAGGTAACTTCAGAGAAAACACCGAAGGCCGGGATGACCAGGATGTAAACTTCCGGATGGCCCCAGGTCCAGATCATGCTCAGATACAGCATGACGTTGCCGCCGGCATCGTTCGTGAAGAAGTGCATGCCGAGGTAACGGTCGAGGCTGAGCAGTGCCAGCGTAACCGTCAGAACCGGGAAGGACACCATGATCAGCACGGTCGTGCAGAACGCTGTCCAAGTGAAGACCGGCATCTGCATCCAGCCCATGCCAGGAGCACGCATCTTAACGATGGTCGTGAAGAAGTTCACGCCCGTCAGAAGCGTTCCGACACCGGAAATCTGAACGGCCCAGATGTAGTAGTCAACGCCGACGCCCGGGCTGAACTGCATCTCGGACAGAGGCGGGTAAACCAGCCAACCGCACTGAGCAAACTCACCGATGAACAGTGAAAGATTGATCAGAAGGGCGCCGACCAGCGTCATATAGAAGCTGAGCGAGTTCAGGAACGGGAACGCAACGTCGCGCGCACCGATCTGGAGAGGCACCACCAGGTTGAGCAGCCCCGTCATGAACGCCATGGCCATGAAGAAAATCATGATCGTGCCGTGAGCGGAGAAGATCTGGTCGTAGTGGTGTGGCGGAAGGTAACCAGGGTTACCGGCATAGGCCAGCGCAAGCTGGGTACGCATCATGATGGCGTCCGCGAAACCGCGGAACAGCATGACAATTGCCAGGATGATATACATCACGGCAAGGCGCTTATGGTCGACTGTCGTCAGCCATTCACGCCACAGGTAACCCCACTTACCGAAGTAAGTAACGGCACCCAGCACGGCAAGGCCGATGACAGCCACACCCAGGAATGTGCCGACAAGAATCGGCACATCGAAAGGTATGGCTGAAAGGGAGAGTTTTCCGAGCATCTGTCGGTTATTCCTTCATGCCAGTGTCGGACGGTGCAGCGCTGGAAGCGGACTGCATATGCATGACCTTGCCCGTCGTCTTCTCAACCATCATGCCATTGTTGTACTTGGCGACGATGCCGTCGAAGAGATCCGGCTGGACATGCGCGAAGTACTGAACCGGCGCAGCTTCCTGCGGGGCGGAATACTTCGGATATGTCGTGTCATCGAGGTTTTCGCTGCCGCTCTTCACCTTCTCGACCCAGGCGCTGAATTCTTCAGGCGCCATGGCGAGGGTGCGGAACTTCATGTCAGAGAAACCGCGACCACTGAACTGGGAAGCTTCACCCAGATAATCACCGGACTCAGTTGCAAGAAGATGCAGCTGCGTCTGCTGACCTGGCATGGAGTAGATCATCGATCCCAGACGCGGGATGAAGAAAGACGTCATGACGGTGTCAGAGGTGATCTGGAAGTTCAGCGGCGTGTTCGTCGGGACATCCAGCTGGTTGATCGTTGCGATCCCCAGATCCGGATAGATGAACAGCCATTTCCAGTCGAGAGAGACCACCTGAACGTTCAGCGGCTTAACATTATCAGCCGTCTGGATTGGGCGGTACGGGTCGTAAGCGTGGGTGCTGTACCAGCTGATCGCGCCAAGAGCGATAATGATCAGGGAAGGTACGCCCCAGATAACATACTCAATCTTCGTTGAGTGATCCCAGGTCGGCAGATACTCGGCCTGGGTGTTGGAAGCACGATACTTCCAAGCAAAGTAAAGCGTTGCGATACAGGTCGGAACCACAACAAACATCATGATGACAAATTCTGCCACCATAACATCGCGGTTCATTTCTGCGATCGGACCGCGCGGCTGAAGCAGATCAACCGTGCAACCCGATAGCATCAGCGCCGGCAACGCTGGGAGATATCGCCAGAGTTTTTTCATCGGTCCTGCTTTCATCATCCGTTCCGGCATGGAGTATTCGCCGGGAAACGGTTTGACACGATAAGGGCCGCATCAGAGCTGCCGAACGCTGCCATAGTCTGCTGCCTTTCTCGTTCGTATCCTGACGTCAGGAACCGGATCAAAGATCCGATCCTGAAATTCATTCAGCATGGGACACGACTGTCCCGGTTCCTCAGGTTTTTTCTGCCTGAATCGCCCGGAAGACAAGGCTTATCACGGATTTCGTGAGGGATGGGGCATGACCCTCTCTCCCCTGCAAATGGCTGTTTTTCGCCACATTTGATTTCATTACCGCTTTCATTAAACGATAAAGTTACAATTTTTTAATGTAAACCTTCCCGAATGAGACGGAAATAATTCAAGACCTTTTTAGTCCGCAAACAAGAAAGGGAGCGACATTGACTGTCGCTCCCTCTGGAAACTTTCGAGTAACGCTAATGTACTGTCAGTCGCTATTACTGGAGCGTACACCCGTGAACTGAATAAGAAACTGAAAGAGGTTCACGAAATTGAGATACATCGACAGCGCATCGTAAATGCTTAGTCGAGCAATATCATCCGAAGACGCAAACGACATATATTGCTGGTAGTTAATCTTGATACGCTGGGTATCGTAAGCCGCAAGACCTGTAAAAAGCGCAACTCCGATTAGAGAAACGAGCATTGCCAGCGGTGCACTGTGCAGGAAGATGTTCACAACCATCGCGATCATGAGGCCAATCAGGCCCATGAACAGGAAGGAACCGAGTCGAAGAAGGTTCGCCCCCGTGGTGTATCCCCACAGAGCCATACCGCCGAACATTGCCGCACTGATGAAGAACGTCCGTGCGACGGAAACACCCGTATAACTCAGCAGCAAGCTGGCCATACTGGCCCCCATCGTCGCACTGAAGAGTAGGAAGATCGCCTGCACTGCGGGGCGCGACAGCCGGTTGATCCCGAAGGACAGGACCATCACGAACGCCAGAGGCGCGAAGATCATGATGCCGCCCAGGAATGTGGGCCGCAGCACAAATGCGCCGCTTGAAGTTTCTGCAATGTGAAAGAACAGCGTGCGCAGAGAGGTTTCCGCCACGCCATAAGCAACGAGCCCCGTGACAACGAGGCCAATCGCCATCCAGTTGAAGACGCGGCACATATAGGCGCGGAGACCGGCATCGAGACTGCCTGCGCCTGCCTGAGTGCCGGCCCTGCCGAAGTTGGAATTAAAAGCCATGACACCTTTTCCAGTAAAAGGCCCTTTTAAAAAGGGCGCTTGACGAACCTTACAAGCTCGCTCGTACTTTCCCTGAATGTGGGGCTTTTCACTGTACGGTCAAGAAGACCCTTCATATCTGTGTTTCATTTCCTCGGGAAACGAGCCTCTTGAGACTTTTTGTCGCACTCGACCTCTCCCCCTCCCAGCGCGAAGCGCTTGCTCTCCTCCGTGGAACGCTCCCTGGCGTGCAATGGGTGCCTTCGGAAAATTACCATCTGGCGTTGCGCTTCATTGGTGAAATTACCGATCGCTATGTGATGGGCGAGATCGATCTCGCCCTTTCCCGACTATCCTGGAAGCCGTTCGATATCTCGTTTTCGGGTGCCGGGCTGCGAGAGGGCATGACAGCTGACAGCCTGACAATCGGCATCGAACGATCTGCCGCTCTGGAGACGCTTCAGGCACAAGTGGAAAAAACACTCCGAAAAGCAGGATGCGCGCCTGCCAAACGCCGCTTCCAACCCAGCGTCACTCTCGGCCATCTCGCAACAACGCAGAGAGCTGACGCAGCTCGCTGGGTTCAGAGACATAATCTCTTCAGAAGTAAGCCAATGCCTGTCGAGCACGTTACGCTCTTTGAGAGTCTCCGCGGTTACGACCAGCACGTCTATGTCGCGCAGGCCGAATATGCCTGGCACCCTGAAATGCCACTTCTTCCTGAGGATGAATGATTTCCAGCCCAACGACACAAGATCGTCTCACAGCCCTAGTCCGCGAGGTCCGTTCGTGCCAAGTCTGTGAGGAGCACCTTCCACTTGGCGCACGCCCGCTGATCCATGTTTCAGCGACCTCCAGGCTTCTGATCGCGAGCCAGGCGCCTGGAACCAAAGCTCACCTCAGCAACACATCCTTCAAGGATCCGTCCGGAGTTCGCCTCAGAGAATGGCTCGGCCTCTCGGAAGAGGTATTTTACGATACTCGGCAAGTCGCAATTTTGCCTATGGGACTTTGTTATCCGGGGAGACTCCCTAAAGGAGGAGACTGCCCGCCGCGCCCGGAATGCGCACCAATCTGGAGGAAGCGGGTTTTGTCCCTGATGCCCGCTCTCCGCCTTACATTATTGGTTGGCAGTTATTCCCAGCATCACGTCTTGGGTCGCGGGTCAGTCACGGAGCGTGTCAGGAATTTTCGCCATTATCTGCCTGAGAATTATTTTCCACTGCCTCACCCATCATGGAGAACGGGTGTTTGGGAAAAAAGGGCGCCCTGGTTTCAGGAAGAAGTCATCCCTGCCCTTCGGGAACAGGTCCAGAAGATACTCAGTTCCGATTGAAATATCAGTGTCGAGCCAGACGTAAAGTATCAACAAGAACGCCCTGTACGCCTGAGATGAAAATCTGGATTCCGATAGCCAGAAGAATAAGCGCGGCCAAACGACTGACAATCCGCGCGCCAGTGATACCAAGCATCGAAACGATCCGCTCCGCATAGGCATACGCGATGGCAACGACGATGCCCATGGCAGTCGCCGCTGCTGATACGCCCATATAATAATCCGGCGCAGGCATATGCGGCGGGCATGAAGAGCTCAGAGCGATTGCTACGGAGATGCTCCCTGGCCCCACGGTGAATGGCATGGCCAGCGGAAAGAAAGCGCGTTCTTTGAGATCAGGCGCAGCAACGGTTCGACCACCCTGAAGAGCCTGCTTTTCTTTCCGGGCTTCACTTGTCTCCGGCTGCTGCAGCATGACCCACGCGCGCGAGGCCACAACAAGACCGCCAGTAATGCGCAGGGCATTCATACTGATGCCAAAGAAACTCAGAATCCAGCTGCCAAACCAGATGGACACCAGGAGGATCGCCAGAGAATTCAGCGCGACAAGCCGCGCCAGTTCGATAACCTCTTTGCGTGTCCGCCCCTCTGTCGCCTGAGCGAAAATCAAAGACGCACCAAGGGGATTGATGATCGAAAACAGTGCTGGAAATGCAATCAGCCAACTATTGACCGCATTACCCAGACTGGGAGGGAGGCTCATGAACCTGTGGTGCCTGATGCAACATCTGGACGACACGACGCCCGCTTCTTACGAGCCCGCCGCTCTTCTCCCATGAGGAAAGCCCGGATCATGCGATAGTCCTCGGAAAAACAGCAGATCGTCCCTGCCCGCCCTTCCAGACAGACCGTAAGACCCAGGTCATTATAAACCGCCATCAGAGACTGGCCAACACGCACAAATGCAAGTTTTCGGCCTTCCTGACGTGCCAGATCCCTTAGCCGCCAGATAGCCGCAATACAGTTACGCTCGGCTCCTGCCGGATCGCCGAGGCCAATAATGAACTGACCTGTACGGAAAAATGGAATGGCGGCTCGGCCTGCTTCGTCATGCAGCAAGCCACTCGGGCGATGCGGTCCAAGTTCCTGCAAAGCATGAGACAGGCTTCGATAATGGCTTTCGTTCTCCGCATTCCAAGCCTCAAAACGAATGCGTGTTCTCCGCATTCCCACCCAAAGCGCAAACAGACCGCAAAGCGCAGACAGCCCAAGAAACCACCGCCCGATCGCCGTGTGCGCGTCATAAATCATGGAGCGCCACCAGATTGGACCCAGATGCCGCTGCACAGCAACCCAACCTACGCCAACAAGGCCTAGCGCCCACAAAGACATTGGCGCCAGCATGGCTGGCGTCAACGGAGCTACGAGAAGGTGCGCTCTACGGTAGTAGCAATTCCGGAACGGTGCGATCAGTAGCATGACAAGGCCCAGCGCTACCGGAGCTTCCCATGGCGCATGACGAAGCACCAGCAAGACAACCGATGCACCCAGAACGCCCAGAGAAACCTTCCATGCAAGAGCGACGCGCTGGGAAAGCCCTAGAGCCAGCCCAACAAGAGCAACGCCCGATACGGTAAGGAACAAGTCTGCAATCTGCGAAACCGCAGCACCGAGTGACGTCCGCAAAGGTGGCAGTTCAGCGACCAGCGCATAAAAGACGAGAAGAATTCCGGCTACAGCCTGAACGCTGGTTGCAATGGTGACAGAGAAGTCCGCTTCAGACTCCCGAACCACTTGGCTCGGACGGATACGCCTTGGTGCCTGCCCAGCAGAAACCAATGCCTGCTCTCCACGCAGGAACAGTTCATGCCCGGCAAACATCAGACCCGCCATGACCAGCGGAATAATGTAGTAAAACAGGCGGAAAACGAGGATCGCGCCCATAATTTCCGGGACCGGAAGATATGGCCGCAATGCCAGAAGCATGGCACTGTCAAAAACGCCCAGCCCTCCCGGAACGCTAGCAACCAGCCCTGCTGTGTAAGACGCGATATAAATGGCAAGGAATGTCCCGAAGCCAAAATGGGCTTCCGGAGGCAACGGCGGCAGCACACTGTAAGCAATCAGAGCGGTGGCAGCCATGTCAGCGGCACTGACTGCAATCTGCGCGATTGCTATACCCGTGCTGGGAATTTCAATCTCGTAACGCCAGATTTTTACATGTCGACGAATACGAGAGAAAACGACATACGCAGCCAGAATACCCCAGCATCCAAGACCAGCCAGCCGCAGCAGAAAAGCGGGCAGATGGGACAGAACCGGAATGGCATGCGGCTCAATGGTCAGAATGCTTCCGACCAAGGCGAGGGTTCCCAGCAGATAGGTTGCTGAGCAGAAGGCAATGATCTGGGCAATATCCGCAGGGGCGACACCCCAGCTCCGATAAAGCCGAAACCGCACCGCAGCACCCGAAATCGCTGCACAGCCAAGGTTATGCGAGAGGACGTAAGAGCAGAACGCCGCAAAAGATGAGCGCTTGAACGACACATTGGCCCGGACATGCAGACAGGCCAAGCGATCATAAAACGATAGAATAAAATACGACAGAAGCGTCGCCCCGGCTCCCGCCAGAAGCGCACCATCCGGAATATCGCTGAGACTTCTGGCAATGTCCCGCAGGGAAAGATTGTGCAGCTCACGCCAGATCACCACCACAGCGGCAATCAAAAGCACGAGCCCGACAATTGCCGGAGCACGTGTCAGCAGTAATTTCCAGCGGCTTTTGACAGGCCCGCTCTCGTCGTCCGCGTCGAGAGCAAGCCCATCATTTTGCCAGTCGTCTTCCCGAGGCGGGCACATCGACGTCAGACCTGAGAGGTCCCGGCAGCCGGGCGAGCCAGTGCACCCCGGATCAGGGCCACAGTCTCAGGCAAACCGAAGAGTGACGCGAAAATGCCGAAGCGCGGGCCTTCGCTTTGACCCAACAGCACTTCGTACAGGCAACCGAACCAGGAGCGCAGCTCAGACTTCTCAAAGTAGCGCTTGCCGACCTCGAACACGACATCCTGCACATCGCCAGGAGACGTATGAACAGGGAGCCGTTCCAGAGCGACAGCCAGGTCTTCAAGCCCCTTTCGTTCGGTCTCGGACGGATCACGATAGACCTTGTTCGGGTACACTTGCTCCTGGAAGTACGTCAGAGCACAACGAACGAGCTTGTCGACATACGGATGCGTTTCTGGCGACAGCGTCTCGTCATAGCGACGCAGGAATTTCCAGAGTGTCTCCGGATTGTCTGCGTTTGCCACGTTCGCGAGGTTCAACAGCGCTGTGTAGGAAACCGGGCTGGTATCTTCCGGGCGTACAGTTCCACCGTGAATGAACCAGACCGGGTTTGCCATCAGGTCTACCGGTTCCTGCGTCTCAGCCTTCTGAACCAATGTCAGGTAGTCGTCCGTTGCGCGGGGAATAACGTCAAAAAACAGACGCTTCGCACGCGTAGGCTGCTGATACATATACTGGCCGAGGCTTTCCGGCGTGCCGTAACGCAGCCACTCCTCGACAGACAGACCATTGCCCTTGGACTTGCTGATCTTCTGACCCTGAGCATCAAGGAACAGTTCATAGGTGAGTCCGGCAGGCGGCTGCTTGCCCAGAATACGGCAGATCTTCGAAGACAGCTTCACGCTATCAATCAGATCCTTGCCCGACATTTCATAATCGACACCCAGAGCATACCAGCGCATGGCCCAGTCGGCCTTCCACTGCATCTTGGCATGTCCACCAAAGACGGATGTTTCAAACGTCTTGCCGGCTTCGTCCTTCCAGACAACTGTACCTGCATCCGGGTCCACCTTGATGATCGGGACCTGCATCACCTGCCCCGTTTCAGGGTGAATCGGCAGAACAGGGGAGTAAGTCGCGCGGCGCTCCGGACCAAGTGTCGGAATAATAGTCGCAACAACTTCATCATGCACTTCGAGCATCCGCTGAAGTGCAGCATCAAATGTCCCGCTCGTATAATAGTCCGTCGCGGACGCGAATTCGTAGTCGAAGCCGAAACCGTCAAGAAACTGGCGCAGGCGGGCATTATTGTGAGCAGCGAAACTTTCGTATTCACCGAAAGGGTCGGGAACGCGGGTCAGAGGCAGACCCAGGTGCTTTGCCAGCAGTTCCTGCTGCGGCACATTCGTTGGAACCTTGCGCAAGGCGTCCATGTCATCCGAGAACGCGAGCAAGCGGGTCGGACGGCCTGTCAGAGCCTCAAAAGCCTGCCGAACCCAGGTCGTACGGGCCACTTCGCCAAACGTACCGATGTGCGGCAGCCCGGACGGGCCATATCCCGTCTCAAGCAGGGCAGGCACTTTTGGGTCGCGCGCGCCAACATGCGCGGCAATTTTTTTTGCCTCTTCGAACGGCCATGCCTTTGGCAACGGCGCGTCAGGTGCGAGGGGCGGAATGTTATGTGTTCTGGAATTGTGCATGATTACCGGAAAACGTAGGCAGACACGTATCCCGGGTCAAGCAGTACGAGAGCAAACGAAGTTTCTGCACAGGCGTCAAACCATGACGAAATGTGTCAACACCCTCCCGGCAGTGACATGACAGCATACGCAACCTCGTTCTTTCACGGTCTGTTCCTTAAAGCACTCGCTCGCTCCTATCCTTCCAGTTAGACTGACCGCAATGCCGCGCTTGCCATCTTTCCCATCTCCGTTTGACGCACCTGCTCTTGTCGCGAGACGAGGCCTGTCCTCCCTTTTGACACCCGATGGTGAGCTTCTGGATCTTCCCGCTGACGAAGTACGGGAGAAGCTGTCACAACTTCCTCCTCCGCTTCTTGTTCATGGCCCAGCAGCCCTGCGCGCCCTCGATCTTACGCCGCTGTCCCAGCCCGTCCCGTGGTTTGATCTTCTGGATCTGTTTCTGTTCGTGTGTCCCGCCACAACCGTCGCCCCCACACCGCGTGGACTGGCTATCGCACTTGGACTGACGCCACCAGAAATCACTACGGCGGACCTCCTGCCGCTGCTCTGCGAGACCCTTCTCGGCAAGTTACGGGAAAAAGCTGATACTCCTGAAGGAAAGCGCTTACGGGCCCTCCTGCTCCCGCTGACGCGCGCCGGCTGGATCTGGAGTGGCGAAGTGGCCGATGCCATTGGCTCCGCCTCCGATCCGGGCAGTGCGCACCCTTATGATGCCGTACGCGTCTGGCGCCGCCTGCCACGCTGGGAGGAAACAGCCCCCAGACCGGCTCCCGGCAGCCAGCCCGTTTCGCCGCAGGCCGCGCGTGAAAGACTACGCCAGATCCTTGGCAAGAATGCAGAAGCACGCCCCGGACAGGCTGACTTTGCGTCTGTTGCCACTGCGGCTTTCGAGCCCCGGGAAACGCTCGGATCACCCAATGTCGTACTTGCCGAAGCCGGAACAGGCACGGGAAAGACCCTTGGCTATATTGCGCCTGCAAGCCTGTGGGCCGAGCAGAATGATGGAGCCGTCTGGGTCAGCACTTACACGCGACATCTTCAAAGGCAGATCGAGCAGGAACTTCATCGTCTCTATCCCGATGAGGCAACGCTGAGACAAAAGGTCGTCGTCCGCAAAGGACGTGAGAACTACCTGTGCCTCCTGAATATGGAGGATCTGCTCAATGCCGCCACCTCTCGGGGGAATGACGGAGCAGCGGCCCTGCTACCCCTCAGTCTTCTCGCACGATGGGCTGAAGCGAGCCGCGACGGTGATCTGATGGGCGGCGACCTTCCGGGATGGTTCGGCGATCTCTTCGGCCAGGGTACGTTGCACGGTGTGGCAGACCGGCGTGGCGAATGCATCCATGCTGCGTGCCCGCATTACCAAACCTGTTTCGTGGAACATGGTATTCGTCGTGCCAGACAGGCAGATCTTGTCGTCGCCAATCATGCGCTTGTCATGTCGCAGGCGGCCTGGACTGCCCTCGCACCCCCCGGCCTCCCCGATGAAGATGCGACGCCAACGCGATATGTTTTCGATGAAGGACACCACGTCCCTGAAGCAGCAGACAGCGCGTTTGCCATGGTTCTGTCAGGGCTTGAAACAGCCGAACTCAGACGCTGGCTCTTGGGTGCAGAAGGAAGCCGATCCAGAGCACGCGGACTCCTGCGGCGCCTTGATGATCTGGTTGAACGTATTCCGACAATAGACGCTCCACTGCATGCCGTGCTGCAAGCAGCGCGAGCGCTACCAGCTCCGGGCTGGAGCGTAAGACTGAAAAACGGAATGGACGCGCCGGTTCCTCAGGAAGACGAAGCACCCGCGTTTCTCCCGCTCATGGCACCCGAGCCGGAACTGGACAACCCTGCCGAACTGTTTCTTCAGGCCCTCGACCATCAACTCAAAGCCCGACGCACCCAAGGCCCGCAACAGGACACCACATACATCTCCACCGAGTGCGATCTGCACCCCACGAATGATACAGTGCAAACGAGCGCAGTGGACTTGGCCAGAGCGTTGCGGCGCCTTCAAACCCCACTGATCCAGCTGACAAAACGGCTTGAAGCAACAGTAGAAGACGATCCGGAAATGGAAGCCCCCACGCGCCAGCGGATCGAGGCTTTCATCCGGACTTTGCATCGCCGCGCCATCAGCCGCGTTACAGGCTGGGTCGGAATGCTGGATGCCCTTCAGACGCCCCCTGAACCTGACCTGACACCCGTCCATATTGATTTCATCCGGACTGAACGTCTTCCCAGAACACGTGGGGCGCAGGGGGACCATGACGTTGGCCTCTATCGTCACTGGTTGGACCCGACAATTCCATTTGCGTCGACTATTCAGACCCCAGCTCACGGTCTGCTTTTGACATCTGCCACTTTACGCGATCAGACCGGCTCAGAAGATGGAGAAGAAAGCTGGCACGCGGCCGAGCTGCGGCTTGGGGCCACGCATTTCATGAAGCCACCAATCCGCGCTTCGCTCATGAGCCCGTTCGATTACGCCAAGCAGACACGCGCTTATGTTGTGACCGACGTTTCCGCCGAAATTGCGTCTCTTGCCCATGCATTTCGAGCACTATTCGAAGCAGCGGGTGGGGGAGCTCTTGGGCTTTTCACGGCAATCCGTCGGCTTCGCGAGGTCCATCGTCGCATTAACGAGCCGCTGGAGGCTCAGGGCTTCCCCGTATATGCCCAGCATGTTGATGCGATGGACAACGCGACACTCGTCGATGTCTTCCGCACGGAAACCCACAGTTGCTTATTGGGCACCGATGCTATGCGGGATGGTGTGGACGTTCCGGGAGAAGCATTACGCATGGTGGTGTTTGAAAAGACACCATGGCCGCGCCCGGATATCCTGCATCGCGAGAGACGCCGCCTTCTCTCTGAAGGACGACCTGGTGATTATGACGATCGCATTACCAGAATGCGCTTAAGACAGGCTTTCGGCCGCCTGATCCGGAGGGGCGACGACAGGGGTGTTTTCGTGATGCTTGATCGCCGAATGCCGTCTCGCCTGCTCTCAGCTTTCCCGAATGGTGTTGAGGTCCGCCGGCTAAGTCTAGCAGAGACCATCAGTGATATTGCGGAGTTTCTGCCCCCTCCGTTACCAACTTCTTCGAACGACAGTGTGACATAGAGAACGGCGATGTAAACTTCACCGCTTTGCTAGTGTGACCGGATAGTCAGAAGACCAGCGGTTCATGCCGCACAGGAAGTTCCAGCTCTTCTAACCAGCTGTTTCAGTGCCCGTCTTCCGAGAAGACGACGCCGTAGCCACAGCAGCTGGCACACTTCAAATTCTTCCCCCATTTTGGCCAGACAGAGCCGCCTTTTGCTGGAAGAGCAGAAGGTTGGATGCGCCCTAAACGATTTTTTCTACCACGCATTTTTGAACAAAGTACAAGCAGAAGATTCAAAGACCGCTAAAAGAAAAAACCCGCAGTCCCATAAGAAGCTGCGGGTTTTGCTTTGTCATTTGGTCAAATGACAGTCGAACTTAGAAGTCTTTGCTGATCTGCAACCAGAAATTACGTCCGATAACGAACGACGAATAGGTCGAAGCGTCGGTATTCGTTGCGCCATCAGGGAAGAATGGCGGAGCCTTGTCCGTGATATTGTTGATACCCCCCGTGAAGTTCCACGAGTTGTAGCGGTAGCCGAGGGCAATGTCCTGCTGCACCATTGCGGGTGCCTTTACACGACCATACCCATCAGACATCTGCATGAACGACGAGGTGTCGTTGTAATGCAGGCCACCGGTGTAGTTTGCCATATAAGTGAACGAAAACCGACCATGCTGCCATGTCGCGGTGGCATAATCACGCCAGCGCGGGTTGGATGTGCCGTTCGGGTAATAGATCGCGTTGGTGTAGTGATAATACGGGCCGCCCGGCGTCTGCTGCTGGGAGAAATTGACCAGATTCTGCAAGTTATTGCTAATCGTAATGGAATCCATGCTTGTCAGACGGATCCGATAGTCAAAATCCCAGTCAATACCACTTGTGTTCATAGTACCCAGGTTCTGACCTACAGCCATGACCTGCGCAATCTGTCCGTTAGCTGAGCGACTTACCAAGTTGCAAAGCGCAGTATTGGAGCCGTCGTAACAGTTATTTAGAATATAGTTCGTTGAAAGTGAGCCAACCGTAGAACTGACATTGTAATGCCAGAACGTCACCGAGGTAGACAGGTTCGGGATCCAGCGCGGCGTCAGAACTGCACCAAATGTGTAAGTCCTGCCCGCTTCAGGGCGTAGCTTTGTATTACCACCCTGAATAGTCGCCACCTGCCCTGCACCTTGCTGTGTAAACGTGGCAGGATTCGCCACGCCTGCCCTCATGCAGCTGGCAACGACAACCGGATTAGAGGCTCCAGCGCATGGATCAAGCGATGTCTCGTAGCTCAAGGCCTGCGCACCGTAAAGCTCATTAACATTAGGCTGGCGGAACGAGGTTCCGATCGTACCGCGGAAACGGATATCACGCGTCGGAGCCCAGTCGATGGAAGCCTTCCAGTTCTTGACGCCTCCAAACGTGTTGTAGGACGAATAGCGACCCTGAGCGTCAACGGTCAGATCTTTAGCGAGGAAAGCGTTCTTGAGAAGCTGCGCCTTCCCTTCGAGGTAACCTTCCGTCACGTTGAAACCGCCTGACGTCACGCCCTGCGGGTTCGTCAGCGCCGTCCCTGCCTGGATAGCCGGGTCCGGTGTATAGGTCAGCTGTTCGCCGCGATGCTCCATACCCATCGCGATACCGACATCGCCACCATTAGCCCACGGCATCTTCACGACATGATCGTTATGGATACGCAGGTTAAGATCACGAAGCTGATAATGGCCATGCGTCGTGGTATTAAGGTTGGAGTACTGTGCAGCAGCGGGGGAAAGCGAGGAGAATGGGCTTCCCGCCACACAATTCGGCGTCGATGCACACAGATTGGAATTATACGTCATGCCAGAATCCGGATCGCCGAAGTTCGTCGGCTCCAGACCATAGCTGTTCAGCAGGGCCGGATAGCTGCCCATGTTGCTCTGCTGGTAGGTATACATATTTGAGCCATACGTATACGAGATGTCGTATTTCCAGCCTTTGTAGATCACGCCCTGTGCGCCAACCTTGGCCGTTAGCGTGTCGCTGGCTGTCTGCGTCTCACGAGGGCCCCACTCATTATAGCGGCGAAGCATCTGGAGATCCTCACCCGTCGTGTTGCCTGGGTAGTTCGACGGGATGGTGACGGACGTCGGGTAAGGCCCGGTTGCAGACAGTCCACCCTGCACAGGCTCAGCTGCCATGTTGGTCATGGAGTTCGAATGTGAGTACATCACATTCGAATAGAGCGAGAAATGTTCGTTAACGTCGTAATGCGCGTCACCATTCAGGGTGGCATCCTGAAGGTTGTTTGTCAGGGATGTGTCGCGCGCAAAATTGTAGCGCCTTGTTCCCGGAACCAGATTGCCGTTCAGATCACTCCGGTAGGCATTTTCGGCACCAAAGAACGAGCCATATGGCGAGTAGCTCGATCCAAACCGGTTCTGGGAAGGATCAGCATCATTTCCGATCTGGATGTTATTTCGTGACCAGGAACGGTTGCGCTGACGCACCCCACCTTGCGTCATGTATTGACCGAACACGGTGACGTTACCCTTGCCGTGGTCGAAGTTGAACCCCTTAAAGCCGGAAATTACGCCCTGCGGCGCATCACCATGCCCCGTGATTCCACCGCGTATCGTGATGTTGCCGGTATCCAGATCGTGACGCAGCTTAATGTTGATGACGCCTGACACCGCGTCCGCACCATAAAGCTCTGAACCACCATCCTTCAGGATTTCGACACTCGCCACCTGCTGGATGGGAACAGCATTCATATCAAAACATGACGTCTGACTGTTCAGCGTGGCGCGCTTTCCGTCGATCAGAACGAGAACGCGGTTCGTACCAAGGTTACGAATATCCGTGCAGCTGACACCACCACCACCGTTGGTGTCAGTGTTCTGCTGGCTGCTGGAGCCTACCGACGGCAGACGCTGAAAAAAATCGGAAAGTGTTGTCGCACCCGTCTGCTGGATTTGCTTAGAAGTAACGATCTGCACCGGGTTGGCGTTGGTGTTGTTTGAGGTTCCCAAAGCCGAACCGGTAACAACCACGCTCTCCTGCGTTCCAGAATCAATGGAACGAACAGCGTGAGATCGATTGACCGCTACAGGCGCAGCAAACTGCGGAGCTGCGACTGGACGAGCCAGCGATGCCGGAGCGGTTGTTGCAGGCGTCGCAGCAGAACGCACCGGACTATGAGTCACAGTCTTGTGGCGCACATGTGAGGAGGTGTGAGTGCTTTCGGTTGCAGCATAAGCAACGCTCGAAAGCGCCCCCATCCCCAGCACCGATGCGCAAAGTAACGTATTGCGACGCGATACGATCATAATGAAACGAAATCCTTCTAAAGGCAGTGACGCCCTTTAGACATTTCATTGCGAAAGTGTCACCCCAACTTCCAACGCATTAGATTGTTACGTGATGGTTTTGTGACAAGCGTTGCATAAGGGTCACATATGTGTCGGACGCATATCAAAATAAGTCAAAAAAAAACCGCCCCACCCTGAGGTGAGACGGCTTTTTTGTATCTATTCGACACACTCCCCGGCTTTTGACAGCCGGGAAATCTGAAGCGTTGGATCAGAAATCCATGTCGCCCATGCCGCCCATGCCACCTGGAGCAGCCGGAGCCTTCTTCTCAGGGCGTTCGGCAACCATGGCTTCCGTCGTGATCAGCAGACCACCAACCGAAGCGGCATCCTGCAGAGCCGTACGAACAACCTTCGTCGGGTCGATGATACCTGCGCCAACCAGGTCCTTGTACTCAGCGTTCTGAGCATCAAAGCCGAAGTTGTAGGTGTCGTTCTCGAGCACCTTGCCAGCGATCACGGCGCCGTCTTCACCAGCGTTCTCAGCGATCTGACGCAGCGGCGTCTGAAGCGCCTTGCGAACGATCTCGCCACCGATACGCTGATCGTCGTTATCGAAGGTCAGACCCTTCAGAGCAACGGAAGCGCGGGCAAGAGCCGTACCACCACCCGGGACAATGCCTTCTTCAACAGCGGCGCGGGTAGCGTGCAGGGCGTCGTCAACGCGATCCTTGCGCTCCTTCACCTCAACTTCACTGCTGCCACCGACGCGGATGACGGCAACGCCACCAGCCAGCTTTGCAAGACGCTCCTGGAGCTTCTCACGATCGTAGTCAGAGGTTGTTTCTTCAACCTGAGCGCGGATCTGGTTGCAACGACCCTTGATGTCGTCGCTGTTGCCAGCGCCTTCAACGATCGTGGTGTTTTCCTTCTCGATGTGAACCTTCTTAGCGCGGCCCAGCATGTCGAGGGTAACGGATTCCAGCTTGATCCCGATGTCTTCGGAGATGACCTGGCCACCCGTCAGGATCGCGATGTCTTCCAGCATGGCCTTGCGACGGTCACCGAAGCCCGGAGCCTTGACGGCAGCGATCTTCAGGCCACCACGCAGCTTGTTCACGACCAGCGTGGCAAGTGCTTCACCATCGACGTCTTCAGCGATGATCATCAGCGGACGACCGGACTGTACGACGCTCTCGAGCAGCGGCAGCATCGGCTGAAGCGAAGACAGCTTCTTTTCATGGATCAGGATGTACGGCGCATCGAGATCAGCCGTCATCTTCTCCGGGTTCGTCACGAAGTACGGGGAGATGTAGCCGCGGTCGAACTGCATGCCCTCGACAACGTCGAGTTCCGTGTGCAGACCCTTGGCTTCTTCAACCGTGATGACGCCCTCGGAGCCGACCTTCTGCATGGCAGAAGAGATCATCTCACCGATTTCACGCTCACCGTTGGAGGAGATCGTACCGACCTGAGCGATTTCCTCCGGGGAGGTCATCTTCTTGCTGTTCTTCTTCAGCTCTTCAACAACGACGAGGACAGCCTTGTCGATGCCGCGCTTCAGGTCCATCGGGTTCATGCCAGCGGCAACAGCCTTGGCACCTTCGCGGATGATTGCCTGAGCAAGAACCGTGGACGTCGTCGTGCCGTCACCAGCCAGGTCGTTCGTACGGGACGCAACTTCGCGTACCATCTGAGCGCCCATGTTCTCGAACTTGTCAGCCAGTTCGATTTCCTTGGCGACAGACACACCGTCCTTGGTGATGCGCGGTGCGCCGAAGCTCTTGTCGAGAACAACGTTACGACCCTTCGGGCCCAGCGTTACCTTGACGGCATTTGCAAGAATATCAACGCCACGCAGCATACGGTCGCGGGCGTCGGCACCAAACTTAACTTCCTTGGCAGCCATGTTCTTAATCTCCTGTTGAGGTTTTTAACGAGAGGAAACGGGGACGGCTTTTCAGCCGATCACACCCATGATGTCGCTCTCTTTCATGATCAGCAGCTCTTCACCGTTGATCTTCACCTCGGTGCCGGACCACTTGCCGAACAGCACCTTGTCGCCTGCCTTGACGTCGAGAGCCACGATCTGGCCCTGCTCGTTCCGGGCGCCCGGGCCTACGGAAACGATCTCGCCTTCGGTCGGCTTGTCCTTGGCGGTGTCAGGGATGATGATGCCGCCAGCGGTCTTTTCTTCACCGGTCAGGCGGCGGACTACAACGCGGTCATGCAGGGGACGAAATGTCGTCATGGATCGCTCCATTTTAGGCCGTGCCCTTCTACAAAGCGACGCGGCCGGGTTACGCGCTCAATTACTGCAGCGCAGTTGGCACTCCCATATCGAGAGTGCCAAGAGAGGTAGTGCCGCCACCCGTTTTCGTCAAGAACCATCGCCCTCGGCAGAAAAAATTTTCTTTCCGTCTAACAGGGCCTCGGAACGCCTTTTCTCCAGCATATCCGCCATTTTTTGACCTTTCGTTCTGCCATGAAGACGACGATTGGTCTCAGCTTCCTTCGCATCCTCTGCGGACTTGCGGCGTTTGCGTTCCCGACGGAGATTGATGACGTCGCTCATGGCATCTGCCTTTCCGGCGTTACAGAGACTGGACAGAAATCAATGGACCACAAGCATTCCCAAGAAAAGACCGAGGGCCGCATGATTCGCCTCAAGGCAGCAGACGGTCACGAATTCGAGGCATGGGAGACGGGCTCCCCCGAATCCGCACGCTCCATTGTCGTCGTGCAGGAAATTTTTGGCCTGACCGGACACATCAGGGACGTCTGCTCTGATCTGGCTCAGCAGGGCTTCCATGTTCTGGCCCCTGCCCTCTTTGACCGCGTTAAACCCCATACGGTTCTGGCGTACAACGAGACTGGCCTAAAGGAAGGGCTGGAATTTCGAAGTGGCATTTCGCCAGATCTGATCCAGCAGGATCTGGAAGCCTGCGCGCAGAAACTGAGACAGGATGATGGTCACCGCCCAGTCGGGATTATCGGCTTCTGCTGGGGCGGCCTCATCGCCTGGCTGGCTGCGACACGGACGCACCACTTTAATGCTGCCGTGGGATGGTATGGCGGCGGTATTGCCAACCATTGTGACACAGCCCCGCATTGCCCGACGCAGCTCCATTTTGGTGGAGAAGATGCGTCTATTCCGCCAGGCGACGTTCAGAAAATTCGCGCAAGCCGCCCGGAAGTCGAGGTCTTCCTCTATGACCAGGCTGGACATGGCTTTGGGTGCCCCGAACGTTCCAGCTTCAATCAGGATGCCCGTGATCTGGCCTGGAGCCGGAGCGTTGCGTTTCTGAAGCATCACATCAAGCGTGCGTGAGGCCTGACATGGAAGGCATTGCAGGAAAAATTGTTCTCATTACAGGCGGCAGCAGCGGCCTTGGTGAAGCAACCGCGCGTTATCTCGCAGCACGAGGGGCTTACGTTGCTATTGCCGCCCGGCGCCGGGACCGACTGGACGAAATTGTCTCCGAACTCGAAGCACTTGGCCAAACTGCACGGGCCTACACACTGGATGTCACAAACCGCCAGAACGTTGCCGACGTTGTAAAAGCCGTTGAGCAGGACTTCGGACGTCTTGATGTCCTCGTGAACAATGCCGGGCTTATGGCGATTGCCCCCATGAAACGACTGATGGTCGACGAATGGGACCGGATGATCGACATCAACATCAAAGGCGTTCTTTACGGCATTGCCGCAGCACTACCGATCTTTGAGCGTCAGAAATCGGGACATGTCATTAACCTGTCCTCGGTTGCCGGGATCAAGGTCTTCGCCCCTGGAGGCACCGTCTATTCAGGAACGAAGTTTGCCGTGCGGGCCATTAGCGATGGCCTCCGGCAGGAGGCTGGCAACGCGTTTCGCGTTACGTCTATCGAACCGGGCGCAGTGGAGAGCGAACTCAAAGCGGGCAGCGGCGACAGCGAAAGTCGTCAGCATGTTGAAGCGTTCTACAAGATTGCAATTCCGGCGGAATCCGTGGCGAGGGCCATCGCTTTCGCTATCTCACAACCTGACGACGTGGACATCAACGAGATTGTCCTGCGCCCAACCCTTCAGGAGTTCTGATCATGAGCAACAACCCACTCGAAGCAGATCCAAAACGTGACGCAGCAATCCGCCGCGAAGCCAAGTTACTGTGGGAAGCTGACGGCAAGCCAGACGGCGGCCCTGAAGCCTATCTGGATAAAGCAACGGACCTGATCTCCATCAAGGGCGTTCCAGAGGGCACGCCTGTTGAAGATCTGCCATCGCCAGAGTTGGCAGATGTTCAGATCGAAGACCCGCGCTTACAGGAAAACCTCGGGGAATTTCCTGAACGCAGTACGGATCAGGGTGACCATCGCCATTTCCCTGTCGCGGATCGCAAGGAAGAACGCGAACTGTTGGATGACCCTAGCACCGATGCGGGCCAGCCAGGCTACGCTCAGATTGACGAGAAGCAGGAAGGGCACTGACTGCCCTTCCCTACTGCCACCCGTTTTTACGCGGGCGGCAATCAACTCAGGCTTTGTTCAGAACGCGACCGGCAACAGCATCCAGTTTGGCGACAAGTGCCGGATCACGCTTTTCAGGTGCCGTGATAATCGCAAAATCAAGCGCACGCTCGGCGGAAAGATCAAGCGGGCGCTTCTGACCCAGAACGGGGATCACAGCCTTCACGAGGCGACGGGCGTTATCCGCATTCCCCTTCATGACCTTTACCACGCCTTCAACAGTGACGCTGTCATGCTCGGTGTGCCAGCAGTCATAATCCGTGACCATGGCCACAGTGGCGTAGGTCATCTCGGCTTCACGGGCGAGCTTGGCTTCTGGCATGTTGGTCATGCCAACAACCGAACAACCCCATGACCGGTAGAGCTCACTCTCGGCACGCGTCGAGAACTGTGGCCCTTCCATGACGATGTAGGTTCCACCACGCGTGACCGGAATATCGAGCTTGCGGGATTCTGCTTCCAGCACATCCAGCAGACGAGCAGACACCGGGTCCGCCATGCCGACATGAGCCACACATCCAGTCTCAAAGAAGCTTTTTTCGCGCGCGAAGCTGCGATCAATGAACTGATCGACAAGCACGAAACGACCTGGCGGGAGTTCTTCCTTTAAAGAGCCGACAGCTGAAAGAGACAGAATATCCGTCACGCCTGAGCGCTTGAGAGCATCAATATTTGCGCGGAAATTCAGACGTGAGGGCGGGATCGGATGACCACGACCATGACGGGGCAGGAAGACGCACTTGATGCCTTCAAACGTTCCGAAAAGGAGCTCGTCAGAGGTTTCGCCCCAAGGTGTTTCAACTCGGCGCCATTCCTTGTTTTCCAGACCGTCAATATCATAGAGGCCGGAGCCACCAATAACGCCGATAACCGGCTGAATTTCTGTTTCCGAAGACATGATTGTTCAGTCCGCCCCTGATGAACATGTTTGAGGACTGTTCAGGAACACGAGACGGAAGATTGGCGCAAGTCTCCGCTGATCCGTGTCGAAAAAAAATCACGCAGGCATTTACGGAGTGGCAAGATGCTCTCTGCCATCATCGCGCCACAGAACGGCAGCAGACATGCAGCCAGCCAACTGTTCGTCTCGAGCGCAATTTGCTAGGACACTCCGCGTAACAAGAATTCGTCCTTAGGATGGTAGGGGAGAGAAAAATGGACCAGATCAGCCCCGTTTTTGCTGAACTCGTTCGCCCGGATGTGCCTCATGATACGCTGAAGCGTGAGGCGAAGGCCTGGTTTGAATCTCTCCGGGACCGGATCTGCGCGTCCTACGAGCAACTTGAAGACGAAGCCGTTGAGGGTGTCTCGCAGGTTCTGCGAGACCGCACGAAAGCCGGCCGCTTCACTCGGACGGCATGGAGCAGACCGGAAGGCGGTGGCGGCGTCATGTCCGTCATGCGTGGACGCGTCTTTGAAAAGGTTGGCGTCAACGTCTCCACGGTGTGGGGTGAATTCTCTCCCGAATTCCGCAAGAACATTCCGGGTGCATCTGAAGACCCGCGCTTCTTTGCGACAGGCGTTTCCCTCGTTGCTCATCCCTGCAATCCGCATGTCAGTGCCGCGCATTTCAATACGCGCATGATCATCACGACCAAAGGCTGGTTCGGCGGCGGTGGAGACATCACTCCAATGTTCCCCGACAGCGCCGAAGCCCGCAGTGACGCCGACTACTTTCACAAGATGTTCGAAGCGGCCTGCAACAAACATGATCCGGAACACTATCCGCGCTTCAAGGAATGGTGTGACCGGTACTTCCATTTGCATCACCGTGACGAACCCCGCGGTCTGGGCGGCATCTTTTACGATCAGTTCTCGACTGGCAGCCTTGAAGGTGACTTCGCCTTTACGAAAGACATCGGCATGGCTTTCCACGACGCCTACCCTGCCGTTGTTCGTCGCCGCATGTTTACTCCCTGGACGGATGCAGACCGAGACGCACAGTTGATCCGCCGCGGCCGCTATGTGGAATTCAATTTGCTGCATGACCGCGGAACCCTGTTTGGCCTAAAAACCGGCGGGAACACGGAAGCAATCCTGATGAGCATGCCTCCGGAAGTCCGCTGGCCGTGATGTTCCGCTCCCCGACCCGCCGTGACTGCCTGAAAGGGCTGGCCCTGCTCGGTGCCGGAAGCGCCATGCCTTCTCTGGTGGCCCGTGCCGCCGATCTGCCTGACGCACATCTCCTTCTTGGCGGAACACTAGCGTCTATCCAGGGGCAATTCGGGGAACTCGCTGCGGGAGTCATTTCCCGCACGTTGGGGCTCGACGCCCCACTCGAAATCACTCCTGACATTGGTCAGGATGGGGTGCGCGCTGCCAATCTTTTCGATGCCAACAGCGCCCCGGATGGAAGCACGGCCCTGATTGCACCGGGAAGTGCCCTGCTCGCCTCCCTAACAGGGGACTCTCGCGTCCACTATGATTTCGCACGGTGGATTCCCCTTCTGACGGCTCACACGACAACTATCGTGATTGCGCGTGCGGAACTGCACAAAACGCTCCGCAGTCGCCTGAAGGGATTTTTCCACGATCATCCGGTCCGCTTGGCTGTTTCTCGCCCAACAGGGACCGAACTCGACGCGCTGCTAGGACTGACGTTACTGGGTCTACGCCCTATTCCAGTGTCCGGCTTCAGCCGGACGGAAGATGCACTGGAAGCGCTCGCGAACAATCAGGTCGATGCTGTTCAGGTGCTTCCGTATACACTTGATGTCCCGGTAGAGGCCATTCTAGCCAAACTGCCGCCAGGCACAGCACCGCTCTACCATACCGGTGACCTGTCAGACACCGGATCAGACACGATCCCCAATTTTCTGGAAGCCTATCAGGAGGCCCGGCGGCGGCCACCGGAAGGAGCGCTATACCGGGCATGGCAGGCGGTCTCCGCAAGCACCTACACAGCCCTGACCGTTGCCCTTCCCATGCTCACCCCACCAGACATGGTAAAAAGCTGGAAAAAGGCCTGCTGGGACGCAGCTGTAGATCCTACCGTGCGCCACTGGGCGGAAAAACACCATTTCATGCTGGCTGCAGGCGACAACGCTGCGCCCTTCCTCTCTAGGGCAACGCCTGATATTGGCGCGATCCTTGCTCTAAGACGCTGGATTGCCATGAATACGCCCCGCTGGCGCATCGGCCAAGAAACGCGACCGCTCTGACCTTTTACCGACGCTTTGTCCGCAGCAAAATCCGGACGGAGCCATGGTTGGCAGCATGAGGGTGGACAACGGCAAGTACCATGGGCCGGATGTCTGCCCTCTGGAGCCATAATGGCAGCTCTCGACGGATCAGCCCGCTCGTGGCGCCGCTCCCCAGCCCTGTCACGACTTCGACGCACCGCCAGTTTCGTGCTTTGGCGCGATGCATGAAGTCCAGCAGGCGCTCAAAAGCGTCCTGCACAATATATCCATGCAGATCCAGCTTCGCATCGACCTTAAGCTCGCCCCTAGAAAGGCGCTTCCAGCTCGTATCATCCAGACCAGGTGATCGAACACCGACCCGCAGATCCTGCGGTCTTGGTCGACGAAGAACTGGACGCGCCAAAAGAGCGCGGAATGACAGGTCCTGTTCAGAGGGTGGAGGCGAAACAAGCGGAACCCGAGCAGGCTTTACCGCTTCGACTTTTGGCGTGGGTGGCGGAACGGGTTTGGATTTGGGTCTGGAAGGGTGTAGCGGCACGATGTCGCGCACGACCATGCGCCACAGGCTTTCCTCCTCCTCTTTCAGAACCCGTTTTGCCACCAAAGAACCCCACCTGACCTGACTCAGTCTTGCATCCCGCAAATAACCTGCACTGCGTGTAACTGTTTCCATGCCGATCGAACAATGGAAAAGACGTAATTTCAGGCCTCTCGCAATTTTGGCATCAGGCTCTTCTTCAGAACGTTCGGTCCTACAACTCTATGACTGGCTAAGGTGGCACTGCCCGCTCACGAGAGATCCGAACATTTCAGGCGCAGTATCAATTCAGAAAGAGACCATTATTTTTGTCCGAGCTGCGCCTTGTAGAACCGTCAGCAGCGTTCCCAAGTCTTCTCATGAAGGAGACAGACCGTGAGTAAACTGACCAAAGAAGAGCGAGACAGCCTACCCGACGATGAATTCGGCCTTCCTGAAAAAAGGGCCTACCCCGTCGACACAAAGGCTCGGGCACGAAATGCGAAAGCGCGCGCAACGCAGGAGCTTGAACGCGGTCTCCTGACGCCGGAAGAAAGAAATGAAATTGATCAGGCGGCAGATTGCAAATTACAGGAAGAATAACCCAGAATCAGAAACGGCCCCGAATTTCTTCGGAGCCGCTCGCTGACGTCATTGGAACATTCAGTTGGCTTGCGCGTCCCGAAGGGGCGCATCTGCCGGAACATCCTTGAGCGGAATGCCCTGATACTTTCCTGTCAGAGTTTTCAGGAAGGCCACAATGTCTGTAACATCCTGTTCTGTGATGTCATGATCGGGCGTCTCATAACGGGCCATGGCACGAACCGCAGCGTCCAGCGTCTTTGCTGATCCGTCATGGAACCACGGGCCTGTCAGTTCCACGTTCCGCAGGTTGGGGACCTTGAAACGCTCACGATCAGACGGATTGTTCGTGAAGGCAAAGCGACCATCGTCCACAGCCGTCAGCTTGGTGTGACGGTCCTCGAAATACGGCCCTTCCAGACCCAGAATTTCGTAAGCGTCTCCACCGACCGCAACACCGCTATGGCAGCCCGAGCAGCCAATTGCCTTAAAGCGTTCATAGCCACGCTTTTCCTGAGCCGTAATCGCGTCTGCCTTGCCCTTCAGGTACAGGTCAAAGCGGCTGTCTGGGGTTATCAGTGTTTTTTCATATTCGGCGATCGCGTCCGTCACCGTGTTCTTGGTGATATCGTCCGAACCATAGATGGCCGTGAACTGGTCAGCATATCCAGGCTCAGCACGCACACGATCGGCAACGGATGCCCAGTCATGGGATCCCATTTCCAGCGGGTTCATCACTGGGCCTGCAGCTTGCTCAGCCAGATCCTTGGCACGACCGTTCCAGAACTGACCGATATTGAAGACGGAATTGTAAACCGTCGGTACGTTAATCGGGCCGGTCTGACCATTAATGCCGGTCGCCGTGGTCTGATTATCCACACCGCCCTTGTTCAGGCCATGGCAGCTCGCACAGTTGAGCTGGCCATTCCCTGAAAGCTGCTTGTCGAAGAACAGGGTCCGGCCCAGTTCAGCCTTTTTCCAGTCTACGGCAATTGTTTCCGGGATCGGCTGAAGGACTTCGCCACGGAATCCTGGCGCCACATCAGAGCTGGCGTAATAGCGCTCACGCTGATCACGTACCCACTTCAGAATGTCCGCACGCTGTTTCTCGTCCAGATGAGCATGGGGATGCATCGTCAGGTAAGCCGCAGGCGGCATACGGTTCTGAACAATCACTTCCTCAATACGGGAAAGCTGCTCGACCGATGGCGGCTTGCCCTGCTGGAATGCTTCAATGATCGGCGCAAACTCAAAATGACGCTGCCCCTGCTCCAGATCACGGCTCATAATCTGATTGGCGAGCGGCAGTTTGAAGTAGAATGGCAGATCGGCGTTGCGCGTGTGGCAGTAGTCACAACGGACTTCCTGAAACGCTGCAAACGCTGTCATGGCGATAGGGTCATGCCGTGTGGGGCTGCTCGCGGGAAGCTGCGGCGCACCAGCATGATCGAAATGCTCAAGATAGGTGACTGTTCCGCCCCAGGCGACAACGCCCAGTGCCACCAGACCGGCAATTCCTTTGGTAATTGTGCTGCGACGCACCGCAAATCTCCTCACTGTCACGAGAATGTGAGGTTTGGAGATTGTAACACAAGAAGTCAAAACGATTGATCCTGTCAGACCTACAGGTCTGACCGATCATTCGTCTTCCCAGTCTTCCTCCCGGGTCCCAATCGCAGCCCTGAGGCGCTTACGGGCGATGTTGACGTAACGTGTGTCTTTTTCCACGCCAATGCCGGACAACCCCTTGCGTTCCGCCGCAATCAGGCTGGTCCCCACTCCCATGAACGGGTCCAGCAGGACGCCGCCCGGCTTGGCGCCATGCAACCGCAGACAGGCTTCCGGCAACGCGATTGGAAACGTCCCCGGATGGCTGAATTTTTCTTTTCGGCTTCGCACGGTCTCATAGGGAATGAACCACGTGTCCCCACGGCATCGACGATCCATCTCATGCTGTCGGCGCGAGATATTGCTCTTGTCCGTAAATGGAACGCCAGCATCCAACCGGGCAACTTTGACGTCCCCCTTTTTCGTCAGATGGAAAATATGCTCGTGATTACGGTTAACAAAGCGGGGTGAATTCAGCGGCTTGAAATGCCCATAAGTAATTTCACCCACCGAAATCGACTTGATCCAGGTAATATGGTTCTGAAGCACAAAGAGCTTCCGCAACCGGGACATCAGTTCGAACGGCAGCCAGGGCTGTGAAGATGATCCAGCGATATTCAGAAAGAACGACCCATCGTCCTTCATGATCCGTTTCACACTGGCGCAAACGTCTTCCATCCAGTCCAGATAGGCATCTTCCGGCAACTGGTCCTGATAGGTCCGATATTCAATCCCAAGATTATAGGGCGGAGACGTCACCACGACGTCCACCGTCTGCGACGACATACGCCGCAGAACTGTGGTGCAGTCTCCCCGGATCAGCGTATGGGCGCCGAGTGTTTCCCGGCGGCTCCGGATCATGGGGTGGGCGAATCCGCTGGAGGACGCGGCAACAGAATGACCATCCGGCCATTTTCATGCAGATTGCCGGCAACATACTGGGCAAAAGCACCCCATCCGGTGAACAGATCGGCACGCCCCGCCCCCTTGATATCGGTTCCGATATCCTGAGCGAACACGAGGTGCTGCCAAGGCGCTGGCTGGCCCTTTGCATCCGGAAGCTTTGTCTCAACCCAGAGCGGGGTCGCAAACGGCACGATCGATCGGTCAATCGCAACGGACCGCCCAGCAGTCAGCGGCACACCGAATGCTCCTGTCGCGCCCTGCGCCAGACTTCCCGTATCTTTGCGGAAGAAAACGTAATTCGGGTTACGCTCCATCATCGCCATCATGCGATCCGGATGCGCCTCCAGCCATGCACGGATGCTTTCCATACTGACAGCAGAGGGAGCCAGCTCGTTATCCTGAACCAGCACACGGCCAAGCGGGACATAAGGCTGGCCATTTTTGCCGTCATAACCAGCCCGGATCTGTGATCCATCTGGCAGGATCAGACGACCGGAGCCCTGAATTTGCAGAAAAAACAGGTCCACAGGACTTTTTAGCCATGCGATTTCCAACCCGCGCCCCGCCAGAGCACCACCGTCAATCTGGGTACGATCGTAATACGGTTTGAACTGACCGTTCTCCCAACGTCCCGTGACCATCTGACCGTTGGTTGCTTTTGCACGAACCAGATCTGCCGGGCGCCCATAAAGAGGCGTCTGGTACGGCCCCTCGCGCGTCAGGGATGCCTCAATCTGGGGTTCAAAATACCCGGTGTAAAAAGCTTTGGTATCGGTCTCGTAGGGCTGGAACCATGTCTGCAGGTAAGATTTGGCATCCGCAGCACTCTCCAGTCCGGCGCAAGCACCAGACCAGTCTCCAACCTGACGACCATACGGAAGGGTCTCAGCCCCCCCGAGAGGCGTTTCAGGCGGCAATTGCGTCAGCCGATGACACTCCTGCCGCAGAACGGGCAGCAGCGAAGCGAAATCCTCCCGATCCCACCCCGCGAGTGCATCGAAACCTACAGGCGTCAATGAAACAGAAGATGACGGTTCATTCGACGTGGTGCACCCGGCCAACATGGTCAGGGCAGCCAGACTCAGCAGCTTTTTCATAATAAACGAACTATTTTCAGGCTGGCCGCGATGCCGCAAGACGCCACCGCGCGTCCGACGTCCCAAACTGACGTTCAAACAGCCAAAGATCGTGGAATTCCGTCACGGCATCCGTGCCCTGCACCGGGTCTCCGTTGCGATCCGTCAGCATATTAACCTGACGGGACACAATCTGAACTTCGATTCGACCGATCTGGGCAGCCCCATCGTCGATGGGAAGCATCGCATCCAGAATGGCCATGCTTTCGATACCGCGCAGATCGCTGCGCTGTGTTTCGCCGGCTTCAGCACGCGCGTTGATCGCGGAGAGAAAGGCGTCTTCAGTTTCCGAGGTCATAAGACCTGACAGAGCCGCACGGTCCCCCGCAGCGAAAGCCGGAACAATCTGGCGGAACGTGTTCTCAGCATCCTTAAGAAAAGCCTGAGGCGTAAAACCTGCATCAAGCTGGGTCATACGACCCAGTACGCTGCCCACCCGGGTTGCCGGAGCGGGAATGTCGTATTCGACCTGCGCCACGACAGTTTCTTCACCCCGCTGGCTTGTACCAGGCAGCGGTGGAGGCGTCGGACGGGCGGAAGCCTGCCCACCAGCAGCGAAAACCGGCGGACGCTCCTGACGCACACCCTGCATGCCAATGCGACGCCCCAGCACGCGGTACAGGCGAAAGCCCAAGGCAATCGCCAGAATTGCCAGCACCACGATGTCCCATGGGAACGCGTGGCCGGAATGGCCCATCAGAGCGGAGGGAAGATGAATGTCGTCAGAAGACATGAAGATTATGTTTCACACAGATCGTTGGAATTTCCGTTGTCTTACAGATAGGGCGACAGCGAACCAATCTCAACCTTCCGCATGCAGGAACCCCGTCTTGGCGCGCATGACACATCATGCTACCGCCACTGTATCGCAATCGTTCCATCGCTATCCGCCTCGCGGATCCGGAGACCGTACATGTCCGAGAATACCACCGACAACACCGCACAGAACATGGAAGGCGCTCCGCCGCAGATGCCGCTTGCCGTCAATCTGCAGTACACGAAGGACCTGTCCTTTGAAGTCCCGGCTGGCGCTTCCATTTTCGCTACCCTGCGCGCTGCACCGCAGATTTCCGTGAACATCGATGTTCAGGCAAACCGCCTGGAAGAAGAGCAGCCCGTTTATGAAGTTGCCCTGGCCGTCCGCGCCGAAGCTGCTGAACCCGCAGCAGAAGAAGGTGGCAAGGCTGGCCGCACGGTGTTCATTGCCGAGCTGACCTATGCCGCCATCGTGACTCTCGGCAACGCTCCGCAGGAACTCGTCGAGCCGATCCTGCTGGTTGAAGTGCCGCGCCTGATCTTCCCGTATGTGCGTTCCATCATCAGCGACGTCACACGTGACGGCGGCTTCCCGCCGGTGGTTCTGCAGCCGATCGACTTCGTTGCCCTATGGCAGGCCAAGCGCGCCCAGCAGTTCCCAGAGCCAGCTGGCGAAGCCTGATCCTTCAGGTGACGAAAGGCCCGAGCCGTTCCAGTGGATCGGGCCACTCCACTGCACGCCAGTCCTTTTCGGTCAGGCGTGCAGCGATGGCCCCTGACAGACAGAGCGCCCTCACACCGGACAGAGCATTTCGCTCCGGCGCACCCAAAGCCTCCATGAAGGCTTCAGCCGTTTTTCCGGAATAAAGAACAACCCCTTCAATACGATCGCTCAACAAAGCGTCTCGCGCAGCATCCGTAAGAGTTTTCCTCTTCGTCACTGCGTATACATCGATGCGCTGTGCTCCCAACGCTGCTGCGAGCTCGATGCCATAACCCTTCCCACATGCCAGCATAAGGGACTGTCCCGTCAGGTTGTGACGACGGCAGAACTCCAGCAGGGCTTCAGCGTCGCCATCTGCGGCATGAACATTGGAAAAGCCCATGGTGCGAGCATGTTCAGCCGTCTTTGCTCCTACCGTGACCATCAAACGGTCTCGCGGCCAATTTTTGAGAGCGGCCAGCGCATTGGCGCTTGTCAGAGCTACAGCCGCGCAGTCAGTCACGGCTATGGGTTCATAGGTCTGAATTTCCAGCATAGGGCAGGCAATCGCCTCCCATCCCTGACGCTGAAGGGCCTCCGAGGTAGACGCCAGACCCGGCTCAGGACGCGTGACCAGAACAGCGCGCCGCGCCATGATCAGGCGCGTGTCATCTCGGCGAAAATTGCTGCCGGCGTATTGCGGCGCAGCTCGTCTGCCAGTTCCGTTCCCATCCGGGCGGCCTCAAGTGGCGCACCAGTGATTTCACGGCGGATCAGGAACGTCCCGTCTTCGCTTGCAACCATACCCGTCAGTTTCAGTACGCCAGCTTCAATTCTGGCATATCCGCCAATTGGCGTTCGGCAGGAACCGTCAAGCTCAGCCAGCAAAGCACGCTCAGCAGTCGAAACGGCCCGGGCTTCCGGGTCTTCGATGGCAGACAGAAGCTCACGCAGTTCCGTGTCACTCTCGCGGACCGTCACACCGACGATACCCTGCCCTGCAGCTGGAAGCATTTGGTCTGGTTCAAGCACGATATCGACACGATCTTCCATTCCGAGACGCCTTAGTCCCGCGAGAGCCAGAAGCGTGGCATCACACGCCCCCGCCTGCAGCTTGTCGAGACGCGTCTGAACATTGCCGCGCAGCAGCCCAAACCGGAGATCCGGGCGACGGCTCAGCATCTGCGCCTGTCGACGGACGGACGCACAACCGATCAAGGCACCCTCTGGCAGGGACGCATACGGATCAGCCGGGTCAACTTTGGTGGACCGGTCACGCAGGATAATGGCATCGCGGGCGTCTTCACGCTTCAGCGTGCACGCCAGGACAAGGCCGGGAGGGAGATTGGTTTCGAGATCCTTGAGGCTATGAACTGCGAAGTCGATCCGGCCCGCTACAAGAGCTTCGTGGATTTCCTTGGCAAACAGGCCCTTGCCACCAATTTCCGCCAGACGCTGGCTGAGGTTACGATCACCTTCAGTGCTGATCTGATGTTCCTGGAATGCTCCCATGTCACGCAGGACCGGACAAAAACGGGTCAGACGTGTCAGGAACGTCCGCGTTTGCCACAGCGCCAGCGGTGACGCGCGCGAGCCCACTCTAAGTGGGAGTTTGCGCTGGCCGGACGGGCTGGCGGCATGAGATCGGCGGACGGCTTCCGCCGCGACCTTTTGAAGGGCGTCGGAAGACAGGACGGAAGCATTCATGGACCGCACCTGTAGCTCATTCAGGCGGGGCTGTCATGATATGAGAGACTCGGTCATAATGCATGCCATGTCTGACCCTGCTGCATCCCGCCCCCTTCTGGCGATCGAAACGTCCTGCGACGATACCGCTTGCGCTATTCTGGCCTATGACGGCACCATTCTCGCTGAAGGTGTTCTTTCCCAGAACGATCACGCCATTCTTGGTGGCGTTGTACCGGAAATTGCAGCACGAGCTCATCTTGATGCCCTGCCTGCCCTTGTCCAGTCCGTACTCGACAAGGCCGCCCTCACCTTGCAGGACATTGATACCTTCGCAGGAACGACTGGCCCGGGCCTGATTGGTGGGCTGATTGTGGGCAGTTCCTATGCAAAAGGGCTGGCTCTCGCACTGGGCCGACCTTTTATCGCCGTCAATCACATTGAAGGGCACGTCCTGACGGCTCGACTGCCGTCTCTTGAGGCCGATCTTCAGTTTCCATTCCTGACGATGCTGGTCTCAGGCGGTCACTGCCAGTGCATTTCCGTGGAACAGACAGGCCAGTACGTGCGCCTTGGTGGCACCATTGATGACGCCGCCGGCGAGGCTTTCGACAAAGTTGCCAAAATGCTTGGTCTTGGCTGGCCGGGTGGGCCTGCTCTTGAAAAACTGGCACAGGAAGGCCGCGCTGATGCTTTTGCGCTTCCCCGCCCGCTTAAAGGGCGTGAAGGCTGCGACTTTTCTTTTTCCGGCCTGAAAACAGCCGTCAGCCGCCTGATTGAGCCCTTGGGATCAGGCGCTCTTCCGCGCCAGTTCGCTGCCGACGTCGCCGCATCCTTCCAGCAGGCTGTGGCAGATGTCATGGCAGACCGTGCGGAACATGCGCTTGCAATGGCGCCTCACACGACTGCACTCGTCGTCGCAGGTGGTGTGGCTGCGAACCGGACCCTTCGCGGTGCGCTGGAAACTGTCGCAGACCGCCACGGTATCCCATTTATCGCTCCTCCGCTTCGCCTCTGCACGGACAATGCTGTCATGATCGGCTGGGCAGCCCTTGAGCGCCTCCATGCGGGTGAGCATCCCAACGAAATAGATGTCGCAGCCCGCCCCCGTTGGCCTCTTGCGGAACGTCATCCCGCTCATAGCCCTTCCTGATTCCATAGCCGGAACCTGTCTCCCGTGAACTACAGACACGCCTACCACGCCGGAAATTTTGCGGATTGCATGAAACACGCGATCCTTCTGGTGCTTCTGAAGTCCCTCGCGCGCAAACCTGCGGGATTTTGTGTTCTCGATACACATGCAGGCTGCGGACAATATGACCTGTCTTCTGAGGAAGCCCAGAAAACCGGCGAATGGAAAAGCGGGATCGGCCAACTTCTGGACTCGGAAGATCCAGCCCTTCAGGATTATCTCTCCGCCGTGCGCGACCTCGGCCTTTATCCGGGATCACCGGCCCTCGCTCGCCATGCGCTGCGCCCCCAGGACCAGCTTGTGGCCTGCGAACTTCACCCAGAAGATGTTCGCCCGTTACGTCGCCTTTTCCGGGATGATCCGCAGGTCTCCATTCATCATCGCAACGGTTATGAAGCTCTGCGCGCGCTTCTCCCCCCGAAAGATCTGAAGCGTGGTCTGGTTCTGATTGATCCGCCATTTGAGAAGCTGGACGACTTTACGCAATGTGCTGAGGCGATCTCGCTGATCCGCAATCGCTTTCGCGCAGGCATTGTCGCGGTTTGGTATCCCATCAAGCACCGCACCCCGGTTCGGGCATTTTACAATGCCCTGAAGGGTGCAGGCATTCGCGACATTCTGGCATGTGAGTTTCTTCTGCGCCCGGCGTTGGATCCGTCTCGCCTGAATGGATGCGGAATGCTGGTGGTGAATGCTCCTTTCGGATTTGAAGAGGATGCCGCGCGCGTCCTGAATGCGTTGAAGCAGGGGCTTGCGACGGATGACCCGGAAGACGACATGCAGGTGCATATCGAACGTCTAATAGAGGAATGAACATGAACGGGCGCCATATCGCAGTCATCGGCGCAGGCGCCTGGGGAACGGCTCTCGCATGTGCCGCGGCCCGCACCGGAGCACGCGTTACACTCTGGATGCGAACTCCAGTTCCTGATGGCGTCCGGGAGCTTCCTCGATTGCCCGGTATTCAGCTTCCTGATGCGGTTACCGTTACAGGCGTTTTCCCAACACATGCGGACGTTGTGCTTCTGGTTGTGCCTGTTCAGACTGCCCGATCCGTATCCGTCGCACTGGAAGGTGTTCTCGCTTCAGGTGTGCCAGTCGTGACGTGCTGCAAAGGCCTGGAACAGGCGACCTCGCTTCTGCCACTTACCGCACTCGCCGAAACGATGCCTGATCGGCCAACTGCCGTTCTCTCCGGGCCAAACTTCGCCATTGAAATTGCAAAAGGCCTTCCGGCAGCAGCGACATTGGCCAGCACAGATCTGACGCTGGCAAAACATCTCACCAGTATCCTCAACTCGTCATCGTTTCGTCTCTATGCCAGTGACGACATTGCGGGAGTGCAGCTTGCCGGAGCAGCAAAAAACGTTGTGGCGATCGGCGCGGGTATCGTGATCGGAGCAGGCCTGGGAGAAAATGGCCGGGCAGCCCTTATCACCCGGGCTGTCGCAGAGATTGCGCGCCTGGCCGAAGCGTTGGGCGGACGTGCTGCCACTCTGGCGGGCCTATCTGGCGTTGGAGACCTGATCCTGACCTGTACCGGGCGGGGCTCACGGAACTACAGTCTCGGCATTGAGCTCGGAGAGGGTCGCCCCCTGTCGGAAATCCTTGCTTCCCGTACAACGGTTGCAGAGGGCGTTTTGACCGCGCCGGCGCTTGTGGCGCTCGCTCACAAGATGGGCGTGCACGTCCCGATCCTTGAGACAATCACCCATCTGCTTTCAGAAAAACTTACACTGGAAGAAGCCAGAATGCTGCTGCTGGACCGGCCTCCGACGCTGGAATAATTGGCTTTTCAGACGAACAGCCCGGCGATCACGGCGCTCATGGCGTTGGAAAGTGTACCGGCCACCACAGCGCGAACCGCCAGCTTCGATACATCCGTCCGCCTGCGCGGCTCCGCACTCCCAAACGCACCAATCAAAATGCCAATGGTGGAAATATTCGCAAATCCACACAGTGCGAAAGACAGGATCGTGATGGTTCGATGCGACAGGACATGCGCGTGAATCATGGGAGAAAGATTCACGTAGGCGACGAATTCATTGAAAGCGATTTTCTGGCCGAGCAATCCACCCGCCACCACACACTCAGACCACGGCACGCCCATCAGCCAGGCGAAGGGCGCAAAAACGTAACCAAGGATTTGCGCGAGAGACAGCCCGACCATCGCCAGAAGACCATCTGTCAGGGCAATAATGCCAACAAAGGCAATCAGAACCGCCCCGACTGCAACCGCGATTTTGGCACCGTTCATGGCACCTTCGGCCAAGGCCTCAAACATGCTGTGATGGCCATGATCCGCCCCAGCAATTTCTGTGCTGACATGCCTCGGGCCGGGGAACAGAACACGTGAAAACAGCAGTCCACCAGGAATAGCCATTGCAGATGCAGCGAGCAGGTTCTCCATCGGAACCCCTAGCGACGCATAACCTGCCAGAACCGAGCCTGCGATGGATGACGTCCCGCTACACAGAACCGTCGCCAGTTCTCCAAGAGAAAGTCCGGCGAGACAGGTCTGGAGTGCAATCGGCATTTCACTCTGACCAAGGAAAATGGTCAGAACGGCTGAAAAAGATTCCAACTGTGTGGTGCCAAGAATTTTCGCGAGAGCGCCACCGATGACGCGCGACAGGAACTGAAGAACACCCCAGTGTTGCATCAGCCCCAGAAGCGCCGCGACATACACGATTTCAGGCAGAACCTTGAGGGCGAAGATAAATCCTCCGTCCCCGAAAACCGTGTCCATTTTCGGCCCTACAAGACCACCGAAAAGGAAGGCACTTCCCTGATCCCCATAAGACAGGACCTTCGTCACGGCGCCGGAAATCATGTGGAGCCCATGTGCCCCGGCGGGAATCCAGAGAATTACGGCTGCGATAGCCACCTGAAGGGCTAAGGCACGCGCAACCAGTTTCCAGTCGATCGCCCGCCAATTCGTGGAAAATAACGCGCCAAGACAGAGAAGACCGGCCATGCCGATCAGGACGCGCAGGATCACGAAGGCAAGCTCCCTTTCAAAAACAGAACGGTTGCACAACCTGTCTGCATGACAGCGCCATGTCCAGCCCCGCTCTCGCCTCTTTAGCAGTATGATATTACAGTAGATGAAAATGAGGGGGAGAAACCATGACCTGCGCCTATGATTTCCACCTGCCCGGGCTCTCTGGGGAAACGATCGATCTTTCCCAGTTCCGTGGTCGGCCACTCCTGATCGTCAACACGGCCTCAAAATGCGGCTTTACCCCCCAGTATGAAGGCTTGCAGCATCTTTGGTCCCTCTATGGGCGCGACTACCCGGATGGCATGACCGTTCTCGGCGTACCTTCGAATGACTTTGGAGAGCAGGAGCCGGGCTCGGCAGAAGAGATCAAGACATTCTGCCACCGCAATTACGGGGTCTCATTCCCTATGGCGGCCAGAGCCCATGTCAAAGGGCCAGATGCCATCCCGCTCTTCAAATGGTTGGGTAAAGAGGGCGGATTTTTATCTCGCCCCCGCTGGAATTTTTATAAGTACCTCGTGAACCGCGAAGGGCATCTCGTGCGGTGGTTCACACCGCTTTCAAAACCGACGCCCGGACGGGTAGAAGAGGCCGTCCGCCGGATTCTTCTCGATCACTGAATTATATGGTGCCCCGGTTTCCGACCGGGACAGCGCCTCTTCAATCAGGCGGACATTGCGCATGTCAGCCTTGAACACGGTATCGAACAGATCCCCCATTAGCGGAACAACACCAAACACCGCTTCAATGCCGACATTAATCAGCATCTTGCGAACGGTTGCTGCTCCCACACCCATCCGGTGGCCTTCCCAGACAATATAGAGGGACAGGAGCGTTCCAAGAGCCAGCCCTCCTCCGGGAATGAGCCCCAAGACCGTATCAACACCTGCTCTCATGCGAAGCCCGGGAATTCGGACAGCCGAGTTCAGAACCCAAGCCAGACGCTTGAGCCGCTCCAGCCTTCGTAAGAGTTCTGCGGTGTCTGATGGAGATGAGGAAAATGCGGTTTTGACCATGATACAAAATAACACGCAGACGGGATCGAGAGTTTCCTCTTTTTCCTTGACGCAGCGTATCAAAAAACGCGAGCCTCATGACAGGAATATGACAGGAGACTTCTCATGACAGCGTCTCTCCTTCGGCCCATTCTGCCGCTTCTGGTCGTTGCTGCCCTTGGCGCCTTCACGCCTTCTGTCGCACATCACGTCACGAGCTTTCTGGGCCTACCCGGTATCTTCTGGGCGAGTGTCATGCTGACGCTGGAAATTGTTCTGCTTTGTATCGGTCTGGCTGCCGTTCGCCCCTCCATGACGCGTCCTTCGGAAAAACTTTACGCTCGCGAGACTGTTCTTCGCTAAAAATCGTTCCTTCTGGCTTCAGGAGGATATGTTACCCGTCAGCGGGATACGCTAGAGACAGGAAATGCTTCGCAATTTCCTGACAGTTGGCAGCTGGACCATGCTTTCGCGTGTTCTGGGCCTGATTCGTGACCAGCTTCTTGCTGCCTTCCTTGGAGCCGGCCCTGCACAAGACGCCTATCTGGTGTCCCTGCGCCTGCCGAACATGTTCCGGCGACTGTTCGGAGAAGGCGCGTTCAACGCAGCCTTCGTGCCGATGTTTACCGCCAAGTATGAGACTGAGGGACGCACCGCAGCCCTGCGTTTTGCAGGGCAGGCTCTGTCCGCTCTGGTGGCATGGCTGGTGATCCTGACGATCATCTGTGAACTGTGCATGCCCCTCATCATCTCGATTCTTGCCCCTGGGTTTCAGGGCGAGCGTTTTGAGATGGCCCTGACGCTGACACAGATCACTTTCCCCTACATGGTCATGATCTGTGCGGCGGCTCTGGTTTCCGGCGTGCTGAATGGTCTGGGGAAATTCAGCGCTGCATCCGCTGTCTATCTGAGTTTCAACATCATCGGCATCGCAGCGATCTTTCTGGGGGCCTATGTTTGGCACAGTGTTGCGCTGACCAGTGCATGGGGTGTCGTTATTTCGGGCATCGTTCAGCTGGGTGCCCTCTACTGGGCCGCTCATCGTGCCGGTGTTGCGCCGCATCTCGTCCGCCCCAGCTTTTCAAAAGATATCCGTGGTCTGATGCGCCGGATGGGACCCGGTCTCGTCGGATCGGGTGTCACACAGATGAACCTGATGGTGGACACGATCATTGCCACCAGACTGCCCGTTGGCTCCCCGTCGATTCTGTACTTCGCGGACCGGATCAACCAGCTCCCTCTTGGCGTTCTTGGTGCTGCTGCGGGTACAACCCTTCTTCCGCTTCTCACCCGACACGTGGCCAACAACGACCGCGCTTCCGTACATGCCAGCCTGAACCGGGCCCTCGATTACGCCCTGCTTTTGACGCTTCCCGCAACGATGGGCCTGATTGCACTGGCTCCCTCGATCATGGCTGGCCTGTTCAGCTACGGTCACTTCACGGTCGCAGATGCGCTGAAGTCCGCCCAGTCCCTCCGGGCCTACGCCCTCGGGCTTCCAGCATTTGTACTCATCAAGGTCTTTTCGCCCGGCTTTTTCGCGGAAGGGGATACCAGCACGCCAGTCCGGATTGGTTTCTTTACCCTTGGATTGAATCTGGCGCTCAATCTGTTGCTCTACAAGCCACTGGCTCATGTGGGCCCTCCATTGGCCAGCACGATTGCAGCGGTCGTGAACGTTGCCATTCTGGCCGTGCTTTTGCATCGCCGTGGCATCTTCCAGCCTGACCCACGATTGAAAAGCCGCTCAGCCCGGATAATTGGCGCCTCTCTCATGATGGCCCTCTGGGTTGCCGCAGCACAGAAATTCGCCGCTCCCGACCTGCCGAACTGGCACGGAATCTGGCGCCTGAGCATGCTGGGCGCACTGATCGTGTTCGGGGGCGTGGTCTACGCCATTTCTCTCGACGCCCTGAAGGTTCTGAAACTCAGTGACGTGCTCGCAGCGTTGCAAACGCGCATCGCCAGAAGACGCACACGCTAAGACACTGATCCTGCCGGTTCACACACCGGCAGGGACACGGTAGTTTCCCCTCCCCTCCTCATATCTCACCACCGGAGACCGGACCCATCGGCACGTTCATGCCCCTGCCTTCTGCCGCCAATGCTACGCCTTCCATGGCGCAATGGTTCGCGCTCAAGCATCAGGAGCCAGATGCTCTTCTGTTCTTCCGAATGGGTGATTTCTACGAGCTATTCTTCGCAGATGCCCAGGCCGCCGCGATGGCACTCGATATCGCGCTGACAGCACGGGGTAATCACAACGGCGAGCCGATTCCCATGTGCGGCGTTCCTGTTGCAGCGGCACCGGCCTACCTGTCTCGTCTGATTCGCCGAGGCTTTCGCGTTGCTGTTGCGGAGCAAACGCAGGCACCGCAAAAAGGCCAGAAAGGCCCCCTTCCCCGTGCGATCGTCCGTGTCGTCACTCCGGGCACTCTGACGGAAGACGAACTGCTCGAAGCTGGCCGCGCCAATCTGCTTCTGGCTATTGCCCGCTCCGGAGACCGCCGCTCCAAAATGATTGGCGCAGCCTGGATCGATATTTCTACAGGCGCGTTCGAGACAACGTCCGTGCCTGAAGTCGCCCTTCCAGAGCTGATGGCCCGCCTGGACGCTGCGGAAGTTCTTTCAGATCCCGAGCTCATCCCGGCAGACCACGCCAGCCGGCTTGCACCAGTCGCTGTTCCGCCGTCTCTGGATAGCGCCCGTACTCTGATTTCCCGTGCCTATGGGGTGGCACAGATTGATGCGCTCGGAGACTTCCCGGACGAGCAGGCCATCGCCTGTGCCATGGCACTTCATTACGTTCAGCGCAGTCAGGCCGGAGCGCTTCCCAGACTCTCGCGCCCGATGCCGCAGGGCATCAGCGGCGTGCTCGGGATCGACCCAGCAACCCGCGCCAGCCTCGATATTCTGCGTACCCGTGATGGGGAGACAAAATACAGCCTGTTCGGTGTGATCTCCCGCACCGTCACAGCAGCAGGCTCCCGCCTGCTTTCTCAATGGATTTCCTCTCCACTCACTAACGCCATTACCATCACCGAGCGTCAGAACGCATGGCTGTGGCTTCAATCCGTTCCGGGTTTTACAGCCGCATTGGGCGATATTCTTAAACGCACACCAGACCCGGCTCGCGCCCTCGGCCGGCTGTCGGCAGGACGTGGCCAACCGCGCGATCTCGCATCCATCCGCGATACTCTGATTGCCGCTGACGATCTGACAGCCCTTTTCCAGCCGGCCTGTGATAAGAGCACACCATCTCTGATCCGCACGCTAACTGCTGGCCTTTATGGCCGCGCCGATGCCCTGTTGGACACGCTAAAAGCTGCGCTTGCGGAAGAATTGCCTGCACGCATCGAGGACGGTGGTTTCATCGCCATCGGATTTGATGCTGAGCTGGATCGATACCGGACACTCCGGGACGAAAGTCGACGGATTGTCGCTGCACTTCAGGGACGCCTCTCCGAAGAGTACGGGATCAGCAATCTCAAGATCCGCCATCATGCCCAGCTGGGTTACGTCATTGAGGTCCCTGTTGCAGCCGGGGCGAAGCTGAAAGAACGACCTGAGTTCTCTTTCCGACAGGGCACAGCGAGCCTCGCACGCTTCTCCACCGAAGAACTCGCTGCGCTGGACCGCGCCATTCTCGAGGCCGCAGACAAAGCGAGCACGCTGGAGCGCCACCTTTTCACAGCGCTCTGCACCCGCATCCTCGAAACTCCAGCGCTGGACGAAGTCGCAGAATATCTTGCCCTGACAGACGTCTTACGATCCTGCGCAATTCTGGCAGAGGGAGGCTCGTGGTGCCGCCCAACTGTCACGGACGATACCGATTTCGAGCTGGTCGCTTGCCGACATCCCGTTGTCGAAGCCGCCCTCACAGAAACCGGCAGCGCGGACGCACGCTTCATTCCCAATGACTGCGCTCTTCCCCCAGAACACCGTGCCATGCTCCTCACCGGCCCGAATATGGCTGGTAAATCCACATTCCTCCGCCAGACTGCGCTTGCCGTGATCATGGCGCAGGCCGGGCTGCCGGTTCCGGCGAAAAGCGCCCGAATTGGTGTTGTGGACCGGCTATTTTCCCGCGTGGGCGGGGCAGACGATCTGGCGCGTGGCCGCTCCACCTTCATGGTGGAAATGACTGAAACCGCTGCCATCCTCAATCAGGCCGGTCCCAAGTCTCTTGTCGTCGTCGATGAGATTGGACGTGGAACGGCAACATTGGACGGCCTATCCATTGCCTGGGCAACGCTTGAGGCACTTCATACCCAGCTTGGCTCGCGCACGATTTTCGCTACGCACTTCCATGAGCTGGGCGCTCTGACCGAGTTCCTGCCGCGCCTGGCTCCGTACACTATGGCCGTCAAAGAGTGGCGCGGCGAAGTCATTTTCCAGCATGAAGTGCGTCCTGGCTCAGCCCGTAAGAGCTGGGGTCTGCATGTGGCCAAACTGGCCGGGATTCCGCAATCGGTGGTGAACCGTGCTTCCCGGCTTCTCAGCACATTCGAACGTGAACAGGCTGAAACCCGCTCTTCGCTGCCATTGTTCGAAGCCGTTGCAGACGCATCAGAAGACGCCCCGGAGCCGCAGGTTCTGCACTCTCCGGCCCTCGATGCGCTCACGACCATCAATCCGGATGATCTCTCTCCCCGAGAGGCGCTAGCCGCGCTATATGATCTTAAACGCCTCGCTACAGGAGACAGGACTTGAAAAGTGCTGGTTTCTGGGGCGAAAGTCTTCCCTCCCCTTTCGCTGACGATACGGATACGACCCTGTCTGACCGCAAAGCCATGACCCCGTCGCTGCAAACAGCTCTTCAGACTGCCGCCGCACAGGGGCTGACGTCCCGAGATGACGTCCTCTCCATCCTTCGTCGTCATCTTGGCAATGGCCATGCGGATATCCGCATCAGGTTCGAAAAGCGCCTGATCTCGGGGATTGATGCGGCACGCGCGCTCGCGGCTCAGGCCGACAGCGTTGTCTGTGCGCTGGCTGATCTTTCTGCCGCGCAGGACAATGCGTCCTCCGAAGAGCCACTCTGTCTGTGTGCCACCGGCGGCTATGGAGCGGGCCTTCTCGCCCCCTTCAGCGATATCGATATCCTGTTTCTCATTCCGGAAGATGCGTCTCCGGCCCTGACCACACGCATTGAGTTCATTCTCTATGCCCTCTGGGATCTTGGCCTCCGAGTCGGCCATGCGACGCGCTCCATCAGTGCCTGCATCAAGGACGTGGCCGAAGATCTGACCATCCGCACGGCCCTTCTGGACCTGCGCCCCCTTTATGGTGATCGGACGCTCGCCCGTAATCTTCGCTCCGCCCTTGGCGCGGACCTCCAGAACGACACGCTGTGCGATTTTGTCCGTGGCAAGATTGAAGAACGTGAGCTGCGCCATCGCCGTTTTGGCGACAACCCCTACATGGTTGAGCCGAACATCAAGGAAGGCCGCGGCGGCCTCCGTGATCTTCAAACGCTGAACTGGATGGGCCGTGCCGCTCTTGGCTGCGCCATTACAACGCCAGACCAGAGCACGGCCCCGGCCGAAGCCGTCCCGACACCATCCTTTATTTCCTTTGGCCTCCTGACCAACCGTGAAACCCACCGCGCCCGGCGTGCGTGGGATTTTTTCTGGACGGTCAGGCTGCACCTTCACTACATCACCGGCCGCGCGGAAGAGCGACTCACCTTTGACGTTCAGCCCGTCATCGGTGGCCGGATGGGCTATGCCACGCACGGACGTCAGCGCGGTGTCGAACGCTTCATGCGACACTACTTTCTGACGGCACGAGACGTCATGCGCCTGACGCATGTTCTTCAGCCGATCGTGCTGATGCGCCTGCAGGATCAGGCCAGCGACACTCATCCGGAAGCACTCCCGGGGCCAGAAGGCTTCGAACGTATTGCCGGACGTCTCTGCCCTGTTGATCCGGTCACGTTTGCGAAGAACCCGCGTGACATGTTCCGAATGCTGGACTGCGCGCGCCGGCATGATCTGGAACTGCACCCACTTGCCATTCAGCAGCTTATCCGCAACGAACGGCATGCCGTTGAACTGCGGGATGATCCGGAAACAGCGCAGATCTTTCTTAATCTGCTCTGTGAACCGAGTGCGGATGAGACAAAGACCGTTCCGTTCTGGCTTCCCATTCTGAACGAAACCGGTCTACTGGGTCGCCTGCTGCCAGACTGGTCACGCGTTGTCGGCCAGATGCAGTTCGACAGCTATCACATCTATACAGTGGATGAGCACATCATTGAGGCCGTCCGCATGATGGGCCAGATCGAAGCGGGTCATATGGCGGATGAGATCCCGCTTGCATATGGGCTTGCCAAGGATCTGCGCTCACGCCGGGCCCTGTATGTCGCGGTCCTTCTCCATGACATTGCCAAGGGCCGTGGCGGCGATCATTCGGAGCTCGGGGCGGATCTTGCCCTCACCATCTGCCCGCAACTAGGTCTGGACCCTGAAGAGACAGAGACAGTTTCGTGGCTCGTGTTGCATCATCTGCTGCTGTCCCAGACAGCATTCACCAGAGACATTGATGATCCCCGGACGATCCTTGATCTCGCAGACACCATTCAGTCTCCGGAACGCCTTCGCCTTCTCCTCCTCCTCACAATCGCTGACATGCGCGCCGTCAGCCCCAAAGTCTGGAATGCCTGGAAAGCCACGCTTCTCCGTGAACTGTTTTCCCGTGTGGCAGAAGTTCTGGAAGGCGGACTGGCCGCAACAGAGCAGGACGGCCGCGTTACACATGCCCGCGAATTGGCCCGGGATGGTCTGAGTTCGCTACTGCCAGAAAGCAGTATCGAGCATTTTCTGGCTCTCGGATATCCCAGCTACTGGCTCGGTTTCGACACCGATACCCACATGCGCCATGCGCGCATGATCCACGATTCGGACCGATATCGCTCACCGGTCACGGTCGAGGCTTATCCAATTCCGGAACGCGGCGTGACGGAGCTCACTGTGCTCTGTGCTGACCATCCGGGGCTGTTCTCACAGATTGCTGGCGCCCTTGCTGTCGCAGGCGCCTCGATCGTGGATGCCCGCATTCACACCCTCAGCGATGGCATGGCTCTGGATACTTTCTGGGTTCAGGACGCTGATGGATGTTCCTTTGAAGATCCTCACCAGCTTGGGCGTCTTAATCATCTGGTCGAGCAGGCCCTATCTGGTCGCCTCGACCTGAAGAAGGGTATCGCAGAAGCGCGTCATCGCGGAGCTTCCCGCCGGATGCGCGCTATTCACGTTCCGCCCCGTGTAGTGATCGATAATACCGCTTCGGACCGGCACACCGTCATCGAGATCAACGGTCGTGACAGATCTGGCCTGCTCCATGACATCACAACGACGCTGAGCGAGCAGTCGCTTCAGATTTCCTCTGCTCACATTACCACCTATGGAATGCGAGCTGTGGACGTTTTCTATGTTCGTGACCTTCTGGGCATGAAGATCACAGATCCAACGCGCCTGGCTCACATACGTGAGACACTCCTTGCTTCCCTGACGCCAAAAACCATCAAGAAGGCTGTTGCTGCGCCCACTTCCTGAGGTTTTCGGCCACCTGTTCCACAACGGGTGGCCATGCTTCTGGCAGGAAGCCTTCCGGCCTGAACTGCTGCACATTCTGGTACCAGGGAGTTGTTTTCCACCGCCAGTCACCGCCTCGGCGATTCAACAGCCAAAGCGGGCGACCCACGGCACCGGCCATGTGTGCCACCGCAGTATCCACACTAATAACAAGCGAGCACCGCCCTACGGCGTCCGCGAGCTCTCCGGGTGTTTCGAGAGAGACCTTTTCCATCCATTCCGGGCAATTTCCCTGCTGAAGGGATACAAAACGAACGCCCTCAACACGTTGTAGCGGCTTCAGCCATTCCAAATTTAGAGAGCGACGACGATCAAACCTGTAAGACGGATTTCCAGCCCAGCAGAGTCCAACAACCCGCGGCTCCGGGATCGACGGGGACTTCATATAGGGCGCTGTTCCTCCCTGGCCCGCCAGCCCCAGAACAAATGGTAAGCTCAGAAGACTGATTTCTCCTGCGACAGGTCCTTCTGGTTCCAGAATCCGAGCATGTTCCATCGTAGACATCCGGCTTACTAACGAATCTACCGGGACATGCAGTCGGAGAGGTCGTCTGGCAGCGGCTAAAGGCAAAAACCTCAGAAACTGGATGCTATCTCCCAGACCCTGCTCTGCCGTCACGGCAATCGGTAATTCCCCCTCGGAGCCATCCCACGCTGGAGAAGACTGCGGCGTCTTTAGAAGGCGATGTCGACTTTCAAATTCCTGCCAGCCTTCCGAAAACTCACCTTCTCCCAGCAGAATAGTCGCGTGATTGAAGCGCGCCTGGGCTTGCTCGTAACCAGACGTCCGATCAGTGATGGCCGAAAAAAGCCGCTTGGCTGTCTCTTCCTCGCCCATCTCCATTAGAACCGTTCCAAGGTTATTAGCAATCCGGGCATCTTCGGGAGCAAAGCCCAATGCTTCTTCCAAGGCTCTGCGTGCTTCCGGCAAATTCCCAAGAGCCATCTGAACCAAGCCGAGACTATTCAGTGTTGCTTCGGTTCGGGCTCCCAACTCACATGCCTTTTCCAAAGCCTGTAGGGCTGACTCTAAAAGCCTGCTTTCAAAAAACGCCGCTCCGAGATTAGCCCAGCCACGCCCATCGCGCGGCGCACGTTTCGTCACTCTGTCAAAACAGAAAAGTGCCTTATCCGGACGCCCGTCCTGCAGATAGATTTCACCAAGCCTTGTGAGATATTCGACATCGTCGCGCGCAAGGGCGCACGCTTCCTCCAGAGCTTCACAGGCCGCTTTACGCTGCCCCAGCAGCAAAAAGACTTCAGCACTCGCGGCATGGGCGCGCGGGTCAGCAGGCTGCAATGTTCGCGCTACGGAGAGAGCCGCACGTGCGGGTTCAAAATGGCCCTCTGCAGCGAGTGCCAACCCCAATGTGATATGAACACGCGCTGATCTTGATGCTGGAAGGCCACCAGACTGCAAAGCCCGTCCCGCCATCGCAATAGCTGTCGCATTCTGCCCGCGAGCACGAGCCAGACAGGCCATGCCGTGCCACGCATCAGGTTGCCTAGGGTCATGAGCCAGGATGTCACGAAAGGATTTTTCGGCGCTCGCGAGGTCGCCTCCGGCGAAGCAGTCAAAAGCAAAACGCGTCGGATCTGGCTTGTAATGACCTGTCATCCGTCAGTGATGCGGCCAAATGCCCTGAAAATCCATTCTTTCGAGAAGATTTCGGCAAGACGCCCCAAAGAAACACCATGAGGCGTTAACGAAGTTTTCAGACTCTGGGCGTCATAACGTCTTGTAACAAGACTAGCCAGAGGCGTCTGACCATGCATCTTGAACAACGGACAGGCAGCGTTCCGGGCCTGGTTTATGCAACTGTGCGCCAGGGTATGACCACGCGCACGTTCCCTATTGAAATCAGACAGACTGCATCCGGTCATTACATTGCTCGCATGCCCGACCAACGCTGGTCCATTGAATGCATGACCGTAGATGCGGCGTTGCTTATGCATGCAGCCGTGCTTTTCCCGGTTGAGCATGAACACGCCCCCTGGCTGTCCAACCCGCGACCGGCACTGTCGCCTGTGCAACGTCATGCAGCCCGCATTCTTTCTTCGAAAACCCGAGAAGAAAAAACGGAGCGAGAAGCCACGCTGGATTATTAGTCCTGTTTGAGGCTTGCCAAATTTTCTGGACGGGCCGATGTCTGGAGCTATGAAAAGCCGGTTTTTATATTCCGTCGCGAGCGTCCTTCTGGGCGCTGCTGGTCTGTTCTCTTCACCTGCTTATGCAGACCATCCGTGGAAAGATGCTCCGCAGTCAGCACAGATTGTTGCTGATGCTGCGCTTGATCATGTTCAGCTTGGCTCCCTGCTTCCACATGGCGCAGACACTTTCCTGGCTTTGAGTGAAGAGGGTCGCCCTGTTTTACTCGATTCCCAAAATCACACTCATCCGTTTCCGATTGATGCCGCTGAGCAGGGACAAATCCCACCCCTCGCATTTCTGACGCAGGCAGGATCGGATTACTGGGGCCTGACAGTATCGCCTCAGGCTAAGCTTGTTCATCTCTCTGTGGATGGAAAGCTTCTTGGAGCGGTCCCCTTCGTCGGCGGAACGCTGAAAGGCAGCAATCTCACGGCACTTCAGGTCCATGGAAGTTTTGCCTATGTGACGGACGAAGGAAAACCGGCCCTCGTTGTCGTTTCCCTGAAGGGCGGTAAAGCACAGCGCTTTCTGCCGTACGATCCATCCGTCACAGGACGCAGACCGTTCACGCGCAACGCACAAATTATCAACGGACCAGACGGGCACCCTCTGACTGGCGGAAATGTTCGGTTTCTGGCGCTCGACGCAAAGGGGCAATGGCTGTTTTACATGCCTGCCTGCGGCCCCCTGTATCGGATTGACGCTTCCCTCCTGACAGATCCGGCTTTCACGCCCGTTGAGCAGCTTGATGGCATTGTAGAATGGCGCGACACGCCGAGCCTCGGCGGCATCACCCTAAGCCCTGAAAACGTCTTCTACATGTCTGACCTTACGGATGGCGCTCTCCTTCAGTTCGGCAGCGAACGCAATCCCCTGATCCTCATCCGGGACACTCGCCTTCTCGAGGCTGGAGCACTGGCGGTTTCTGACAGCCATCAGGTTGCCGTTCTGACATCAGAAGATGGAAAACCGCACATTCTTCGCATCGCCTTGCCATAGAAGGTCGTGATATAAACTTCCCATGCGCTACCGATCTACTCGCGGCGACCTGACCGCCGACGCACCCAACTTCTCCGACATCCTCCTTGCCGGCCTTGCTGGAGACGGTGGTCTCTACATGCCGGAGAGCTGGCCAAAAATCAGCGCCCAGACGTTCCGTGAATGGCGCACGCTCTCCTACGCGGACCTGACTGCCGAAGTCATTTCGCTGTTTTCCGAAGGCGCCATTGACCGCGATACTCTTCGCGACATGGCCCGGGACGCCTATGCGGGCTTTGATCACGCCGCTGTCGCGCCGCTTTGCGAAGTGGAGCAGGACCTTTTCTCACTTGAACTGTTCCATGGCCCTACGCTCGCCTTCAAAGATATGGCGATGCAGATGCTCGGCCGCCTGTTCGATCATGTCCTGACGCAGCGGAACCATAAAGTTACGATCGTCGGTGCAACATCCGGTGACACCGGCTCGGCTGCCATCGAAGCCTGCCGTGGCCGCGAGCGCCTGTCCGTCGTCATTCTTCACCCAAAAGGCCGGACGTCAGAAGTTCAGCGCCGCCAGATGACAACGGTTCCGGACGACAATATCCTGAACATTGCCGTCGAGGGTGACTTCGATACCTGTCAGGACATGGTAAAGGCCCTCTTCGCAGACACGACGTTCCGCGACGAAGTCTCTCTTTCCGCCGTCAACTCCATCAACTGGGCCCGTATCGCCGCCCAGATCCCGTATTACGTCCGGGCAGCGCTGGCATTAGGCGCACCAGATCGCGAAGTATCTTTCTCCGTTCCGACCGGCAACTTCGGCAATGTGCTGGCAGCCTGGGCCGCACGCCAGATGGGTCTCCCCATCCGTCGCCTGTGCATTGGGTCGAACCGCAATGACATTCTCACGCGCTTTCTGATTGAAAACGATATGAGCGTCCGTACGGTGGAGCCAAGCCTTTCGCCGTCCATGGACATTCAGGTCTCGTCCAATTTCGAACGTCTGCTGTTCGAACTTCTGGACCGCAACCCGACGCGTTGTGCTGCGATCATGAAAGAGTTTCGTGAAACTGGCCGAATGGCCGTACCCCACGATGCTTGGACGCGCATGAAAGACGTCTTTGACGGCATGACGCTCAGTGATGAGCAGACCAGCGAAGCCATGCGTCACTTCTACAGCGAAAGCCTCTATCTGGCGGATCCCCATACGGCGATCGGCCTGGCAGTCGGCAAGCGCTTCCAAGAGCCGGGCATTCCGATGGTCGCTGCAGCCACTGCACATCCTGCCAAATTCCCGGATGCCGTTTTCGCGGCGACCGGAATCAAGGCTGCTTTGCCGCCTCACCTCGCTGATCTTTTCGAGCGCCCAGAGCGCTATGACACCATGAGCAGTCAGCTCGCCGGTATTCAGGATGCGGTTCGCAGCCATATCCGCCGCCACTGACAGGCTTGTTCCTTCCTACAGGCTCCCCATCTCAGGGAGCCTGTCTTTTTATGATTTTACGGAAACTCATGCCCGATACGATTGAAGTCACCACGCTCGACAACGGTCTGACCATCATCACGGAACGCATGGAACGCGTTGAGACCGTATCCTTCGGCGCCTATGTTTCGATCGGCACACGCGACGAAACTGCAGAAAACAACGGCGTCTCCCACTTTCTCGAGCATATGGCTTTCAAAGGCACAGAAAGACGGTCCGCAGCCCGTATTGCCGAAGAGATCGAGAATGTCGGTGGTCATATCAATGCTTACACTGCGCGGGAAACCACCGCATATTACGTCAAGCTCCTCAAGGAGGATCTGCCGCTTGGTGTAGACATCATCGGGGATATTCTCACGCACAGCACGTTTCTGGATGCCGAAATCGAGCGTGAGCGTGGTGTCATCCTTCAGGAAATCGGTCAGGCCAACGATACACCAGATGACATCATCTTCGATCACTTCCAGGAATGTGCCTTCCCGGCGCAACCGATGGGCCGCCCGACGCTAGGGACGGAAGAGCTCGTTTCAGGCATGACGCGTGAGACGTTGATGGGCTACATGCGTGAACATTACACCACGCGTAACATCACGATCGCCGCGGCCGGCAACCTGCATCACCAGCAGGTCGTGGATCTCGTGAAAGAGCACTTCGCCGACCTTCCCACTCATCAGACCTCAACGCCCCGCAATGCGGACTATGCCGGCGGTGACATCCGCACCACACGCGAGCTGGATCAGGCCCACCTGGTGATGGGCTTCCCGTCTGTCAGCTATCACCACCCCGATCATTACGCTGTCATGATCCTGTCCACCTTGTTGGGCGGCGGCATGTCTTCGCGGCTCTTTCAGGAAATTCGCGAACGTCGCGGGTTGGTTTACAGCGTCTATTCGTTTGCCTCCCCATTCAGCGACAGTGGTCTGTTCGGACTTTATGCGGGAACGGGCGAAGCCGAAGTGGCTGAGCTGGTGCCGGTCATGATTGACGAGCTCAAGCGCCTTCAGGACGGCCTGACACCTGAAGAGCTTTCTCGTGCTCGGGCGCAGCTCAAATCATCCCTGCTCATGTCTCTGGAGAGCACGGGTAGCAGGTGCGAACAGCTGGCACGCCAGATCCAGGTTCATGGCCGCCCTGTTCCTGTCACGGAGACAGTCGGTAAAATTGATGCCGTAACGGAAGCTGACATCCTACGGGTTGCGAAGACCATCTTTGCAGGCACTCCAACTTTCACGGCTATCGGGCCCGTGAAGAATGTGCCTGCCATTGAAGACATCACTGCGAGGCTTGCTGCATGACCACTACGCCCATTGAAGCCCTCCTCGCCGCTGCCAAACGACATGGTGCCGATCACGCCGATGCCGTGTTCATCAGAAATGAATCCGAATCCGCGATGGTTCGGAAAGGTGTCCCTGAAGGCATAGAGCGCTCAGAAAGTGTTGCGCTGGGCCTCCGTGTTTTCCGGGGCCAAAAAGCCGCATCGGTGTCAACCAGCGTTCTGGATGAAGCCGAGTTTGATCGCCTGGCAGAACAGGCCTGTGCCATGGCGCTTGTCGTGCCAGAAGACCGCTTTGGCGGTCTTGCGCCTGACAGCATGGTTGGACATTTTGATGCGTCCGGTCTGGATCTGGAAGACACGGCAGCACCGCACATGGACGCCCTTCTGGCGCGCGCACGAGAAGCGGAAGACGCTGCCTTGGCTGTATCTGGTGTTACCAATACCAACGGCGCTTCTTCCGGACATGGCCGCACAGTTATTGCGCTTGGTACGTCTGCGGGCTTCATGGGGCGTTACAGCCGTACAGGGCACTCCATCAGCGCCAGCGTACTGGCCGGTGATGGCGCGCTGATGCAGCGGGACTATGCTCATCACGGCACCGTCCATTTGGAAGATCTGGACGCACCTGCCCTTATCGGCCGTGAGGCAGGAGAACGTGCTGTCTCGCGCGTGAACCCCTCTCGTCCGAAGACTGGCACATACAGCATCATTTATGATCCGCGGGTTTCCTCCAGCCTGTTGGGTCATCTGGCGAGTGCCATCAATGGCGCATCCGTTGCGAGAGGCACGTCATTCCTGAAAGAAGCCATGGGGACACGTATTCTGTCCGCTGGCCTGACAGTCCGTGACGATCCTCGCCGTATTCGTGGTGCGGGCTCGCGTCCCTTCGACGGTGAAGGCTGCCCCGCGACAGCTCTGGATCTGATTTCGGACGGCGTTCTCACCACATGGCTGCTGGATTCCAGAAGCGCCCGTCAGCTTGACCTGCGGTCCAACGGGCGCGCAAGCAGAGGCGTTTCAGGTCCACCGAGCCCAAGTGTGACAAATCTTCATCTTGAACCAGGTGATCTTTCCGCAGGGGATCTGCGTTCCGATATAAAGGAAGGAATACTGGTCACGGAACTCATGGGGTCATCCATCAATATGCTGACGGGTGATTACAGCCGAGGGGCTTCCGGCTTCATGATCCGTAACGGCGAGCTTGCTGAGCCCGTTGCTGAACTCACGATTGCTGGAAATCTTCGGGACATGTTCTCCCGTATGGTTCCAGCCAGCGATCTTTCCTTCCGGAGCAGCGTGAATGCGCCGAGCATCCGGATTGATGGCATGAGCATTGCAGGACTTTGATGCGTAATTTTCGTCTTTTCTCCGTCGCCTGTGCGCTACTTTGCGTGCTGGGTTCCGCCGATGCCCGTCCGGGTGGCGGTGCCTCTATGGGGAGCCGTGGTTCACGCACCTGGAGTGCGCCTCCACGGACATCCATCACGCCGAGCTGGACACGCCCAATGGACCGGACAATGGCGCCGCAGTCCAACTATGGTGCACAGACCGCTCCTCGTCCGATGGCACCCATGACGCCGGGTTATCGCCCGTCCTTTCCAAACCGCCATCCGTTCATGACAGGTTTTGCAGGAGGCCTGCTGGGCGCTGGTCTGTTCGGAATGCTGAGTGGACACGGGTTCTTTGGTGGCATGAACGGCGGCACGTCATTCCTTGGATTTTTGTTCCAGGTGTTCGTGATTGGTGCCCTGATAATGTTCGTTCTTCGGCTGTTTAATCGTCGCAAGACGGCAGCAAACGGAATGTCTGGCAGCGCTCCGTTCAGTGCGGCTGGAGGAAGCGCTCCCGTTACGTTGAGCAACGACGATTATACCAGCTTCCAGCGCCTCCTTCTTGATATCCAGGCAGCCTGGAGTGCACAGAACACACGTGCGCTTTCCAGCATGACCACACCGGAAATGGCTGGATACTTCAACGAACAGCTTTCTGATCTCACCAGCCGTGGCGCACGTAACATTGTCTCCAATGTTCAGTTCCAGCGTGGCGATCTGTCTGAAGCCTGGCGCGAACGCAACCTGACCTATGCGACGGTTGCCATGCGTTATTCCATGACGGACGTCACAACCGACTCGTTTGGCAATGTGATTGATGGAAGCTCAACAGAGCCCGTAACCGTTACGGAACTCTGGACGTTTGTCCGCGCAGACGGGCGCGGGAACTGGATCCTTTCAGCCATCCAGCAGGCTGGCTGAAAGCCCGTTCTTAGAAACGGATCAGTGTAATCACATAGAAAATTGCAGCGAGGGTAATGACCCCTCCTGCAATTCCGACGATACGGCTCTGACGCCGTTTCGCTGCGAGATCAGGCATCGTTGTTTTCATGACAGCAGAACCCGATCCACCAGAAGACCACAAAATAGAAAAAACAGATAAGCCAGCGAATATCGGAAAGCGAAGCGCGCTGGCTTGTCTTTTGTCAGGCTTACGCCCGTTGCATCCTGCTGGTCCATCAGCACACGCAAGGCGCACAGGATGAAACCCAGATCCAGCAGGCTTGTCGTCACTGTGTAAAACATTCCGCATTCATGCGCGAAAGATGGCCACAGTGAGACGGCCGTGAGGATGAATGTATAAAGAAGGATCTGCCAGCGTGTGTGACGGGCGCCTTTGACGACCGGCAGCATCGGGATCCCCGCTTTGTCGTAATCCTTGCACGCGTAAAGCGACAGAGACCAGAAGTGCGGTGGCGTCCAGAGGAACACAATGGCGAACATGGCAACGGGCAGAACTGCCATGGAATTCATAGTCGCTGCCCAGCCGATCATCGGAGGAAACGCCCCTGCGGCACCCCCAATCACGATGTTCTGCGGCGTACTCCGCTTGAGCCACATCGTGTAAACGACACTGTAGAAAAAGATCGAGAACGCCAGAATGCCTGCGGCAAGAGCATTTGTGGCGAGCCACAGCACGACAACAGACAGTACGGACAGCGCGATACCATAAACCAGCGCGCTATCCGCTGGCATTCTGCCATCAGGGATCGGGCGTACATTGGTTCGGCGCATGACTGCGTCGATATCGCGGTCGTACCACATATTGATCGCACCGGCGGCGCCAGCACCGATACAGATGCACAGGATGGTAATGAGGCCAATGGGGATGGACGGCCACTGTGGAGCCACAGCCATGCCCGCAGCGCCGGTAAACACCACAAGGGAAATAACCCGCGGCTTCAGCAGAGCCAGCCAGTCCTTGAGCGACGAGTCTCCTTTATCGCCCAGAACTGAAAAAAGCCCCGAGGGGGCTAAGGGTGTTGCTTCACTCATGCTTTGGCCCGGGCGCGCCCGGTCTCCTTGATCAGGAAAAGTCCGAGTATGCCGAATGTCAGCAGGCTGAGGCCCATCAGGCCTTCTCCGACTACCATCAGCGCTGGTGTCAGAGAGCAAAGAGCTCCCACAAAGGTCAGGCCTGCATGCATGCGGCTCAGTGGAGACGGAATATGATCTGGGAGCACACGCATCATCCAGGCATAGAAACCACCACAGAGAGCCATAATGCCACCAAACGCCGCGGCTGAATGATCTGTTCCATGCCCCGGCATGAACTCTGCAATCCAACCCGCAGAGAAAAGGATCACACTTCCTAGAGCCCAGAGCGTCGTCCCATCCAGCTCCTGGCGCTGCTTCCAGACGTCAACGCAAAGCGCAGTTACCAGCAGGACCGACGGCACAAGCTGGGTCAACACCACGAGGCTTCCCTGCACTGCCGCAGGCACACCACCGAAGAGGCCGTCCATCCAGAAGAGCGGGCCCACGACAGCCATCACGCCAAAAGCATACGGAGCCAGCCGGTCAGCCAGTCCCGGCTTATTCCGGCTGGATGACAACAGATAGCAAACCAACCCCAGCGCTGGGGTCAGCATCAGAGATGTTTCTGGAAGATGAAGCATGCTGACCAGCTCATGAGCAGCATTGGCCGGAGCACCATTGATCATCATCCGCGTCATGATTGCAGCAAGGACAGGCGCGACAATCGTCACACCGGATGCTGTCGCAAGCATGGACCAAGCCAATGGAGAGAGCTTCCGGAACTGAAGAACACGCCCTTCGAGAAAAGTTGTGATGACATCCAGCGCAACAGCGAAAACACCCACGGCCCAGAGCGCAAGTGCAATGATTGGCTGGATTGGAAGAAGAACAATGCCGGATGACAGGAAACAGAAGCCCGTCAGTGTCAGAGCCGGAAGAGTCGTTCTGTCTGTTCCAAGCTCGGCAGGGAGGAGCCATTGGCCGAATCCACCGAGCGCAGCCGGACAGATTACAAAGAAAGCCATCAGAATGCCGTGGCAGAAAGCCTGCCCGGCAGTTGGATGAATCTGAAGGAATGGCAGAGCCAACGACCCACCCAGAAGACCAGCAAACAGTGCCAGTAAAATAAAGGATGCGCCGATCCGTCTATTGGAAAGAGCGGGGGTAGAGTCGAAGGCCTGATAAGTCATGATCGCGTAGTCGGTCCCTGCCAAGGAATACCGCAGCGAGCGTCGGAATACTCGGCGCCGGCTTAACCGGAGCCATACGCCGATCAGGCGACCAGGGCTGCGGCATCGCTTTTACTCTCGCATTGCGGCAATGTCACGAGTGTAAACAGCCCGGCAGGTGGAACAGGCGTCATAGTCGCGCGTTTCAGGTCTTCTGGTGGCAGAAGAGACTCGATTGCGAAGTCCGGATGCCAGCCGAGGGAACGCGAGGCACGGGCCATGCCGCGTTCTACTGTCAGACGCAGGCCACCCGTTGCAAGAAAGTGGTTCACAAACAGGATGTGACCGCCCGGACGAACAACACGCTTCAGTTCGGCGAGAAGACGGTCGGGGTGTGGAACGACGGACGCTACGAACATCGCAACTGCGATGTCAAAGCTGTTGTCTTCGAAAGTCGTGGCTTCTGCATCCATTTCCAGCAGGTCATCGACATTGGTCAGACGGTCCTGAAGAATGCGCTGACGTGCGCGGTCAAGCATGTCTTCCGACAGATCGATGCCGGTAATGCGTTTATCCGGAGAATATGACGGCAGCGCGAGGCCTGTCCCAACGCCGACTTCAAGAACCCGCTCTCCTGGGAGGGCGTTTACGGCTTCAACAGCCCTCTTGCGTCCATAGCCGGAGATACCACCAAAAACAGTATCGTAAACTCGCGCCCATCGACGATAGGCCGCCTTGACGGCCTCCGCATCCAGTGCAGAACGCGGGGAGAGGGTTGAAGACATAATATATGCGACCTTCTGTGTCCGCTCCCCATCAAGACTGGAGAGCTTGTCCGGAAACTTCGTTCAGTTGGGTCCTTCTTGCCCTTCAAGACATGCATCTGGCAAGACACGCGTTGCGGATGACGGGCGAGTTACCCGTTTTTCACCGTTTTGGAGGTCCCGGATGCTGAATTTTCTGCTGATCGTGCTCTGCCTCGTTACATGGGCCGGCGTCTACGTGTTTCATTTTCGGGAAAAAATCACGGAATGGTGGGATAATCGTTTTGTAAAGGACAAACCACCGGAAGCGCAGGACGAGCCTGCACCCGAGTTGCAGCTTCCTATCCGCTATGATGCGGTGCCCCCTGAAACAGAGAAAAAAGACGCCTGAGCTGTACCGCCCAGACGTCTTTCTTGTTCCTTCACTTCAGGATGGATAGCGCCGCTCAATCGCATCCCAAACCAGCCCGGCACTGTTGATGCCCTCAAAGCGATCCAGTTCCTGCAAGCCTGTCGGAGACGTCACGTTAATCTCCGTCAGCCAGTCCCCGATCACGTCAATACCAACGAAAATTAGGCCATGATCTCGAAGGTACGGACCGATCGAATCACAGATCTCCCGATCGCGCTCCGTCAGTTCCACCCGTTCTGCACGCCCGCCAACATGCATGTTTGACCGCGCTTCCCCTGTAGCTGGAACGCGGTTAATGGCCCCAACTGGCGCTCCATCCACGAGAATAATGCGCTTGTCTCCAAGGCGCACAGCGGGCTCATAGCGCTGGATCATCAACGGTTCGTTGGTGCGGGCAAAATGCATTTCCAGCAGAGCCTTCAGATTTTCATCATCCGGCTTGATGCGGAAAATTCCGGCGCCGCCATTGCCGTAAAGCGGCTTGACGATGATGTCCTTGTGCTGCTCGCGGAATGCCAGAATATCCCGGCTATCCCATGCAACCAATGTCGGCGGCATAAGGTGCGGGAAATGCGTGACAAGCAGCTTTTCAGGCGCATTCCGGACGGCGACTGGATCGTTCACGACCAGTGACAGCCCCTCGCCCACCCCATGAACGTGCTCAAGCATATGGGTCGCGGTGATGTACCCCATGTCAAACGGCGGGTCCTGCCGCATCAGGATCACATCGGTCTCGCCCAGCGGAAGAATTTCTTCTTCACCAAACGTCGCATGATCTCCGCGGACCCGGCGAACCTCAACCCGGCGCGCGCGCGCCTGAAGGCGGCCGCCCTTGCCCTGGCCTTCAATCAGACTGAGCGTGGTTACAGGATAAACCCAGAGCTCGTGTCCACGCGCCTGCGCTTCAAGCATGAGGGCAAAAGTAGAGTCGCCATCGATATTGACCTGTTCTAACGGGTCCATCTGTACGGCGACCCGGAGTGAGCGGGACATGTCGGAAACTCCGGCTAAGGAAAAATGGGATTTTATTCTGTAGCGGCCAGAATAGCTTTTTCAAAGCCACCCACAGCTCGCTCTCAAAAGATGTCGGCCCGGCTACGCAAAGCGGCCATAGCCTGCACTGTCGGTGTGGTCAGGGAAGAGGGAAGCTCACCCAAAGGAAACCAGCCAAAATCACTATGCTTTTCTGGCTCCATGAGCCTCGGCGTTCCATTCAGTTTCGTCACCAGATAAACGGGGGCGATCCAATGCGTACCGCTCTCCCGATCAGACTGCTCGACCAGACACAGCATGTCCCGGGCGTGGATCGTAATGCCCAGTTCTTCTGCAACTTCCCGTTCGACAGCACGCGAAACAGGCTCAAACAGATCTACTTTACCGCCGGGTAGTCCCCAGCATCCGGCTTCGGGCGCCTTTTTGCGACGAATCAGCAGAAGCTTTCCATCCACGAGAATGGCAGCGCCACATCCAACACGCGGTTCAGATTGCACGACGCCCTCTTTCAACCCTGTGACTCAGGATAAGTGATTTTGAGAATTTCGATTTCGACAGGGCCACGAGGCGTCTGCAACATGGCCACATCCCCGACACGGGTTCGCATCAGGGCACGTGCGATGGGTGAAATGAGACTGACCTCCCCCCGTACCAGATCCGACTCGTCTACACCGAGGATCGTTACGGTGTGTTCGACATCGTCCTCATCGACATAGGTCACGGTCGCGCCAAAAAAGACCCGATCCCGCGTGGTCTGCGCCGCAGGATCAACGATGACCGCATTTTCCAGCCTTTTTCCCAGAAACCTCAGACGCCGGTCGATCTCCCGCAATCGGCGTTTGCCGTACTGATAATCGGCATTCTCAGACCGATCTCCATTGCCTGCGGCCCAGGAGACGATTTCGACAATGCGCGGACGCTCTTTCTGCGCCAGTTCCTTGAGCTCGGCCCGCATGACCTCAGCACCGCGCGGGGAAAGATAATGCGAGAGTGGTGTTTTTTCAGACATTAGAGCGCCTGGACCCGAAAGCGCATCCGACCGCCAATCCGTGTTTTTGGTTTGAGGAGATGCAGCCCGCTAGCAACAACATCCGCCTGATTGATAGCGTCCGTCATGTTCGTAACAGGTTCCACAGCAACAAAAGGACTATCCGGGGAGGTAAAGACGACGAGATGCTTGAAGATCGGGTCTGCCTCGACCGTCACTGCCAGCCCATCATTCGGCCGCTTCAAAACAACCCGTCCCCCAAATCCTGCAAAGCAGTTATCGACAAAACGGTCATGAGCGGGCTTGGGCGTATGAAAAGACCATTCCCCATCACAAGGAACATCCTGAACAGGCAAACCATCCGGAGACGTCAGCCAGACCTTTTCAGCATCGAACGAAAACGTTGCATCTTCTGCTGCGGCAAGGAACGGATGAAAGCCAAACCCAACCGGCTGTTCCACATCATCCCGGTTTTCAATGGCAATCTGAACATCCAAACCTGCGTCTGTCAGTTGGTAAGACAGGGCAGCACGATAGGCAAAAGGCCATGCCTGATCATTCTCTTGCGGGACATGATACAGCGTCAGAACTGCGTGGTTTGCCTCCTGATGAGCAATAGTCCAAGGCTGCTCCCAGGCATTCCCGTGGATGGTGTGCGGATGGTCTCCCATGTTCGGCGCCAGATCGTAACTCTTTCCGCCAAATGAAAAGCGCCCCTCGGCAATACGATTGGAATACGGAATTAGCGGGTACGCCCCAACTGCCACTCCATTCAGCGCGCGCAAAGCTGCATTTGGGGTTGGTAGAAAAATATCTTTTCCATCCCGCTGCCAGAGGCCGACAGAGCCTCCCGTTTCGGGAAGAATAGTGAGCCGGCTCTTGCCGCAACTCAGTTCAATCATGACAGTCTGCAATCCTGATAATGGCGGTCGGTCATGGGCAACCCGGGGCCCTCATATAGCCGGATCAGCGACGCCCGCCACGTTTGCGCTTGTTCGGGTCATAGCCGCCGCCGCCCGGCCCGAGGGGTGTTGGGCCTTTTGGCTTTTTCCCGCCCCCCGGTCGCCCGGCGGTTGACGTTGCCAGCGGTGGTGGCTCCAGGCCCATATCAATGGCTTCCAGACGCCGCACCTCATCACGCAGCCGGGCAGCCTGCTCGAAGTCCAGATTGGCGGCGGCTTCGCGCATCCGCTTTTCCAGCTCCTGAATCGTAACAGGCAGAGACTTGCCAACGAATTCTTCCGTGTCGCCAGCATCGTCCGGCGCAACAGTGACATAGTCCTGCTCAAAGATAGACGACAGCGCATCACCAATCTTGGAGCGAACCGTCATGGGCGTAATCCCATGAGCTTCGTTCCACTCAGTCTGCCTTGCGCGTCTCCGAGCGGTTTCCTCAATCGCGAATTTGAGGCTGTCCGTCATCTTGTCCGCATAAAGCAGAACTCGACCATCCACGTTACGGGCTGCACGGCCGATTGTCTGGATCAACGATGTCCGGGATCGCAGGAAGCCTTCCTTGTCTGCATCCAGAATGGCGACGAGGGCACATTCCGGAATGTCGAGCCCCTCTCGCAGCAGGTTGATCCCGACCAGAACATCAAAAGCACCCAGACGCAGATCACGGATAATCTCGATCCGCTCCAGCGTATCCACATCAGAATGCAGATAACGCACTTTGATCCCCGCTTCGCCCAGATAATCCGTCAGATCTTCCGCCATACGCTTGGTCAGCGTTGTGACAAGAATGCGTCCGCCCTTGGCAATCGTCTCACGCGCTTCGTGCAGCAGATCATCAACCTGACCTTCCACGGGCTTCACATCTGTTACCGGATCAATCAGACCTGTCGGACGAATAATCTGCTCGGCAAACACACCCCCCGTCTGTTCCATTTCCCATGGTCCAGGCGTTGCCGAGACAAAGATACTTTGCGGCCGGAAAGCATTCCACTCACCAAAGGCGAGCGGGCGATTATCAATGCAGGATGGCAGCCGGAATCCAAAGTCAGACAGGACAGATTTTCGCGCCCTGTCTCCGCGCTCCATGCCGCCAATCTGTGGCACTGTGACGTGGCTCTCATCTACAATCAGAAGAGCATCTTCCGGTAGATATTCGAACAACGTCGGCGGCGGATCACCGGCGCCACGGCCTGAAAGGTAACGGGAATAGTTCTCAATCCCTTTGCACGCCCCAGTCGTTTCAATCATTTCCAGATCAAACGTCGTCCGCTGTGACAGGCGCTCTGCCTCCAGCAATTTTCCTTCTTCGGTAAACTGCGCAAGCCGCTGCCGAAGCTCGTTCTTGATCCCGATCATCGCCTGATTCAGCGTTGGTCGCGGTGTCACATAATGGGAATTTGCGTAAACGCTGATCTCAGCCAGATCAGCCGTTTTATTTCCCGTCAGAGGATCAAACTCGGTGATCTGATCAATCTCATCCCCGAACAGAGACACACGCCAAGCGCGGTCTTCATTCTGCACAGGAAAAATGTCGATCTGTTCGCCGCGCACACGGAATGTCCCGCGCTCAAAGGCCGCGTCGTTGCGACGATACTGAAGCTCGACAAGGGCTTTGATGAGCTTCTCGCGATCAATCTCGCCGCCCATCTCAAGCCGGACCACCATTTTCGAATACGTCTCAACCGAACCGATACCGTAAATGCAGGATACGGACGCAACAATGATAACGTCATTCCGCTCCAGCAGAGCCTGCGTTGCTGCATGGCGCATCCGGTCGATCTGTTCGTTGATCTGGCTGTCTTTCTCGATATACGTATCTGACCGTGGAACGTAAGCTTCCGGCTGATAGTAGTCGTAGTACGAGACAAAATATTCGACGGCATTATCAGGAAAAAACTGCCGCATCTCGCCGTAAAGCTGGGCAGCCAGCGTCTTGTTTGGCGCAAGGATCAAGGTAGGCTTCTGTGTCCGCTCAATGACCTTGGCCATACTGAACGTCTTGCCCGACCCCGTCACACCAAGCAGCACCTGATCCCGCTCTCCCGCCTCTACACCCTGAACAAGCTCCCCTATTGCGGTGGGCTGATCCCCTGCGGGCTCATAGTCAGCTTTGACCACAAACTTCCGCGTCTTGGCCTTGGCAGGCTGCATTTCAGGGATGAATGCTGTCACGGGCATTTCGGTCGCATTGCGGAGCGCGGAAGGTTTTTTGGCCATAGGGTCCAAGATGGGAAAGAAACGGGAACATCACAAGAGCGTCTCACCGGGCTTGTCGTTTCGTTCTGCAATGACGAATGATGAAAATCGTGATGATTACCCATCTTCTGTTTCCAGAACCAAAGCCACCGCGCCAAGCGCGTGTCCCGGGAATACAGAAATCTGCGAAACTCAATTTATGACATAACATTTCTAAAAATGGATAGTGAGACTCGTTTTCTCGCGCTATTGAGGCGAGCACATTTCGGAGGGAAGACCGATCATGGACGTCCAGACGATCGAGCAGACGTACAATCAGCTTCAACAACAGGCCCGGCAATCCGCCCAGGCGCTTCAGGCGCTGGGAGGCAAGATGCAGACTGCCGCACAGACCGGAGACTTGCAGGCTCGTGAGTGGTCTCTGGACCTGCGTGAATTGGCTCTGTCCTTTCAGGCGGAGCAGCAACAGGTCACCAACCTGCTTCAGCAATTGCACGCTGCACTCGAAAATGCTGCGAACAGCCAACTAGAGACGATCACTGCATCATCGTCCTACACTGCTCAACCACCCATTCAGGCTGTTGAACAGGCATCTGACAACGGATTTTTCTCCAATATCCTTAACTCCGGTTTTGCGCGCTCCGTGGAAGCCGGTACGGGGTTCAGCATTGGAAATGATCTGATCAAAGAGATTTTTTAAATCTCCTAGTTCTGATGCAGAATGGAACGTGCACGTTCGCCCGCTGCACAACGGACACGCTCCTTTGCCAGCATCTCCCACCACAACATCATGCGCCCACGCATTGACCGTATTCAGCCTAAAGCGCTAACCCACAACAGACTCATGCGGCCAGATGACTGGCGCGGATCGGTACCAGAACCGAGATCAGGAAAACCATGACTACAGCCCTCATCACAGGAATCACCGGCCAGGACGGCGCATATCTCAGCCAGCTCCTGCTTGGAAAAGGCTATCGCGTTGTAGGTCTCCTGCGTCGCTCTGCTTCTGCAGATGTAGTCGGAGAGAGACTTCGCTGGCTCGGAATTATTGACGATGTTGAATTGATCGATGGCAACCTGACCGATCTTTCGTCCTTAATCCGTATCATGGAAACTGTGCGACCGGACGAGATTTACAATCTCGCAGCTCAGAGCTTCGTCGCAGCCTCCTGGCAGCAGCCGCTTCTCACTGGAAATGTAACGGGCATCGGCGCCGTCAACGTTCTGGAAGCGGCGCGTATCGTGCAGAGCAAAGCCAGATTTTATCAGGCATCTTCGTCTGAAATGTACGGCCTGATCCAGCAGCCGGTACAGAACGAAAATACGCCGTTCTACCCCCGCTCACCCTACGCAGTTGCCAAACTTTACGCTCACTGGATGACAGTGAACTATCGTGAGAGCTTCGGGATGCATGCCTCATCAGGCATCCTCTTCAACCATGAGAGTCCCCTGCGCGGCATCGAATTCGTAACCCGCAAAGTCACGGATGGCGTCGCACGTATTAAACTGGGGCTGGCAAAGGAACTACCACTCGGCAACCTGGACGCAACGCGTGACTGGGGCCATGCCCGCGATTACGTTCGCGCCATGCACCTGATGCTGCAACAGGACACGCCGGACGACTACGTCGTCGCTACCGGCCGTACCACCAGTATTCGCGACCTTTGTCGCATCGCATTCTCTTACGCAGACCTCAACTACGAAGACCATGTGGTCACAAACCCGGCCTTCCTGCGTCCAGCCGAAGTAGAAGTTCTACTGGGGGATGCAAGTAAGGCCAAAAGAGTTCTTGGTTGGGAAGCCGAGACAACGCTTGAAAGCATGGTTGCCGAAATGGTGGACGCTGACCTCGCCCGCCATCGCAACCGGGCGACTATTTAAGGACGCTTCATGCGTATTCTTGTTACGGGCCAGCGGGGCTTTGTCGGGCAGCATTTAAAAGACCGGATGAAGGCTCGCTTTCCGCAAAGCGAGATCCTTTCTTCCAGTCCAGACATCCGTGACGCAGAAGCGGTTGATACCGCTATTGCGGCCTGTAAGCCGGACCATTGTATTCATCTTGCGGCCATATCAAGCATCGGCGACGCCAGGCAGGACCCTAATCATGCCTGGCAGGTCAACCTGCACGGCACGCTCCATGTTGCACGAAGCATGCAGCGCCATGCCCCGGAAGGCACAGTCCTTTTCGCCTCAACGGCTGAAGCCTACGGCTCCACATTCCAGCGCGGCCTTCCCGTCACGGAAAATGCCCCCCTTGCTCCTGGCAATACTTATGCAGCAACAAAAGCCGCAGCCGACCTTGCTTTGGGCGCCATGGCGAAAGAGGGCCTGAATGTCATCCGGATGCGGCCATTCAATCACACGGGTCCGGGCCAGTCAGTCGATTTTGTCGTCCCGGCTTTCGCCTCGCAGATTGCTCACATTGCCAAGGGCCTTCAGCCGCCGGAAATTCACGTAGGCAACCTTGATGCCCAACGTGATTTCCTGGACGTACGGGACGTCTGCGATGCGTATCTTGATGTCCTGATGACCGCCCCCTCTCTCGAACGCGGTACAATCCTCAATCTCTGCTCCGGACAGACACGATCCATTCGGTCCATTCTGGACGATCTGATCGCTATCAGCGGAATCAAGGCTGATGTTATCATCGACCCCACCCGCCTGCGCCCTTCCGACACACCCATCGCACGCGGCGATGCCACCCTCGCCAGAAGCACTCTCGGATGGGCCCCTCGTATTCCATGGCTGCAAACGTTGGGCGATATTTACAGAGACAGCCTACAGCAAGCCACCGCGAATGGTCTGTCACTATAAAGGACGTTACTGTTCGCCCTGTTCGATCACTCCATATTCCAGCATTTGACGGGAACCTGCTCACTGGAGCAGGATGTTCTACCAACTCTGATTCGTTATGGAGATCTGAAGGGTCTGTCCCTTCCCAGCGACATCCATGATCTCAGCGTGCCTGCAGATTTGGTCTTGGCCGAAAACGATGTACCGAAGAGACTACGCCGTCCAGCTGTGTTTCTTGACCGTGATGGCGTTATCAACCGCGATCATGGGTGGGTTGGAACACGCGAGCGCTTCGAGTGGGAACCAGACGTTCTCGAAACCATCGCTCAGATGACGGATAGCGGCCATCATGTTTTTATCGTCACAAACCAGTCGGGCGTTGCCCGCGGGTTATACACTGAAGACGATCTCAAACAGCTTATGGACTGGGTCATCGAGACTATCCGCAAACACGGTGGCACCATTGATGACTGGCGATACTGCCCCATGCATCCAGAAGCGGTGGTGGAACAGTATCGGGGGCAGAGTCCTGACCGTAAGCCAGCGCCCGGAATGATTTTAGACTTAATCACACGATGGGAACTGGACCCGGCCCGATGTGTGATGTTTGGAGACCAGCCTACCGATATTCAGGCGGCGGACGCAGCTGGAATTAAAGGTATTCGCGTTGGCCCGTCCACTCTCGCCGAACTGGCTTCCCACAGAGGTTCATTCCAATAAGTGCAAATATTCCTACCTCAGTAGCACTGGCTTTGTGTGTCCATATCAAGAACCCAGTAACGGCGAGGCTTTTAGATTGGACTGTCACGCAGGCAGGTTGAAGAACACAGACCTTTCCCCATCCTCTCAAAGACGTCTGATATCTGCCTTTGCTTCAGATGCGATCTGATCGATGGCGTCCTGATCAATTATGTCAAAAACAAAGTAATACCGAGAAATAAATAACAATTTATCGACACCTGGTAAGTTAGCCCCTCACCCTTGCTCACCCAAGGACACTTATTCTACAATCATCACTCGAAATATCTTGAATGACTGCCGTTTTCTTCGGCTCTACTGAAGCTAGCCTGGACCCATGAACAAAGATTACATTATCTGGATCGACGTTGAAGACATCTTTCAGTACTTCGAAAACAATGCGCGCCCCAGCGGAATTCAGCGCGTTGTCTTTGAAATACTGCATGTCATTCGGCAGCAGGCTGCCCAGAAACCTAGTATTGGCCGCATTGTTCTGACGCGCCGCGGCCAAGGGGAAACACACCTTCTCTCGTCCGTCTCTTTTGAAGAACTGGAAGCTCTTTTTTCTGTCCGTTCGGAAGAAAAAATTGCCTCTACACGCAAAACCGCACCTAAAAAACGACAGGATGCTCGTTCGCTCCTGCGCGGACTCCGTCACGCATTGATCCGGCGCCTTGAAAGTCTGCCGCCAGAACTTGCACGCCCTCTGCTGAATATTGCTGTCAATCAGCTGCGTGCATTTCAGTTACTGAAACGTTATGCACGTTCGAAACTGCACCGCACATCTTCTGCGCCCGCTCAACCAGCGCCCGTTACTCAGCCCTCTGCTGCCTTTGTATCAGCGAACTCTGATGCCTCCCCTCGGCCAGGTGATATTTTCCTGATCCTTGGTGCCGCATGGTCCGAGCCAGACTTTGGAGAGCGCCTGGCCAGCCTCCGCAAGGTATTTGGCGTTAAACCTGTTCTCCTTGTTTACGATCTCATTCCTGCCGTCAGGCCGGAATGGTGTGCCCTCTCTTTGATCTGCGATTTCCGACACTGGCTGGACACGACCCTGCCACAGTGCGGACGCCTCCTGGCAATCAGCCACTCCACAGCCAACAGTGTCGAGGAATATGCTCGCAAACAGCGCCTGACATTACAGGGCCCGGTCCAGACCATTCCAATTGGCAGTGGTTTTGGGCCCCCTCGACACGCTGAGGGCGAAAGACCCAAGGGACTTCCCGCAAAAGACAGCTATGTGCTGTTCGTTTCGACCCTTGAAGCCCGCAAAAACCACCTGCTGGCGTTTCGGATCTGGCGGCGTATGGTCATTGACCTGCCGCGAGATCAGGTTCCGACGCTCGTTTTTGCAGGACGCGTTGGCTGGCTGGTTTCTGACCTCATGCAGCAACTTGAAAACACGGAATGGCTCCGCGGGAAAATTCGCCTTCTGCGCGACCCCAGTGACGATGAACTAGCCCATCTTTACGACGGCTGCATGTTCACTCTTTTCCCGTCTCTCTATGAAGGCTGGGGCCTGCCGGTTACCGAAAGCCTCGTGAATGGCCGCCCCTGCGTGGCATCCCACTCGACTTCCATTCCGGAAGCTGGCGGTCCGCTGACCCGTTACTTTGATCCGGAAGATTTTGACGATGCCTATCGTGTTGTACGCGGGACAATCGAAGACAGGGCCGGCTTGAAAGTCTGGCAGGATCAGGTCCGCACACAGTTCAAACCCGTTCCTTGGGAAGACAGTGCAAATGCCGTGCTGGACGCCTGTCATGCCGCCTATCTGAGCGGGGACCAATCATGACGCTCTGGGTAGATATTGACGACCTTCTGTTCCACCTTCTGCATCACAGTCGACCGAGCGGAATTCAACGTGTCGTTTTCGAGATCAGCGCAGGATTGCGGGAACTCCGCGGACATGAAGTCCAGTTCGTTCGCCGGGGCCCAGACTCCGGAGACCCTCGCGGTTTCCGAACTGTGGACTGGACGTCTATTGAGACCCTGTTCCGGCAGATCATGGAAGGCAAGACTGCCAAAGCGGGCTCTTCCTCCCCCGGATCATTTCCCGTTACACCACCGATCGACAAAATTGCCTCAAAGGACGTTCTGACAACCTTCTTTAGAGCAGAAAGCTGGGCACTCCGGGAACTCAGCACGCTACCCCGCGCCCTTGCTCACCTTGCTCTGGACATGGGCCGCTCCAAGATAAAGGAACGTCAGAAAGGGCAATCCTCCATCCAGTACGATGAAGGGACCAGGCTAGCTGATGCCGCCCAGCCCGGCGATGTTTTTCTGACTCTTGGAGCGCCCTGGCATCATCCAAACTATGTTCAGAGCATCCGATGGATGCGTGATGAACTGCGTATGTCGTTCGGAATGCTCATGCATGATCTGGTTCCGGTTCGTCATCCCGAATGGTGCGACCGTGGGATTATCATGACCTTCAAGGCCTGGCACAGCGCAATTCTACCACTGGCAGACATGATTTTCGCAAATAGCGATGCCACAGCGCGCGATGTGCAGTCCTATCTGGCCGAACAGGACATTGGCACCAATGTCACCGTTCAGACCATTCCGCTGGGTACGGGCTTTGGTCTCGCGGATGCTCCCATGGCTCCTGAACCCGTTGTGCAGGAACCATACGTCCTCTTCGTCTCCACCATCGAAGCCCGTAAAAACCATGTCCTGCTTTTCCGGGTCTGGCGCAAACTGCTTGAGGACATGCCCGCAGAAAGCGTCCCCACTCTCGTCTTTGCGGGACGAGAAGGCTGGCTCGTTTCAGATCTCATGCAGCAGCTTGAAAACGCTCGCTGGCTGGATGGGAAAATCCGTTTCGTTCAAAATCCTACTGATGCCGAACTGCGACGTCTGTACGCTGATTGCAGCTTCACGATCTTTCCTTCATTTTTCGAAGGCTGGGGCCTGCCGGTGACAGAAAGTCTCTCCATGGGACGCCCTTGCCTGGCATCAGGGACAACATCCATTCCAGAAGCCGGGGGAGAGCTCACCCGCTATTTCAACCCCGACAATATCAACGAGGCCTACACGCTCGTTCGTAAGACCATCGAGGATGCCGATGGCCTGAAAGCCTGGACCCAACAGGTGCGTTCAGACTTCAAACCCGTTCCGTGGAACGAAAGCGCCAAAGCTATTCTTGACAAGATAAACTAACGATACCTTCGATCATCACCTTGAACAAAAATTAAAAAAGGGTGTTCCCGCATGGGAGACACCCTTTTTGCGTTCAGAGTGTGGATAGCGCAGGTGGCACCTTGGCTTTGGCCAAAGCTTCTTTCTGTCGCTCAGCCAGAACATTCACATCGAAGCCTTCAATGAGTTCCTGGAACATCTGATGCCAGTTCAGACGAGCTCCCAGACGTAGGAAAGCGCTTCCCAAACCGATGGCCGAGCGATCCATCAGAACAAACTCGCGCGGCAGCTTCACACCGCCCGTTCGCTTCAGTCCATCATAGACCCGTTCCAGAACCTGCTTGGCTTCCGCCGGATCATTGCTCTCCTGCATGGAGCAGACCCGATCCGTCATGAGCGGCCGATAGAAGAAGCGTGCCCACTCGTTCAGAACTTCAGCCGTCTCACGTGACAAGCCTTCAAAGCCCCATTTGCTATAGGCGTGGAAGGCTTTGTCTTCATCGTTATCCCGAAGCGCCGCAAACAGATCCACAACACCTTCAACAAAGCGAGGGGAAAAAATGCGGACGGCCCCGAAATCCAGCAGGTTCAGACCGTAATCATCGCGCACGGTGAAATTGCCCATATGCGGGTCACCGTGGATGACACCATAGCGATAAACCGGTGTGTACCAGGCGCGGAACAACGCCCGCGCCATATCGTCCCGCTGTTCCTGCGTCGCCTCAGACGCCAAAACCGCCTTCATGCCGCGACCAGACACCCAGTCCATCGTCAGAAGACGCCCGGTGGACAGTTCCTCAATGGGTGCCGGAACGGTCACAGTCGGGGTTTCAGACAGCATGTCCCGATACAGGCGCAGATGACTGGCTTCCCGACGATAATCCAGCTCTTCCCGAAGCCGGTCAGACAGTTCGGTGTAAACCTCGTCCTGACGGATCGTTGTCTCAAACCGCTTATACACGCCTAGAGCCGCACGGAACTGCCGCAGATCAGAATCCACCGCGCCCTGCATGTCCGGATACTGGAGCTTGCAGGCCACTTCGCGTCCATCAACCAGACGGGCCCGATGCACCTGCCCCAGAGACGCCGCTGCAACAGCGTCATGACTGAAAGAGCGGAAGTTCTTTTCCCAGCCAGCACCCAGTTCCGCCGTCATCCGACGACGCACGAAGTTCCAGCCCATCGGGGGTGCATTGGCCTGAAGATGAGCCAGTTCTTCCGCATATTCGTCCGGCAGAGCGCCGGGAATGGTGGACAGAAGCTGAGCGGCCTTCATGAGCGGCCCCTTCAGATTGCCCAGCGAAGACTTCAGGCCTTCAGCGTGGACACCCTTGTCCGTCTTGATGCCAAGACGGTTTCCAGCCAGGCGCGCAGCGATACCGCCGACTGCACCAGATGTCCGAGCCATCCGGCGGAGTTCGCCCATCAAACCGGTATTATCGAGATCGCGCGCCATGGTATTTTCAGCCCTCCTGCTCGAGCTGATCAATCAGACCCGAGATCACATCCAGTCCTTTACGCCAGAAACCCGGATCCGTCGCATCAAGACCGAACGGAGCGAGAAGTTCTTTGTGGCGTAGTGTTCCGCCTGCTTCGAGCATGGTGCGATATTTATCAGCAAAACCGTCTGGCTGATCTTGGTAAACACCATACAGCGCATTCACGAGACAGTCCCCGAACGCATAGGCATACACATAGAACGGCGAATGCACGAAGTGCGGAATATAGGACCAGTAGGTGTCGTAGTCCGGCGTGAAGTGGAACGCCGGGCCGAGGCTGCGTTCCTGCACGTCACGCCAGATGGCACCAAGCTGTTCGGCTGACAGCTCGCCTTTAGCCCGTTCATCATGCACACGAACTTCAAACTGATAGAACGCGATCTGGCGGACTACCGTGTTCAGCATGTCCTCCACTTTCGCCGCCAGAAGATGACGGCGGCGCTTCGGATCAGTTTCCCGGTCGAGCAGGGACTGGAATGTCAGCATCTCACCAAAAACTGACGCTGTTTCAGCCAGCGTCAGAGGCGTCGCGGAGTTCAGATAACCCTGTTTCTGGCCCGCAAGGATCTGGTGCACCCCATGCCCAAGCTCATGAGCCAGCGTCATCACGTCGCGGGCACGGCCATGATAGTTCATCAGAATATAAGGATGGACAGAGGGTACTGTTGGGTGTGCGAACGCCCCCGAAGATTTGCCCGGCGCAGCTTCCGCATCAATCCACGGGTGCGTCAGGAAGCGATTTACCAGATCGCCAAGCGTCGGATCAAAACCCGTATAGGCATTCAGGACGATCTCCTTGCCATTCTCCCACGGAATAATCGTGTCAGCCACGCCCGGCAGAGGTGCGTTCCGGTCCCAGTGTTCCAGCTTTTCCAAACCGAGCCACTTGGCCTTCATCGCGTAATAACGATGGGAAAGGCGCGGATAAGCCTCATCAACGGCGCTGACCAGCGCGTCCACAACTTCGTCCTCGACCATGTTGCCACGGTTCCGGCTGCTGGACGGACGCGGATAACCACGGAGTTTGTCCCCGATCGCCTTGTCTTTGGCGAGCGTGTTCGTGATCATCGTCAGGAGACGGGAATTATCTGCCAGTACAGCGCTGATCTGCTCTGCTGCTGCGGCACGCCTGTCACGTTCAGCGCTCGTCAGAGTGTTGAAAGCCGCACCGAGGGGCTTTGTCTCTCCATCCAGCGTGACGGTCAGGCTGGCCATGGTTTCGTCGAACAGGCGGTTCCAGGCACTCCGTCCCGTTACGGACTTGTCCATCAGAACCTGCTCAACTTCATCCGAGAGCTGATAAGGACGGAACACCCGCAGATCACGCAGGAACGGCTGCCATTTAGCCATTTCTGGCGCCGCTGACACTTTAGCAAGAACGTCGTCCTCCAGACGGTTCAGTTCCAGCGAGAAAAAGAGCAGGTCAGCGGAAATGTCAGTGACACGCTCCTGAACGCCCTGCGTGAAGCGGCCCCAGACCGGATCTGTCGTGTGTGCGGCAAAACCCAGCTGGGCGAAGGAGCCGATGCGCCCCAGCCCTTCCTCGATCCGCTCATACTCTGCGAATGCCTTCGCCAGAGCGGCACCTTCTGCCTGACCGAGCTTGCCTTTCCAGGTTTCGCTGAAAGTCTTTGCCGCAACCGTCAAAGACTCGAAATCTTTTTCAATCGCAGGGTCTTCCAGCGACGCATAGAGATCGGACAGGTCCCAGCGGGGCGGCGTACCGCTCTCGGCAGGAGGAGCGGACGGGCCAGCAGGCGCGAAAGGGTGCAGACTGTTCATACCCTGAATTTAGACTGCTGAGCCGCCTGGTCAAACGGGTGCTTAATGACAAATCCGTAGTAATTGCAACCGGCAGATCCGAAAGCGCGGTTTCAATCTGCCAGACGCAACGCCGCTTCAAGATCTTCGATTGTATGCTGGCTAAAAACCTGGATGCCATTCTGCCGCAAGAGAGCTGCCGTTACCCCCGCACCGGCATGTTTATGGCCTGTAAAGCTGCCATCATAAATCGTCTGGCTTCCGCAGGACGGACTGCCCTCCATCAGTAATGCAAACCTGCATCCCTGCGTTTGGGCAACGTTGAGCGCGATGCGTGCACCGGCGACGAATTCATCCGTAACGTCCGCTCCGGAAGTATCCATGACGCGCGCTTCGCCCTTCAGGACATTTCCGCCTGCCTGACCCCCTTCTATCTCTGCCGGAGGCCGCGGCACAGACATACCGCCCGCCAGTTCAGGACAAACCACGATCAGTCGCCCCTCGTCCTGCCATTGTTGAAGCACAGGATGCAGAAGGGTTTTTGCCTTACCATCATATCGGACTGGTTGACCCAACAGACAGGCACTGACCAGAATTCTGTTATTCACAAGCGGCAATATCCTGCTCTTAATTCAAACCTTGAGGCATCTGCCCCAATACGAACGTCGCAAATTCATCCGGGCGGACATAGCTCTTAAAAGCATCACGAACGCTCTCCGGGGTCGCGGCCTGATAGGCTCTGGCAGCATCGTTCAAATGCTCCCAGCCAAGTCCGCGCAATATCAGATTTGCGTCCCTGCGACTGGGCGCCACCATGGTCGCGTTTGAGATAATCATTTCGCGGATCAGATGTGCTCTGGCCCTGTTCAGTTCCTCAACTGGGACTGGCTTTGCTGCCATGCTTTGCAGCTCTTGCAGAACATGCTGCCGCGCGACCTTCACGGAGCCCGGATCAGCCCCGAAACTCACACTGTAGGTTCCAAAATTTTTCTGGGCAAAGACCATCGATCCGACAGTATAAACATATCCCGTTCTGATCCGCAGATCCCGATACAGGCGACTGTCGGGGCCGTTGGTTAACATGGTATCAGCCAGCATCATGTTGTAACGCTGAGGATCATTCCATCCGTGGGCATTCGCCTGTGCGATAATCACCATATTCTGTGACCGAACAGGATCATTGACGGACTGGACTTCCGGAAGGGTACGCAATGGAAGGGCTGGCAAATCCACATCTGGCTTTGGTCCGCTGGCTTTCCAATCCCCAAAGGCCGCTGTGATCTTTCTGCGTGCCTCTTCGACGGAAATGTCACCAACAACTTCTATCGTCGTCATATCTGGCCGATAAACGGACGTGTAATAGGACAGCACATCCTCACGGGTCAGATCCGATAGTGTCTTCACGGTTTGCATGCGACGAGAGGGAAAACCTTCCGGCATCAATGTGTTCGTGATGCTTCTCTGAAAACGATAGGCAGGCATCTGCTCAGCACCTGCCTGCAGACGGATCATGTTCTGACGTATCAAATCAAACGCGTATTGGGGGAACGCCGGATGCAGTTCCAGGTCTGCCAAAATGGTAAGGGCGGCACCGAAATCCTGTGTCCGGCTCCGGATGGAAAAATTGGTCCCGCCTCTTGCAGTAGCTGCCAGATCATCCAGATTTTTCTCTAATGTCTCCCGGCCTCGTGTAACTGATCCGAACGAAAACAACTGACCTGTCAGGGCGGCAACGCCCTCTTTTCCGGTTGGGGCCTGCATGTCAGGGTCGGACTTTATGTACCCAAACAAAAACACCGTTGGACTGACATGTCTGGTTCGCACCAGCACCCGCAGACCATTTGGAAGCATGAAGTCTGCATCCGGCGCGACGTAGATTGGGGGCGCGGGAACGTTCTCAATCGGCTTGGCCCAATCAGGCAGCGGCCCCGTCGCGCCCGCCTGACCGCCAAAGGATTCTGCACCACCAAAGCCTTTTCCTGCTGGCGAAACTGCATGATCTGATGCCAGCATCGTCACCGCAACGGCACGTTCCGGATCCAGCAGTTTACGCGCCAGAGCATTGACGTCCTGCACAGTCACTTTCGCAAAACGATCGTAGACAGCATCGGGGCTATCGGCATTCTCTGCTGTCAGAGCGGCAGACCATTGGCTAGCGAGCCCTGCAATGGAGTTCTTTTCAAAATCTTTAGAGGAAAGCGCCCCTTTTTTCATACCCTCGAGCACATCCGCCGATACACCCTTGGCCCGAATTTCAATAAGTGTCGCCTTGAGAAGGGCCATAGCCGCCTTTGGGTCGCCTCCTCTGGGAATTGTCAGAGATGCTTGAACGGTTCCCGTGTGAAGACCCCGAGCGATACCCAAGTCCGCCGACAGCGCCTTATGTTGCAGCACCAATTTGTAGAGGGGCCCACGACGGTTCGAAAGAACTGCGTCCAATAGAACTGCAGCCGGAGCATCGCTATCGCGGAGAGTGGGTCCTCTCCAGAATAGCCCAACCCCATCGACCGCATAATTTGACTGCATACTCAAGGACTGGGGAACAACCGGTGCAACAGGAGCCTTCGGGCGCTCTGGAAGCGGATGTGCGGGAATAGACCCGAAGATCTGTTCAACATGCTTCAGGGTCGCAGCCGGATCGACATCTCCGACAATAACCAGAACAGCATTATTGGGCACATACCATTTACTGTAGAAATCTCGTAGGAGCTTCACGTCTGTCGCCTCGAAAGACGGCCGGGTTCCTAACGGCGAATAATCGTAGCCACTGTTTTCAAACAGAATAGAATTCATTTGTTCTTTCAGCCTGAAATTAGGGCTCGAAAGATCCCTGGATACTTCCTGCTCGATCGCACCCCGCTCTTTCGCCCAGAGCCCTGCATCCAGTGAGAGATGCTGCATCCGGTCAGCTTCCATATGCAGGACAACATCCAGATCCTGCGCCGGTATCAAACAGTGGTAACGAGTCAGGTCGGTTTGCGTAAAAGCATCGAACTGACCTCCCAGCGTTCCTATAACTGTTAAAAGCTGATTTCCGCTGAGCGTTGGCGTTCCACGGAACATCATGTGCTCAAGCGCATGGGCTGTCCCCGGAAAGCCTTTTGGAGCCTCAGCAGACCCCACCATATAGGTCAGTTGCACGCTGACAGCAGGGGCGATCGGATTGCGGACCACAACCACCCGCAAACCATTCGGCAAAGTTTCGCGCCCAATGTCTGCGCCATAAGCCGTTGAGCAGACCAGACCCGTGAGCAGGGAAATCGCCAGAAATGTCTTTTGAAAAATATGCATCGACATGACTTCATCAGTGTATCGGTCAATGTAACGTAACAGTTACAGATCCCAAGTCATGTGGATATTTTGTGACCCCACTCGGTGCGGGGATGCTGCCCTTGTGAAACAGTAGTCTCACAAGGGCAGCCATTTATTCAGTGACGAATGACTTCGTGGGTATTTTCGTCGTCTTCATCATCTTCGTCATCGTCTGGAGGACCAGCAATCTCGTCGTCATCCACGAGACGACGCGGATCAATAGCGCGCCAGTCGCGCTCCATGGGTGTCGCCCGATTGGCAACGAAGTCATCCAGTTCCGTGGACGACTTCCAGCCATCATCTCCCGCATCAACAACTTCCGCGTTCTCACCAAAAGCCATCCAGCTTTCCAGCACTTCACGACTTGTCGCACCGGAAACACGGCAGCGCTCAATACTGTCTCGCACATAGGCGCGGGCGTAAGCATTGGCGTGCATCAGGTCCATGAAGTCTTTTACGACTTCCACAGTATCGTCCTCAGATGCGCCGGAGAGATCGATGATCCTGACACTCCAGGACTGGCCCTGCCCGGCGGTTTCCGTTCCAGGGTTTTCGGGTTCGTCACTCATGAGACCTCCTGTTCGGCTTTTGCCTTGTTCAGCAGAAATTCACGCCCAACCTTGACGCGAAGCGTGCCGTCATAGGCCACGATGTCTGCCGTTGCATAGGTTTCGGACCAACGATCCGGAATAAAAGAGCCACTGCCGACAACATCAATCGGCGCATGAGCATCCCGCATGCTCGTGCACTTGGACACATTGAACCCTGACGACACCGTGATTTTCACCTTCGGAAAACCAGCCTCGTTCAGAGCTTCGCGCATCCGCCAGATTGCAGCAGCCGAAACACCCGTGCCAACCAGATCCCGCAGTTCTGCGTCAGAGCGGTAACGACGGATCGTGCCCGGCGTGTAGCGTTCCAGCACGGCGTAAGACGACTGTGGGTCCAACCCTTCCAGAAAGCGCCCACCATGCGTATCGAGGCGGACACTCAACTGCCCGGCAGCAGCTTTCTCCGGGAAACGTCGACACACTTCCAGCGCATCCGTCACTTCCTGCCCGAAATAGTCTACCAGAATGGTCAGGGGGTCATTCGGGTAGACTTCCGCATACATCTCGGCCGCCCGGAGCGTTGAACCGGCATAACCGATCAAGGCGTGCGGCATGGTCCCAAGACCATGCTCCTGCCCAAAGAATCCGGCCGTTGCATCGTTGGCATTGCCAATGAAACCACGCGCCCCTTCCCTCTGGGCCGCACGGGAGCCGACGGCTGCCGCATAGCCCATTTGTTCCTGCATCTCGAAGCCCGCGCAATGACGCGCTTCCATCGCCAGGAACGGGACTTCCGGTAATGCCATGGCCATCTGGTAAGCATTGTGGGCAGCCACGCAAGCAGCGCCCAGGCGTTGAAGGACGAGAGTTTCCAGAGGAGCCAGTTTTGTGAACGGGCCAGTCAGATACAGAAGCGGTTCACCCGCGCCGACCCACTGCCCTTCTTCATAAACTTCGCGGATATGGAGATCGAAACTCTGGGCCTTGGCCACATTCCGCAGCCAGGTCACTGCTATGCCACAGGCCGCAATGACCGGGCGACGGATAAAAACTGCATAGGTGACTTTCGCATCACCAAAATGTTCGACGATTTTTCGGGTTCGCCCGAAGTAGGCGTCTGTCCTGGATTCAATTGTTTTTTGATCCAGCGGGCCAATGGCACCGCTGGACTGTTCTAATGCGCTTTGAGAAACGGAAGAATTCATTCCTGCTTTCCTGCTCGTCGGCCTGTCAGTTCATGCGCAAGTAGAAACGCCATTTCAAGCGACTGTTCCGCATTAAGGCGCGGATCACAGAATGTTTCATACCGATCACCCAGATCAGCTTCCGTCAGACACTGGGCGCCACCGATGCATTCGGTCACATCCTGACCTGTCATTTCAAGGTGGATACCGCCCGGACGACGGCCTGCGGCTTCAAACACATCGAAGAAACCAAGCACTTCGCCCAGAATGCTCTCGAACGAACGCGTCTTGACCTTGCTGGATGTCGTGGTGGTGTTGCCATGCATCGGGTCGCAGAGCCATGTGACCGTACGACCCGTCTTGATGACAGCGTCAAGCAGCGGCGGCAGATGCTCGCGCACCTTGTCCTTGCCCATACGCGAGATCAGCGTGATCCGGCCGGCTTCATCGTTCGGGTTCAGGATTTCGAGCAGCTTCTCCAGATCCTCAACTGTGGTCGTCGGACCAACCTTGATGCCGATCGGATTCTGAACGCCACGCAGGAACTCGACATGCGCGCCATCCGGCTGACGGGTGCGATCCCCGATCCACAGGAAATGCGCCGAGCAATCGTAGTAGTCACCACTGGTGCTGTCGATCCGCGTCAGGGCCTGCTCATATGGCAGGAGCAGCGCCTCGTGAGAGGTGTAGAATTCCGTCTCATCAATCTGGGATGCGGCACTGTCGAAGCCACAAGCCCGCATAAAGGACAGCGTTTCATCAATACGATGCGCCAGATCCTGATAGCGCGCTGCGAGCGGTGAGCGCTCCACAAAGCCGAGGTTCCAGCTATGGACCTGATGCAGGTTTGCATAGCCGCCGTTTGCAAACGCACGCAGGAGATTCATAACGCCAGCGGACTGGAAATACCCCGTTTCCATGCGGGCAGGATCAGGAATACGGGAAGCCGCCGTAAATTCTGGACCATTGATGATGTCACCGCGGTAACACGGCAGCGTCACACCATCGATCGTTTCCGTATTGGACGAGCGCGGCTTGGCATACTGACCCGCCATACGGCCAATCTTCACGACAGGCACCTTGGCGGCGAATGTCAGAACCACAGCCATCTGAAGCAGCACGCGGAAGGTGTCGCGGACGATATCTGCGGTAAATTCGTCAAAGCTTTCCGCGCAGGCCCCACCCTGAAGCACAAAGGCTTCACCGCGGGATGCTGCGGCCAGACGCGTCTTCAGGCGGCGGGCTTCACCCGCGAAAACCAGCGGGGGATATCGATGCAGACGAGCCTCGACAGCAGCAAGCGCAGCTTCGTCTTCATAAGACGGGGCCTGGACGATCGGACGGGAACGCCAGCTTGCAGGAGACCATGACATCGTGTTGGTGGACGTCTGGGTCTTGGTCGAGGGGTGCATTGAATGCCCTCCGGGGGTCGGGAAGTGAACAAAATTGCGGGGCGCTGTTTATGGCTGAAAAAGCGCCGGGTTGATAGCGCGAAAAGTTAGATTGTAACGCATGGCACCTGTCTGCTGATGGAATGTTTCACGCACAGGGGAAACGCCATGCCACGCCAGCCGGGAAGCCCCACCCCAGACCACGACATCTCCATGCCTCAGATCAAAGCGCCTGACCGGGTCTGTCTTTAGCATACCGCCAAAAGCAAATCGGGCTGGAACGCCCAGAGAAACAGACACAATCGGAGACGCCAGGTCGTCTTCATCCCGATCCTGATGGAGCCCCATCTTCGCGCCCGCCTCATAGCGGTTCACCAGACAGGACGTGGGAGAAAAATCCGGAAACCCTGCCTCAACTGCTGCGGCTACAGCGATGTGACGAAATATATCCGGCATCTCCGGCCATGGATGACCAGTCGACGGGTCTTGCCGAACATACCGATAGCCGCGCTTGTCCGTATACCACCCACAGGCCCCGCAACTGGTCATGGCGACGGACATAGGCCGACCACCCGGCGTTATCATGAAGCGGAAAGGGGAAGCCTGAGAGAGGAGATGGACATGCTGCAACAGCTGTTCTGCAACGGAGTCGGCAAAGCCAGGGAGCCAGACCGCACCACTTCCAAGGTCCGTACGGCCCCGCATTCCAGCAAAGAGATCCTCCACGTCTTCCTCCTGCTCCAATAATTCGAGATGAAAAGAACTCTTGAACCTCAGCCCAAGCGGACCGATTATAAAAAAATATGCGGTTCTGCTTTCCATATGGTGATGGGGCCGTTGATTTCCATGAATTGGCTCAGGACCAGATCCCATGCTGCCCTCTTCCCACTTTTTCTGCCACGCCCTGCTGGCAACTGCTTTACTGGGAGGGGTGGCTCAGGCGCAGACTGCCACTTTCGGCCAGCCTTATGATGCAGCACCCTCGCAGAACAGCACTCAGTCCCAGGTGCCGGGCGCCGAACAGAAAGCCAATGGTGGCGAGCATTTCCGTGCCCGCGGTCATCGGTCCCTCCCGCCTGGCTACCAAGATGCCCCGAGCACGGAATTCGAGCACGGGCCAGATCCGGATCATGAAGCCGGTGTGGAGCGTGATAGCGTAACGGGCGCCAATCTTTCTAAATTCGGGTCGGCCTATCAGGGCAGCAACAACACCCAGTCTGGCCAGCTCGGTGATGCCACGGGCAACGGCTATGTGGCTCCACGCGGCAACGGCTGGTAAAACGAAACCAATCTCTGGCGCCGGGGTTCTGCTCTTCAGGATGCGGCTGGTATTATCCAGCCAGATCGTATGAGGAGCAGACTCCATGCCATATATTACTGCCACTGACGGAACGAGCCTTCATGTGAAGGATATGGGCGTTGGACGCCCGGTTGTTCTGATCCACGGCTGGCCGCTGACCGGCGACATGTGGGAAAAACAGACCCTCGCTCTTGTCGAAGCCGGCTACCGCGTCATTACCTATGACCGTCGCGGCTTTGGTCTCTCAGGCCACCCCATCAACTGCTACAATTATGACGTTCTGGCTGATGATCTTGCCGTCATTCTGGAACAGCTTGATCTATGGGACGCAACTCTCGTTGGCTTCTCAATGGGCGGCGGCGAAGTGGCCCGCTATCTGACACGGCACGGCCGAGCCAGAATTTCCAAGGCCGTCCTTCTGGCATCCATCGTTCCGTTCCTGCTGAAGACCGCCGATAATCCTGATGGGGTGGATATCTCCGTCTTTGACGGTATCAAGCAGGAAATCCGACAGGATCGTTTTGGCTTCCTGAAGAGCTTCCTTCCAGGTTTTTATGGCACAACGATGCTGCACCATCCGGTCAGTGAAGGCGTGCTCGACTGGTCCTTCACGCTGGCCAGCATGGCGAGCCCAATGGCTACGCTCGATTGTGTGGATGCCTGGGGAAAAACGGATTTCCGCGGAGACCTTCAGTCCTTCACCATTCCGACGCTCATCATCCATGGAACGGCTGACTCGGCAGTCCCGGCCGATATCGCCGGACGCCGGGCTGCCGATATGATCCCTGGATCGATTTTCCGTGAATATGACGGGGCGCCACATGGGCTGTTCCTGACCCATGCCGAGCAGGTCAATGCAGACCTGCTGGAATTCCTGGCGTCCTGACCTCCCGGCTCAGGTCGTTGCCCTGAGAAATGCCCTGCTGGTCGGCAGTTCTGACTGCACGATCAGCAGGGAACCAATCGCCAGAACCAGATCATGGCGAATGGACGGGTCCTGAGACGCCCGCTCAAGGGCATAAAGCTCTGTCAACGTGGGCTCAATTGTTGCGGCTGTATGGGTAAGCGGTAATTTCCGACGCAAGAGATTTCGGATCAGACCATCCACGGCTGCCACAGCGGTCTCCGGCAGGCTGCCATGCTGGGCCAGCTTGCGCAGCATCAGCACGTTGCGTCCCACTGTCATGACCGAGAGAGTGCCACGTAACATTTCCTCCGCACGGTCACTCTCCAAAGAGCCAGCGAAGCGAACCGCACGTTCCATGCTCTGCGTGCCATCATTGATCCAGACATATTCGTCCATCACAACACCCGGCAATGCCAGTCGCCGCAGACTGCGCTTGAGCTGATAGCGAAGAACTTCCGCGGCCCGACGCGGCGTAAATGGCAGAACCGCACGGAAGATGACCACACCGGCCCCCAGACCGAGCAGCAGCGCAATGGTCGTATTGAGCCATGATAGCTCATCCATACGCCCCTGATTGTCCATGCCGAGCAGGAAGGGAAAGAACGTGCCGTAAGACGCCGCCATCACAGCCGTTCCCGGATTCCGGGTCGCAAGACCGCCGAGCATCATGAAGAAGCCCACTGTCAGACAGAAAAACGCATAGCTGGCTGTGACCGGCATCACGACAAAGACGGGAATGACACTGGCGAGTGCCGCGAAAACGGCTCCGTAGAAGAACGCTGCGCTGAGCAGGACGGTATTTTCGAAAGTTGCAAAACGGGCACAGACCACCGCAATGAAGGTCAGGAAGACGCTTCCCTGCGGCCATGCTGTCACTTCCCAGACATACGCCCCGAAAAGAAGTGCCGCCATGGTCCGCACCCCGTTTCGGGCAGCCGCTCGCCAGTCCGTATTCCGGGTCAGGCGATGACGTTCGGAAATCGGGGCACCATCTACGCTGGCGCGATAGGAGCGCAGAGTTTCGCAGAGGTCCGAAATCATGACCTCCACACCCGTCAGAATGATGCCTTCGTTTAGGGAGTCTTCATCGTCGCGCGGTAAAACGGCCTGCATTCGCCCCCGGCATTCCGCGAGTAGCGCCTCGGTCTGGACAAGGGCCGCAATACCGCGACGGTCACTTTCCAGACGCGCAGGCAGTCCTTCAAGGGCAACGCCCATATCGTGAAGAAAAGGAAGCAGTGCGTCTGGAATATGAGACACGGACGTCATACGCGTCTTAAGGCCCAGTCCGCGCGACAGAACACGCGCCACGAGGCCCAGCGTTACATAGGCGTGTTCGACTTCGTTACCCTGGCTGCGAATTTCAATCCGAGAAAACTCAATCTGATCGCTGGAAGCCTGAAGCGATCCCATGAGGGCACAGAGCGTATCTGTGGCGTTGGCTTTCTGGTTCAGAACATCCGTCAGGGCACCACTGGCTTTTGTGAGAATAGCCTGTAACCGCTTTCGCAGTTCTTCCCGGGCGCGGTCTGCCACATTGGGAACGAACACCATTCCCATGACCGTCTCGCAGATCACGCCCAGAAAAATGTATGTTCCGCGCGCCATGGCGATATTGAACACATTGTCCGGCTCTTTGACGGCGCCAAGGGCAATGATGGTGCAGGTATAACCGGCAAGAACGAGTGCATAGCCTCGGAAGTTATGCGTCAGGGTGGCAAACCCGGCGCAAAGCCCGACCCAGATCGCCAAAGCGGGAAGAAATAGCCAAGGGTATTGCGGGAACATTCCCATCAGGGCGATGGCGGCAACCATGCCAACGACCGTGCCGACAAGACGCCACCGACCCTTGGAAATACTTTCTCCACGGGAATTCTGGGCCACAATCCAGACCGTCATGGCGGCCCATTGTGGCTCACCAAGCTCCATCCACAAGGCAATGGCCAGGGCCAGCAGGGAGGCAATCGTCGTACGCAGGGCGAACATCACGGACGTGATGGACGGCGCAAACAGCCAGCCGAGTTTCACGCCTGCACCTGCCCTGTTATGTGATGGCTCATGATCTTCAGGGGCGGCAAAGGATCGTCATGAGCCATCGGAGTATCAGTTCTGTTTGTCGGAGGAAGGAGGAACATGGCGCGTTGGCGTCCGCATGGTCACGAACTCCTCCGCACTTGTAGGGTGAAGGCCGATCGTGCGGTCAAGATCGCGCTTGGTCAGACCTGCCGTGACGGCAATGGCCAGCCCCTGAATGATCTCCGGTGAATCCGGACCAATCATGTGGGCACCAAGCACGACCTGGCTTTTTGAATCCACGACCAGCTTCATGAAGGCCTTGCCCTTACGGCCGGGCAGCGACTGGCGCATCGGCGTGAAGGACGAGGTGTAGATATCAAGTGTGTGGTGTTCAACAGCCTCTTCTTCGGTCAGACCTACCGAAGCGAGCGGCTGGCTGAAGAACACGGCTTTGGGTGTCGTGGCAAAAGACCACTCACGCCCCGCCTGACCGAACAGACGCTCCGCCAGAAGATGGCCCTCGGCGATAGCGGTCGGCGTAAGGTTATAGGTATCGGTCACGTCCCCAATGGCATAGATGCCCGGAACGTTCGTCTTTGCATCTTCAAGGCGCGTCACGATGCGACAGTCTGTGACTTCGACCCCGGCCAGATCCAGCCGCAGGGATGTCAGGTTCGGATGCCGCCCGGTTGCCATGAAAACGCAGTCGGTTTCGATGACCTTTCCACCCCTTAGGTGAAGACGATACCCTTCAGAAGTCTTTTCAATCCGCTCCGGTGTGCTGCCCGGATGAGACGTGATGCCATTCAAGGGCACCAGCTCTGCCATATGGCGACGCAGTTCCTCGTCAAACCCACGCAGCGGCAGATCCTGTCGATAAACGAAGTCCACCTGCGAGCCGAGGCCCGCAAAAATTCCTGCAAATTCGATCCCGATATAACCGCTGCCAATAATGGCAACGCGCTCAGGCCGGTTCTCCAGATAAAATGCATCATCCGAGACAATCGCGTGCTCTGCGCCGGGAATATCGAGACGCGTCGGCGCACCACCCGTCGCAATGACAATGTTCTTGGCACGAACGGTCTGAACCGCAGCATCCGGAGCAAGCTCAGACGGACCGATTTCAACCGTATGCGCATCCACAAAGCGCGCATCGCCCGTGAACAGCTCAACACCAGCTTTCTTCAGCATTGAGACGTAAATGCCATTCAGGCGCTCGATCTCGCGATCTTTGGCATCAATCAACGTGCGCCAGTCATGCGGTCCCGGCGTCACGTCCCAGCCATAGGCGCGGGCATCATCGATCTCGCGGCCATATTCCGCCGCATAAACCATCAGCTTCTTCGGCACGCAGCCGAGATTGACGCAGGTTCCGCCCCAGTGACGACGCTCCGCAATCGCGACGCGCACGCCGTTCTGGGCAGCGATACGCGCACAGCGTACCCCGCCCGATCCGGCTCCGATGACGAAAAGATCGAATTCCTGCATAAATCCCGGCCTTCCGTGCCTGTGGTCTCAGCGCTCTGCGAACGCCTTCTCGACAACATAAGAACCCTGACGGCTCATATTGCCTTCCTCAAAGCCCATACGCTCCAGAAGCGCTTCCGTATCTGCCAGCATTTCCGGCGAACCACAGATCATGACACGGTCATGCTCGGGGTCCAGCTTGTCGATGCCCAGATCCTCGAAGATCTTGCCACTTTCGATCAGCTTCGTAATGCGATCCGTGACGGCATAGTCTTCACGCGTTACAGCCGGATAGTACTTCAGCTTGTCGGCAACGAACTCACCCAGGAACTCATGCTCCGGCAGTTCGTGGCGGATGTGGTTCTCGTAAGCCAGTTCGCCCGAAATACGGACTGTGTGGCTGAGAATCACGTTCTCGTAACGCTCGTAAGCGTCCGGGTCCTTGATGAGGCTCATGAACGGCGCAAGGCCTGTGCCTGTGGACAGGAAGTACAGGTTACGACCCGGCTTCAGGTTATCAAGAAGCAGCGTCCCCACCGGCTTACGACCGATCAGAACCGTATCGCCCACCTTCACATGACGCAGACGGGACGTCAGCGGCCCCTCCGGCACGGCGATGGAGAGGAACTCCATGTGGTCTTCATAATTGGCAGACGCGATGGAATAAGCACGCAGAAGCGGCTTGCCCTCGACTTCAATGCCAATCATCGCGAACTGGCCGTTCTCGAACCGTAGGCCCGGATCACGCGTTGTGGTGAAGCTGAAAAGACGGTCCGTCCAGTGATGAACGGTCAGAACCTTTGCAGGATACAGATGAGCGTATTCCTTGCTGGGTTCAGCCAGACGATACTGTTTCGGATGGCCTTCATACGGCGTCAGGCCCGTAATGGGTTCGTCGATCTCAGGAGTCGGGGCGGCAAAACTCGGGGTGGACATATCGGTTTCTGTCTCCGGTGTGGCACGGATAACAGGTCTCGGACCTGATAAGAGCCGGACCTTTTAGCGCAATCATCACGTTTCGGAAAACCCATGCGCGTTGAACCTGCTAGCCGAATGACGCAAAAGTCTTTTCATGACAGACGACTCCGTGAGCGACGCCCCCCTCTCTCCCGCCGAACGTGCCCTGAACCAGGCTGTAGCCGATTTCGGGACACCTCTGGATATTACCCCTCGTGAGCGGCCAGCCCTGCTCCGACAGGTCGCCCGGCGGCTTGAAGGCAATGAGGCGACCCTCCCCCACGACGCCTTGATCGACGCGCTGTGCGTCGTTCGGCGTAAGACATGGGCGTCCCAGCTCATGAATGTCGCCCGCCGTGCCGGTGAAGTCTGGGTCACGAAGGCCGACACACAGGAAGCTGCAGCCCGCACGCATGACCCTCGTGCCGACATTGCAGCCCTGCGCCTCACACTGGACGATGTTCTGGTTTCGCGCTGGCAGGATCTGGGAGACTCGCCACGCAGTGTTCTGGAAGAAGTTCGGGCTGATCTGGCAGATGCCGGATTAATCCTCTCTGGCGGTCAGCTTGAAAAACTGTCCCGCAGCATTGCAGGCGCTTTCGGAAGCGTTGATCTCGGCTTCGAGGATGACCTGCGCCTGGCCGAAGAGCGCCGCGCCCGTGAACAGGCTGATATTCAGGCCCGCGCAGAACGTCGCCGGGAGCGCGAACTCGAACGCCTGAAAGAATGGGAAGCCAATCTTGCCGGGTTTGAAGAAGTCCCGGGCATTCTCCATTGTTCCCGGCGTGAAGCGTTGCGATGGGTGGCGGAAAACCGTCTTCCCATTGCCAAACGCGAAACACGTGACGACGGCATCGAGCTGTTTTTCTTCGATCCAGACGAACTGAAGAAGCTTCGTGCACGCCTTCCCGAGTGGCGCAGCGGCACACCGGATCGTCCGGAGAAGCTGGAACGTGGCACCAAAGTCGGCAATGCCGCCATTGCCCGCGTTGCAGCGCTGGATCGTTTTGCGGCTCATTTCCGCACGGCGCGTTCTCTCAAGCGCCGCATTACGCTCGTTACGGGCCCGACCAATTCGGGGAAGTCCTACACAGCGCTCAATGCTCTCGCCAATGCGGAGAGCGGCCTGGCGCTCGCTCCCCTCCGCCTTTTGGCGCATGAATTCCGGGAAGCTCTGCTGACCCGTGGCGTCCCCGCATCTCTGGCCACGGGCGAGGAGCGCATTGAAATGCCCGGTGCCCGCCACTTGGCAGCAACGGTCGAAATGTGCCCGTTTCACAAGCCGGTGGACGTTGCCATCATTGATGAGGCCCAGATGCTGGCGGACCCGGATCGGGGTGCAGCATGGACAGCCGCAATCATGGGTGTACCGGCTCGGCACGTGTACATTCTTGGCGCTGCGGATTGTATCCCGCTCGTCAAACGGATTGCCGAACTCTGTGACGATCCGGTGGACGAGATCCATCTCGAACGAAAAAGTCCGCTCAAAGCTGGCGGAACGGTTCATCTCAGCGAATTGACGGTCGGCGATGCCGTCATTGCGTTCTCACGGCGTGAAGTTCTGGACATGCGAGCCGAGCTTATGGCCCGTGGACGCCGGGTGGCCGTTGTTTATGGCGCCCTCAGCCCGGAAGTGCGCCGCGCAGAAGCCGCCCGTTTCAACAATGGCGATGCAGACATTCTGATTGCGACAGACGCTATCGGAATGGGATTGAACCTCTCCATCCGCCGCGTTGTCTTTAGCGCCCTGCGCAAGTTTGACGGGCGCCAGACCCGCGATCTGATCTCGCAAGAGGTCAAACAGATCGGTGGTCGTGCTGGCCGCTACGGCAAGCACGAGGAAGGCCTTGTCTGCGTTCTTGCAGAATCTGGAAGCCCGACTTTCGTTCGCCACATGCTGGCTGCTCCTCCAGAACCTGTGACGGAGCTGCGGCCACTGGTCCAGCCAGACTCAGACATCGTGCGTGCCGTTGCTGAAGAAATCGGCAGCGACAGCCTCTATGGTGTTCTGACGCGCATCAAGCACGCTGTTCTGCGGCCGGATGATCCAAACTACCGCTTGGCGGACATGGAACAGTCTCTCGAGATTGCGGCAGCCCTGGAAGGCGTGGAAAACCTCGATCTGACCACACGCTGGACCTACGCCATGTGCCCGATTGATGAGCGGGACAATGGGATTCAGCGACTGGTGAGCTGGGCAGCGGATCACGCTGCTGGTCGCCCGGTTCCGCCCCCGGGAACGGGTCGCCTGCCCCATCCGGAACAGGCAGGCCGTGAGGAGCTGGAACGGGCCGAAAAGCGCCATAAGCGCCTCGTCGCCTGGCGCTGGCTCGCATTGCGCTTCCCGGAAGCCTATCCCGCGCAGCAGAACGCTGAGATCAATACGTCGATCCTGAATGACTGGATTGAGCAGGTTCTTCGCACCCAGAGCCGGATGCGCGAAAGCCAGAAGCAGCAGCGCGGCGGGTTCACGCCGAGAGGCCGCAGTGACAAGCCTTTTGCCGGAAAATCAGGCCATCCTGCCAAGCCGGGCTTCAAGAAAAAAGGGAAGCCTGGCGGCTTCCCTCGGAAACGAAGCTGAAAAACCGCTCCGAGGGGCACGAAACATCCTGCCCTTCGGAGTACCTTAGCCTTCGGCGGCTTCCTCAGCCTGTCGGACGCGCCGTTCTACCCATTTCTGGGCCTGCAATTTGATGAGCGGACTCAGCTGCCGATACAGGTTGAGGAACATGCTTTCATCGGGTGTCAGCGTTTCTTGGATTTCCTTGTACGCCATGCCGGTCAGGAGCACTTCAGCATCCACCCCGAGGGCCTCAGCCAGTGCGCCCAGATGCTTACCGACATGCCCGGAGCGCCCGGTCTCCCAAAAAGCTACAGCCGAGCGCGAAATTCCGACCCGATCTGCAAGCTGTTGCTGATTCAGTCCAACCATTTCCCGAAGAAGACGGATACGGCGTCCAAGCTCCAGCCCCGGGGAGACCCGCTCTGGCCCATTTTCTTCCGTAGGTTGAGTCATTTTTTTCATCCCAAGCATCACCGTACCTTCAAGCACCTGAAACGCACGCTCTTCAGATTGAGAAGGTATCAACAAGCCCGCAGCTATCGGAAAAACTTCATCAATTTGCAAATAATTTTTATCCGCCCCCGAAGTTAAAAATAATCTGACGCGTCGAATTAAAGCGCTAGATACTTAACATCCAAAAAAATAAAAATATTTTTAAAAATGCTGTTATTTTTGACTATCAATAACTGTTGCAGTCAAAACAACCATGGCGTTTCCACTCTGTGAATTCAGAGACAGTTCTCCCCGTTGCCCAATAGACCAGGATCGAACATCCTCCAAATTTTTCACGAAATGACTTTCAACATCCATGCCTGAACCAATACAGGCCATTCGGGTCATAGCCATAGGCGCAAACCGTATTGCATTGCCCTTAATCACGGCATGGCCCATCAGTCTGTTACAGCCCCCAAACCCTGAAACGCGACCATTTTGATCCAGCGTTAATATAGGCTTTCTAACTGCCTGTTCTAATGGCTTGCCATCCAGAACCTGTACACTCCAGCTTCCATAAAGGGATGGCGCTACACTAGAAGAGACGCGCCGGACGAGAATATTCGGCTGATCAGGCCCATGAAAATCTTCAGTGGTGAAAAGCAGCGTATTCCCTACGCGAATTTCTGCACGCAAAGCATATCGGAACCCACTTTTCAGCACGGGATAACGCAACGTGTAAGCAATCGGGCCCGGATGAAGAATATCCTGACGACTCTCCGCCAGAATAATTGCCGGAGCATCTGCGCGGGAAATATCTTCCAGTTGAACTGTTAGTACAGCCCCAGCGGGAAGCGCCATACGCTCCCGATACGTCACCGTCCCGCTCAAGGTTTCCAGAGGATCAGCCTTTGCCACCTGCACAAAGGCGCTTCCTGCCATAAGGGAAAGAGCGAAACGGCGTGTCATCATGTTAGAAACGGTCCTCAGCCAATACGAGTTAATCCACCCATATAGGAACGCAGCACTTCAGGAATGGTTATGCTGCCATCTTCATTCTGATACGTTTCCATGACAGCAATCATGGTCCGGCCCACGGCAAGCCCGGAACCATTCAGCGTATTCACGAAGGCCGGACCGTTCTCGGACCGATACCGCGCCTTCATACGACGCGCCTGAAAGGCCCGGGTGTTGGAGCAGGATGAAATCTCGCGCCAGGCCTGTTGCCCAGGGATCCACGCTTCCAGATCGAACGTCTTGGCCGCACCAAAACCCGTATCGCCAGCACACAGCAGAATACGACGGAACGTGATGCCCAAACGCTCCAAAATAGTCTCCGCAGCCTGCGTCATGCGCTCATGTTCGGCATCGCTGTCTTCGGGCTTCACGATGGAAACGAGTTCGCACTTCGTGAACTGATGCTGACGCAACATCCCGCGCACATCACGGCCCGCAGAGCCTGCTTCGGAACGAAAACACTGGGACAGTGCCGTCAAACGGATCGGCAGCGCATCGGCGGGCAGAATATCGCCCATGACAGAGGCTGTCAGCGGAACTTCTGCTGTAGGGATCAGCCAGCGACCATCTTCCGTACGGAAAGAATCTTCCGCAAACTTCGGCAGCTTATCGGTGCCATACATCGCTGCATCGTTCACCAGAAGCGGAACGCTGGTTTCACTGTAACCAAACTCGGTCGTATGTGTATCCAGCATGAACTGACCCAGTGCGCGCTCCAGACGGGCCAGCGCACCACGCAGAACGACAAAGCGCGTCCCGGACAGCTTGGCCGCCGTCGGGAAGTCCATCAGACCAAGAGCTTCACCCAGCTCGAAATGCTGCTTCGGCTCAAATGTGAATTCGCGCTTCTCACCACGATAATGAACGACGACGTTCTCATCCTCGCTTTTCCCATCCGGCACGGACGGGTCAAGCTGGTTCGGCAGAGAGGCCAGAACATCGTCGATGCTCTTTTCGATGATGGCCGCACGCTCTTCCAGACCCACAATCCGGTCACGCAGTTCGACTGCCTGCGCTTCCAGAGCCGACGTATCGGCGCCAGTGCGCTTGCCCTGCCCAATTTCCTTGGCCAGCGTTTTGCGGGTCGCCTGAGCCTCTTGCAACGCCGCCAGAGCGGCGCGGCGCTCTTCATCTTCCGAGACGATTTTCTGCCCCACAGGTGACAGGCCCCGACGCTCAAGAGCAGCGTCAAATACGGCCGGATCGGCGCGCAGGGCTTTCAGGTCATGCATGGTTCAGGGCTCCGTCAGTCTTCTTCGTCAGTCACGGGCTTCGGCTCAACCAGCCGCGCCACAAGAATGGATACCTCGTACAGCGCCACAAGCGGAATGGCGAGGCTCAGCATGGTAATGGCATCAGGCGGGGCAATCACGGCCGCCACGGCGAAGGATGCCACCACCGCATAACGGCGGAATTTCTTGAGCTGCGCCGTCCCGATCAGCCCCACACGCACCAGCAAGGTCAGGATCACCGGAAGCTCGAAGCAGATCCCAAATGCGAGGATCATCTTCGTCACGAGCGTCAGATATTCAGACACCTTGGCCTGAAGCTCAATGTCCATTCCGCCATTACCCGATGTCTGGAACGACAGGAAGAACTTCCAGGCAAACGGGAACACGACGTAATAGGCCAACGCGGCGCCAACGGTGAACATGACAGGCGTTGCGACGAGGAACGGTGCAAACGCCTTCTTCTCACTGCGATACAGACCCGGCGCGATGAAGATCCACGCCTGAATGGCAATCATCGGAAAAGACAGGCATGTCGCGCCAAACACCGCCACACGGATGTAGGTGAAGAACGCTTCATAAAGCGCCGTATAGATCAGGTGTGGCTGCTCTCCCTTCTCTCGCATGATGTTGCCAAGAGGAGCCGCCAGAAACCGGTAAATATCGCCTGCAAAATGATAGCAGATCGCAAAGGCGATCACGAACGTGGCAATGGACCAGATCAGTCGACGTCGAAGCTCGACAATATGGTCGAGCAGCGGCATCGGGGTGTCCTGGATCGTATCGGAGTCCGTCATGCGTCTTTCTCCGTGCTCGAAATGGCAACGCGCCGGCCATGATGAAGTGCACGGACAGGCGGCAGAATATCGGGCGCCCGCCACCGGGGGCGCTCATGCATCAGGCGCCGTGCTGTTGCGGGTGGAAGAATGGATGGCGCGTCCACAATGTCATCATTGAGCTCTTCTTCCGCCTGATCCTGCACCATCGCGTTGTAGGGGCGGCTCTCACCACCGCCAAAAGAAGATGGAGGCATCGGTGGAGGAGCCGGGACCCGTGGCAGATCGTTGACACTGGAGGACGAAACGGCTGCGCCGCTGGTATCAATGTCCAGGCTACGGCGAATGGAATTATCGCTATCGATCGCCTTCGTGACCCGGTCCCGCAGATTGAAGTTCTTCAGATCCCGAAACTGATCCCGCGCTTCAGACAGGTCCGCTTCCCGTACCATATCGTCAATATGAGACTGGAATTCACCAGCCATCCGGCGCATCGCCTTGATACCGTTCGAGAGTGTCCGAATGGCAACCGGCAGATCTTTCGGCCGAATGAAAACCATTGCCACGACGACAAAAAGGGCAATTTCAGAGAAACTGAAGTCAAACATGCAACAATCCTAGCCCTTCCCGTCAGTCTCGCCTACGGGTGAAGACGCATCCGGTGCTGCTTCAGTGGGAGCCCTGTCCAGCAGGAAGTCTTCACGCTTCGGCAATGACCCGATATCGGGCAGTCCGAAACTCTCCAGAAAGATGGGTGTCGTTCCCCAAAGAACGGGACGCCCGGGCACTTCCTTTCGGCCTTTCGGCGCAATCAGACTATCTTCCAGCAGCGCATCCAGAATAGCCTGCCCCAGGGATACACCACGGATCGCTTCAATTTCTGCCCGTGTGCACGGCTGGTGATACGCAATAATTGCCAGCGTTTCCATCGCCCCCCGGCTGAGCCGACGGGGTTTCTCCACGATCTTGGTCAGCGCAGACGCATATTCAGCGCGCGTCCGAAACTGCCAGCCTCCGGCCACTTCAACAAGCTCGATAGCGTGGGTCGCATAACGCTCCCCAACGGCTACCAGAGCTTCCGCGGCCGCGATTTTCAGACCCTGTGTCCTCAGAAGGTCCGCAATGATGGAAAGGCGCACCGGCTCAGGGCTTGCAAAAACAAGCGCCTCCACCAGCAGGCAGGCGCGCTCCATATCGGACGACATCACGAGACTGCCCGCCATTCAATTTCAGCAAAAGCCTCTGGCTGTCGGAGTTCCACCGCACCACCCTTAGCCATTTCCAGTCCTGCGAGGAGCGTTCCCGCAAGAGCGGCGTTGCGATCATACGGACCAGCTTCCAGCCCTTCCCCCAGATGTTCGGGCAGAAGGGACGTCAGCGTCTGCCAGTCAGCCACGGCATCTGTGCCCAGCATGCGGCGCAGACGGGCTAACGCATCCTGCACGCTCCAGTACCGGCGGGTGCGTGGCGCATAGACACGTTTGCGGTTCGTGCGCCTGCGGGCAGAGAGATAAGCCGTGATCAGCGCTGACAAGTCCACTCGCAGACCCGAACGGTCAATCTCGGTGTGGTCTTCCCCTTCACCGCGACGGAACACATCCATACCAAGCCTGGGTTGTTTCATGAGCCAGGCTGCGGCCGCCCGCATACGTTCCAGTTCGAACAGACGCTCCTGAAGCTGCTCCACCGCTTCTTCGGCATCTTCCCCATTATTTTCTGCAGGAAGAAGCAGTTTGGACTTCAACCAGGCCAGCCACGCTGCCATCACCAACCAGTCTGCTGCCAGTTCAAGCCGCAATGCCCTCGCCTCCACGCGAGCCTGCTCCACAACGGACAGATACTGCTCGACAAGCTGAAGAATCGAGATTTTTGCGAGGTCCACCTTCTGGGACCGGGCGAGGTCAAGGAGCAGATCCAGCGGCCCCTCAAACCCGTCCAGCGTCAGATGCAGAACCTCGCTCAAGCCCGGTCTCTCAGAACTGTGCCGGAGTGCAGGCGATGGACTGTGCATGCAGCTTCACGCAATACGCCCGGGCAGCCTTCAGATCCGCGAAGCCACCAATACGCAGCCGCACAAACGTCTTGTCCCCATGAGCAGTCTTCTCAAAGAGCGGTGAGTGACCTGCGAACAGTCCGGGTGCCTGATGGCGCAGTGTGTCCCACTCCTTGCGCGCTGCGGCTTCGCTGTCGAGCGCGGCAAGCTGAACTTCGCGTGCACCACCAGCCTCAGCCTTCGGAGCAGCAGCCGTTTTCGGCTGAGGAACAGCATTTTCTGGCTCAGCCACAGGGGCTGGGAGGGGCTTCTGCACAGGCTTGGGCGGAACAGCCTTGTGAACAGGCGCATCAGGGGCCTTAGGCTGCGGCTTGAGGGCTGGAACCGGCTTGGGCGCTGGAGCCTCTTCAGGCGTCTCGGCGTCCGCAGGCGCTGAAGCGGCGTCTTTGTTTTCAGGAGCCGCGGGAGGCACAGCCGACGGTTCAGCGGCAGTCTTATCCTTGCCTGTTGCAGCATCTGGAGCAGCAGGAGCCGCACCGTCAGGAGGCGTAGCGTCAGCGGGCGCTGCTGGCTTGTCCGGTTGAGCCGCAGGAGGCGTCCCGGGCTGCACACCATACTGACGAGCCAGCGCCTTCGCGTCCGGCTGCTCCGGTCCCGGAGCCAGATGCGCTTCCCCGTTGCCTGTCAGATCCGTATCGCCACTATCACTCCCCATGATCTGCATTCCTCCCGGATCGGTTGGAACGTCTTTCACAGGGCCTGGCGGTGGGCCAATAATGGGAATTCCGCCGTGATGGCCTCCCGTCAGAGACCATCCCCCGACAGCGAGCAGCAACACGGCGCCGATGCCGATGGCGCCACCGACAAGCTTTCGCGTCGCCGGATCACTGCCAAGAAGGGACGCAAGGCCACCGGCGCGGCTCGCAGTCTCCGGCACTGCCGCCGCACGACGACGCGGTGGGGCGTCATCATCGTAGTCGTTGCTCAGGCGCTCACGCTCCGCACGCGGGGCAGACGACGGGCGGGGAGAAGAAGGTCCCGCGCCGTAATCACCCGGATCCCGGAAATCGCGATTATTCTCGCTGTCAGGGCTCATCGCATTTCCTCCACTGGCACAACGCCAAGAATGGTCAGTGCGCAACGCAGGGTGCCGGCAATCGCAGAAACAAGCGCCAGTTTTGCCAAGCTCGTCTCACGATCGTTCTCATGCAGAAAGCGCAGGGTCGTGTCTTCGCGTCCACGATTCCACAGTGTGTGGAAATCAGACGCCAGATCAATGCAATACGTTGCAATCCGATGCGGTTCACGCGCTGCAGCAGCCGCTTCGACAGAACGTGGGAAAGACGCGATACGATGCAGAACGGCCAGTTCCACGTCTGACAACAGACCGGAAAGATCAACAATTGCCAGCGCTTCAGGCGTCACGGATGCAGCACCAAACATCGCTTCTGCCGAACGCAGAACCGAGCGGCAGCGGGCGTGAGCATACTGAACGTAAAACACCGGATTATCACGCGTCTGTGCGACAACAGCGTCCAGATCGAATTCCATCTGCGCATCGGCCTTACGGGTCAGCATCGTGAAGCGCACGGCATCACGTCCAACTTCATCCAGCAGATCGCGCAGCGTCACGAACGTGCCCGCACGCTTGGACATACGGACGGGCTCGCCGTTCTTCACAACGCGCACGATCTGGCACATCACGACTTCAAAGCCGGTCTTGCCATCCGTCAGCGCCGAAATTGCAGCGCGCATGCGGGAGACGTAACCACCGTGATCCGCACCGAGCACGTCAATCAGAACGTCTGAGTTCTCAGCCTTCTGAGCGTGATATCCGATATCATTGGCGAAATAGGTGTTGGTGCCGTCAGATTTGCGAAGTGCACGATCCTGATCGTCCCCGAAATCGGTAGAACGGAACAAGGTTTGCGGGCGCGGTTCCCAGTCTTCGGGGGTCTTGCCCTTGGGTGGCTCAAGCACGCCCTCGTAAAGCAGGCCCTTGTTTTCCAGCTTGGCAATCGCAGCATCAACCCGTCCACTCGCCAGCGTTTCCGCTTCACTGGCGAAGACTTCATGGGAGATGCCCAACCCTTCCAGATCCTCGCGAATTGCGGCCATCATCTGCACCAGCGTTTCAGCGCGGATGATATCGAACCAGACAGACGGATCAGCCGGGCTGCCATCATCGTTGGCTAGAGCGCGACCATGCTTTTCAGCAATACTCTCTGCAACCGGGATCAGATAGTCACCCTGATACTGCAAACCATTCGGCGTCAGCGGGCTAAACGTGTCTGCATCGATGTCCGTGCCAATAACCTGCAGGTAACGCCAGTAAGTTGCCCATGTCAGTGCAACAACCTGCGTGCCGGCGTCATTGATGTAATATTCGCGCGTGACCTTGTAGCCTGCCGCCTGCATCAGGTTTGCAAGCGCATCCCCCACCACAGCGCCACGACAATGACCCACGTGCATTGGGCCAGTCGGGTTGGCGGAGACATATTCAACATTGACGCGCGTTCCCTGCCCGATCGAGGAACGACCGAAGGCTTCACCGGCCTCCAGAACAGCTTTCGCCACGCCCTGCAAGACATATGGCTTCAGCGTCATGTTCACGAAACCAGGACCGGCGGCTTCAGCATGATCTATGTCTGGCAGGTCGGCGAGCTTCTGTACCAGTTCTGCCGCAATCTCCGCTGGCTTGCGCTTGGCAGGCTTTGCGGCCAGCAAAGCAGCATTGGTCGCCATATGGCCATGGGACGGGTCACGCGGCGGCGTCACTTCAACGCGCTGCACCACCTCTTCCGGCAGGCCGGGGACAACGGACCGCAGCGCCTCGCACACCTGGTCTCTGGCGCGGGCAAAAAGGCAGTCAGTCGTATGGGCAGTGGGTGCAGCGACCATTTCAGCTCGATTCCTGTAACCTGTATCGTCTTGGAGGGGCTTTATCAGCCCAGCACGGAGAGGTCCGTCAACCGTCGATGTTCTTCCATCGCGAAACGATCGGTCATTCCGGCGATATAATTGGCCACCAGACGCCGACGTTCCATATCATCTGCGGCCTTGGCACGATCCTTGAGCGGGTCTGGCAGAAGGCCCGGCTCTTCTGAAAGGATCGTAAAGATTTCAGCCAGCGCGATCTTCGCTTTACGCGCCATGCGATTAACCCGCCAGTGGCGATACATGCGGGCATAAAGAAATTTGCGGATAGCCTTGTTCTTTTCCCGCATCTCGGGACTGAACGCCACAACCGCATGATCGGCATGGCGAATATCATCCGCGGACTGCGGATCACGAGCCTCAAGATTGCGGCGCGTCTGATCCGTCAAATCCGTCGCGAGGGCATTGATTACCACGCGGATTGTCTCATGACGGACACGCTGTGCCTGATCCATCGCTTCGCGACCCGTGCGACGCTCCATCTCACGCGACGCCCGAAGCGCATCACCCACCAGGGGAAGATCTTCAATGTCTTCGAATGTCAGAAGACCGGCTCTTAGCCCGTCATCCAGATCGTGGCCGTGATAGGCAATATCATCCGACATGGCTGCGACCTGTGCTTCGGCTGACGCGTAGCTGCTGAGATCAAGATGATGGCGCGCATCATATTCAGCCAGATACGGCGTTGGGCGCTTTACCGGGCCGTTGTGCTTCGCCAGCCCTTCCAGCGTTTCCCATGTCAGGTTCAGGCCATCGAAAGCGTGATAGCGCGTTTCAAGCGACGTCACGAGGCGAAGGGACTGCGTGTTATGATCGAAGCCACCCCAATCCTGCATGGCAAGGGCCAGAGCATCTTCTCCAGCATGACCAAACGGCGTGTGACCCATGTCATGGGCTAGCGCGAGCGCTTCTGTCAGATCCTCATTCAGGTCGAGGCTTCGGGCAATCGAACGGGCAATCTGAGCAACTTCCAGGGAATGGGTCAGACGAGTGCGAAAGAAGTCACCTTCATGATTGATAAACACCTGCGTCTTGTACTGAAGCGTCCGGAAGCCGGCGGAATGCAGGACGCGATCCCGGTCCCGCTGCCATGGAGAACGGACAGGGCTTTCTGTCTCCGGGTAGAGTCGGCCTCGCGCACCTTCTTCCTGAACCGCATAGATGGCAGGCATCAACACACTCCCCTGATGATCCTTAGGCGCGGAAAGCACTCTAATTGCTGGATCAAACGCGTCATTCTACGACAGGCTCCCTTCAGCGCAACTCTACCCCTTTGCCCCTGACCCCAGTCTGACCATATAATCAGGACCAGAACCGTCCTGCCTTTCAGCAGACCTCCAGAAACCGGGAACGAGCAATGTCCGAAACCCCTTCCTTCACCATGTCTGCCAGTGCGGCGGCACGGATCATGGAAATCATTTCCGCCCAGCCGGAACCCGAGGGGCTGGCTTTGCGCGTCGCTGTTCTGGCAGGAGGCTGCAATGGCTTCCAATACCAGTTCAAGCTGGATCGCACGAAGAACGATGATGACGTTCTGATCCAACGCGATGGCGCGACTGTCTATGTCGATGAAACCAGCCTCGATCTGCTTGAAGGCGCCGAGCTGGAATTCGTGGACAAGCTGATGGGGGCGCACTTCACGGTCACGAACCCCAACGCAGCCTCAGCCTGCGGCTGCGGTACAAGCTTCTCGCTGGCCTGATAGAATGTCCTTCACCTTCGCAAGCTGGAACATCAATTCCATCCGCGCCCGCTCGCATCTCGTTCAGGACTGGCTGGAGCGTCATCCGGAGTGCGACCTTCTCTGCCTTCAGGAAATCAAATGTGAGGACAGCCAGTTCCCGGCGGTTTTCAAGGACGCAGGCTATCACGTCGCCACGACAGGCCAGAAAGCTTATAACGGCGTAGCGTTCATTGGCCGCCGCCCATTTGACGTTACAACGCACACCCTGCCCGGCTTCGATGACCCCACGGCTCGTTATATTGAATGTGAGCTAGATGGTCTGACGATTGGTAACCTCTACCTTCCCAACGGAAACTCCGGTGGAGAAGACGGGTACAGCAAAAAACTCGCGTTCTTTGAGGCGCTGGCAGTTCGAGGAAAAGAATTTCTGGAGAGCGAAAAGTCATTCGCCTTCATCGGAGATTATAACGTCTGCCCCACAGATGAAGATCTCGCGCCCAAGGCTCTATCGCCTACTGATGCGCTGGTGCGACCGGAAACCCGCGCAGCCTTCCACCGCCTGCAATGGCTGGGTCTGACAGACGCTCTACGCGCTGTTCATCCTACTGGTCGTCACTACACATTCTGGGACTATCAGGCCGCCGCATTCCAACGGAACTCCGGCCTGCGCATTGACCACGCCCTGCTCTCCCCGCGCGTCACCGAACAGCTTGTTTCGTTCACGATCGACCGTGACGAGCGTTCGGCTGAAAAAGCTTCAGACCATGTTCCGGTGATTGTGACACTCCGCTAGATAAAAAAAGCCGTACCCTGAGGAGCGGCTTTTCCATTTCAACCCCGCGGCAGATATGGCGGCGGCCTGTGAGCTTGCACTCGGGCCAGATGGCCTGGCATCCACTGATAGCCATTTCCAACCCATTTCCACTGCCCCGGGACCCACTGCATGGTCCGTGCATGCGGCGGAATCCTTTCATTGGGAGGATGTGGCGGTGGGGGCGGCGTCTGGCGATACGGGCCCTGATAGGGAACGAACTGAGCTTGGGCCGTTCCGCTGATAGGTGGCAGAGCCATGGCTCCGACAAAAAGCGCCGACACGGCGAGCAAGCCCGACAGATGTTTCAACATAGCGTCTCACTCCTCTTACAAAAGGCGCTGCGTAGGAGTGCTACATTGCTGCCCTCACAAGGCAGTGATCAGGCGGAGTTGTGGCGGAAAAAAGATTCTCTGCTGCAATATGCAACAGCCGTTTCAATACTTTAGCCATGATGCCAGGCAGCGCCGGTGTAGAAAAACCGTCCCAGCCCGACCGTAAAAATCAGACACCCGTAAAGACTGTGCTCCAGACAGACCAGCTTCAATGACCGGTGCCGCCCGTAATCCCGGGCAAAGATCAGACCACCCAGCGTGGTCATGACAACAGCGATCCAGTTCAGGAAGATCACATGTGCAAACCCGAAGGCCAGAGCACTCGCAAGAACCGTTCGTTCTGTTGATCCGAAGACAACGCTGTAACGCCGAAAAAGAAATGCCCGGTACAGAACTTCCTGAGGCCAGACGGACAACAGAGGATACAACCCCATGATCATCAGCCAGAAAAATGGCTTTTGCCGTGGCAGGCTGAGAAAAGTGTCCGGCCACAGACACCATGCCAGCAACACAACAAGCGGCGCGAGAACCGCAAATCTTACGAGAATACCCCGCACCTCAAATGGAAACTGATGCGGTTCAGGCCGATCTTGCCGCATCCAGACAAATGCCAGCAAAGCAGCGATCCAGATCAGCCCGAACAAAAGCCCGGCTCGCCGCTCCATCAAAATCAGAAGAGGGCCACCTCCGTAAAGGGCCAGAAATTCCGTCCCTAAACGAAGTCGATTTAGGATAGAGGGACCATGAGAAGAGGACATACCGGGATCTTCCAAAAGACTCTGTCACACCTCACGATCTCACAGGATCCCTCCCCATGACAGCACAACCCAAAAACCGAAACCACGATGGCCGATCATGCAGACAGTGACTCTGCCTCCTACCAGTTCGCAGGAGAGGCCTTCTCGGGACGACTTGGCTGACCAATTTCCCGCAAGGGCATTCCCGCTTCGACCCGCTGCTCGATATCTTCCAACGAGCAGTCTTTGGTTTCTGGCACAAACACATAGCCAATCACGAAGAAAACCGCATTGAAGCCTGCCAGCAGCCAGAACACGCCATAGTCGTTAATCGCCCCCATGACAGACAGAAAGACGTTGCTGATCAGCCAGTTCGTGATCCAGTTGGCGAATGTGGAACAGGCGATTGCGAGAGTCCGTCCCTGCAGCGGCTGAATTTCCGTGCACATTGTCCAGGGAATGGGACCTTCCCCAAACGCATATCCAAGAATGAACAGGACAAGCAGACTGACAATAGCGATCTGTCCGAACATCCCGCCAACATGCAGGTAAAGCAGAGTTCCAAACACGCCGAGACTTAGAGAGGCCACGACAGTGCTGACAAGCAGCAAAGGGCGCCGCCCCCAACGGTCAATCAGAACAATAGCGGCAAACGTTGACACCATATTGGCCAGTCCAAGCAGCGTTGTGCACCAGACGGCAGCCGATGTGGAGAAACCCAGATGCTCCAGAATATGCGGTGCGTAGTACATCAGGATATTGATGCCCGCGAGTTGCTGAAAAATCTGTAAACCAATTCCTAGAGCAAAAGTCTTTCGGAACCCCGAAGAAGACTTCAGCAGAGCAAACCCGTTCCCCTCTGTTTTGCGCAGGTTTTCTTCAATGCGGTTGAGTTCTTCCGTCGCCCTTTTCTTGGAACCACGCACCTTCTGCAGAACCGTATGGGCTTCCTGTCGACGCCCACGCATGGCTAGCCAGCGCGGAGAATAGGGAACCTGTAAGGTTGCGAGAATGAAAACGACTGTTGGAACAGCCAGAATTCCGAGCATCCACCGCCAATGGCCGCCATAAGACAGCAGACTGTCTGATAGCAGTGCCAGCAGCATGCCTGCTGTAATGACAAGCTGATACATCGAGATCATCTTGCCGCGTCGGCTTTTTTCCGTGATTTCAGCGATGTAAAGCGGGGCCGAAAAAGAGGCAAAACCAACCCCCAGCCCCAGACAGACACGCCCTGCAATCATGACGGGGATGGAAGACGTCAGCGAACATAGGGCCGTGCCGAGCAGGAAGAGTAATCCTGCATAAAACATCGCTCCGCGGCGCCCTCGATGATGAGACAGCGGAATGGCGAGTAACGAGCCAGCCGCAGCTCCAAGCATCAGGGAAGAGACGATCCATTCCAGCGCGCGTTCGTTGGCCTGAAGGTCTGCCCCCATAAATTTCAGGGCCCCAGCAATGACACCGGTATCTAGCCCGAACATCAAACCGGCCAGGCCGGCTGCACCAGCAAAAAGAAAAGCATTTCGCCGCCCCTGTTGCACCCGACCCTGCACAGTGACGCCATCTCGTTCCGGAAGGGAGCTACTCACCGAAAAACCTTTCTTGATCGCTACAGATAGCTACAGAAACGGTCGTTCCATGGAAAAGTTTTCCATCAATGAAATCATATTCCACCCTTCTTCAGAGATACATTCCTTACACAAATACAGTTCAAAAACTCTACCAAATCAGGTTGGTTTGATACTGATAAAATTCTTGATTAGTGATTTTTATACCGACCCACCGCAATCTTATCTCCAATAAAAAGCCGACACTCCATCAGGAGCATCGGCTTTTCCGTTCCGAAAGCTGGAAGGCTTACTTTGTGACGGCAGGCTTCGGCTTTGGCAGATCCAGTGCCAGATGCAGTTCCTTCAGACGCGCTGGCTCAACCGGGGCCGGTGCTTCCATCATCAGGTCTTCGCCGCTCTGGTTCAGCGGGAAAAGAATGACTTCACGGATATTCGGCTCATCAGCCAGCAGCATCACGATACGGTCCACCCCCGGAGCAGCACCACCATGCGGCGGAGCGCCGTAGCGGAAGGCATTCAGCATGCCGCCAAAGCGCTCTTCCACAACTTCCGGGCCGTAGCCTGCGATCTCGAACGCGCGCAGCATGACTTCCGGCAGATGGTTCCGGATTGCGCCGGACGACAGTTCCACGCCGTTGCAGACGATGTCGTACTGATAGGCGTTGATCGTCAGCGGGTCCTGCGTGTTCAGCGCGTCCAGGCCACCCTGCGGCATGGAGAACGGGTTGTGGGAGAAGTCCACCTTACCCGTCTCTTCGTTGAGCTCGAACATCGGGAAGTCCACAACCCAGCAGAAGCGGAACGCGTTCTTCTCGATCAGGTCCAGCTCCGTTGCCACCTTGGTGCGGACAACGCCGGAGAACTTGGCAACTTCGTCACCCTTGCCCGCAGCAAAGAACACGGCATCGCCAGCCTTCAGGCCACAGATCTCACGGATGCTCTCGACGCGCTCAGCCTCAAGGTTTTTGGCAATCGGGCCCTTACCGCCTTCTGCCTCGAAAATGATGTAGCCCAGACCACCCGCACCGCTCTCACGGGCCCAGGTGTTCAGCTTGTCAAAGAAACCACGCGGACGATCACCCGCACCCGGTGCCGGGATCGCACGGATCTGACCGCCGGAAGCCGCAATCTTGGCGAACAGACCAAAACCGGAATCCCGGAAAGCATCTGTCACGTCCTTGATGATCAACGGGTTACGCAGATCCGGCTTGTCAGAGCCGTAATCGCGCATGGCGTCAGCATACGGAATGCGCGGGAATGCGCCGTCCGTGATCTTCCAGCCTTCCGGCGTGAACTCATTGAACACGCCAGCCAGAACCGGCTCCAGAACCGTAAAGACATCTTCCTGAGTGACGAAGGACATCTCGAAGTCGAGCTGATAAAACTCACCCGGGCTACGGTCGGCGCGTGAGGCTTCATCGCGGAAGCACGGAGCAATCTGGAAGTAGCGGTCGAAACCCGCCACCATCGCAAGCTGCTTGAACTGCTGGGGAGCCTGCGGAAGCGCGTAGAACTTGCCCGGATGCAGACGCGCCGGCACGAGGAAGTCACGAGCTCCTTCAGGGGAAGACGCCGTCAGGATAGGGGTCTGGAACTCGGTGAAGCCCTGCGCGATCATCCGCTGGCGCAGGCTGGTGATGACCCGGCTGCGCAGCAGGATGTTCTGATGCATCTTCTCGCGACGGAGATCGATGTAGCGGTACTTCAGGCGCAGTTCTTCAGGATAGTTTTCCTGACCGGCCACCTGAAATGGCAGAACAGCCGCGTTGGACCGCACTTCGAGTTCTTCTGCAAGAACTTCGATGTCACCCGTCGGCAGGTTCGGGTTCCGCCGGGAACCCTGACGGACCACAACCTTACCGGTGACGGTAATGACGCTCTCAACGCGAAGGCGCTCGGCCTTTTCCAGCAGGTCCGTGCCAGCCGGGATAACAACCTGGGTCACGCCATAATGGTCACGCAGATCGATGAACAGCAGGCCACCATGGTCGCGCTTGCTGTGCACCCAGCCGGACAGGCGGACGGTCTGTCCGGCGTCCTGTTCACGCAGGGCGCTACAGTCATGGGTGCGGTATGGATGCATGTCGGGCCTCTTCAACGTCCTGGCGGATAAGTGGGCGCAGGAAGCCGGGACGGCCCGCTCATGTCAAGCTTCGTGCGCGGTTCAGAGCTTTTCCTGCACAAAACCTTCGAAATCGACGGCGGCTCTGGCCATGTCGTACGCATGACCCGCGCCCGCCAGCGCAACGAGCTTTCCATCCTTAAGATAGGTCGCAAGGAAGCTGAAGCCCTTGATATCCCCTTCAAGGCTGACGTTATCGAAGCTCTCGCCCCAGCCAAGCAACTCAATTTTCTTTCCGAATTGCTGCGTCCAGAACCAGGGCGTTGGCAGATGGGTTGTTTCATGTCCCATTATGGCCAAGGCAGCGATACGCCCCTGCACCTGCGCATGGCGCCAATGCTCGATTCGCCGAGGTTTACCTTCATGCAGGATCGCAGACGCGTCACCTGCCGCATAAACACCGGGAGCAGCCCGCATCAGATGATCTACGACGATTGCTCCGTCATCATCCCGGTCCAGCCCCTGCACAAAGTCCGTTACGGGCGTTACTCCGATGCCAGCCAGAATGAAAGAGGCTGGCAGCTTCATACCGTCCTCCAGTTCCACCCCTTCCGCCTTTTTGTCTCCGTAGATTTTCACAACCTTCGCGTCAGAGACAAACGCCACGCCATTTTCTTCATGCAACTGCCGCAAACGCGTTCCGATCTCCCGACCAAAATGCTTTTCCATCGGCACATCGGTATCGGCGATAATCGTGACCCCTACTCCCCGCTGCCGCAGGCATGAGGCGACTTCCAGCCCAATGAAACCTGCTCCGATGATGGTCACTGCCTGGTCCGGGTCAACAACACGGGCAATGTCTTCCGCATCCTGTTCCCGGTGCAGCGTGAAGACGCGCTTCAAATCTGAGCCAGGGATATCCAGACGCTTTGAACGCGCACCCGTTGCGATCAAAACATGATTGCCAGTTAGGCTCGTTCCGTCTGACAATTCCGCTGTCTTCGAGGCTGGATCAAAGGTCAGAATTGTTGCGTGCTTCACACTGATGCGATGCTGCCCATAAAAAGTCTCGCTCCGCAGCGAGGGGGCATGGGCCTTTTCCGGCTCGCTCAGCAATACAGTCTTGCTCAATGCAGTCCGATCATACGGACGGTGTTTCTCTTCCGTCACCATCGTGATTTTTCCGGCGAACCCTCCCTGACGAAGTGTCACCGCAGCCATCACTCCCGCAGCACCTGCACCAAGGATCAGGACCGTTTCATCTTCCTGATGCGCCGACGGCATATCCCTTTTCGTAGGGTTGGTTCCGACCAGCACCCGCCCATCGACAATTTCCACGGGGTAACGCGGTAACGGCTCAAGAGCGAGCGGCTCTACAAGGCTGCCATCCACTGCATCGAAAACTGCCTTATGCCAAGGACAGACCAACACACTGCCTTTTTCAGTCTTGCAGAACGCGCCCTGCTCCATCGGCGCTTCTTTATGAGGGCACTTGCCACCCAGGGCATGCACCTCCTCGCCGTCCTTCACCAGAACAACCGAAGTGCCCTCCATGGAAAAAGAGGCAATCTGTCCCTCTTCCAGATCCTTGAAGGCCACTAGGTCGCGAAAATCATTGGTGCTCATCGGACAGCCCCTGAAAATAGTGGAAAATCTCGTTACAAAAACCAACGCAGTATAGGCACCCAGGTTGGCAGACAGCAAAAAACCCGCCGGACTAAGCCCGACGGGTTTTTGTGATGCGACGTCTATTTAGGCGTAACATTGTGCGCCTTTAGAACATGTCGTCGAAGCCACCACCGTCTCCGCCACCGCCGAAGTCTCCTCCAGCGCCGCCAAAATCGGAATCCGTGAAGCCGCCGCCAGCATCCGTTCCAGCGCCACCAAAGGGATCGGAACCAGCGTCACCATAGTTGTTGTTGATAATGGTTTCGCCACCACCGCCGAAAGCACCGGCATCACCACCACCGTGATGATCGCTGAACAGACCTTCAAGCGCATTCGCTGCCATCATGCCGCCAGCCACGCCGGCAGCCGTGGTGAGAGCGGAACCCAGAAAGCCTGACCCGCCGCGCTGGAACATGCCCGGCTGATATCCTGGCGGATAACCATACTGCTGCTGCGGCTGGAAGTTTGGCGGAGGCATGGCGCCGCCTTGCGCTCCCCAGCCCGGAGGCGGAGCAGAAGCCTGCTGGCGGTTGTTGTTGCCACCGCCGAACAGACCACCAAATAGCCCGCCACTTCCGGATGGACGGCTTTGCTGAGCCTGCTGGAGCTGCTGCTGCGCCTGCTGAAGCTGAAATTCCAGCTGGCGGATACGGTTCTGTGCCTGAGCAAGCGCTGCTTCCTGCACAACCGCCATCTGCGTCACGCGATAACGGGCTTCCGGATATTTCTGGAAGTTATCAGCAATGAAGCGATCAGCCTCAGGGTCGATCGGCGGAAGAGCTGGCATCTGCTGCTGGCTGAAGCCCCCCCCCTGCTGCGCACCACCAACACGGCCGATAAAGCGGGAAATGACTTCGCGTTCTTCGTTGTTCATCGTCTTTGATCCTTCCAGACGAAGAAGTTACGTTCTCCCCCATCATATGAGGCACCAGCGCTCAATCGACAAGGGATCGACCTGCAGCTCCATCACGCCTGCTACTAAATTAGACGTAACGCACCTGACTGCTTTCAAGGCTCACGACGACCTGCATATCATGCAGTCAAACACAGTGTCTGATCTTTAGTTTCATGCTTGGGCTACCCGGGCCTTTCCAGCCATTCCCGTATCATAGCGATTCGTCCATTTGACGAGGACATCCGCGATGTCACGGCCGCATCCAAGGCGATAGCAAGCCACGTCGAATCATGTGATGGCCGGAGCTTCGCCCTGAACGAAATTGCTGCAGATGTGTATTCGACCTTCTCCCCCCCCTTGCGGCTCAGACAGAAGACATACCCACGTGCTGAAAGTAACAGCCTGGATAAGCACCAGCTCTGGCGGTAAAGCGGCGTTTGATAAGGCTAGCAGCGAATTTTCAACGATCTAACAGTCCAATAACCCCGCTCACTTCCGGTTCTGGACCTCAGGCTGTAAGGTAACGGCCAATTTTGCCAACCGGAGCCTATTGAATTGTCTGCGACCCGGCCGCTCAGCTTTCAGGACCTGATCCTGCGCCTTCATCAATTCTGGTCTGAAAAGGGCTGCGCCATTTTGCAGCCCTATGACACAGAAGTCGGAGCCGGAACGCTCTCCCCTCATACGACCCTGCGCGCCCTGGGCTCGAAGCCATGGGCTGCGGCCTATGTGCAGCCCTGCCGGCGCCCGTCGGACGGTCGTTATGGCCAGAACCCGAACCGCCTCCAGCACTATTACCAGTATCAGGTCCTGCTGAAGCCAACACCGGAAGAGAGTCAAAACCTGCTTCTGGAGAGCTATCGCGCCATCGGGATCGATCCCGAAAAGCACGATATCCGATTCGTAGAAGACGACTGGGAAAATCCGACGATCGGCGCCTGGGGGCTGGGTTGGGAAGTCTGGTGTGACGGCATGGAAGTCACGCAGTTCACGTATTTCCAGCAGGTCGGCGGTATCCCGACCGTCATGCCCTCCACCGAACTGACTTACGGTCTGGAACGGCTGGCCATGTATGTTCAGGGCGTTGAGAACGTTTACGACTTGGATTTCAACGGCAAGGGCCTCAAGTACGGTGACGTCTTCCTGAGGGCCGAGCGTGACTATTCCCGTCACAACTTCGAACTGGCCGACACGCAGATGCTGCTCACGCATTTCAACAATGCGGAAAAAGAGTCCATCCGTTTGGCAGAAGCTGGCGTCGCACAGCCTGCGTTCGATCAGTGCCTGAAGGCTTCCCATTATTTCAATCTTCTGGATGCCCGCGGCGTGATTTCCGTCTCTGAACGCGCATCCTATATCGGACGCGTCCGGACGCTGGCGAAAGCCTCCTGTGAAGCGTGGCTTGCTGGCGAGGAGGAGACGTCCAATGGCTGAACTGTTGCTTGAACTGTTCTGCGAAGAAATCCCGGCAGGCATGCAGCCCAAGGCTGCGAGCGAACTCGGTGCCCTTCTGACCAAGGCTCTTGATGGCCTTAACCCGTCCGATGTTCAGACGTTTTACGGCACCCGCCGCATCGCGACCGTCCTGAACGTCGACGCCGAAATCCCGGCTCGTACCGTCTCCGAGCGTGGCCCCCGTGAAGGCGCGCCGGAAAAGGCTCTTGAAGGCTTTACCCGCAAGCATGGCGTCACAGTTGATGAACTGACGTTGGAAAACGGCTTCTGGGTTCTGAACAAGCAGCTTGATCCCGTGAGCGCGGAAAGCCGCGTGGCTGAAGTCGTGCCAGACCTTCTGTGGAAGTTCCCCTGGGCCAAGTCCATGCGCTGGGGTGCAGGCTCGAACTTCTCATGGGTGCGCCCGCTCCGTCGCATTACCTGCCTTCTTGACGGTAAGGTCGTTCCCTTCTCGCTCGCCCGCGATGGCGACGATGCCCACGGCCTGAAGTCCTCCAACCTGTCCGAAGGCCATCGCTTTCTGGCGCCCGGCGGGTTTGAAGTCCGTTCGGCGGATCATTGGCTGGAAGAGCTGGAAACACGCTCCGTCATCGTTGATGCGGACAAGCGCCGCGACATGATCCGTACCGGTGTTCACCGTCTGGCTGAACAGCAGGGCATCACGGTTGTGGAAGACGAAGGACTGGTCGATGAAGTCGCCGGTCTGGTCGAATATCCGGTTCCGCTTCTGGGCCGCATCGACGACGCATTCATGGACCTGCCCGCCGAAGTCATGCAGGTCTCGATGCGCATCAATCAGCGCTACTTTGCCCTGCGTAATGCAGATGGCAAGGCCGCGCCGTTCTTCGCTTTCGTCGCCAACCTGCCGTTCAAGGACGGCGGCAAGCTGACGATCGCTGGAAACGAGCGCGTTCTGCGTGCCCGTTTCGCCGATGCCCGTCACTTCTGGGATCTGGATCGCAAGACAAAGCTCTCGGACCGCGTGGCAGCCCTCGATGCCGTGACGTTCCATGCCAAACTGGGAACGCTGGGCGAGCGTGCCAAGCGGATTTCCGATCTTGCCGGAACTGTCGCTTCTGCCATGGGGCTAAGCGGAGAGCAGATCGAACAGGCAAAGCGCGCAGGTCTGCTGTCTAAAGCAGATCTGACGACCGGCATGGTCGGCGAATTCCCCGAGCTTCAGGGCGTCATGGGCGGCTATTACGCGGCGCATGATGGCGAAGGCGACGCCGTTTCGAAGGCTGTGGCCGAGCATTACATGCCACGCGGCCAGTCCGACGATACGGCAAAAGCTCCCGTTTCGGTTGCTGTGGCCCTTGCGGATCGTCTGGATCTGCTGGCTGGCTTCTTTGCCATTGGCGAGACACCCACCGGCTCGGGCGATCCGTACGGCCTGCGCCGCGCTGCACTGGGCGTGATCCGTACCATTCGTGACAACGGTCTGCGCTTGGATGTGACGGACCTCTTTGCCAAGGCGGCAAATGGTCGCACCGGCGGGGAACTCGCCAAACTGCCGGACTTCATGGCAGACCGTCTGCGCGTTCAACTTCGCAGCGAAGGCGAACGTCATGACGTTCTGGCCGCCACCCTGGCAGGCGGTTTGGATGGCGATCTTGTGCGTCTTCTGGCCCGCACTTCGGCGCTGTCTGACATGATCCAGACGGAAGACGGCAAAAACCTTCTCGCCGCAGCCAAGCGCGCCGCCAACATTCTGCGCATCGAAGACAAGAAGGACGGCCCTCACAAGGGAACACCGGATGCGTCTCTCTACGCACAGGATGAAGAGCGCGCTCTGGCAGATGGTCTAAACAGTGCCGTTCCTGCGATCGAGACGGCCCTGAAAAACGAGCGTTTCACCGATGCGATGCAGGCGATTGCAGCCCTGCGCCCGGCGCTGGACCGCTTCTTCGATGCTGTTACCGTCAACGCCCCGGAAGCCGACATTCGCGCCAACCGTCTGAAGCTTCTGGCGACTTTCCGCACGACCACAGCCCTGATCGCCGATTTCGGTCAGATCGAGGGCTGAACCTGATGGGAGCGTGGTGGTCCGGCCCAGTCGCCACGTTCCTCAACACGGACCCGGATCGTATTGGAGAGCGCCTCGCCCACGAAGCCGGGCGCAGGCGCTTCTCCAGTGAACCTCAACAACTCCGTGCCTGGGCCACCCAACTTGATCTTCTCCGCCCCACGCTGATTGCCCTGCCGCAAACGGCTGCTGGTAAATCCTGTTCGAATTCCCCATTCCCCGTCTGGGCGGCCGGATCGACACCGTCCTCATTTCCCCGGATGCAACGTTCGTTCTGGAATTCAAGGTTGGTGGGTCTCAATTCGACGCCGCGGCTCTCGCCCAGACCGAAGGTTACGCGCTGGACCTTCAGGACTTTCACGCAGGCAGCCGTCATCACCCGATCATCCCCATTCTAATTGCGACAGAAGCCGCACAACCCGCTCAAACATCGCCGCTCCTGTTAGGATCTGGCGTCACGCCAGTTCTGAAGTGCAATGCTACAAACCTGACGGAGCTTCTGTCGGATCTCGCGCGCCGGACATTGCACTCCGTAGCGCCCATGCGACCAGAGGACTGGGAAGAGGCCCCCTACAATCCCGTCCCAAGTATCGTTGAAGCGGCTCGCCTCATCTATTCCACGCACAGCGTTGCCGATATCCATACAGCGAGAGCAGACGCGACCAATCTGACCCTGACGTCAGACCGCATCACGGAACTCCTTGAAACCGCGCGAAAACAGCACCAGAAAACAATCATTTTTGTCTCGGGCATTCCTGGCGCCGGGAAAACGCTTTGCGGCCTCAAGGCTGCCTTCGGCACGGCGGAGCCCGATAACTCCGCCACTTTCCTCACGGGCAACCCAACGCTCGTCCATGTTCTGCGTGAAGCGCTGACCCGTGATGCCGTGGCACAGGGTCAGAAACGCGCAGCCGTAGAACAGCGCATGGAATCCACCATTCAGTCCCTGACCAAATTCCGGGATTACCATGTTGGGCGCACCTCAGAGTGCCCGCCAGAACGGATCATGGTCATCGACGAAGCCCAGCGTTCCTGGAACGCCGATCAGGCCATTCGCAAAAGCGCACAGCGGCCAGTTAAGCTAACGCAGTCTGAACCGGCGCATCTCCTCGACATCATGCACCGGCATGACGGATTTGCCGCCATCATCTGCCTTATCGGACAAGGGCAGGAAATTCATGACGGTGAAGGCGGAATGGCCTGCTGGGGAGACGCTTTGGCGAGCCGCCCTGAATGGCAGATCCACGCATCGCCGGATGTTGTCAGTTCTACCCCTGGCCTCACCACTCTGCCTCCGTCCTTACCGGTTCAAAAAGAACCCTCCCTCCACCTCACAGTGCCGGTTCGCTCCCTTCGGGACACTGCAACACCCCGATGGGTGAATGCCGTACTGGAAGGCAATGTCTCTCGCGCGCGCAATATAGCGGAGAACGCCAGTCTTCCATTCCGCCTGACACGAAGCCTGCCAGAGCTACGCAAAGCCCTGCGAGAACGAGCCCGCCTGACCTATCGCTGCGGCCTGATTGCCAGCTCTCAAGCCAAACGATTGCGTGCGGAAGGCCTCGGTGCAGAACTGGCTCACATGGACTCTAACGCGGTCGCTCAATGGTTTTTGAACCGCTGGGTTCCAGACAAAGACGTTCGGGCCTCTGATGCGCTGGAAACTGTTGCCACTCAATTTGCCATCCAGGGTCTGGAACTGGATTTTGTCGGCCTTTGCTGGGATGGAGATCTCATCCGTACAGGCTATCCAAAACGTTGGCAGCCCCGGCGCTTTAGCGGGACCACATGGCAGACCGTTAAGTCCTCGGAAAAAGCCCTTTGGTCCCTCAATACCTATCGCGTGCTGCTGACCCGTGCGCGCTATGAGACCGTCATCTGGGTGCCGGAAGGTAATCCCGATGATCCGACACGTTGCCCGGAAACACTGAATGGCATTGCTGACTTCCTACTAGCGTGTGGCATTGAACCCTTAAAAAAGTGCGGAAACTCTTCAAACAATCGACAGATGCCTTCTGGATGTATGAGGAAATAATCAGGCGACCCGCGTCTCCCAAACGTGACTGCCTTTAGCGCACAAGATCGGCCATATCTGAGTAACGTCATTCACGCTGCTCAGATGAAAGAGGCACTGCCATGCCCGGCCTTTCCGCCCCTCAGACGACCGAAGCCCTGGTTATTCATGAAAAGGGTGATCTGCGTTTAGAGACAGTAGCCGTTCCACCGCTTAAGGTGGGTCAGGTGCTGGTCCGTCCAGCCTGGGGGGGAATCTGCGGGTCGGACATGCATTACTTCCTGCATGGCGGTGCGGGAGCGTCCGTTCTGCGGGAGCCGATGATTCTTGGTCACGAGGTTTCCGGAGTTGTGGAAGCTGTCAGCCCGGACGAAACACGTTTCAAGATCGGCGACGCTGTCGCCATCCATCCGGCTCGCCCGTGTGGACACTGCCCCGAATGCGAGCGTGGGGCGAAGCACCTGTGCCGGAACATGCGCTTTTTTGGCAGTGCCGCGTTTCTTCCTCATACGGATGGCGGTTTCCGGCGCGAGATGGTCGTCGAAACATCCCAGCTTTATCCCTTGCCATCGGGGCTGGACGTGAAACGTGCCAGCCTTGCCGAGCCCTTCTCGGTCGCGCTCCATGCCATCTCTCGCGCTGGCGATGTTAAGGACAAACGCATCCTGGTTCAGGGGGCGGGTCCCATTGGCGCCCTGATTGTCGCGGGCCTTAAGGTCGCAGGAGCTTCAGAGATCGTGGCAACCGATCTTCAGGACTTTGCACTCGATGTTGCTCGTAAACTGGGCGCGACCACGACCGTCAACACCGGCCGTAACAGTCATGATGAAGAGTACGAAATCGTCTTTGAGGCCACCGGAGTCATACCCGCCCTACCAACCGCAATTGCCAAGACGCAGAAGGGCGGAATCCTCGTACAGGTCGGGATTTTCCCACCGGGCGACGTGCCTGCTCCCTTAGGGCAGATTATTGCGCGCGAAATCGACTATCGAGGGACATTCCGCTTCGATGAAGAGTTCGCAGAGGCACTGAAAATCCTTGCGGATAATCCATGGATTGCGGACGGTCTCATCACCCACAGCTTTCCGCTGGCTCAGTACAGAGACGCTTTCGACGCCTCGCTGGACCGCAAAAGCTCCTCCAAGGTTCTCCTGGAGCTCTAAGGGATCAGTCGTCTTCGTCCTCAAACCCTGGGTCACGCTCATTACGATGGACCCAGGCTGACATCAGAAGCCCAAAGCCGAACATCATCGTCAGCATGGCTGAGCCGCCATAGGAAATCAGCGGGAGCGGCACACCACCGACCGGAATAGCGCCCATCACCATCGACAAATTGACGGCACAGTACAGGAAGAAATCCATCGCGATGCCCAGCCCAAGCAGTCGCCCGAACTGATTGCGGCTCCGCATAGCAATCAACGTGGCGCCTAGCGTTAGAACCGTCAGCAGACCAATGACGGCTATGCCGCCTGCAAAACCCCACTCCTCACCAATCATGGTGAAGATGAAGTCCGTCTGCTTTTCTGGCAGGAAGTTCAACTGCCCCTGACTGCCATGCAGGTATCCCTCGCCCCACATGCCACCAGAGCCCAAGGCAATCTTGGACTGGATGATGTTATAACCTGCCCCCAGCGGATCATGCTCGGGGTGCAGGAAGGTATCGATCCGGGCCTTCTGATAATCGTGCAGATGGCCGTAAATGAACTTTCCCAGAAACGGGATGGGCGCCACAAGAATAACAATCTGCCAAAGCCGCATTCCAGCCGCGAAAAACAGCGTAGCCCCGATCACGCCAATAATGGTCGCCGTCCCGAGATTGGGCTCCTTCAGAACCAGAACGACAGGCAATAGCGTCAGGATGGCGGGGATAACGAGACGTAGCGGATTGCCCATCCGCTCGTTTCCAATTCTGTGAAACCATGTTGCCAACATCAGGACCAGGCCGATCTTGGCAAATTCAGACGGCTGAAACTGCATCCCCGCCAGGTTAATCCAGCGCTCCGCCCCTTTACCCACATGCCCCATTCGCAACACGAGGGCGAGCAGGGCAATGGAGAACAGATAGACGGGAACAGACATGAGACGCAGAATGCGTGGGCTGACCAGCGCCACGGCAATCATCATGACCAATCCAAAACCGAACCGAACCATTTGCGGCCCAGCGAAAGGTTTGGCTGATCCGCCACCTGCCGAATACAGCGCCACATACCCAACACCCGCCAGCAAACAGACCAGCAGCACATACAGCCAGTTGACCTGAAGCAGCCGGGCCATAGGGCGGAAATCAGGCTCAGCACGCAGAAGCCGCTTGTCAGATTTCAGAAAGCCAAATGTATTCATGACACCGCCCCTCACCCTTGCTCCGGTTCTGCCTGCGCCACAGTCTGCCCGGGAGGCCTGGATTGATTGGATGGATCACGAAGCAAAGTATCTGTCATGATCTGCTTGGCCAGTGGAGCGGCTTCATCTGCGCCTGCATTGCCGTGTTCAACCACAACCGAGACTGCATATCGGGGGTCATCATATGGGGCGAAACAAATGAACAGCGCATGAGGACGATACTCCCACGGCAAGCTCATGGAATTAAAATGCCCTGACTCACGCAAAGCCCGGGACACACGCCGCACCTGAGCTGACCCGGTTTTCCCCGCCATCTGGACATCGGGCAGATCCAAACGGGCTTTTGGGGCCGTACCATGCTGCTCATTCACGACCGCGAACATACCTGCGCGGACAACATTCAAATGTTCCTGCGGGATATCCACTGCCGGAGCGGCATCCAAAGAAGCCAGTCCGGAAATCTGGTCATTCGTTGCGCGGATCAGATGCGGTTGAACATTTCGACCTGAAGCAATCCGGGATACGTAGGTTGCAAGCGCCAAGGGCGTGACCTGCACAAAACCCTGACCAATACCCGCATTCACCGTATCACCGCCATTCCAGTGAAAGCCGTGCTGCTGTCGCCATTCCGGCGTCGGGATGACACCAGCGCGGACATGCGGCAGCTCAATGTCGAGTTTCACACCTAGCCCCATAGCGTTCCCGACGGCCTTGATCGGGTCCATGCCACAGCGGCGGGCTACTTCGTAAAAATAAACGTCACAGGAAAATTTGAGGGCTTCACGCATGTTGATCATGCCGTGTCCCCATTTGTTCCAGCAGTGGAACCGCACGCCACCCATGTCGAAATAGCCGGGGCAATTGAAACGGTCTTGCGGTGTGACCGAGCCGGCCTTTAGCGCGCCCATCGCCACGGCTGGCTTGAAGGTGGACCCGGGCGGATACAGCCCGGAAACAGCCTTGTCTACGAGTGGCGTCCGCGGGTCATTCGCCCACTCATTCCACTGCGCATGGCTAACGCCGGAATCAAACAGGGAGGGATCGAAAGACGGCGTACTGACCATCGCCAGCACTTCACCATTCCGGCAATCCATGACCACGGAGCTGGCGACGCGATCACCAAGACGTTCTAAGACCTTTGACTGGAGCCCGACATCCAGAGTCAGGCGAACGTCCTCCCCCTGCTGGCCTTCCACCCGGTCAATTTCGCCAATCACTCTCCCAAGAGCGTTGACTTCCATTTCCACAGATCCCGGCTCTCCTCGAAGAACCGATTCCTGCGTCTGCTCTATGCCAGCCCGCCCCACGCGCATCCCAGGCAGAGACAACGTCGTGTCCTTGGCCACATCGTCTTCATTCGGCGGAGCGACATAACCGACAATATGTGCCGTCAGGTCCTGAAATGGATAGAGCCGGGTGGACCCGACATCGACGAGAACACCCGGCAATGAAGGCGCATTCAGCTCAATCCGCGCCATGTCATCCCATGACAGGAACTCATGGAGCGTGACCGGGACATATTTATGAACATGCTTCAGATCGCGCTCAATGCGTGCCCGATCATGCTCATCCAGCGGCACAATCTGTGCAAACCGTTCGATGACAGAAGCGATATCAGTCGTTTCTTCTGGCATCAGGAGCGCGCGCCAGCTGACCTTGTTATCAGCAAGGGCCACACCAAAGCGGTCATGGACGGTTCCGCGTGCGGGGGCCAGCAGACGCTTGCTGGTACGGTTACGCTCCGCAAGCTGGCGGAGATGGTCGCCCTCAACTGTCTGAATATTATAAAGTCGTCGCCCCAGAGCCCCCAGAACACCAGCCTGGACCGCCATCACTACAAGGGCACGACGCGTGAAGACGCCACGCCCGGAGCGAACAGGCACGTCCTGGCTTCGCGAGCGTAGCAGGGTCCGAAAAGGGCGTTTTCTGGAAAACATCAGGTCAGGCGTTCAAGTCCGGAAAAGAAAGCGGCGATTTGCGCGGAGAGCGCGAAAATGCGCCGTCAGGCCTGATCGGGATTGGCAAACGTGCGGCGGCCCCAGACAAACAGCGCGGTAAGACTGGGATAGATACCGATTGTTAGCGCAGCCTGAAAGAGGCCCGGTGCGGGCGATAATAGCGCAAATGCATGCAGACAGACGAGAGCCCACTGAAAAAAGGATGCCAGCGCCGCCAGAAAGCTGAAAATCAGCCAGCAGGCTACGAATCCCAAGCGGGACAACCCATAGCGCCAGTGATGGGCCACTCCGTAAATCACGAGCAATGACAGAAGGATGGCACCCGGCGGACCAAAACTGAACAGCTCCAGAACGAGTCCACACACAAAGACTGCCAGAGCAGGCATGGAGCGTGGGCGACTAAAGGCCCAGAACCAGACTGTACACATGGCGATGCCAAACTGAAGTTCTGCCTGCCCGGGAATTCCAAACGGTGCAGACAGCAGAACCGCAACCAGAATGATGAACAGAGACGGCATCGCCGCGCGAACAAACATGTCCAGCCGGCGGCGGAGCGTCTGTTTCGGCTCAACGGCAGAATGCAAATGGGGGGTGGAGTTTTCGGCAACCATCTGATTATTGCCCTCCCTTCCCCAGAGGTTCAGACATTCCCGGTAATTTGGGGAACGACAATCCACCCGGCAACGCAGGTTCTGAAGGAGGACGCCGGATCTTGACGCGCCCTGGCGCATCAGGGGCTTGGCCGCCGTCGTCTCCGTAGTCAAAGACGCGCACGATATCCAGACGGCGCAAGTCAGCGTCCGGCATCACAACCGGCCGGTTGGGAGCCAGGTAATGAACTGTTCCAATTGGAAGGCCCGCAGGCATCGCGCTCTGCCCACGCGTCTCCACACGTTCCCCTTCAATGGGATGATGGTCCTGCGGGTAATAAATCAGTCGGGGTGTATCTGTGTCATCCCCGGCCATAATGGCATCTCCATGAGATGCCGCCAGCGTGACAGGAATTCGGCTGGCATCATCATTGATGAGCAGAACACGGACCGTATGAGGCCCGACCTCTGTGACACGCCCTAACAGCCCAGACGAATCCAACGCCACATCGCCCATATGAACCTGATGCCCACTGCCAACATCCAGCAGAACAGCGCGTGAATAGGGCCCACCATCATCACGCGTAACACGGCCGGTCACATACTGGGGGATACTTTCCGGAATCCAGTGAAGACTATTCTTCAGGCGGCCATTTTCGGCTGCCAGAGCCACAGCCACATCATACCAGTGCCGCAGAGCACGGTTCTCATCTCGCAGACGGGAATTCTCCCGCGCAAGATCCGTCGCACCCCGTAGATCCACAAGCCAGTCCCGCAATTTCGTCTGCGGCAGAACAAGAGCCTGATAAGCAGGCGCCAGAATATCGGTAGCCTGCAGACGTGCCCCATCCACTACCGGCCGCCGGACCAGCCCAAGCAGGACCAGTGCCACGGCGAAGAGGATCAGGATCGGCAGAGTTGCTCTTGCGAACACCTGCCGAGTGTGGATGGAGAACACTGGACTGTGTCCGGGTTCAGTACATGCTGCTCAGAACACTGCGCAGACGGCGCATTTCTTCGAGCGCACGACCCGTTCCCAGCGCCACGCATGACAGCGCATTCTCAGCCACGGTCACAGGGAGCCCCGTGTAAAGACGCAGAACCTCATCGAGGCGGTACAGGAGCGCACCACCGCCGGAGAGGACAATCCCTTTGTCCACGATATCGGCAGCCAGTTCAGGTGGCGTATTTTCCAGTGCTGTCGTCACGGCATCCACGATCTGCATGACCGGCTCTGCCAGACTTTCTGCAATCTGGGCCTGGCTGACCATCACTTCACGCGGCACGCCGTTGATCAGATCCCTGCCTTTGATTTCCGTGATGGGGCCATCCGGATTGGATGGATCATCCGGCATCATGGCGGCACCAAGCTCGATCTTGATACGCTCGGCAGAGCTTTCGCCCACGAGAAGATTATAGGTCTTCCGGATGTAGGAGATGATGGCCTCGTCCATCTTGTCTCCACCAACACGGGCAGAACGGGCGTAGACGATGCCACCGAGCGAGATCACGGCCACTTCCGTGGTTCCGCCACCGATATCCACAATCATGCTGCCAGACGGTTCAGTGACCGGGAGGCCTGCACCGATTGCGGCTGCCATCGGCTCTTCGATCAGCATGACCTTGCGGGCACCCGCGCTCTCGGCACTTTCCTGAATGGCCCGACGTTCAACAGCCGTCGCACCAGAAGGAACACAGATGATGATCTGCGGACTCGCGAAGGCCCGGCGATTATGCACTTTACGGATGAAGTGCTTGATCATCTCTTCCGCGACTTCGAAGTCCGCAATAACGCCGTCTCGCAGCGGACGGATGGCGGTGATGTTGCCAGGCGTACGCCCGACCATCTGCTTGGCTTCGTTACCAACAGCCAGAACCTGCTTTTTGCCGCGCACTTCAGCGATGGCAACCACAGATGGCTCATCGAGCACAATACCGCGGCCTTTAACGTAAACGAGCGTGTTGGCAGTGCCGAGGTCGATCGCCATGTCAGCAGACATGAGACCCAGCAGACGAGAAAACATCCAAAACTCCTGGCGCGGCTCTGTGCGGCAGACAGATTATATATCGTTAAGGTGGGGCGGGCTCCCCGCGGGTGGACTTAACGATGCAAAGGCCGTTCAGCAAGGGTAACAGTCCCGATAATGTCATTAGCGACGAACAACTTTTCATCACGGGAGATCAGGACATGGAAAAAAATCTTTCCGCGCCTCAATCTTGCCACCCTTCAGTCACGTTCTCCACGTTACCACTATATGGTCTTATCCGACATTCCTTTCCGAAAGCAGGGGAAGCGTCGGAGAAACCAAAACAGAACAGGACATAAAAAATGAATATGACCAAGACTCCCCGCCTGATCGCCGTCCTGACCCTCTGTGGCGCTGCTCTTGCGGGCTGCGGTAGCCCGTACGACAGTGGAGCTCGTGCAGGCTCTGGCGCCCTTGTCGGTGCAGGTGCCGGCGCTGCAATCGGCGCCTTGGCTGGCGGCGGTCGCGGCGCGGCTATCGGTGCACTCGCAGGTGGTGGTACAGGCGCTGCTGTTGGTGCAGCAACCACGCCAAGCCAGCGTTCACGGAACGGTTACTGAGCCTGTTATCGGGCTAGCGACCATGAATTCTAAGGATTTGTGACATGAGGTCCGTTATCGACCGCTCTGCTTTTCGGGGCGTAGCTCTGATTGGCGCTTTTGCGACCGTTCTTTCCCTAGGCGGTTGCCAGGGAAACTATGACCCGGGATCGCGCGCCCTTGGCGGCGGTCTTCTGGGAGGCGGCGCAGGTGCGGCCATCGGCGCACTGGCCGGCGGCGGTCGCGGAGCTGCCATTGGTGCGCTTGCTGGTGGCGCACTTGGGGCAACGACGGGCGCCGTTACAGCGCCCAATCGCCCGAGCTACCAGCAGGGCGGGTACCAGAACGGTTACCCCCAGCAAGGTGGCTACCCTCAGGGATATCAGCAGCAGAACGGTCAGTATCCGACCTATCCGCAGCAGCAATATCAGTGCCCACCCAACACGAACTGCCAGAACCCCTACCCTCAGCAGCAGGGCTACAACAACGGCGGTTACCCTCAGCAGAGCAACTACGGCTACTAAGCTTTACGGTTTCCGGATGTCAGATCATCCGGAAACCAATAACGGCCAGAAGAATACCCAGCACCCAGCGCTGGGTATCTTCATGCAATTTCCCTGCACATAACGTCCCCAGAATAATACCTGGGATGGATCCCATCAGAAGCGCCAGAAGGACGGCGGTATCCACCGCGCCCTCCAGCCAGTGACCTCCCCCTGCAATCAGCGTGAGCGGAACTGCATGGGCGATATCCGTTGCAACGAGCGTTCGTGTTGTCAGGCGCGGATAAAGCATCGTCAAGGCGGCCATGCCGACAGCTCCAGCTCCCACGGAAGACAGCGTCACCAACGTCCCAAGTAAAACACCAAGCAGAACCGTTAAAATCGTTTCAGCCCGGTCGCTCAGGGGTTTACGCCCTTCAGCCCACTTTCTCAGCCTTGGCTTCAGCAAAATTGCTGGCGCCGTAAGAAGCAGTGCCACACCGAGAACAACCTGAATGAGACGGGACGCGGCGTCGGACATGCCCGCATGGTGCAGGAAAATCAGGCACAACAGACCTGCCGGGAGACTCCCCGCCATCTGCCAGCCAACAATCTTCCAGCTCACCACGCCCATATGGCGGTTGAGGCCAGTACCAACAATTTTCGTAACGGCTGCGTAAAGCAGGTCTGTTCCGACGGCTGACTGAGGCTTTGCCCCGAACAGCAGGATCAGCAGTGGCGTCATGAGGGACCCTCCCCCCACTCCGGTCATGCCTACCAGAAAGCCTACAAATAGACCCGACGCCGTATAAAGCCACGAATGCGGCATAGCTGCCCCTTCCAAATTCAGAAGGAGACAATATCAATCGTGTTATTTTTGTCTAGATCACCAATAAACTATATTAATTAGTTTATTGGTGATCTCTCATGGTTCGAAGCTTAGAGTGCTTCAGGCTCAGTCCGCTCGCGCTTGGTGAGCAGCTTATTCAGGGCATGGATATAGGCACGAACAGCAGACACAACCGTATCGGCATCGGCACCCTGACCGTCTACGAGCTTACCATTCTCCTGCAGACGAACCGTCGTGCGGGCCTGAGCGTCTGTCCCTTCCGTGACGTTAGCCACCGAGAACAGCGCCAGTTCTGCTGAATGAGGGAATGCCTCACCGATGGCACGGAATGCCGCATCAACCGGGCCATTTCCACTGACAGCCGCATACTGGGTGGCGCCATCAACGCTGATTTCCAGCTTGACCTGAGACTTCTGCTTGGTGCCGGAAGCAACTTCCAGAGAAATCAGATGAACGCGCTCGTGGTCGCGGCTCTCATCATCGACCAGTGCGCAGATATCGTCATCGAACACGACCTTCTTGCTGTCAGCCAGATCCTTGAACCGGGCAAAAGCAGCGTTCAGAGCCTCGTCTTCCAGCGGCGGGTAGCCAAGCTGAGCCAGCTTGTCGCGGAATGCCGCACGGCCGGAATGCTTGCCCATCACCAGCGAGCTCTTGTTCCAACCCACGCTTTCCGGCGTCATGATCTCATAAGTGGCAGCGTTCTTCAGAACACCGTCCTGATGGATGCCACTTTCATGCGCGAAAGCGTTCCGGCCAACGATGGCCTTGTTCGGCTGCACGTCGAAGCCCGTGATCGTCGCCAGCATACGGGACATGCCCAGCAGCTTCGGCGTCTCGATGCCCGTTACCTTGCCGTACTGGTCATGACGCGTCCGCAGCGCCATGACGATTTCTTCCAGCGCAGCATTACCGGCACGCTCACCGATGCCATTGATCGTGCATTCGATCTGACGGGCACCGCCTTCGACAGCGGCCAGCGTATTTGCAACACCCAAGCCCAGATCATTGTGGTTATGGGTGGAGAAGATCACCTGATCCGCACCCGGCACCCGTTCACGCAGCATATCAAAAATGCGTCGCATTTCTTCCGGCGTTGCGAAGCCTACGGTATCAGGAATGTTGATGGTGTTCGCACCATTCTTGATGGCGACTTCGACACAACGGCACAGGAAGTCAGGGTCCGTACGAGAACCGTCTTCAGCAGACCATTCCACGTCATCCGTGTACTGACGGGCCTTCTGGTTGCCAGACGCAATAATGTCCAGAACCGTTTCAGGCTCCATCCGCAGCTTATACTTCATGTGCAGTGGAGATGTGGAAATAAAGTTATGAATACGGGAGCGTTCAGCACCCTTCAGAGCTTCGCCGCAGGACTCAATGTCGCGCTTGCCACCACTGCGAGCCAGACCGCAGATAACAGAGCCACGCACCTGCTCCGCAATGCTGCGAACACTCTCGAAGTCATCTTTGGATGCGACCGGAAAGCCAGCCTCAATAACGTCCACGCCCAGAGCGCTCAACGCATGAGCCATGCGGAGCTTCTCTTCGAGGTTCATGGAGAAACCGGGGGACTGTTCACCGTCACGCAGCGTCGTATCAAAAATGATAACGCGGTCGTCGGAAATCGTACCGAAGGACGGATGTTGGAAAGTCATGTCTTGATCATCTCGCTGGTCAGGAAATTTTCTGGTCTGTCATCCCCTGAACGCAACGGAACGCTGCCCGCCTTGATGTGGCGTTCAGGGGCCGATAAGTCGAAGCGAGAGGATCGAAAGAAATGTCATGGGCACGGAAAATGTCCGATTCTTTCGTCATGCGCAACCCACATGACTAAAAACTCTGCCCTGCGTTCTTATGGGGTCAGCCCGTCATCACCCCGGGCCGAGTTGAAAAGTACCGATCAACAGCGGTTTTCATAGCGCTCGCAACCTGTGTGCGGTGCACAGCCTGCCGCAGGGCGGCTTCATCCAGCCGGTTAGACATGAAACCCATTTCCACCAGAACTGACGGTATCTCTGCGGACTTCAGCACCACAAAAGCCGCATGGCGCGACGGATGCGTCAGCAGCCCAATGCGACTACGAAATGCGCCTACAACACTTGATGCCATGTGCGCAGACCCGCGCCGCGTTTCTTCAGAAACCAGACTGGAAAGGATCTGCTGGACGTCGGGAGACATGCCATGAAACGCAGGGCCGCCAAAGCGGTCTGCACTATTCTCCCGCTGTGCCAGAGCCGCTGTTTGAGCGTCCGACGCTCCGCTGGAAAGCGTATAGACACTCGCCCCGCGAACATCACGGTCATGCAGTGCATCGGCGTGCATAGAGATAAAGAGATGCGCCTGATGCTGCTGGGCCATTTCCACGCGCCCTTCCAGGGGAATGAAATGGTCCTCTGAACGGGTCATAGCCACGCGGTACTGTCCGGATGCCAGAAGCTGGCGCCGCAGTTCTGTCGCCGCAGCTTCGGCAATATGTTTCTCATACGTACCGGAAATACCGATTGCGCCAGGATCTTTTCCACCATGTCCGGGATCCAGCATGACCAGCGGTTTGGGTGGCGGCGCATTTCGGTGAACGGCCGGGGCCTGAAGCGGTTTGGCAGAGGGAGAATGCGCTGTCAGATGCTTAGTTCGGGCGACGGCTCCCAAGGGAGCCACCGTGGAGAGGCAGGCAAGACCTTCCATTACCATGCGTCGCGTCAGCATCCGTTTACCCTGCGTCTTTTCGATCATCTGGACCTTCAGTCATAACAGACACAGGACAATGTCTGAAACAAGGCAAAGCACCTTTTGGAGAGCCGGAAAAAGCCCTGCTTGCCAGCGGCCCTTCTTTAAGTCATCCTGTGCGCCAAGGACCTGAAGAGAGCGGTCCGATCGTTTGTGGGCTTTTATCCTTTTCCCACAACGCTCCCGCCTCGATCGTCCGAGCCGCGACGCCCCATCGTTTGACATGTGCCGGACATTTTCTGCGCCATGTCCTGATCGGGCTGCTCCGGCAGGATTAGTTCAGTCCGGCACAGGCTCACAACCTGACCGGAGTGCGTTTTCATCCGGCACCAGACCACGGGCCGGACGTCTGTCAGGGGTCGAATGTCACGCGACGTGATCACAGCCAGGAGCCTAACCGAAACGGGACCAGATGCGTCCCGCGGTCTGGCATTCCGGCTGATCCGCCCCCTCCACCCCGTACAATCAGGTGTTCCCTCTGGCCCAAAGCGCCACACTGGAGCATCGTGGAGTTCAGTTTTCCATGACCAAGCGTATGCTTATCGACACCACACACGCGGAAGAAACGCGTGTTGTGGTCATGGACGGTGACCGCGTTGAAGATTACGACGTCGAGACATCGTCCAAGAAACAGCTCAAAGGCAACATCTACCTTGCCAAAGTCATCCGTGTTGAGCCGAGCCTTCAGGCCGCTTTCGTAGAATACGGCGGAAACCGTCACGGCTTCCTCGCCTTCAGCGAAATTCACCCGGATTACTTCCAGATCCCCGTCGCAGATCGCGAGAAGCTTCTGGCCATCCAGGAAGAAGAAGTTGCGTCTGAACAACGCGCTGAACTTCCGGACAGTGAGGAAGAGCCCGCCTCTGACGAGACGGAAGAGAACGACAACCAGGATCGTCGCGCGCCAGAAACCGTTGGTGGCGAGCACGACACAGGTGAGGAAAGCGCGGCTTCGCGTCGTACGGCCCGCTTCCTACGCAACTACAAGATCCAGGAAGTCATCCGCCGCCGTCAGGTCCTGCTCGTTCAGGTCGTGAAAGAAGAGCGTGGCAACAAGGGCGCGGCCCTTACCACCTACGTCTCTCTCGCTGGCCGTTATTGCGTCCTGATGCCGAACGCCCTGCGTGGTGGTGGTGTCTCTCGCAAGATTACGTCTGACACGGATCGTCGCCGTCTGCGCGACATCATCGCAGAACTGAACCTGCCCAAGACGATGGCCATGATCGTCCGGACCGCAGGTGCAGGCCGTCCAGGACCGGAAATCGTTCGGGACTGTGAATACCTGCTTCAGCTTTGGGACGACATTCGCTCACACGCGCTGTCATCCGTTGCTCCAACGCTGGTTTATGAGGAAGCGAGCCTCATCAAGCGCGCCATTCGCGACCTGTTCTCCAAAGACATCGAAGACATCATGGTCGACGGTGAGTCTGCGTGGAGAAGTGCGCGTGAGTTCATGCGCCTGCTGATGCCGCACAACGCTGGCAAGGTGAAGCTCTGGCAGAACCGTGGACAGAGCCTCTTCGCGCGTTACAACGTCGAAGGGCATCTGGATGCGATGTTCTCCCCAACTGCACGCCTGAAGTCTGGTGGCTATCTGGTCATCAACCAGACGGAAGCACTCGTCGCCATCGACGTGAACTCTGGTAAATCCACGTCACAGCGCAACATTGAGGAAACGGCACTCCGCACGAACCTTGAAGCTGCTGAAGAAGTTGCGCGCCAGCTGCGCCTGCGTGATCTGGCTGGCCTTGTCGTCATTGACTTCATCGACATGGAAAGCCGCCGCCATAACGCTCAGGTCGAGAAGCGCCTCAAGGAATCTCTGCGTACCGATCGCGCACGCATTCAGGTGGGACATATCTCTCATTTCGGCCTGCTCGAAATGTCCCGCCAGCGTCTGCGTCCGTCCATCGCTGAATCACTGCTGACGCCTTGCCCGCACTGTCAGGGCACTGGCTTCATTCGCGGTACGGAAAGCTCCGCTCTTCATGTGCTGCGTGCCATCGATGAAGAAGGCACCCGCCAGCGTGCTGCCGAGATCGATGTTCACATAGGATCGGACATTGCCCTCTACATTCTGAACAACAAGCGCGACTGGCTGTCTGACATTGAGCAGCGTCACCGCATGCGCGTGATCTTCCGCACGGAAGAAGATCTGCCCGCAGCAGACATGCGTATCGAGCGTATCCGTCCGCAGACGGCTGCACCGGCACCAGAGCCAGTACCGGCTCAGATTGCTGCGCCTCACAACGTCCGCACGATCGAAATCATTGAGGACGAGGCACCTGTCGTTCCTCAGGCTGCTGCGGTTGAAGCGCGGGCTGAGTTGCCTGCCCGGAGTGAAGACGTCGAAGTCAACACGGGTGACGAGGAAGAGGGCAACAACGGCAACCGTCGTCGTCGTCGCCGCCGTCGTCGTGGTCGTCGTGATCAGAACGGCGAGAACGAGACCGTTCAGGGCAATGCTGCCGAACCAAACGGCGAACAGCCTTCCGTCCACCGGTCTGACGATGAAACCGAAGAAGTCGGTCTTATCCCGGGTCGTCGTCGGACGCGCTTCAAGCGTGTTCAGAAGGAAGACGAAGTCGCAGCAGAGGCCCCGGTGCAGGAAAAGGTGTCCTTTCAGGAAGAAGCACCTAAGCCAGTACGCCACGCTCCGGCTCAGCAGCCTTCCCAGCGCCGCCGGGAAGAACGCCAGCCTGTTTCGCGTGGATATGCAGGCCCGACGCCGGCTGATCCGTTCGGTGGAAGCTTCGATATTTTCGATGTGATCGAACAGGCTGAAATGGAGCAGGCTTCCCGCCCGCTTCAGACATCTACAGCAACCCCTGCCCGCCTTTCTGTCGAGAGCGCTCCGGTAGTTGACGTTGCCGAGATCGCTGCCGAGCCGATTGCTGCAGAACAGGAAAAACCAAAGCGCACCAGAGGCCGCCGCAGCACCAAGGCTGTGAAGGCTGAAGCAGTGGCACCGGTAGTCGCAGAAGAAGTCGTCGTGGCTGCTCTGACTGCTCCGACGGAAGAGGAAGCTCCGGCCAAGCCTAAGCGTCCACGCACCCGTCGCACGACCAAGGCTACAGAAGCCAAGGCAGACGACGTTGTTGTGGAAGCAATGGCTTCGGAGGCCTCAGCTCCTGTCGCCGAGGAAGAGGCAACCGCCAAGCCGAAGCGTACTCGCGCCCGTCGCGCAACCAAGGCTGTCAAAGCCGACGATGCCGCAGCGGATGATGGAAACACGCTACAGCCCATCAACATTGACGAGTTGCCACCGGTGACGCGTCGCATGGGCTGGTGGAAGCGGTAACATCCGCTTCTCACCCCAACAAAAAGCCGACCGGATATTTCCGGTCGGCTTTTTTTATGCCCGGTTTATGCGTAACGCTTCAGGCAAGCTTCAAGGCTTGTGGAGCCCCGCACGGGGTCTGCAGGGCGGTCATAATGTTGATGAATAAAGAGCCCGGTCATGTTCGCATAAGACTGCGCGGCTTCTTTCGAGAAACCATTTCCGCGATAGGCCTCATACCACCTCTCTTGGGGAATGACCTGCACTTGGACGGCGCGCCCTAATATTCTGGAAAGGGCGGCAGCAACGTCTGAAGGCGTATAGCTCTCCGGCCCCTCGATATTGTGGATGCCCGTCTGTTCAACATCAGACATCAGTAACTTACCTGCCAGACCTCCAACATCTTCTGGAGCGACCATGGGAAACGCCTGTGTTGCCGGCAGAAATGTCTGTAGCACTCCTGTAGCTTTCGCAGCGCTCGTCGCCCCTGCCCAGTTGCTTATGTAATAGGCCGCGCGGACAATACACACCGGAACGTTCAGGGCCTGCGCACCCTGTTCCAGCTCATACAAAACGCCGAGATCACCACAGTGCTCACCAGGCTGCGCGCCATAGGTGGATTGCACGACGACCTTTTCCAGAGCAACGCCCCGCAATGCTTTCAAAATGGAGCACACAGTCTTGCGTTCTTCCACATCCGTATTGCCAGACACTGCCGCAGGGGGATTGAGAACGAACACGCGTTGCGCCCTCTGAAAAAGCACCCTCAGAGTATCAGTGTCATTCACATCCACTGCCGCATAATCTACGCCGGCGTGGCGTTGTTCAGAGGCCGCAACAACCTGCCGGGTTACTACCGTGACATCATGCCCAGCCGCCAGAACAGTTTGTGCAACAGCGCGGCCGACATGGCCCGTCCCGCCAAGAATGACATACATGCCTACATCCCCTGTATTGCCGAAAGGCGTATGCCCCAGAACGGCATCAGCCTTCGCAAGGAGACCTCACGAAGGCTGATGAAAGCACACACGATGTAACTAAATGGCGTAACCCGTTAGGATTTTTTTACGAATTCAGACTTCAGGTTCATTGCGCCAATTCCCGCGATCTTACAGGCAATATTATGTCCGTCCGTCGCATCAACAAGACGAATGTTCTTGACCTTGGTGCCGCTTTTCACAACCAACGAAGATCCTTTGACCTTCAGGTCCTTCACAACCGTAACGCTGTCACCATCTACAAGGACATTGCCATTGGCATCTTTGATTTCCGCAGATGCGTCGCCAGCGTCGGCCTGACCGCCCTCTTCCGGGTTCCATTCATTGCCGCAGTCCGGACAGACCCACAGAGTCCCATCCGGATAAACATGCTCCGACCCACATTTGGGACATTTCAGCTCATCAGTCATGTCAAACCTCACTCTTTCGTGAGATCCACTTTAAAGCACTGAAGATGATAGGGAAATGCGCCAGCTCAATCTGCCCGGAAAACTTTTACCGGCAGACGCTCTTGTTACCGTTTGCCGCAATGAACGTTCCCGTCAAAGGTTCAAAACACGCATTCTGCGGGCAGGACGACGTTGTGGTGGCCAAACCCTGCGCATAGAGCGCTGATCCTGCCAGATTGGCTTCACGCTGCGCTGTCCCGCAAAGCGGCGTATTTGACGCCGCAGACGGGTCATTCAGAAGCACCTTATGACCATCCGCCGGAGCTTCTTCGGCCAATCCCGGAGCAAAATCCTGCGGGGGAATCTTCTGGGCGGGAGCCTGCACGGCCGCGCTGGAAGATGGGGCGGAAGGCTGCTCCGCACAAGCTGCCAGAAGAGGCAGGACAACAAGGCTCAACCAGAACGAACGCATGTGAACTCCGGATCACAAACCGGGCCACGCCCGGACACTTCACCATTAAAGACCCAGATCGGCCTGGGACGTAAGAAGGGTATCGAGTTTTGCCCCACGTTGGCCGTCAGCGAAAGACAGAACCACACGTCCGTTCAAAGGTTCCGCGTCGGAATGGGTCACGGGGCGCCCCTTGCTATCCTGAACGAGCACATATCCCCGGCTGAGGATCGCCCTCGGGGAGACCGCTTCCAGATGACTTCCCAACCCATCAAGACGCGCTTTCTGAAGCCTGATGGCGCTATTAAGAGTCTCAGGAGACAGTCTCTGTCGTTCTACCCGAAGGTGGAACCGTTGGGACGCGCGCTGCCATGCCGTGACAAGAGCGGTCTCTGACGCACGAAGAGCGCTCTGTCGCCGTTCGATCATTAAACGTGGTGACGGAAGCTGCCTTGAGGGCGCAGTCAGGGCGGCCCTCGCCCGGCTGACAATCAGTTCCGGCGATGGCAGTTGCCGTACCGGAGCATCCAGACGGCTTCTTGCGCGCATGACAAAGGCTGGAAGAGCAAGATCAAGGCGCTGGCTCCGGTCATCCAAACGCATGCGTGCAGTCTCAAGAAGAGACGGCAGATCTGGCAGTCGCGATGTAGCCTGCTCCAGCCTTGCCCGGGATGTCTGCATGATGCGGCTCAAACCACCTGCCAGACGGGCCGTCCGATGTGCCAGATCCGCGACCAGTTCAGAGCGCAAGGGCACAGCCATTTCTGCCGCAGCCGTTGGCGTCGGTGCACGCCGATCTGAAACAAGATCGATCAGTGTGGTGTCTGTCTCGTGACCCACAGCAGAAATAACCGGGATGGGACATGCTGCAACGGCACGCAAAACACGCTCATCATTGAATGCCATAAGATCTTCAAGAGAGCCACCGCCACGGGCCACAATCAGAACATCCGGGCGACGAGACCTCTGTGCCATGCCGTCAATGGCCGCAGCGATCTGGGCCGCAGCCCCCTCTCCCTGTACGGCAACAGGCCACAACAACACATCCCGGGGAAAGCGACGTTCAATGGTCGTACGAATATCATGAAGAACCGCCCCGGATCGTGATGTCACGACACCGACAAGCGATGGCAGAAACGGAATGGGTTTTTTGCGATCGGCTTCGAACAGTCCCTCATCAAGCAGTTTGCGACGCAGGCGCTCAATATTGGCGAGCAGAGCTCCCTCGCCTGCGAATTCCATCCGATCAATGATGAGCTGATAGCTGGAGCGCTCGCCGTAGGACGAGACCTTCCCTGTCGCGATGACTTCATTGCCGTTCTCGGGCGCCATACCCAGACGCGAGACTGTTCCGCGCCAGATGACGCCGGAGATCTTTCCGCCCTCATCCTTCAAGGACAGATAGATATGCCCGGAGGGGTAACGCTTGAGTTCCGTCAGCTCACCACGCACACGAACACGCCCGAATCCGGTCTCAAGCGTGCGCTTGATGGCTCCGGAAATCTCGGAAACTGAATATTGCGGCACATTCCCGCGTGCAGACGCGGCATCACTCTCCATCATGGAGCCAGTCTATGCTACGCACGCCGTCAGACGAAGCCCTGATCTCAGGGACCCGCAGATGAAAAAGGGAGAGCGGAATGCGCGTTTTGCTGGTCGGTTCCGGAGGGCGCGAACACGCCCTGGCAACATGTCTGGCGCGCTCGCCCAGTCTTACGGCCCTTTATGCGGCGCCTGGCAATCCCGGCATGGCCTCTCTAGCAACGCTTGTTCCGCTAAAAGCCGATGACGTTGCAGGGCTTGTCGCCTTTGCCAAAGAGCAGAACATCGACCTGATCGTTCCCGGCCCTGAAGCGCCTCTGGTGGTCGGTCTGGCGGATGCCTGCGCCGAAGCTGGCATCCCCTGCGCTGGCCCGACCAAGGCAGCGGCCCTTTTGGAAGGCAGTAAAGCGTTTACCAAGGACGTTGCGGATGCCGCTGGCATTCCAACAGCAAAATGGGAACGCTTCGAAGACGAGGCACCAGCCCTTGAATTCGTTCGACGTCGCGGTGCGCCGATCGTCGTAAAAGCGGACGGTCTGGCGGCCGGTAAGGGCGTGGTCGTCGCCCAGAGTGTCGAAGAAGCGGAAGACGCCATTCGCAAGCTCGGCATGCCGCTCGTCATTGAAGAATGTCTGGTGGGCGAAGAAGTCTCGCTGTTCGCGTTCTGCTCGGACGAAAAGGCCGTTCTGATCGGTGCAGCCCGCGACCACAAGCGTCTGGGCGATGGTGATACGGGGCCAAACACCGGCGGTATGGGTGCCATTTCCCCACCACCCGGCTTTGATCGCGCGGCTCAGGAAAAGGCGCTGGACCTCAGCGTGCGCCCGATGCTGGCGGAAATGGTGCGTCGCGGGACGCCTTTCCGTGGCGTGATTTTCGCTGGCCTGATGCTGACGAATGAAGGCCCAAAGCTGATTGAATACAATGTCCGCTTTGGTGATCCGGAAGCGCAGGCACTCCTGATCCGCCTCAAGTCAGACCTGCTTCCTATTCTTGCAGCTCTCGCAGACGGCAATCTCGATCATGCCGCTGCCGACTTCTCCGACGAAGCGTCTATCTCACTGGTGCTGGCTGCTAATGGCTACCCGGATGCCGCGAAAAAGGGCGGTCGCATTTCGGGCATCGAACGCGCCGAAGCCGTCCCGGGCGTTTCGGTTTTCCATGCTGGGACAAAGCTGGTCGATGGCGTTCTTGTCGCGGATGGTGGACGTGTTCTGACAGTCTGCGCCAAGGCTGCTACGCCAGAAGATGCACGTCGTCTTGCTTATGAAGGCGCGTCAGCCATCCAGTGGGAAGACAAGATTTTCCGTACGGATATTGGCCTGTAATTGAAATATTTCATTAGTCTGGCCTTAATAGGCCAGACTAAATTTTGTCATAAATAAACGATGAAAAAATATTTACAAATATAGAAAGAAAAATCCCTACAAATACTAAAGACATAATTGAAATATATCGAGAACATTTATTTTTTTTATTTTCTATATAATCTTGATCCCCTAATGTAAAAACCAAATCCAACCGTGGAATTATTTTATATAGAAATTCGTAAAATATAGAAACCAACTTATCCGTTATAATTTCACCAAGAAAGGACATGAATATACAGAACAAAACTAAAGATAACGCTTTATTCATAGGAAAATTTTTTTCGTAAATTAAATAAGATCCCGAAGAAAGAGGTAGTATTTTTGCAAATTTATCCAAATAAAATGTGGAAAATTTTTCCAGACTTAAGAAAAATTTTATTTGAGTTGGTATTTTTTTATTCGGTAAAGAGTCAACCCATCCAGATATAACACTTTCCAGAGCCTGAGCTACCGCATAATCAGAGTATTCGAGAGACATTCTTATGGTAGATTCACCACGAAATCCTCTCAAGAAAAAAGGAGCACTATAATCATCATCGTCTATTTCATTTCTAGTGGCATTAATATCTATCTTATATCGTTGAGCTATATCATCTAATGTAGAAATTTCTGTAGGAATTATAACTAAAAAATCAAACTGGTAATTTATAGAAGATGTAATGTCTCTTGTCTGAAAATTATGCCTTGTGAATTTTTCTATAGAGGAAAAAGAGTTCGATGCGCTTTTTTTTGCGACATGGGTTATCTCACATCGGACTCCTTGAACTTTATACTGAACAAGCAATTGTTCTATTTTTTGATTTAGAGCGATAATATCGCTCGCCCCTATGTTATAATTTCCTTTAAATTTTTTCTCTGTCTTTTCTACTTTTTTTGTTAATTTGTGGTAAATTGCTTGGTATGCCCCATGGGGTACTCTTCCCTCACTAATAACAAGGGTTCCAGGATTGTCTTCACTAAGAATTTTCATAACCACTAATGTACCCAAAGGTGAGAAAATATTACATGACTTAGCAACGTAGAGAAATAATTTCCAACTCTTTTCGAAACGAAATCAATAGTCTTCATCTGAATCATCGGAGCACCCGGCATTTGCCGCATAATTTCATGCCCCGCCTCCTGCCAGATTGGTGCGGCTTTGGCTGGATCGGTCTGTGCCTTGGCCTGCTCGAACAGGCTCTGAATACGCTGGTCACAAAAGCCGGTAAAGTTCGGAGAAATGGCTGAATTCGGATGGTAATTATCGCATCCAAACAGATCATCGAGAAACGTCGATGCTGAGGGATAATCTGCAAACCAGTAAGACAGACTAATCTGCACATGGTTGGCTGTATTCTGTTCGTAGGACTCTGCCAGTCCAGCTGTTATGGGACGGAGTTGTGCCTTGAAACCGATCTGCTGAAGTACATTTCGCAGATATGTTCCCATCCCAAGCTCAACGGCCCGGTTGGGAACCACCAGCGTTACGGTCGCCCCCTCTTCACCGGCCTCACGCACAAGCTTTCTGGCTCTCTCCAGGTCCTGTGGGCATGAAAGGCCAAGATCAGCGCCTGGAATGCCGTGTGGAACCATCTGGCAGAGAGGTTCGGAAATCGCGCCACCACCGAACAAAATGGTCATGGCATGTCGATTAACAGCCATACTGACAGCCTGACGAACCCGCTGATCTGTGAACGGCTTTTCGTGCACATTCATGGCCAGATAATACAGCCCCAGCAACGGCTCGATATGAACCTGCGAGGTGTATTTCGCGCCGAGCTCACCCAATCGGTCAGAGGGCTTGGCATCGAGCATCCAGTCATATTGGCCCTGTTCGACCGCAGTGATCTGCGCCTCGTCAGAGAGGCCAAAATTATACTCGATCCGGTCAGCAAACCCGTCTGTCTGGGCCTGTGGGTTCCAAACATGAAAGTAGGAGTTTCGCTCTAACACAATGCCATGCTCGGGATCGTAATGCGTGATCCGATAAGGCCCTGTGCCCGGCACGGTCTCATTCCCCACATCGTGCACAGACACTGACGCAGGCAGAATAACTGCGTGAGGGAACGCAAGCTTGTAGAGAAACTCTCCATCCGGATGAGCCAGATGAAACACGATCGTTCCATCTGGGCGCCCTTCCACACCCGGCAACGTGCAGTGATCCGGCGCATTCAGGCATTCTTTCGCCCCGACAATCCCGCCGTAAAATGAGGCCGCCGTCGGGCTACCAACCCTATAGATCCGACGAAAAGACGCCACGACGTCTTCAACACGAACCGGCGACCCATTCGAAAACTTCAGACCGGACCGTAAATGAAGTGTCCATGTCAGCCCATCAGGGCTGATAGTCGGCATGGCGTCCGCAAGATCGGGAACGACCTCCAGCCCGGTGGGGCCACGCGCCTCTCTAAACGTCAGCAGGGGATCGTACATATTGACGAACACCTGCATGTACTGCGTGCCGTAATTAACCTGCGGGTCCAACGTCCCGCCGGGACCATCAGCGGTAAGCCGAAGCGTTCCACCTCTGTGCGGGCTGCCCAGCGTCTGCCCGTCCCAGTCAGGAGGTGTCTGCTCCTGAGCAAACGCCGTCCCGACCACGCCAAGTGAAAGAGCGAGGAGAAAAGCCGGGACACGCATTGCCATTTAGCGCTTTGACAGCTGACGAAGGCGGGCAATCAACGCATCTGCATCGCCGGTCGCATCGATCGTGCCAGCATAACGGGCACTTGGATCCATGACAACGATCCGCGGAGCCGGAACGTAATGATCACCCTCTTTCTGATCCGGAGCATGATACTCAGCCGTCATGGCCTTGATCATGTTCGGCGTACCCGTGAACGGCATCACATGGGGAGCAACCGGAATGACATAGTTTCTGAGGGCTTCGTTTTCATCAAACGGGTCCAGAGACACAGCAAGCGGAGAGACACGGACGCCTTGTGCGTGAAGTGCCTGATACGCCTGCTCCATGCTTTTCAGCACCGGCTGGCAGCGATCTTCCGGGCAGTTGGTGTCAAAGAACCATACCAGAACCCAGGTCCCGTGGAAGTCTCCTTCCGTGACCGTGCTTTCCCCAAGGGAATCAAGACGGAAGCTGCCTCCAACTTCATTTCCGTTGGACTGTACCAGCAGCCCCGGTCCACCATGAGAGGCTAACTGGAAGCCGACCCCGGCCAGAACTGCCGCAACTGCCAGCACCCCCCAGATGATGCGATTGCTGATCCGCTTGCGGCGTTCGTGTTGGGTTTCCATGGTCGTTCAGTCTCTCAGTGTGCGTCAGCCCAACTCGGGCCAATACCGGTTTCAACTTCAAGTGCCACATCCAGCTTGGCAGCACTTCCCATTTCCTGACGGACGAAATCCGCCAATGCCTGCGCATCCTGCTCCTGAACTTCGAAGAGCAGTTCGTCATGCACCTGAAGCAGCATCTGCGCTTTCAGGCCCGTCTCAGGCAGCTTTCTCGCCAGACGCACCATGGCGCGTTTGATAATGTCAGCGGCACCGCCCTGAAGCGGCGCATTGATCGCCTGACGCTCAGCATAAGATCGACGAGCGCCGTTCTTGTCCTTGATTCCCGGCACATAACAGCGACGACCAAACGGCGTCAGAACGTAGCCATGTTCCTTCGCCTCTTCCTTGGTGCGCTCCATGTAGGCGCGAATACCGGGATAGCGGGCAAAATACGCATCAATATAAGAACGTGCTTCACCCGGCGAAATCTGAAGTTGACGCCCCAGACCGAAAGCTGAAATCCCGTAAATAATGCCGAAGTTGATGGCCTTGGCCCGACGACGGGTCAAAGGGTCCATGCCTTCAATGGGAATACCAAACACTTCGGAGGCCGTGCGGGCATGAATGTCCTGCCCCAGATGGAACGCCTCCAGCAAAGGCTCGATCTTCGCCACATGGGCCAGAAGTCGCAGTTCGATCTGGCTGTAATCCGCAGACACCAGAACATGCCCCGGAGCTGCCACGAAAGCCTTACGGATCAGCGCGCCTTCTTCCGTCCGGATCGGGATGTTCTGAAGGTTCGGCTCATTGGAAGACAGACGCCCAGTGGTCGTAATGGCCATCTGGAAGGACGTGTGAACGCGCTGCGTTCCCTGGTCCATCTGCTCAACCAGCGCATCGGCATACGTGGATTTCAGCTTGGCTAACTGACGCCATGACAGGATTTTCTGCGGCAGGTCATGCCCCTGCTCCGCCAGTCCCTCAAGGACAGAGGAATCCGTCCCCCAAGAGCCGCTTTTGGTCCGCTTCCCACCCGGAAGCTCCATTTCATCGAACAGGATCTCACCAAGCTGCTTGGGAGAACCAACATTGAAACTGCGCCCAACCTGCTCGTGAATATCCTTCTCTATCACTGCCATACGCGTTTCAAAATCGGCCGACATACGCCGCAGTTCGACGGCATCCACCTTGATCCCGACGTCTTCCATATCCGTCAGAACTTCAATCAGAGGCCGCTCGATTTCCTCATACAGAGCCAGTGACTGACGAAGACGTAACTGAGGACGCAGAACCTGCCACAACCGCAGCGTGACATCGGCATCTTCCGCTGCATAAGCCGTCGCCTGATCCAGCGGCACTTCAGCGAACGGAATGCGCTTACGCCCCGTTCCCGTTACGGAATCATACGTGATCGGCGTATGGCCAAGGTGAAGCTGCGACAGCTCATCCATGCCCTGCCCGTGCTCTCCCGCAGACTGTGCATAGGAAATGAGCATCGTATCGTCGATCGGCGTTATTTCAGGCAGACCAGCTTTGCGGAACACCGTCAGATCATATTTGGCGTTCTGGAAGATCTTCAGGACAGACGCATCCCGCATCAGCGGGGCAAGACGCTCCAGCGTTGCAGCACGATCAAGCTGCTGATCGATCGGCTGATCGTCCCGCCCATCCTGCAACAGATCCCACTTGCCTTCATGCAGGAACGGCACATAACAGGCCTTGCCCGGCGCAACAGAGAGCGACAGCCCGACCATATTGGCCTGACGCGCATTGAGGCTATCCGTCTCCGTATCAACGGCGACAACCCCAGCCGTTCGCGCCTCGGCAATCCACCGATCCAGCGTCTCGAAATCTGTAACCGTTTCATACGGTCCATAAGACGCTTCAGAGAGCGTCACTGTCGGCGCCTCACCCTCCGCTGGCGCTGCCTTGGGACGAGGCGTGGGCCTTGGCTTTGCCGCCAACCCCAAACCCATACGCTGGATCGTGGAATGGAAGCCCATCGTGTCGAGCCAGTCCCGGAGCGTTTCCTGAACCGGCTCGCGGCACCCCAGTTCCTCAATCGGCTGAGGCAACGGCACATCGTCGGCCAGCAGAACCAGCTTGCGAGACATCCGGGCGGCATCCGCAAATTCAATCAGGTTCTGGCGGCGCTTGGAGGCCTTCATGCCCTCCGCAGCATCCAGAACCTTTTCCAGCGTGCCATATTCATTAATGAGCTGGGCCGCGCCCTTCGCACCAATGCCCGGCACACCCGGCACGTTATCAGTAGAGTCCCCCATCAGGGCCTGAACATCGACAACCTGATCTGGCCGCACACCGAACTTGGCCTCAACCTCAGCTTCCCGAATCGGCTTCTGCTTCATCGGGTCCATCAGTTCGACACCAGGGCAGATCAACTGCATCAGATCCTTGTCCGATGAGATGATCGTGCAACGCCCACCCTGCGCCACTACAGCCTTGGCATAACTGGCGATCAGATCATCCGCTTCCCAGCCAGCCAGTTCAATCGACGGCACATTGAATGCCGCTGTCGCATCCCGGATCAGACCAAACTGCGGGCGCAGGTCTTCTGGCGGCTCCGGACGATGCGCCTTGTATTGCGGGTAAATTTCATTACGGAACGTGTGACGACCAGCATCAAAAATAACGGCCAGATGCGTGCCGACATGATCGCGCAGCAGCCGTGTCAGCATATTCGTGAAGCCGTAAACCGCATTGACCGGCACACCATCCGGGCTGCTCATAGGCGGGAGGGCATGGAATGCACGGAAAATGAACCCAGACCCGTCAACCAGAACCAGATGAGGCGTTTCAGACGGCACGAATATCTCCTTCTCGCCCGGAAGGGCCGGACGTTCTAAAATCTTCGCGATGATAGGCTCATTCCCATCCGTTTCAAACCGCCTGTGGCGTCTTTCCTGCACCTTGGCCTGCTTTGCGGCCTGCACGCTGCTTCTCGGTGCCTGCACGCACCGGCCAATGCCCGACCTGCATCCGACAGCGAAAGAAACAGCCCTCATCCCCCCGGATGTGACGCTTAGCATGGCGGATGGTGCTCACATTCCTTCAAGAACTTATCCCGCAGCACACCCCTTGAAGGCCGTTATTCTGGCGCTTCATGGCTTCGGAGACAGCCGGGATGCCTGGGAATTCTTTGCACCGCCCCTGAGCGCTGCCGGTATCGAAATAGTCGCACCAGACCAGCGCGGGTTCGGCGCAACACAGGACGCAGGTGGCTGGAGCAGCACGACGCGCATGGTTCAGGACACGCGGGAAGAGCTTACGTGGCTCCGCAGGCGTTATCCCGGCGTGCCTCTCTATGTCATGGGCGAAAGCATGGGCGGAGCCGTCGCCCTGCTCCTTGCGACCGACCCGCCACCAGAACTGTCCGGAACCATTCTTCTCGCACCAGCCATCATGAAACTCGGTGAGCTCTGGCAGACCGTTCTGGATGGCATCGATACAGTCGCGCCCCACTGGAAACTGGATGGATCAGCCGTCCCCGGAGAGCGCGTTGCGAGCGATAACATCCATGCTCTGCGACGCATGTATTTTGACCCGCTGACCCAGCATAGTTCGACCATTCATCCGCTTTTTGGCCTGACCCACCTCATGGCAACAGCTTTTGACGACGCACCACGGGTCAGAACGCCCATGCTTATGATTTTCGGTGGTCGGGACCAGTTCGTTCTTCCGCCTTACACCGCACGTCTGTTGAAACGCCTTCCCAACTCAGTACGACTAGATGAATTTCCGACGGCCCATCATCTGCTGAGCCGCGATAAACGAATCACAGCACAGGACGTCACCTCATGGATTTTGACGCCCGACCACGCCCTTCCATCCGGAGGAGACGTCGCTGCCGCCCTCTGGAAAGCCACCGCGCAACCTTGAACAAACAAAATTCTACTAAGGGCTTGGCAAGCCTGTCCTGAACCGTCTATTGGAAACCCGACGGACCCGTAGCTCAGCTGGATAGAGCGTTGCCCTCCGAAGGCAAAGGTCACGCGTTCGAATCGCGTCGGGTCCACCATCAATCTCAAAAATTGCTGTTTTAATTGATTTGGTTTTTCTTGCGGAAACCAACGATGCTGCGTTTTTTAATTGGGTAAACTTAAAAACTGAAACGCGGCCAGCCCAGCATAGTCCTAGACAGGCCGCACCAAGATCAGGCTGCAGTACGGGCCGTAACACCCAGACGGAAGCCTTCTTTCTTCAGCGCCTGAATGGATGCTTCAGAATACTTCGCAACCAGCGGCGTTACATTGCCCGGAGCACACCAGAAGCCCAGCGTAACGGCGACATTGGCCGGACGAGGCAGAAACGAAACGGATGGCGCGGGCGTCTTGAGAACCAGAGCATCATTTTCAAACAGCCCCAGAAGCAGGGCACGAGCCTTGTCAATATCGTCATTATAATCAATCAGCAGGCTGACCGATGCCAGCAGTCGCTCAGACTGGGAGCTGTTGATGACGACATTGTTCGAAAGCGTTCCGTTGGGCACGTAAACGATGTCATTCGTGGAATCCTGTAGCACAGTCCGGAACATCTCGATCGAGACAACCGTGCCGGTATTGCCCGCGGCCGTAATTGAATCCCCCACTTTAAACGGACGGAACAGCAGGATCAGCACGCCACCCGCAAAGTTGGCAAGACTGCCCTGAAGCGCCATGCCAACAGCCAGGCCAGCCGCACCCAGAACTGCGACGAAGGACGTCGTTGCAATGCCAACCATCGAAGCAACGCTGATCAGCAGAAGCGCCTTCAGCAGCAGCCCGACGACGCTGAGCAGGAAGCCCCTCAGGGTTGGCTCAATGTTGCTGGCGGCCATCATGCGGCCCATGCCGCGCGTGATCATGTTGATGATGGACCAGCCCACCAGCAGCACAATAATCGCCAGAACAAGCTGTCCGACATAGCTCAGTAGCGTGGGCAGCCAGCCATAAAACTGGCCCCATAACGTATTGACGTGATTTTCCATGAACCCCTCGGTTGATCGTGCAGTTGGCACCATCGTGCCTACAGATGGACCACAGGTTAAGGGGGTTATATGGCCAGCTTCAAGTCTGCCCTGAAAAGTCGGTTATATCCCGGTTCACAAACCACCCTCGAAAGAGGACGGCAAGCAACAGACATGTTTCCCATCACTTTCAGGCGAGAGGCGCGTCTGTAGCCCTATGTCACGGTTCCAGAACACGCGGCGAACGTTGAGGCCTCTGTACGACAACATTTCGTCGTGCCGGGCGACCCCGGCCGCAAGGGATGGCCGCTGCCCGAACCTGGAGAGAAGCCATGTCTGACGAAAACAGAGGGGTCGTTTATCTCGGCCCTAATCATGTTGAAGTCCAGCGGATCGACGACCCCCGAATGGAAACACCCGATGGCCGGAAGATTGACCACGGCGTCATTCTCAAAGTCGTCTCCACCAATATCTGCGGCTCCGACCAGCATATGGTCCGAGGCCGCACGACCGCCCCATCGGGGTTGGTCCTGGGCCACGAAATCACCGGCGAAGTCATCGAAACCGGATCGGATGTCGAGATGGTTCGGAAGGGCGATCTGGTCTCCGTTCCCTTCAACGTCGCCTGTGGCCGATGCCGATGCTGCCGGGAACAACACACGGGCGTATGTCTGACAGTCAATGCGAGCCGCGCAGGCGGCGCGTATGGCTATGTTGATATGGGCGGATGGATCGGCGGACAGGCCCGCTACGTCATGGTCCCTTATGCCGATTTCAATCTGCTGCGCTTCCCTGACAAGGCTCAGGCACTTGAGCGCATCAAAGACCTCACAATGCTGACCGATATTCTCCCCACCGGCTTCCATGGCGCCATCAATGCCAAGGTGGGTGTGGGATCAACGGTCTATATCGCGGGCGCCGGGCCAGTCGGTATGGCCGCAGCCGCGTCGGCGCGCATTCTAGGGGCCGCAGTCGTCATGATCGGCGATTTCAATCCTGAGCGCCTCGCCCACGCGAAGGCGGTCGGGTTTGAACCTATCAACCTCCAGAACCATGACCGGCTCGGAGACCTCATCGAACAGGTCATCGGGACACCGGAAGTCGACAGCTTCATTGATGCCGTCGGTTTTGAAGCCAAAGGATATGACGGAAAGGAGCAGCCAGCCGTCATTCTCAATCAGGCCATGGAAGTCACCCGCCCGGCCGGAGCCATCGGTATTCCGGGCCTGTATGTGACGGAAGATCCGGGCGCCCATGAAGCTGCGGCGCAGAAAGGCAATCTGACACTCCGGCTGGGTCAGGGCTGGGCTAAAAGCCAGTCGTTCCATACCGGGCAAACACCCGTTCTGAGATATAACCGGCAACTGATGCAGGCCATTTTGCATGGGCGCCTGCCCATCGCAGATATCGTCAACGCCACCGTGATTTCACTCGAAGACGCACCACGCGGCTACCATGACTTCGACAACGGCGCGCCGCGCAAATTCGTTCTCGATCCTCACGGAATGCTGAAAACCGCAGCCTGACTCACTCTGACGTCATGTCATGGTTGCCCTAGCTTTTGGCCATGACATGACCGGCACTTCGATGGAGACCTGTCCATGCCCAACGATACGCCCCTGCATTTCGTCACCCTGCTCGGAAGCCTGCGCAAAGCGTCCTTCAACGCGGCAGTTGCTCGTGCTTTGCCGGAGCTTGCGCCCGAAGGAATTTCCATTACCGCGCTCGGATCGATCGGGGATTTTCCCCATTATGACCAGGATGTTCAGGACGCAGGCTTCCCGGCCCCTGTTCTGGCCATGGCCGAGCAGATCCAGGCCGCAGACGGCGTCATCATCGTGACCCCGGAATACAATTATTCCATTCCTGGCGCATTGAAAAATGCAATCGACTGGCTCTCCCGCGTATCGCCCCAACCTTTCAGCGGAAAACCCCTCGCCATCCAGACGGCCTCTCCCGGCATGATCGGAGGTGCCAGAGCGCAATACAACCTCCGGCAGAACATGGTCTTTCTGGACGCATATGTTCTCAATCGCCCTGAAGTCATGATTAGCATGGTGACGGGTAAAGTAGATCCGGAAACGCTGAAACTGACGGACGAACCAACCTGCAAATTTCTGACCGGCCAGATTGACGCACTTGCAAAACTGACACGGAAACTCATGTTCTGATCACTAAAACATCCGCCATGAGCAGAGACAAAACTCGGCCTCCGAGCCTCCGCTCACCGGCAAATGCCCGCTTCTTTCATCTCGGAAATTTTCTGTTCGATTGTTCCAATGCCAAGTGCATGCCTGCGCTGGTTTACGTCAGTGGGCTGCTCAATGGGCAAAGGAATAAGACGCCCTTTGGTGCAGGACATCTGTGATCCATAAATTTGATGCCCTGTCAGGGCAATCGATACGCGATCTGTCAGCAGGGCATAATTGGATTGGTTCACTTCGCCTTTCTTCGCCAGTTGGGTCATGAGCTTTAGCGCCCTGGCCTGAAAGGCAATATCGTCATCAGCATGCTGCACCAGCAACCACGCAGCCTTCGAGGTGACAGAACCAGCCTGTGTCAGAGTGGGCCAGCTCTTGGATGCTACAATTTTCTGCAGCCAACGGGTGTTGGCGTGGTCAATCTCTTCCATCCGCTCTGCGAGAAACATCGTACGAAATTCATTCACCTGAACTGAAGCAGGATGACCCTCCCCTGTTAGATCCAGACCATTCATCAAAGGACGACGAATTGTCTGATCCGTTACCCCACGAATTAGCAATCTCTCAGATTCATGCTCTTTACCGTCTACATCAATAAGATTTTCAGCTTTTTGCGTTTCTTCAACTGCCGTCAGATAAGCACGAATTACGGGACTCTCTTCTGTCACAAGAGTTTTGAATTCAGGCCATGTCTTGACGTTCTGAGGTGAGGAGGACCAGAACCAGAGCCCCGAACACTTCTCATCCGCATATGGGATATAAGGCCGTTCTTCCAAAGACACGCTTACCTTTTCACCCTCTCTCAGCAGCGCCTCAGTTTCCTGCTTCGTAGCCTCCTTAAGGCAAGCGGTAGAATAAGCCTGCAAGTGTTCCCAGCGCTTTTTCTGTTCATCATTGGCTCCGGGAAATGCGCCGCGCATCCACGCAAAATCCCCGACTTCAAAATGGCCGTCATGAACATACGACTGAAGTTCGGAAGGAAATGAAACGCTCCCTGCTTTTGCGAGAGAGAAGGTCATCAGCAGACCAGCCGCAGCCGAAACAACACTCCATCTCTTCATTATTTTCCCCACAAATATCGTTTTTATATCGATATTGTTAGAAGCAGGAAACGGTAGGTCTTCAAACAAAAAAAAGCCTGCACCGGATTTCCGGTACAGACTTTTCCATGAGACCTGAAACTCTCAGGCTGAAAGCTTGGACAAATCTTCCTGCACATAGCCAATGACTTTGGCATATTCGCGGGGAACGATGTGCCAGAACTGCTCCAGCGTGTGTTCCCAACAATGCAGCAGGTCCGCGGCGTAAGTGCTGCCTGTTTCTTCCACATGCTGCTCGACCAGCGTGCGCAGTTCCACGTCCCAGCGGCTGCCAGGCTGCACGCGGTTCCACATCACCGTGTCCGGATTGATGCGGGATTCAAAGCGGTCCTTCGGATCGAGCACATAGGCCATGCCGCCCGTAAAGCCAGCACCGAAGTTATCGCCAGTTTCACCGAGGATCACGACCTTACCGCCGGTCATGTACTCGCAACCATTCGAGCCACAGCCTTCAACAACAGCCGTCGCACCGGAGTTACGAACCGCGAAACGCTCACCAGCCTGACCGGCCGCAAAGAGCTTGCCACTCGTTGCGCCGTACAGAACCGTGTTGCCGATGATCGCATTTTCTTCCGAACGCCACGTGGACGCCGGAGACTGACGGACAACGATCGTCGCACCCGAAAGCCCCTTACCGACGTAATCGTTGGAATCGCCTTCCACGATCATCTTCAGCCCCTGCACCGCGAAGGCACCCAGGGACTGACCAGCCGACCCACGGAGCGACAGCGTAAGCTGGCCTTCCGGCAGTTCGTGCATCCCGAACTGACGGGTGATCATACCGGAAATACGCGTCCCGATCGCACGATGCGTGTTCTGCACGTTGTAGTGCAGGTGCAGCTTCTCACGACGCTCGAACAGCGGGATCGCATCGGCCACGATCTGTGCGTCCAGCGTTTCCGGAACCTCGTTACGGCCCTCGCGGGTGCAGTAACGGGCATGTTCACCCGGATCGGCCTGCACCAGCAGGGAGTTCAGATCCAGATCATCCAGATAGTCCGCACCGCGGGACACCTGACGCAGCATATCCGTCCGTCCAATGACGTCCTTCAGGGAGCGAACGCCTAGATCGGCAAGGATATGGCGGATGTCTTCAGCAATCAGCGTGAAAAGGTTGATGACCTTCTCCGGGGAGCCCTCGAACTTCGCACGCAGCTTTTCGTCCTGAACGCAGACGCCAACCGGGCAGGTGTTGGAATGGCACTGACGCACCATGATGCAGCCCATGGCGACCAGCGCGGCCGTACCAATACCGAACTCTTCCGCACCCAGCATCGCCGCCATGACAACGTCACGGCCCGTCTTGATGCCGCCATCTGTCCGCAGCACCAAACGATGACGCAGACGGTTGAGCATCAGAACCTGATGCGCTTCGGACAGACCCATTTCCCACGGCAGACCCGCATAATGGATCGAAGACTGCGGGCTGGCACCCGTACCGCCGGAATGACCGGAGATCAGAATGGCATCAGCCTTCGCCTTCGCCACACCTGCCGCAATCGTGCCGATACCCGTCCGGGCAACCAGCTTCACGGTGACGGTTGCCGTTGGGTTGACCTGCTTCAGATCGTAAATGAGCTGGGCCAGATCCTCGATCGAATAGATGTCATGATGCGGCGGCGGGGAGATCAGCGTCACACCCGGCGTCGCATGACGCAGGCGACCGATCAGCTCCGTGACCTTGAAGCCCGGAAGCTGTCCGCCCTCGCCCGGCTTCGCACCCTGGGCCATCTTGATTTCGATCTCGCGGCAGTCATTCAGATACTGCGCGGTCACACCGAACCGGCCAGACGCCACCTGCTTGATCGCGGAAGACGCATTGTCCCCGTTCGGGCGCGGCTTGGAACGCTCGGCGTCCTCGCCACCTTCACCGGAATCAGACTTCGCGCCAATCCGGTTCATGGCAATCGCCAGCGTCTCATGCGCTTCCGGGCTCAGGGCACCCAGTGAGATGCCGGGCGCGACAAGACGACGACGGATCTGCGTGATGCTCTCAACCTCGTCCACCGGGATCGGTGCATGAGGAGCTTTGAAGTCCAGCAGGTCACGCAGGGCGACCGGCGGCATCTGACGCACGGCATCCGCGTAACGGCGATACAGCGTGTAGCTGTTGGCCGAAACAGCGCTTTGCAGCATATGCACAAGCTGGCCGGAGAACGCATGCGTCTCGCCCTGACGGCGCAGCTTATAGCGGCCACCGACCGGAAGCGCTTCAACCTTCTGATCCCATGCAGCCGCATGAGCCTTCAGGATATTGCGGGCGATACCCGGCAGGCCAATGCCGGAAATACGCGACGGCATGCCTGGGAAGAACTCAGCCACCAACGCACGGGACAGACCAATGGCTTCAAAGTTGTAACCGCCGCGGTAAGCCGAGATGATGGAAATCCCGAACTTGGACATGATCTTGAGCAGACCCTTATCCACCGCTTTGCGGTAACGCTCCATCGCCTCACGCATCGTCATCTGGCCAAACAGGCCACGACGCAGACGGTCCGCGATGCTGTGCTGGGCCAGAGCCGGGTTCACCGTCGTCGCACCAACACCGATCGTCACGGCAATGGCGTGAACGTCGATGGCGCTGGACGTCCGCACGTTCAGGGACGTGAACGTACGCAGGGAATGACGCACAAGGTGAACATGCACGGCAGCCGTCGCAAGGATCATCGGCACGGCCACACGATCCGGCCCAGTGTTCTCATCCGTCAGGAACAGATGGGTGCAACCGCCACGGACATGATCCTCCGCCTGAACGCGGATGGACGCGATCGCCGCACGCAGACCTTCCTCGCCGTCCCCAACTGGGAAAGTACAGTCGATCGAGGCTGCATTCTCACCGCAGACTTTCCGCAGTTCATCAAACTCACCAACCGTCAGAACCGGGCTGGGAAGCTGAAGCAGATCGCACTGTTCCGGGCGCTCGTCGAGAATGTTCCCCAGATTGCCCAGACGCGTGATCAGGCTCATCACCCGCGTTTCACGCAGGGAGTCGATCGGCGGGTTCGTAACCTGACTGAAGCCCTGACGGAAATAATGCGACAGACCACGGTAGATCTTGGACAGAACCTGAAGCGGCGTGTCGTCACCCATGGACCCTAGGGCTTCAGCAGCCGTCTCGACCATCGGGTGAAGAATGGTTTCGAGCTCTTCATGCGTCAGGCTGACGGCCATCTGCTGGCGACGCAGCACGTCCGCAGCCATACCTTCCGGCTCGACCACATCACGCACGATCGGCTCGATATTGCGGATGCGCTTGACCCAGGACTGGAAATCCTGACGAGAGGCCAGCATTTCAAGCAGTTCATCCGGCTGGTAGAGGCGACCTTCCTTGAGGTCGAGCGCCAGTGTCTGCCCCGGACCAAGGCGCCCGCGACGCTGAATGCGCGCTTCCGGCACACGGACCATGCCCGCTTCCGACCCCACGATCAGCAGGTTGTCATTCGTGATGGAGTACCGCAGCGGACGCAGACCCGCACGATCCAGCCCAGCGATGACCCAGCGACCATCCGTCGCACAGACTGCGGCCGGGCCATCCCAAGGTTCGATCACCGCATTGCAGTAGCGGAACATAGCCCGAGCTGCCGGAGAAATCGCAGAGTTCGCACCGCTGGATGCTGGAATCAGCATCATCTTGGCCATCGGAGCACTGCGGCCACCGAAGGTCATGAGTTCGAAGACGTTATCCAGCGCAGCCGTATCCGAGCCGGCAGCCTGCACGACCGGCTTCAGATCCTCCATGTAAGGATCGAGTGCCGCGTGTGACAGGCGCGTTTCGTGCGACCGCATCCAATTAGTGTTGCCGGAGATCGTGTTGATCTCGCCGTTATGCGCCACCTTGCGGAACGGCTGGGCCAGCTTCCAGGTCGGGAACGTATTGGTCGAGTAACGCTGATGGTAGATCGCGAACCGTGAGACGAAGCGCTCGTCCAGAAGATCCGGAAAGAAGTCCGTCAGGTTCTCGGCAAGGAACATGCCCTTGTAGATGACAGAGCGGCAGGACAGCGAACAGATATACAGATCCACCTGCTGGCTTGTCGCCTGCTTCTCGATGCGACGACGCAGCACATACAGGTCACGCTCGAACTCATCTTCCGAGCGAGCCAGCGTATTGCGGATCATGATCTGTTCGATCTCGGGGCGCGTCTGGTTGGCCTTCTCGCCAATGCAGGCCGTGTCGATCGGCACCTGACGCCAACCATAAATTCCATAGCCGAAGTTCAGAACCTCGGTTTCGATGATCTGACGACCGGCTTCCTGCGACGCCAGATCCGTCTTCGGCAGGAACACCATGCCAACGGCAATGCGACCGTCGATCGTGTCATCGCTGGAACTGTTATGGATGGCTTCGGCGAAGAAATCCTGCGGGATTTCGACATGGATACCTGCGCCATCGCCCGTCTTGCCATCAGCATCGACAGCACCACGATGCCAGATGTTGCCCAGCGCTTCGATACCGGCCTTCACAACAGCGCGGGACGGCTTGCCATCCAGAGCTGCCACAAGGCCCACACCACAGGAATCGCGCTCCTGCGTCGGGTCATACAGACCTTTCAGGCGCTCGACGTTCTCAGTGTATTCGCGGATGAAATCGGTGTTCTGTGTCATTCCGCGGCCTCCAGCGCCAGGGTCTCGGTCAGAGAAAGGTGAATTGCATCAGCCGCATCACGGCCGTCCTTGATGGCCCAGACAACGAGGCTGGCACCGCGTACAATATCGCCGCCAGCGAACACGCCCGGCAGGCTGGTCTGGAAGCCGCCCGGCGGAACCGTCAGCGTGCCCCAACGCGTCACGGCAAGTTCCGGCTGCTGCCACTGGCCCGGCAGGTCTTCCGGATCGAAACCCAGCGCGCGGATCACAAGGTCGCCTTCAATAATGGAATGCTGGCCCGTGCCTTCGATAGAGCGGCGGCCTGTGGCATCCGGTGCACCAAGACGCATTTTCAGCACCTTCACACCTTCAACGGTGCTTTCGCCCAAGAATTCTTCCGGTGCAGCCAGCCACTCGAAGTTCGCGCCTTCTTCTTCAGCGTTGTAAACTTCCTGACGAGAGCCCGGCATGTTCGCACGGTCACGACGATAGACACAGGTGACCTTTTCGGCGTCCTGACGGATAGACGTCCGAACGCAGTCCATGGCCGTATCACCACCACCAATGACAACAACACGACGGCCCTTGGCATGCAGCGCTGCATCTTCGCCGGGGTCTTCGTCATATCCGCGACGGTTCGAGGCCGTCAGGAAGTCAATCGCATCCACAACGCCGTTCAGGTCTGCACCCGGAACATCCACGGAGCGCGAACGATACACGCCCGTTCCAAGGAACACTGCGTTATGACGCGTCCGTAAATCATCCAGCGAGGTCTCCCCCTCACCCGCACCGATTGGTGTGGAAAGGTGGAAGATGATGCCCTGCTCTTCCAGCAGCTTGTGACGACGGGCCACGACATGCTTTTCCAGCTTGAAGCTCGGAATACCGTACGTCAGCAGGCCGCCCACACGGTCCTGACGTTCATAAACATGAACCTCATACCCGCGTGCCCGCAGACGCTCTGCACAGGCAAGACCGGCGGGGCCGGAACCCACGACGCCAACACTGACTTTGAGTTCACGATCCGGCAGACGCGGCTGCACCCAGCCCTGCTCAAAAGCATTTTCCGTAATAAAGCGTTCGACAGCACCGATCGTGACGCTCTCGAAGCCCTTCTGGATCACGCAGTTGCCTTCACACAGGCGATCCTGCGGGCAGATGCGGCCGCAAATCTCCGGAAAGGTGTTGGTAGCCGAAGACATCTCATAGGCCTCCTGTAAACGGTCTTCCGCCGTCAGCTTCAGCCAGTCCGGGATGTTGTTGCCCAGCGGGCAATGCACGGAGCAGAACGGAATTCCACACTGAGAGCAGCGAGAGGCCTGCTCTTCAGCGCGGCTCATCGCAAACCCACGGTAAATCTCTCCAAAGTCTGCACGACGCTCGGCAGCGTCACGCTTCTCCGGAAGGATCTGTGGGTGATTGACGAACTGCAACATCCGTTCGGCCATGCGCCGTGTCTCCTAAAAACAGAACGCACGCCAAGCGTACGAAATTTGTGGAATACCAGCTATTCCGTCAGTTTACGCGATAATAGTCAGCAACACTTACCAATATAAAAAAACCAGCCTCATAGCGTCACTTTTCTTGCGTCAGTGTCACATTTTATAGGTCCGATACGGACCAATCAGGCTTTTAGCTGGCGATAAAGCTTACAGACGCTTCCATTCAGATACCCCGGAACCACCATTCCCATTGATGCCGGATGGATTCCGAGTGTCTGCAAGGTCTCAGCTCCCGGCTGCACGACATTATCGACAGACATCATGGCCACTTGGTCCCGTGTCAGCAGATGGCCGGGCAACTTCTCTAGAACAGTCGCTTCAAGGCGGGCTACCACTTGCGGGATCGGAAGCAGGATTCTTTTACGACCCGACGCTTCGAGTACGAACGCCATAAGCTCACGCATACTCAGGATATCGGGACCACCGGCCTCAACCGTTAGACCTGCATTCTCCGGTTGCAGAAGTCGTAGCGCTGCTTCTGCAACATCTTCCACAAATACCGGCTGATAATATGTGCGACCAGCAAAAACTGGCAGGACGGGTGACAGCGCTCCAATCAAGGCGAACAGATTAAAGAAACTGTCGTCCGTCCCGAACACCACAGACGGGCGAAGCAGACGCGCATCAGGAAAAACGTCCCGTACGACACGTTCTGCAGCTGCTTTACTCCGACCATATGCCCCTGGAGACGTCAAAGAAGCACCGATGGCAGACATATGAACGTAGTGCTTCACACCTGCCAGATGCGCCCGCACAGCTGCGAGCCGAGCGCCCTCAACATTAATGCGATGCAGAGTCTGCACATCTGGCGTCATGACAGACACAAGATTGATGACAGCGTCCACACCATCAAACAGACAATCAAGCTGCGGTGCATCATTGACTGACGTTTTCAGGAACTCGACACGCCCTGTTCCACGCGCCTTTCCAAGCCCCTGAATTTTTTCGGGATCCTGACTCCCCACACGAACGACATGCCCTGTAGCAACCAGCTTTCTCACCAGGCTGCGCCCGATAAAACCACCACCACCAATGACAGCGACCTTCTGCTGCCCGGCACCCGAAAAAAGTTTTTCCATTTCCCTGTTTTCTTTCATTCCAACTGTTGACGCTCTCATTCAGTCGATGTAAACGCCTCTTCACCAACCCGGGATGCCTCAGGAAACTGAAAAAACCCGGTGCTTTCTGAGCCCAGATGGCGGAATTGGTAGACGCGCAGGTTTCAGGTACCTGTGTCCGAAAGGACGTGGAAGTTCGAGTCTTCTTCTGGGCACCACAGACGGTCAGGTTCATTAAGAACCTTCCCCTCTGAGTTCATAAAAATTCGGTGACAACAAAATGAGCCAGCAGAACGCCATCCATCTTCATGACGGCGACCTGCCGGAAGATTTTGATATTGGCCCTGTTGTCGCCATAGATACCGAGACCATGGGTCTCAATCCCTACAGAGATCGCCTCTGCCTTGTGCAGCTTTCCGCCGGTGACGGTGAAGCACATCTCGTGCAGATCAAGCCTGTCTCCATGGGTGGCCGTGGCTATGATTGCCCTAATCTCAAAGCCTTCCTTTCGGATGACTCGATCACCAAGCTGATGCACTTCGCCCGCTTTGACGTGGCCGTGCTCCAGAAAGCCTTTGGCATCACGATCTCTTCCGTCATCTGCACCAAGATCGCTGCCCGCCTCGTCTATACGTTCACGGACCGTCATGGACTGGCCTATCTGTGCCGCGACCTGCTTGGCGTCGAAATCAGCAAGCACCAGCAGAGCTCGGACTGGGGCGCTGAAACCCTGACGGACGACCAGAAGCGCTATGCTGCATCTGACGTGCTCTATCTCCATGCCCTGTGGGACAAGCTTGAGGCCATGCTGATCCGGGAAGAGCGCCGGGAGCTGGCTCAGGCCTGCTTCGACTTCCTTTCAGCGCGCACCCGTCTGGATCTTCTGGGCTACGACGAGCCCGACATCTTCGCACACCGCGCGTAATCGCCTACACTGCGCCCCGACATGATAAACCCGGCTACCTCGCCCCTTCCCTCGGCCCTGCACACTCTTGCTGTCGAGCGACAGGGGCTTGAAGCGCTCGAAAGCGCCCTCGGCGGCTCTCTGGGTCAAGCTTTCAGCCACGCCATTGAGCGGATCCTTCTCTGTTCTGGCCGGCTGATTGTCACGGGGATCGGGAAGTCCGGTCATATTGGCCGCAAGATCCAAGCCACCCTTGCCTCTACCGGAACTCCCTCTCTTTTCGTTCACCCCGCAGAAGCCGCGCATGGTGATCTGGGCATGGTGGCGGCAGGGGATGTCATCCTTGCTCTCTCGAATTCCGGCGAAACCACAGAACTTGCCGCAATTCTGTCGTATGCGTCGCACAGACAGCTGGATGTGATTGCCATAACATCCGTCGAAACCTCGGCTCTGGCCCGCGCCGCCAAGATTACTCTGGTTCTCCCTCCCGCCAGAGAAGCCTGCCCCATGGGGCTGGCACCAACCACGAGCACGCTTCTTCAGCTTGCCCTTGGAGACGCGCTGGCCATAGCTCTTCTGGAAAAACGCGGCTTCACAGCTAACGACTTCAGCGTGTTTCACCCAGGCGGCCGTCTGGGAGCGCGTTTGCGCCCGGTGCGGGAACTCATGCACACCGGAGAGGCTCTTCCACTCGGGGAAAAATCTCTCTCGCTTCGTTCGGTCATTCTGGAAATGACGCACAAAGCCTTTGGCTGCATGGGCGTGACAGACGAAAATGGCGTGCTGTGCGGTCTCATCACGGATGCGGATCTCCGACGGGCCCTCCACAGCGATCTTGACACGACCACGGCGGAAGAGGTCATGAATCTCTCTCCAACCACGACAGCCCCCTCGACCCTGGCACAGGACGTCCTTCTCCTTATGAATGCACGCTCCAAACCGATCACGAGTCTTTTCGTCGTTGGAGAGGACAGACGCCCACAGGGCATCATTCACCTGCACGATCTCCTGAGGGCGGGCCTGGCATGACCGACTCGTCCAAGGATGACAAACGCCCCAAACGGGACGACTTTTCAGGAAACCGGAGCGAAAGCCTCGCCAAGCTTGACGCCCTGCGCCGTGCAGCATTCCAGAAGGTACGGACCGCCCCAAATCCGGAAGAGCTGGCCCGCCGCCGTTCTCTTCTGGGGTTCGCCAAATGGGCACTCCCGGGGCTTGCACTTGTTTTGCTGAGCTCAATTGCGGCGTGGCCCGAGATCTCTCATCTCGTCAATCAGAACCGCGCCGCTCTGAAAGAAATGGCCCGCCTGCGCGTTGAGAGCGGCAATATGGAAAATGCCGTCTATCGCGGTCTGGACGCCCATAACCACCTGTACATGATCACGGCACGCGTTACGCATCAGGAAGGCCCGGACCGTGTAGATCTGGTTGATCCGGTGGCGGATATCGAGCTGGCAGGTAATTCCTGGGCGCATATCAAGGCGGACCGTGGCGTCTACATGCAGCACGAGCAGACCTTGAATCTGGACGACAACGTGGTGCTTTACCGCGATGACGGGACGCTCATGAACGGCCCTTCCGCCGATATGGACCTGAAGCAGGACGTTATTGCATCCCGCGACTGGGTCCATGCCGAAGGCCCATTTGGCAAGCAGGACGCGCAGGGCTATTTCCTGGACCAGCATGCAGGTATCATGCAGTTTACAGGGCCGGGTCTGACGGTCCGCAACGACGATAACGGCCCCCCTTCCATGGCGGCCCGCCTCCGCCAGGAAGGAGCCAAGACAGAGAAATGATGAGCCGCATCGCCAGACTGCTTCCCGTTGCAGGACTTCTCCTCGCCACTACCGCCACACCTGCCGCTTATGCGGATGGGCTGGATATGTCTCATGGCGAGGCCGTTAAGCTGTTCTGGAAAAGCGAGGAAATCTACGACCGGAACGCCCAGACAGTTACCTTGACTGGCGGTGCCCGCGCCGTACGAGGGGATGTAACGGTCGATGCCGATACGCTGATTGGCTATCTGCGCAAGAAAGCGGCTCCACAGGGGCAGCCAGCCACACCGCCGCCGTCGGCAAATGGACAGACGGGTGAAGCCGACCCGATGGGTGGCTCCCTTGAGCTGTACCGCATCGAAGCTCGCGGTCACGTCCATATCTATAACCAGACGGACCAGGGCTGGGGCGACCGTGCCCTGTATGACATGGATCAGGCCGTCATGGTCATGACTGGCAAGAACCTGAAACTTACGACGCCGCAGGATGTGCTCACTGCGCGTGACGTCATGGAATATCACTCCAAAACCCGCATGTCGGTCGGTCGTGGAAACGCAACTGTCACCACCAATGACGGGCGCCAGATCAAGGCTGACGTGCTGGTCTCCTTCAGTGCACCGGACTCCCCTGCACCAGCAGGACAGACCCAGCCTGCAAAAAGCGACGGCAGCCCTCTTGGGGGCGGTTCTTCCAAACTGGATCGTGCTTATGGCTGGGGCCATGTCGTGTTGCGAACCCCTACCCAGACAGCAACCGGGGACAGAGGCGTTTATGTCTTTGCCAGCCAGATTGCCCGCCTAATCGGCCACGTGCATGTGACGCAGGGCCAGAACCAGAACAACGGGTCTCAGGCTATCGTCAACATGAAGACCGGCATTGCCACGATGCTGCCAGGATCTGACTCTCCTATTCAGGGACTAGTCGTTCCAAACGAAGCCAACAGCAGCCAGGCACCAAAGTGACAGACACATCCCCCTCATTTCCCGTGCTCCAGACCGGTCTGGTCGCCAGCGGGATCGGCAAGACCTACAAAAAGCGGGCTGTCGTCAAGAACGTGTCCATTCAGGTTCAACGCGGTGAGGCTGTTGGCCTGCTCGGACCGAACGGCGCAGGCAAGACGACAAGCTTCTACATGATCGTCGGGCTGGTCCAGCCAGACACGGGCACCATTACGCTGGATGGCGCAGACATCACCCAGTTGCCGATGTATCGACGGGCGCGTCTGGGCGTTGGTTATCTGCCACAGGAAGCCAGCATTTTCCGCGGCCTAAACGTCGAACAGAACATCATGGCCGCGCTGGAAGTGATCGAATCCGATCCGGAAAAGCGCGAAACCATGCTGAACGGCCTTCTTGCCGAGTTCGGCATTACGCATCTGCGTCACTCGCCGTCCCTGGCCCTGTCCGGCGGTGAGCGCCGTCGTCTGGAAATTGCCCGCGCCCTGGCCAGTCAGCCGAACTATATCCTGCTGGATGAGCCTCTGGCCGGTATTGATCCAATTGCCGTGGGCGAAATTCGCGATCTTGTGTCTCACCTCAAGGATCGTGGCATCGGCGTGCTGATTACGGACCATAACGTCCGCGAAACGCTTGAGGTCATTGACCGCGCCTACATCATGCATGGCGGTCAGGTTCTGATGGAAGGTACACCGGAAGCCATCGTCGCCAATGAAGATGTGCGCCGGGTCTATCTTGGAGAGAACTTCTCGCTCTAATCTGACGGGATGCTCAGTCCCGGTCTGATTCAGCGCCAGTCACAGTCGCTCGTCATGACGCCACAGTTGCGTCAGGCGATTGCGATGCTGCAACTGGGCCATCAGGAGCTGACGCAATCACTTCAGCAGATTGCGGAACTGAACCCCCTTCTCGTTCTGGAATCCACGGACACTGCTCCCAACACAGAGCCCGCAGATCCTGCATCTGACTTGCACGATGATGACCCTGAACGGTTTACTTCGGGTTCGGAACGACCAGAGCCTGCGGCCCCCGGCCCCACACTTCATGATGATCTGATTGCCCAGATCCATCTCCGGTTTCCCGTCCAGCAGGACTGTGCTGCCGCTCTTTATCTTCTGGCGTGCCTCGATGAGGCCGGACGATTACCGGAAGCAGTTTCAGGCCTTGCGGTCGAACTCGGCGTCGAACCCGCTGCTCTTGAGACTATCCGCCAAGTTCTGATGCGACTGGAGCCTGCTGGTCTTTTTACACGTTCTTTAGAAGAGTGTCTGGCAGTCCAGCTGGAACAGAAAAATCGGCTAGATCCTGCCATGAAAATTCTTCTGGCTAATCTCGATCTTTTAGCCCGAAGGGACTGGCGGCTGCTCCGCCAGAAGTGTCAGCTCGAACAGGACGACCTGCTCGATATGCTCGCGGAAATTCAGGTCCTCAACCCCAGGCCGGGCTTTGATCCGCGCCAGCCAGTCTCCCCCATTCAGCCAGACCTGATCCTCCGCAAAAATGGTCCAGGGTTCCGCCTGACATTTAATCACCGTCTGCTGCCGCACTGTCACGTGGATCTGGAGATGCAAAGCGCGCTCGACAGTTCAACAGACGCTGGGCGACAGCTTCTTGCTTATGCAAGCGAGGCCAATGCTGTCATCCGCGCGCTGGAAATGCGTCGCCAGACTATTCTGAAGATCGGAGCCGAGATCGTCCGTCAGCAGGCGGCGTTTTTTGAAGACGGCCTCTCTGCTCTCCGCCCCCTCACCATGCGCGACCTCGCCACCGGCGCAGATGTCCATGAAAGCACGGTCAGCCGGGTTGTGAACGGGAAGTACATAGACACACCCCGCGGCATCCTTCCGCTTCGTATGTTTTTCTCTACGGCTCTTCAGGCCAGCGACGGCTCTACGCAAAGTGCCAGCGCCATTCAGCACCGCATCAAAACGCTGATCGCTTCGGAAGACGATGACATCCTGTCAGATGATGCCCTGACGACCCAACTTCAAAAAGAAGGGTTCGCCATCCAGCGCCGGACAGTGGCAAAATATCGGGAAGGCATGGGGATCGCAAAATCCAGCCAGAGGCGACGCCTGAGGAAAACCTCCTGACGTCTCAAGCCAGCTTAATGCAGACCCGGCGCTTCCTGACCTGTACGCGCCACATATTCCGTATATCCGCCACCATACTGGTGCACACCTTCCGGCGTGACTTCCAGAACGCGATTAGACAGGGCTGCCAGGAAGTGACGATCATGGGAGACGAACAGCATGGTTCCGTCATAGTCTGCAAGGGCCGTGATCAGCATTTCCTTCGTGGCCATGTCCAGATGGTTGGTTGGCTCATCGAGTACAAGGAAGTTCGGTGGATCAAAGAGCATCAGAGCCATGACAAGGCGCGCCTTTTCGCCACCAGAGAGAACCCGGCAGCTCTTTTCCACTTCGTCACCCGAAAATCCGAAACCACCAGCGAGCGAACGTAGAGCGCCCTGATTGGCCTGGGGGAACGTATATTCCAGCATCCCGAAGACTGTTCGGTCGCCATCAAGAAGATCCATGGCGTGCTGGGCAAAATACCCGATCTTTACATTACTGCCGACGGTTACGGTTCCGGAATCAGGCTCTGTCGTACCGGTCACAAGTTTTAGCAATGTGGACTTGCCGGCACCGTTCACACCCATGATGCAGCAACGCTCACGCCGACGGATCATCAAATCCAGTCCATCATAAATTGTGCGGCTTCCATACCGCTTGTCCACGCCCTGAATATTCACGACCACATCGCCCGAACGCGGAGCGGGGGCGAATTCGAAGCTCATGGCCTGACGACGCTTCGGCGGCTCCACACGATCGATCTTGTCCAGCTTCTTCACACGGCTCTGAACCTGCGCGGCATGAGACGCACGGGCCTTGAAGCGCTCGATGAAGTTGATTTCCTTGGCCAGCATGGCTTGTTGGCGCTCAAACTGTGCCTGCTGGTGCTTCTCGTTCAAGGCCCGTTGTTCTTCATAGAATTCGTAGTTTCCAGAGAACGTCGTCAGGTTACCGCCATCAATTTCGATCACTTTGTTGATGATACGGTTCATGAAGGCGCGGTCATGAGACGTCATGAGCAATGCGCCATCGTAACCAGCAAGAAACTGCTCAAGCCAGATCAGACTTTCCAGATCAAGATGGTTGCTCGGCTCATCGAGCAGCATGACATCAGGTTTCATCAGAAGAATACGGCCCAGCGCCACGCGCATCTTCCAACCACCAGACAACAGACTGACGTCTCCGTCCATCATTTCCTGACTGAACCCGAGGCCGTGTAGAACCTCACGCGCCTTGCCATCCAGCGCATAGCCACCAAGATCCTCAAAGCGGCTCTGCACTTCACCAAAGCGCTCAATGATGCTGTCCAGTTCATCCATCCGCTCTGGGTCCGCCATGGCGGCTTCCAACTCGGCCAGTTCAGCCGCCACTTCCGAAACGGCACCTGCCCCGTTCATGACTTCCGCCACAGCACTATGGCCGGACATTTCACCCACATCCTGGCTGAAGAAGCCAATAGTGACGCCACGATCCGTCAGGACATTCCCTTCATCCGGCTCTTCCTGCTTTGTGATCATGCGGAACAGCGTGGATTTTCCCGCACCGTTGGGACCGACAAGACCCACCTTCTCGCCCTTCAGAAGAGCGGCCGAGGCCTCAATAAAAATGACGCGCTGGCCGTTATGCTTGCTGATATTGTCGAGACGAATCATGGGTCCTCAGAGGCACTGGAAGCTGGAAATAAAGGGCTGTCGGGACTTACCCTTATCCCCGCATGGGCGAAACCCCAGAAAAAGCTTACTCAGGCACGCCTTCGTTCATGGCGTCATAGGCCTGCGGTGACAGGTCATGTGCGGAATTGTCCCGAATGACAGGAATGACTTTCTTCAGCCAGTCGGCATCCCGAATAACAAAATGCTGGAGCGTACGATTGTTACCAATGTTCCACGGCGCCCAAATATCCGATGTCCCAAGCATCTGGACATCGTTCGCCCCTGTATCAAAGAAATATGTGACTTCCTCCCAGGCTTTACCCATCGCCCGGAAATAGGTTGCACCGACGATCGTGGACGGAAAATGATCCTTGTTCTGGCTGATGGCTCTTTCCCCAATCAACAAAGGGAGCGGAGCCTTATCCAGATCCCAATCCGAGTAGGCAAAAGCGACCCTGTTGATGAACCAGCACTCTTCCTGCCCATCCTCCGGCTCCTGCAAAACACCCCGCGCATAACGCCGCACGTAGGCACAGTTTGAATTTGACTGAAGAGGTGTCAGACTTTCTCCTGACCTTACCAGCACATAGCCAGTAGGTTCATGACCATCCATACGCGCGAGAAAAGCACCGCGCCTTACCGTTCCATCGGCCGCAGGCCTCTCCAGAACGGTTGCAAGTGTCGTCCAATCCCCGGGAGGCAACGGGATGGAATACGCGCCAAAGTTCAGGTCATGGCGAAAGACACGCCGTCTGTGGTTCTGTTCAGCCGCCGCAGCTTCAAGTCCATTCAGTGAAAAGTCATTGTAACCAATAGCATAGTAAGGGACGTCCGAAGCGTAAAACTCATCACTCCTCAGTTCGACAGACATTCGCTTGGGGGGCTGGGGAGGAATAGGGTAGGGAAAAACCTCCAGATCCTTCCGCAGCGCCTGTTCATCCTGCCTGACATCAGAACCCGTCTCTGCCTCTGGTCGAACGGGAACATTCAACCCGTTATCCAGAACGGAAGGCGTGTTGGCAGCTTGAGATGTGCCGAAAAGTCCTGATTTCTGAAGGCTTGGCGTGATCAACACACACCCCAAAGCACCGAGAGACGCCATCAGCAATAGACTCAGCAACTTCTCCCGGCGTGTCATCATCTACCCTTGCATGTTACTTTTAGAAACAAAGAGTGCCGATGCGGGGTGAGGCTGTAAAGGTCAAGAAGACAGTGTGAATGTGACATCTCCAGTCAATGTGATCTTTTGCCTTTGCAAGAACATTTGAAATGATAAAAATATCGTTTTATAACGTTATTTATGTGATATGCGCGACAAACATAACGCCGAGGAAGATCCTCTCTCCCCCTTCAGCCAACATGAGACCTCTTTCTTGTCTTTAGCGCTAAATCCAATTCCATGAGGCAATCCGTGGCCAAGTCTGACCCTATCGTCCAACTCCCGGACGGCTTTTACCTGAACCGCACGCCCCTTTTGGCCTTCGGGCTTCTGTGTTGCCTGTTTTCCCTCTGGGGCTGCGCGATGAGCCTCAATGATGTGCTGATCGGGCAGTTCCGCAAGGCATTCATGCTGTCGGATTTTCAGTCCGCGCTCGTGCAATTTTCGTTCTACATCAGCTATTTTGTGCTCGGTATTCCTGCGGGCATGATCATCAAGCGCTTTAGCTACAAATGGTCGATCCAACTCGGGCTGTTCCTGTATCTGATCGGCTGCTGCCTGTTCTTCCCTGCTGCCCATTTCGCGACATACCAGATCTTTTTCGTCGCCCTTTTTGTTGTCGCGGCGGGATTGGTCTTCATCGAAACTGCGGCCGATACCTATTGCACCCTGCTCGGCCCTCCGGGGCGCGGAACGCACCGCCTGAACTTTGCCAGTGCATTTCAACCGATTGGCGCCATTCTCGGCTCCAGCATGGGGGCCTACCTGATTTTCAAGGATGGCGACCTGTCACGCGAGCAGCTTTCCGCCATGCCTGCCGCTCAGGCCTGGCAGCATCAGCTCGGCATGATCCACGCCACTCTTGAGCCGTATGTCTACATTCTCGGGGTTCTGCTGGTCGTCATGATCGCGATTGGCGTCACGCGTTATCCGGCCTGCAAAGGGCGCGATCAGCAGCGTAGTCACGAACTGGATACGGCCGGCGCCCTCAAACGGCTGTTCGCAAATAAGCGCTTTGTCCTCGGTATCCTGACACAGTTTCTGTATGTCGGCGCTCAGGTTGGCGTCTGGAGCTTCATTATCCGCCTCTCCATGCGACTAGGGCACATCAACGAACGGCAGGCCTCCGTATACCTGATCGCCTCATTCTGTGCCTTCTTCGTCGGCAAGCTGGTTGCCAATTTCTTTATGCGGCACGCCCGTCCGGCGCGGGTTCTGTTCGTTTACAGCCTGCTTTGCATCGTGGCGCTGGGTTATGCGGTGATGGTGCATGACTTCACGGCTGTGTACGCGGCCATCCTCGTCAGTGGACTGCTCGGCCCCTGCTGGCCAACCATCTATGGCCTGACCGTCGATGAACTCGGCCATGACCGCGCTTATGGCGGCTCAATTCTGGTCATGAGCATCAGCGGCGGTGGTATCCTTCCGCTTCTGCAAGGCTACATCTCGGACGCTACAGGGGGAAACATGCAGCTTGCCTATATTGTGCCGATGGGATGCTTCGTCGTGATTGCGATGTTCGCAGCGTACTGCATGAAAAGCGGCGACGAAACGGCCGAGCATGTGGTCTTCGATGCAATGCTTTAGGCCGGATGGGCCCCACTTTAAGGCTTGTACGAACCTATCTTCGCACAAGCTTTGCCGAACGGTTCTTTAGATAAGGCCAGCAGCCCTACAAGTCGGAAGATACAAAAAAAGCGGTATGGCCACTAAAGCCATACCGCTTTTTTATGGAACTCTGTTGAGATCAGCGCAGGGCGGCAATCGCCGTAATTTCTACCCGCCAGTCCGGATCGGCCAGCTTGGCCTCAACCGTGGCACGAGCGGGCTTATGGCCCGTATCCAGCCAAACATCCCAAGCCTTGTTCATGTTCCCGATCTCGTTGATGTCGGTCAGGAAGATCTGCACAGACAGAATACGGGTCTTGTCCGTCCCCACATCAGCCAAAAGCGCGTCGATCTGGCGCAAGATGTCAGCCGTCTGGCCTTCGGTATCCAGCGTGGCATCGTCCGCAACCTGTCCGGCAAGATAAGCCAAACCGTTATGTGTCACCACGCCGGCCAAGCGGTTCTCTTCGAGGTGACGGGTAATATCTGTATTGATGCTCACGCCAGAACCTTACTGAAGAAGAGTAGGAATCAATTCATGTTCGAGGATTGCGTCCATGGCGCTCTCCTCATCTTCGGCAACTGCCATGGGCGTGCCGTCAGCGGCGTGAATTGCCACCATCAGCTCGCCGTCATGCAGCACTGATTTGACATAGGCCAGCTGGGACATCCCCAGCGTCCGAAGCTGCGGCCCCGTGATCCGCCTCAGATCTGCGGGGAGTACGTCTTCGTGCCCATCACTGTTTTCGAACGGGTTGTTCAATTCATAATCCTTACTGACACCTGAGGGCCTTTTCAGCCGCAGTCAGGTTGGAACATTCATACTGTCGATACGTGACTTACTCGTCGTCGAGTTCCCGCACAGGCCGGGTGCGCCGGGCTGTCTTGACCACAGGCGGGACCACTTCGTGCTGAACCGTCTGCGGGGTTCCGCCAGTCCGCCGTCCTTGCGTGATAGCAATCCGTTTGACACGAACTTCAGGCTCCGGACGCAGAAGATCGATATGAAGCAGGCCATTATCAAGCCATGCCCCGCCAATCTCTATGCCTTCAGCCAGAACAAACGCCTTATGGAACTGCCGTGCAGCAATACCACGATGCAGAAAGATCCGTCCCTGGCTATCATCGGTCTGACGTCCACGGATCACCAGCTGGTTGTCTTCCTGCGTGATCTGAAGGTCATCCATCACGAACCCGGCTACAGCCAGGGTAATCCGGAGCGCCGTCTGACTTAGCTGCTCGATGTTGTAAGGTGGGTAACCGTCTGACGTAGACTTGGAGGCACGCTCGAGCATCTGCTCAAGATGATCAAAACCAAGGAACATCGGGGATGTAAACAAGCGACCGGACATAGGGCTAGAGCCTCCTCCATGAGCGAGACAGCGGGAACCAGACCCTCCATGAGGCATCTGACGTGACCCTAGGATATGGTGGAGCAGGCTTTCTATGCAAGTTCTGCCTCGGGAAATGCTTGCTCGGGACTGGCATAAACAGTCGTCGCTCGCTACATCGCAAGGCATGAGCGAATTCGATTTCCTGTCCGGCATCGACGCGGTGCCGCCGACCCCGATCCTGATTGCCCCTGCGCCCGTGCTGCGTCAGGTCACCCGTGACGTCCGCGCAGAGGACATGGCGTTCCTGCGTGAGCAGCTTCCAGGCATGTTTTCCGCCATGTACAAGGCTCCCGGCATTGGCCTAGCGGCCCCGCAGGTTGGCCTTGATATGCGCTTCGCCCTCGTGGACGTCGCTGAAGAAGATGCCCCCCGCGAACCCATGGTTCTCATCAATCCGGAGATCGTCACGGATTCCGAACAGATGGCCGTACGGGAAGAAGGCTGCCTCTCGCTGCCGAACCAGTATGCGGAAGTCATCCGCCCCGAATCGATTCGCGTGCGTTACCGCGACCTTGCGGGTGAGATCATCGAGCGTGATGCTGATGGCCTGCTGGCGACATGCATCCAGCATGAAATGGATCATTTGGAGGGTATCCTGTTCGTGGATCACCTCTCCACACTCAAGCGCAACATGATCATGCGCCGTCTGGCCAAAGAGCAGAAGCTGAGAAGGCGTTAATCTCTGATGCGTCTGATCTTCATGGGTACGCCGGATTTCGCGGTTCCGGCCCTGCATGCTCTCATGGCTGCAGGACACGAAATCGTTGCCGTTTATACGCAGCCCCCTCGTCCGGCAGGACGTGGCAAGGCCGTACGGCGCTCCCCTGTCCATGAAGCAGCGGAAGCGGCAGGCATTGAAGTGCGTACGCCTGCCCGCGTTCGCCGGGACGAAGCGGAGCATAAAGCCTTTGCCGCGCTCAATGCAGACGCCGCAGTAGTCGCCGCTTACGGGTTGATCCTACCGAAAGCCATGCTGGATGCCCCTCGTATGGGATGCCTGAATATTCACGCAAGCCTGCTTCCCCGCTGGCGCGGAGCTTCGCCTATCCAGTCCTCCATCGTGGCCGGAGACACCAGAAGCGGCGTTTCCATCATGCAGATGGACGAGGGTCTCGATACGGGCGCGGTCCTGCTGGAGGAAGCCACGCCAATCAGCCTGTCAGACACCGCCAGCACGCTCCACGATCGTCTGGCAGAAATTGGCGGCAGGCTGATTGTTCGAGCACTGAGTGAGCAGCCTCAGCCTGTGCCACAGCCTGAAGACGGCGTGACATACGCGCATATGTTGAAGCGCGAAAACGGGCGTATCGACTGGTCACAGTCCTGCGAAGAAATCGATCGCCAAATTCGGGGGCTGACACCATGGCCCGGCGCATTCACGATGCTAAACGGTGTCATCCTTAAAATTGGCGCCGCTACGCCACGTCCCGAAATTGAAGGGCCCGCTGCCGGTAGCGCATTGGATGATGCTCTGACCATTGTCTGCGGCACCGGCGCACTGCGCATTGACCGTATTCAGAAGCCAGGACGCAGCATGATGGACGCTGCAGATTTCGTACGCGGACAAGAAATTCCGGCAGGCACACGCTTTGACTGAAATGGATATCTCCCGCTGGGCGTTACGTCTCGAATATGACGGGACGGGCTTTGTGGGATGGCAGAAACAGCAAGACGGCGTCTCTATCCAGAGCCTCATTGAGGCGGCAGCGTCTCGACTTGTTGGAAATCGTCCGGTCTCCAGCATCACCGCAGGCCGTACCGATGCCGGTGTCCATGCCTCCGGCATGGTCATTCACATCGATTTCCCGGGAGACGCCAAGATCAACGGGCGCCAGATCCGCGATGGCATGGGTTATTACCTCAAGCCTCACAGGGTTGTAGTTCTGGAGGCCGCACAGGTCAGCCTGGACTGGAGCGCACGTTTCTCCGCCATCTGGCGCAGCTACCAGTTCAAGATCCTGAACCGTCAGGCGCGCCCAGCCTTGCAGGAGACACACGTCTGGCACGTCAAGCGCGTGCTGGATGTAGACCTGATGCAGGAAGGCGCGAACTACCTTCTGGGCTCGCACGACTTCACATCATTCCGGGCGATCGCCTGTCAGGCCCGAAGTGCTGTGCGCACCCTTGATGTTCTGACCATTCACCGGGAAGGCGAACTGGTGATCGTGAACACCAAGGCACGCTCGTTCCTGCACCATCAGGTCCGGAATATGGTAGGCTCTCTGGTCATGGTGGGCTCTCGCCAGTGGCCACCGGAAAAGATGCGCGAAGTGTTGGAAGCCCGGAACCGCTGCGCTGCGGGACCGACTTCTCCACCAGATGGCCTCTGCCTTACAGGCGTCGGCTATCCGGAAGATCCGTTCGCCTAAGTTCAGGGTGCCCCAAACAGATCCGCTATTGCGTTGTAATGCGGTGGGACCAGCAACAGCAGGCCGATCAGAAGGAATACGCTGACAGTCTGCAACACCGTCATGATGACAGACTGCCATGCCGTCATCACAAGCCCAACACGCGTGACATACCAGGTCAGCCACAGGCTATAGAGCCACACGCCCACTGCGACGCCAGCCAGCGCTGCAGAAGACGAGGCAGCAGCAGGCATGATGATCCTCATGATGCCTTCGGCCATGATCATCATGATCACCGGTAGCCACGCACACCAGAGCGAGGCCGTCGCATAGCGGGTCCACAAGCCTTTCCGGCCTACAAACACGGCATAGCGTTCCGAGACGACGAGCTGAAGCAAGGGACAAACCAGCTGAACCAATGCTCGTATGGCCTGCAATTCCCGTTGATCCGCGGGCAACAGGAAGACACTGACCAGTTCGATGAGAGTTATGGCAATGGTGGGCGCCAGAGCCGCCATCAGCGGCTGAACCCCGGGGGAGAAACAGTTGATCCCCACCGCACGTCCGCGCCCCAGCAGCCAGACGCCCAGTGGGATACTCATTCCTCCAATCGGGGGAATACCGGTTGGACGGTCTGGAGTCACAGGCCAAATCTTTCCATGAACGTCAGATAAATCTGCGTCAGATCTTCAAGCGTCGAGACATCAACATGCTCGTCCCGCTTATGCATTGTCGCTCCGACCAGACCGAACTCTGCTACAGCACAGTATTGCGAAATGAAGCGCGCATCAGACGTTCCTCCGCCCGTATCGAGTTTCGGCTGCCGCCCTGTCACATCCTGAACAGCCCGCTCAAGACATTGAACTGCCGGTCCCGGCTGCGTCAGAAACGCCTCCCCACTGATGGAAACCGTAACTTCGCTGTCAGGTGCATGACGAGAGATAACTTCGCGGATCCACTCAGACAGGGCCGCACCAGTATGACAGTCATTGAACCGGATGTTCAGGCGCGCCTTGGCCTCGGCAGGAATGACGTTCGTCGCAGGATTGCCGACGTCAACGCTCGTGACCTGCAATGACGACGGGGAGAACCATTCCGTTCCCTCATCTAGGCAGCGTCCGGTCAGTTCACCGAGTGCCGGAAGGAGACGGTGGATGGGGTTATCGGCCAGATGCGGATAGGCAACGTGCCCCTGCACGCCCCGAACCACGATCTCTGCATTCATGCTGCCCCGACGACCAATCTTGATCGTATCCCCCAGAGCCGAAGGATTTGTGGGCTCTCCGAGAAGGCAGAAATCCGGCACATCATTTCGCGCTGCCAGCCATTCAATGACAGGCTTTGTGCCGAAATGAGCCGGGCCTTCCTCATCACCCGTAATGAGCAGGGAAATTGACCCTTTGAGGGTATTGTTCTGAAGAAAACGTGCGATGGCTGCCACGGAACAGGCCACGCCGCCTTTCATGTCCGCGATCCCACGGCCATACAGCCGACCATCCTGGATCTGCGCTGCGAAAGGATCGTGTGCCCATCCTTCACCGGGAGGAACCACATCCGTATGGCCCGCAAAGCAGAGAACCGGACGCCCGATACCAATTTTAGCGTAAAAATTCGGCGTAGGAGCGTCCGCTGGCCCGAATGGCAGGTGGACCACCTCGAACCCCATCCCTTCCAGAACCGATACCAGAAGAGCCTGCGCTCCATCATCGGCTGGAGTAACGGACTGGCAACGGATCAGATCCTGCGCAAGGGCAACAGGATCAGTCGGAAAAGATGGGGACGGCATGGATCAGTCGCGCAGAAGTTCGTTGATGGACGTCTTGGAGCGCGTACGCTCGTCAACGCGCTTTACGATTACAGCACATGCGAGGGACGGCTGACCTGGCTCCTTAGGCGGCAGCGTGCCTGGGATAACCACAGAATAGGCTGGCACACGTCCCATGAAGATTTCACCCGTCGCACGGTCCACAATCTTCGTGGAGGCACCGATAAACACGCCCATGGACAGGACGGAGCCCTTCTCCACGATCACGCCTTCAGCAACTTCCGAACGGGCACCGATGAAGCAGTCATCTTCAATGATGACGGGAGCAGCCTGAAGCGGTTCAAGAACGCCACCGATGCCAGCACCGCCGCTGATATGGCAGTTCTTGCCAATCTGGGCGCAGGAACCGACTGTCGCCCAAGTATCGACCATCGTGCCGCTGTCTACACGGGCACCGACGTTCACGAAGCTCGGCATCAGAACAACATTCGGCGCAATGAACGCGGAGCGACGAACAATGGCACCTGGAACGGCACGGAAACCGGCTTCAGCAAACCGGAACTGATCCCAGCCTTCAAACTTCAGCGGGACCTTATCAAAAGCAGGTTGACCGCCACATCCACCCACCATCACGCGGCTGTCGTACAGACGGAATGAGAGCAGAACAGCCTTCTTCAGCCATTCATGAACAACCCAGCCATCTTCGCTCGGCTCGGCAACACGCAGCGTACCAGCGTCCAGCCCTTTGAGAGCGGTTTCGACGACCTCGCGGTCCTCTCCCTCTGTCTGGGCGTTCAGAGTAGCGCGACGCTCCCAAAGAGCGTCAATAGCGGTGCGGAGCGTATCGTGAGGCATCAGGACCAATCCGGAAAAGGAGCAGAAAACCGCCGGACCATGCGGTCCCCGGTCCCGACTGTCAACGGCTCTTTCCCTGTGAGCATCATCCAGACCAACGTTAAGGCTTTGTTTACCTTTTGATCCTATGAAAAATCCAAGCTCTTTCGTCTCCGGAAAAGATCCGGAAAGCCAAAGGCGCCAGACCGTGTTCTCACATCGATTCACGACGCAGCACATTTATCGCTTCAACGATGCGGCACGTTCAGCCGCAAAATCATGGATCCTTTGCGGCAATGCATGACATTGGCCTGAAAAGCCCTCCCCCTCCGGTGCCGGAGCCGACTTCCCATCAAACCTTTCAGCTCCTGAGAGAGAGTCTGGCCTGCATGCGCAGCGCCATTCTTCCCCGACTTGGCATCGCAGCAGCCCTCACCAAGGTACAGGAAGCGCTTGAAGCGGACTGCCTGCTCTTCAGCGCCTTTACACCTTCCGATCATAGCGTGGCCTTGCATCAGTCCGCCCCGCTTCCCGAGGGGTTTCAAGGCGAATTACAGAAATGTGGGCTCATGCTCGAGCAACACGTCATCCAGTTTTCCTCAGGGGTCCATCATGCGCTCCTGATCTGCGAACCCATCAGAAGCCAGGCTCCTTTTGGCCTTCTATGCTGGAAAAAAACATCATGGTCAGCAGATGAAACTGATCTTCTTCGCACTCTGCTGACAGTCATTGCAACGTTGCAGGATGCTGAAGGGCTTCACAGAAACGTCCTAAAGGGCGCTCACTATGATCTCTCGTCCAACCTTCTGAACTGGGAAGGCTTGAAACAGGAAATGGAGCGGCGCATTCCGCGCCTGGATCGAGACTGCCTCGCGGCGACCCTTATGATCGCGCACGTTCCCGGCCTGAGCGAAACAACCCAAACGCATGGATTTCAGGCAGGAGAAGAGGCGCTCACACAATGCATTGCTTTACTCCGCAAGGCCGTGCGTCCAACCGACGCTATTGCGCGGCTTAGCGGCAACATGTTTGCGCTTTGGCTGGATGGAGGGGATCGTTTTGCCATGGCTGAGCGTGCCGAACGGATGACGGCGCATGGCATTCCGATCCTGATAAACCCACCGGTGCACCTTCCACTACACATCGGACTGATGTGCCGAGAAGCGAACGATCCGGAAAACACGGCAGACAATCTTCTGGAAAGAGCCAGTCAGGCTCTCCAGACCGGAGAAGAAGAGCAAAAAAAATGGCGCTTCTCACACGAAGCGCCATAAGCCGGATCAGGCTTTGATAAGAGTGCCGGGGCCTGCTCTGGTAAAGAGTTCCAGAAGGCAGGTGTGAGGAACACGACCGTCAAGAATAACTGCAGCCTTGGCGCCGCTCTGCACAGCATCCAGACAGGTTTCGACCTTCGGGATCATCCCTCCGGAGATCGTGCCATCCTTGATGAGATTGCGTGCTTCTTCCGCACTCAGCTCTTCAATCAGCTTGCCGTCACGATCCAGCACGCCCGGAACGTCCGTCAGCATCAGCAGGCGAGATGCATGAACTGCACCGGCAATGGCACCTGCTGCCGTATCGGCATTGATATTGTAGGTTTCGCCATTTTCGCCCGCACCCACAGGCGCAATGACAGGAATAAGGCCTGATCCGAGCAAAGCATAAAGAACGCGCGGATCAATCTTCTCCGGCTGTCCCACGAAACCAAGATCGATAATACTCTCGATCTGGCTATCCGGATCACGCCGCGTGCGGGTCAGTTTACGAGCCTGAATAAGACTTCCATCCTTACCCGAAATTCCAACAGCCATAGCACCAGCACTGTTGATGAGCTGCGCAACCTGCTTGTTCACACTTCCAGCCAGAACCATCTCGATCACATCGACCATGGCACTATCCGTAACGCGCAGACCATCCACGAACTGTGACCGGATGTGGAGACGATCCAGCATGGAGCTGATCTGCGGGCCACCGCCATGCACAACGATCGGATTAATCCCTACGAGCTTCAGAAGCGCAATGTCATATCCAAATGCACTGGCCAGCTTGCCCTCACCCATTGCATGACCGCCGTATTTCACAACGATCGTGTCCCCGGCATAACGGCGCAGAAATGGCAGTGCACTCGCAAGAATAGCAGCCTGCTGCTGGGCATCATCCATATTAACGGCCGGGGGAATTTCCGGCAATTTTTCACTGTGGGTCTTTTTGCTCATGGCCGGACATCTCCTTCCCCTGAGGTCTGAACAGGATCTGCGAAACGGGCAATCTCTGCCCGAAGATCTTCAATGCCTTCCCCGGTCTGACTGCTGGTGCAGACAATCCGCGGGTAGGCCGCAGCCTGTTTGAGCGCGAGCGCTTCAACTTCCGCAATTTTGGCTTTCAGTGCCGTCGGCCGAACCTGATCGCATTTGGTCAGAACAATCTGGAACACCACAGCCGCACGCCCCAACAGATCCATAACGTCCCTGTCGGACTGCTTGATCTCAATCCGCGCATCCAGAAGCAGAATGACGCGGGCCAGCGTGGTTCGCCCACGAAGATAGGCGAACATCATGTTCTGCCAGTCTTCCTTGACGGATTTCGCAGCTTTAGCGAACCCGTAACCAGGCATATCCACAAGAGAAATACGGTCAGCGAGATTGAAAAAGTTGAGTTGCTTGGTGCGCCCCGGTTCTGAAGATGCTCTCGCCAGCGCACGACGCCCGGTCAAAGCGTTGATGATGCTGGACTTGCCAACATTGGAACGCCCGGCAAAAGCAACTTCCGGTCGACCAACCGGCGGAAGCTGATCGATCTTCTGCGAGCCGAAGAAGAACTCGCACTCCCCTGCGAAGAGCAGGCGACCGTCTTCGATTTGTTCAGGGGTAGGAGGGCCAGCGGCTTCTTTCATGGTGTCTCAGCGTCCACTTTTAGTGACAGGAACCGGCAGCTTGGCACGGCTCTGAATGAAGGACTGCTGGGCGAACGTCAGCAGGTTGTTCCACGTATAGTAAACCAGAAGGCTGGCCGGGAAGTTGGACATCACGAACACGTAGACCAGCGGCATGAACTGCATGATGCGGGCCTGAGCCGGGTCCATGCTGACCATCGTCTGCCGCTGAAGCAACCAGAAGGTCACGCCTAGCGCAGCACCCCAGATGCTGACATGCAGGAAGGAAAAATACACGGTCGGGTCAAAGGGGATCAGACCAAACAGGTTAAAAATGTTCGTCGGATCTGGGACAGACAGATCATGAATCCAGCCGAAGAACGGTGCATGACGCTCGTCAATGCTGATGTTCAGCATCTTGTAGAGGCAGAAGAAGATCGGAGCCTGGATCAGAACAGGAAGGCACCCACTGGCAGGGCTAACACCCTCTTCGCGGTAGAGCGCCATGACCTTCTGGTTCATCACCATCGGGTCGTCCTTGTTCTTCTCACGGATCTCCTTGATCTTCGGAGCTAGCAGACGCATGCGCGCTGAAGATCCTGCCGCCTTGGACGCAAGCGGGAAGAGCACAATCTTGACGATCAGCGTCAGCGCCATCAGCGCCAGACCGAAATTGCCCAGATGCAGATACAGCCAGTGCAGCAGATACAGGATCGGACGCGTCAGAAAGCTGAACCACCCAAAGTCGATGGCTTTGTCGAGGTCCGTAATGTGCAGGTTGCTGCTGTAAGCCTGCAGAAGGCTTGGCACCTTTGCACCAGCAAAAAGATGGCTCGTCTGCGTAACAGTGCCATTCGGCATGATCTGCTGCGGAGCCTGAGACACGAAGCTGATACGATAGGACCCTGCATGTTCCGGAACGTAAGCAAAGCTCGCCGTCACAGAAGACGTGGCGTCAGGTGCAACGGCCGTCAACCAGTACTTGTCGCTGATACCGCCCCAGCCACCTGTACCACCCTTGGCCCAGAACGTGTGGTCAGGATGCTCAGCGCCCTTACGAACATTTTTGTAGGTCTCGTCGTTCAGGCGACCGTCCATGACAGCAATAGGGCCTTCATGTGCCGTCCAGAAACCTTCCGGAGCCTGATAGTCACGCTGCACACGCTGGAACGGAAGCAGCGCAACAGGCTGGGAGGAATGATTCTCCACCGACTGCACAGCCGAGAACATATAATGCTCATCAACTGAAAGGTAGATCGAGAAAATCAGACCTTCGCCGTTATCCCATGTCAGCGTGACCGGATGACCAGGAGAGAGTGCCTCGTCCGCACTGGTCCAGACCGTGTTCAGATCCGGAACCTTCGCATTGGACCCCGGAGCGTTGCTCCAGCCAATTACGAAGAAGTTCGGATGCTCGCTGCCGGGCTTGTCCAGCAGACGGACAAGCGGACTGTCCTTTGCAAGAGTGGCACGGTACTTCGTCAGCACCGCATCATCCAGAAGCGCACCCTTGAGGTTCAGGGAGCCCTGCACGTCGTCGCTGGTAATCGCAATGCGACGAGCGACCACTTCCGGTTCAGGCGAGGCCGGAGCCGGACCAGCAACAGCCGGAGTGGACGGAGACTGTGTCGCAGTGGTTTGCGTCACAGCCGGATGACTGTCCGGACGGGGTTTCGGCATGAAATAGTCGAAACCGATCAGGATGAGGGCCGAGAGGATAATGGCCGCAATGATGCGCTTGATTTCCATCGGGCTGATGCCGGTCTTTCGTCTCTAACGGAGGAATGCTGAGCCTCAAGTGGCCGAAAACCGTTACCAAAACAATAGGCGCACGCGTTTTTAATGCCGATGAGCCTCGGGCGGGAGGTCACATCCCCCTTTTGACCAGGGGTGACAGCGGAGGATTCTCTTCAATGCCAGCCAGCCGCCCCGAACAGGCCCATGCCCTTTGATTGCCATGATGGCATAGGTGCTGCACCCCGGTTCGAAACGACAGTTTCGACCCAGATAGGGACTGATGAACAGCTTGTAAGCGTCGATCAACGCAAGCAGGAAGACAGTGACAGCCTTATTGAAAAGGCGTGTCATTTTTCCAAGCCCTTGCGGAGCGCTTTACGAAGATCATCCTGAAGAAGGGAAAATTCTCGTCGGCGCGTACCATCACGGCCGATCAGGACAAAGTCTCCCGAAGGAAGACCGTCCTCACGCGCTACAAGACGCAACGCCTCTCGGAGGCGGCGTTTTGTGCGGTTGCGGATGACAGAGTTTCCAACCTTTTTCGTGACGGTAAAGCCGACACGGCTATCAGGCTGGCTATCATCCTGCAGCATCTGCACAACCATTCCCGGGGTAGCGACCTTATGTCCCTTCCCGGCAACACGCAGAAACTGCGGCCGCTTTTTCAGGCGGCCAGCTGTGTGGTTCTGGCTCAGGCGGAGAGCTTCGAGCGGCCCTTGGTGCGACGGTTTGCCAGCACGCGGCGGCCACCGACTGTAGCAGTGCGTGCACGGAAACCGTGACGACGCTTACGAACCAGCTTGGAGGGTTGATACGTGCGCTTCATGACATCGATCCTTTAAAACCATGCAGACGCCTCTCTGGACATCCGCGTCGATCGGGCGCACGAAACGCCCGGTGAATGAGACCCGGGCTTGTACTCACCCGACCCTTCCCTGTCAATGCTACACTCTCAGGAACTTAAGGATATGAGCCAAAATCCCGCTCCGCCACCGTCATCAACTGACGACTCCAAGGCATTTCGACATGATCTGCGAAATGCCCTGTCCCCGGCGATGCTGTGTGCGGACATCTTGACATCCCATTCAGACGAATCCGTCAGAAAACATGCAGGAACAATTGTCGAGGCGCTGGAAAAAGCACTGCGCCTCCTGAAGAAACCTACTTCTTCTCAATAAGCTCAATCTTGTAGCCGTCTGGATCTTCCACGAAGGCAATGATGATCGTGCCGAACTTCAGTGGCCCGGCTTCACGGGTCACTTTGCCGCCACCAATCCGGACAGCCTCTACAAGCGCGGCCACATCCGAGACGCCAATCGCAAAATGGCCGAATCCCGTGCCGACGTCGTAATCCGTTTCCTGATCCCAGTTATAGGTCAGCTCAATTTCAGCCTGTCCGTTCTCATTATCAGCGAATCCAATGAAAACGAGTGTGTAACGGCCTTCACGAACTTCCTTGCGGCGCAGTTCTTTCATGCCAAGAAGGCTGTAGAACGCCAGACTGCGATCAATGTCTCGAATACGAACCATCGTGTGCAGAAATGTGCTCATTTTTCTTCTTTCAGATCTTCGCTTGTCAGCCCGTAAAGGAATAGCCCGTATCGGTCAGCCAAGGCGACGCAGCGGTCAGGGTCTGTCAACAACGTGACACCAGGCTGAAACGCAACGCCCCTCAATCCGTTCCGGGCCGCATTTTCCAGCGTCTCAGGACCTATTGTCGGCATATCTGCCCTCAGGTCCTGTCCGCTTTTGGGCATTTTGATAAGAACGCCGCCACTGCCAGCCTGCATCAGTTTGCCGCAGCGTCCCAGCATGGCATCCGTGCCCTCAAGAGCTTCGACAGCCAGAACCAGACCGCTCTGAACGACACACCCCTGCCCAATATCCAGCGCAGCCATGGCCCGCAGCACCTGAACACCACGTGCGATGTCCTGACGCGCCTGTTCGTCTGGCACAACGCGACCAAGCGTCCCGCTCTTACCGGTCGCATGATCAAGGAATTCGTGGGCGCCGCGAACAATGAACCCTTCTTCCCCGAGCACGCGCACAACTGCTCCGAGAAGCCCGTCATCGCCAAGGAAGATCGCACGTCCCAAACGTGCAAGAACACGCGCCCCTTCCGCATCAGGGCGAAGGTCACGCCACGCAGGGCGTCGAACCGGTCCGATCAGAACCAGTTCCCGGCATCCATGCTTTTTAAGGGCTGCCAAGATTTCTCCTACAGCAGCAAGGCGGATGATTTCATGTGGATAAGGTGCCAGACGGGCCATGTCCGCAAAATCACGAAAGCCGACCACAAAAACCGACTTTCCCTTTTCCAGGGCAGCCGCAGCGACCTTTGCAGGCAAGGGGCCCGCCCCGGCCAGAATACCGACGCAACCTGCCCCCATCACGCTCAGGCCCCTTCGGTTTCGGAAAGCCCCTCATTACGGGCCACACGTGTCAGCCCGCGGCGGCTTGGCGCTTCCATAAAGTCCAGCATCTCAGCAATACGCGGCAAATGACCATACTCCCGCCGTACATCTGCAATGCGGGCTTCCAGCACAACCTCCGTGCTGCCATGCCGAGGGTAGAGTGTCCGAAAGGCGCGACGCATGGCCTGCATTTCTTCCGGGCCGACGCCAGAGCGCTTCAGCCCGATCCAGTTCAGTCCGACCAGACGGGCACGATTCCCGAGAACACTTCCGTAGGGGATGACATCCATTTCGACGCCACAGACGCCACCTACGACAGCGCCGCGACCAATGCGCACGAACTGATGGAGCGCTGCTGATCCCATCACCTTTGCATCGTCAGCAATCTCGACATGGCCGCCCATGACAACATTGTTCACGATGATCACACGATCACCGAGAACACAGTCATGCGCCACATGAGCATTTGCCATGATCAGGCAGGACGCGCCAATTTTCGTCAGTGCATGTCCCTGCGCCGTTCCACGATGAATGGTAACGTTTTCACGGATGATCGTTCTCGCACCGATCTCGCAGAGCGTCGGCTCTCCAGCGTATTTGAGATCCTGCGGTGCCATGCCGATCGTGACGAAGGGATAGACTTCTACTTCCTCACGAAGGGTCGTGTGCCCATCGACAATCACCGAAGCATGCAGGTGCACACCGTCGCCAAGTGTCACGTGAGGCCCGACGATGCACCACGGGCCAATGCGAACATTTTCCCCAATTCGGGCACGTTCATCGACAAGAGCAGTCGCGTGAATCTCAGCGCTATCGGATCGTTTTCCTGCAATCTGCATCAGTTCAGCCCATGATCATGGCACTGAAGGTTGCCTCTGCAACGGCAACGCCGTCAACACGTGCAATGCCCTTGAATTTCCAGACATTCGCCCGCGACCGCTCTTTGACCACTTCAATACGAAGCTGATCACCCGGCCCAACCGGACGGCGGAACTTGGCGCCTTCAATGGTCATGAAATATACCAGCTTCCCTTCGAAGGCCTTGCCAAGCGTCAGGACAACAAGCGTCGCAGCTGTCTGAGCCATGGCTTCGATGATCAGAACGCCAGGCATCACCGGATGGGAAGGAAAATGCCCCTGAAAGAAGGGCTCGTTCACTGTGACGTTCTTGATGCCAACAGCGGACTCACCAGCCTTGATTTCCTGCATCTTGTCGATCAGCAGGAACGGATAGCGATGAGGGATCGCCTGCATGATCTGCAGAATGTCGATGCTCTCAGGAACCTGATGCGTTCCCGAAGCCCCTTCTGCCGGGGTCGTCTTTTCAGCCGGAGCGTCCACTCGATCCATTTTGTTCACCATGCCCTTCTAAGGGAAAATTTTGTCAGTTTTCTGCTCTCCGAGCAGTGCGGATGGCCTCCCTTAGCAAAACTGGCTACGGGATACCATCCGTCACCGGAAAGGTCAGTCGCCGCTTTTGCGGGAGAGCTTCCGCAAAGTGGCTACGTTCCGGAAGAATTCCCGGAAGGGCATGGCGGGGCTACCGATAACATCCGCTCCCGCATCCACGTCAGACATGACACCGCACTGAGCCCCAACACGGGCCTTGTCACCAATCTTGATGTGACCGATCAGGCCGGCCTGAGCAGCGATCGTGACGAAATCGCCAAGCTCGGTCGAGCCGGAAATACCAGCCTGCGAAACAACAATGCAGCATTTTCCGAGCTGGGCATTGTGTCCGATCTGAACCAGATTATCGATCCGCGTGCCTGCCCCAATGATCGTATCGCGCATGGAGCCACGATCAATCGTTGAGTTAGCACCGATCTCAACGTCGTCCTCAATGACAACCAGACCAAGCTGCGGCACGGTCTCGAAACCAGCAGGACCGACAGCAAAACCAAATCCGTCCTGACCAATGCGCGCGCCGGGATACAATGTTACCCGGTTCCCGACACGGGCGTGCGTCAGACTGACATGGCTGCCAATGCGGCAACGCTCACCGATCTCGACACTCCGACCAATCACGGCATGCGCACCAATCAGTGTGCCCGAGCCAATTTTCGCGCCGTCTTCGACAACAGCGAAAGCCCCAATCTCGACATTCTCACCGATCTCAGCTGTCTCACTGACATAAGCCGAAGGATGACGAACACCCGTCGATGACGGTGCAGGATGAAAGAGCGCTGCAATGCGTGCCCATGCAAGGTAGGGCGTTTTGCAGACAAGGCCCGCCGTATGTGCTGGCAGCTTGTCGGCAAAAGCCGGCGCAAGAATGACCACCCCTGCACGCGTTTTTTCCAGAAGAGGCAGGTAGCGGCGATTATCCAGAAAACTCACGTCTTCCGGTCCCGCAACGTGCAATGGGGCAACCCCGCGGAAACTGACTGGATCCTCCTGCCCTTCAGCAGCAGGACGAACCTCGCTTCCCGATACTTCCGCAAGATGAGCCAGACCAAAAGGTCCAGCTCTCAGGAAGAAGCGCTCATCACCAGGTCGGTTTTCGGTGAGTACCTTATCAGCCACGGGATCAGGCCTCAGCGATGCTGCCGGAGAACGGACTCAGGCTGCGCGGGAGCCGAAGCTGGCGCTGCCTGTTCAGGACCCTGCGGCGCACGCTGTTCGTCTGCCGTCGTTGGCATCTTGCCAGACTTGGCGAGTTGCTCAGGATCCACGCCTTCGTCAGGAATAAACACGTGCGGCAGCGTCTTGTTCAGCTGGTTTGCCACTTCTTCCGTGATGTCCTGCTCGCCCACATGCAGCACAACCTGCTCGGCATGCAGAACCAGGTTCATGTTATGCGCACCGGCAACCGCGGCAATGATGCCGTTACCCTGTTCAAGCTCACGCTCGATCTGGTGGAAGGCAACCTGCGCAGCTTCCTGAACAATACGAGCCTGATTACCAAAATCTCGCTGATCCTTGGCGCGACGCTCCTGAAGATGGCGCTCACGAAGCTGGATCTGGTCAGCTGTAAGACTGCGGGCTTCGGATTGCAGCTTCTGCTGCTCACCACGCCACGCACCCTCTTCACGCTGCACAGCCTGTGCCAGCTTGTCACGACGTGCGCCAAGAACCTGCTGGATCTCCTGCGCAGCAGACGACATCTGCATGACAGCCTGAACATTGATCACACCAATGACTGCAGCTGGTGGCGCAGCGCCCTTCGCAACAGTTGGCGGATTAGGGATCGGCGGCAACGGCAGAACCGGGGGAGCCTGCTGTGCATTCGGAGCAGCCTGCTCGTCTTCAACAGGCGCCTCAGCCATGGGCACACTGCGGCGAGGTGCCGGACGTGCAGCAGCCGGTGCATCCGGATGTGCGGCCTTGGGAACAAACCATCCACCGTTGTTGGCGGCCTGGGCGTGAGCAGCGGGTGCAACAGCAAGAACCGTCGCAGCCAGAAGCGCACCGACCGAGGCCGGGCGCATCAGGGAAATAAAGGTCATAACCACCTCTGGGAAAGGGGATGGAAGTGCTTGGAGCTCGAAGTCAGACACGCAGTTCTTAGAACTGCTGCCCAAAGCCAAAGCGCAGCGGGTAAAGACGATCGCCCTTCTCCTTACGCAGCGGTATGGCACCATCAATATTCACAAGGCCGAATGGGCTCTTCCAGGAGATACCGAGGCCCGTGGAAACACGCGGGATCATGGTGTCACCCGTGATCGGGGTGTATTCGTAGCCCGACTGGTCGCGGCGTGAGTAATCCGTATATTTCTGCTTTACGCGAACACTGGAAAGACTACCCGCGTCCACAAAGTAACGACCGGAAATTCCAAGATCGTCACCCATTGGCATCGGAAAGTTAAGCTGTGCAGAAGCCGTATACATGAAACGGCCACCCAACAGATCTTCCTGACCTGCCCGTGGGAGATAGGCGAGTGTCGGGCAAGATCCGCTCGAAGTCCGCTGTGCGGTGGTGCAGATATGCCCCGAACGCGGGCCAACACCACCCTGCAAGAAGCCTCGCAGGTTTTCACCACCCAGGTAGAAGTTATCGATGATGTTACGGCGCCCGGAGTCACTCCAGTCGCCCATGTAACCGACGCCACCCTTGAACTGAAGGGTCCAGTCGTGGCTACCTGTAAGCTGGTCGAGCGGCAGATAATATGCACCGTCAGCCTTGACGCGATAGTACTTCGCATCGCCGCCCAGACCAGCAAAATCACCACCGACTTTCATCATGTACCCGTCATGAGGGTTCATGCGTCGATCACGGCGATCATACGTCAGAGAGGTGCTGAGCTGCGAGAGGACGGACCAGCCGGCTGAGTCACGAACATACTTGGATGGAACCCATTCAATGTAATCCGGGTTCTCAGCCACGGTCTTCGCATCATAGAAGTTGCCAACCTGACGATCGACCAGCGTGTAGCTAAAGGACTGCGACAGATAGCGGTTATACGCATACCCCAGACGCAGGCTCATACCGTACTGGGATTCTTTATAGCTCTGATACGTCTGGTAGTTATTCTGGATGAAGTAGAAATCAGCGCCAGCAACCAGGTTACGGTTCAGGAAGTACGGATCCGTAATGGAGATGTCAGCCTGCTTCTCATAGTACGCAACCGTACCCGAGATACCGGCGTCGATACCCGTGCCAAGCATGTTGTGCTGCTTGATGGACGCATTACCCAGCACACCAACGTCTGTGGAGTAACCACCACCCAGTGAGAACTCACCAGTCGGCTTCTCGACCACGTTGGCAGACACGTTCACACGGTCAGGAGCGGAGCCCTGCGTCTGATCAACAGACACCGTGCTGAAATATCCGAGGTCCTGAAGGGCCAGCTTGGAATACTTCTTGTCAAACGGGGTATACGGGTCGCCCTCTGCCATGGGCAGATTGCGTCGGATCACATTATCCCGGGTGATCGTGTTGCCGTTGATGTCGATACGCTCGACATAAACATGCGGCCCTTCAGTCACATCGAACAGAAGGTCAACAATCCGCTTTTCCGGATTACGGGCAATTTCAGAGCGCACCATCGCAAACGGATGCCCCTGAGCCTGCAACCACTCCTGCATGTTCGTGGTGTTATGCTGGATGGCAGTTCCATCATAGATCTGATGCTTGAACAGCTCGATGTGCTTGCGCATCATTTCCGGCGTGACGCGACGCACCGTGGAACGAACGTCCATCTTGCCGATGCGATACTGCTCACCTTCATGGATGGTGAACGTCACGTAGAAAGACTTGTGATCGGGAGAAAGCTCGCCCGTCGCGTCGATCATGTGGAAATCGACAAATCCGTTGTGAAGGTAGAAGCGGCGCAGCAACTCTGCGTCATACTTGATACGCTCAGGATTATACTCATCAGAAGATGAGAAGAAGCGATACCAGGTGTTCTCTTTGGACGAAATCACCTGAGCCAGACGGGCTTCACTGAACGCATGATTGCCAACAAAGACGATCTTATGGATCAGCGTCTGCTGAGCCTCGTTGATCTTGAAGACAACATCCACGCGATTATGAGAAAGCTTGATGATCTGCGGCGTTACAGTCGCCCCGAAACGCGCCTTGCCCGCATACTGGTTCAGGATCTTCTGACGATCAGCAGCCGTGGTCTGTGAGGAAAACACTGCACGGGGACGAAGACTGATTTCCTTGCGGAGATCTTCATCCTTCAGGGCGTGATTCCCTTCAAAGACAATGCGATTGACGATCGGGTTCTCAACCAGATTCACCAGGAGAGTATTGCCCTCACGGTGAAGGGTAACGTCCTTGAAAAGGCCCGTTGCATAGAGCGTCTTCAGGGAGCGATCCAGATCGTCCTGGTTGAACGAGTCACCTGGCTGGGCAACCATGTACGACAGGACCGTGCTGGTCTCGATACGCGTGTTACCAGTGACCGAAATGGCCTGGATCACGTTGTTGCCTGAGGTTGCACCTGATGTCTGGTGCTGACGAGCAGAACGGGCCTCCGCCACACCGAGAGCGGTCGGGAGAAGACATGCAGATGCCAGCAGCATCAAGCGCATGTTCGGGGACCGGGAACCTCTTGACCGTGATCCTGACAAACCGGTTTTCCTTGTAACAGATTTTTTGCAGGCGCCTGACACGCTACGCCATTGGCGGAGGTATCCGAAAATCCCCCCACCATGCAAGATCTCCCTTCACTCACGAAGAGTTACCGGGCGTATCTCACATTAGCTTCCTGCGTGAAACATCCAGTGAAACAGACCCAGATTCGTGAGGTCATTCACTGTTGAAAAGAGGAAAAGCGCGCCGATAAGCGCCATTCCGACCTGCATGCTGACTTCCTGCACACGGCGTGAAACCGGGCGCCCCTTAATGGCTTCGACGGCATAAAAGATCAGTCGTCCACCATCGAGAACAGGGATCGGGAAGAGGTTGATCAGCCCCAGATTGATAGACAGAAGCGCCATGAAAGACACAATGCTGGCCATACCATAGCTGGCGACCTGTCCAGAGATCTGTGCGATTCGGATTGTTCCGCCCAGCTCCCGTGCACTGCGCTGCCCAGAAATGATCTGCCAGACGCCCTGCAACGTCCGCACTGACATGGTCCAGGTTTCCTGAACACCCATTATCGCCGCCTTGATCGGCGAAACCGGTTTCCCCGGAGAGGCCGCAAAACCAACGCCCAGAACACCAGTCGGATGGGCGCCAGCCTTTACGCTGCCAATTGTCACGGGCAACGTCAGATCCTGGCCATTCCGGCGCACTTCAAGTGTGGTCTCAGCGCCTGGTCGTGCCGATACCGTCCCCATGACATCTTCAGGACCGGAAATGGAAAGCGAGCCAATCCGGGTAATGACATCACCCGTTTTTACGCCCGCCTTCTCTGCGGCACTCCCTGCCACAACCTGGGAAATATCCCCGCGAAGCTGCGGCTTGCCCACCGTTGCGAACAACAGGGTAAACGCCACAATCGCAAACAGAAAATTGAAAACAGGTCCCATCACGATCACCAGCGCGCGGGAACCGACAGGCTTGTCATGAAAGGTACGCCCGGGAATCCAGGCCGCTTTCTGCTCATCCGTGGCATCGTCAGGGCCTTCAAACCCGTGCGGTTTGACATACCCACCAAGTGGAATTGCACTCAGCCGCCATTCAGTACCGGATTTGTCATGCCACCGGCGAAGAGCCGGCCCAAAACCGATGGAGAATGTCTCAACCTTTACCCCGCGCCACCGGGCAGCAAGGTAATGGCCCAGCTCGTGGATAAACACGAGAACGCCAAGAATCAGAACATAGGCAAGAATGGTACGCAGAAAATCATGCATGCAGGGCAGTCTCGCTTACTGTGTTCCGCAGTCGGCCGCTTTCGCGAAGAATATGCTCTTCTGCCAATGCCCGGCCGCGCGCATCCCATTCCAGGACTTCATCCAGCGTCGTCAGTTCAGGATTTTCCGTCATGGCCTGAAGAGCGCTATCGATGGTTTCACCAATACCAAGGAATCCTATCCGACGGTTCAGAAAAGCGTCCACGGCAACTTCGTTGGCTGCTGAGAAAACTGCGGGAGCAGCCCCTCCTGCCCTGAGAACCTGACGGGCAAGTCGCAGGGGAATAAAACGCGTCTCATCTGGGGCCTCGAAATCGAGGCGCCCGAAAGCTGTCAGATCCAGACGCTGGCATGGTGTTTCCATGCGGTCAGGCCACGCAAGTGTGTGAGCAATAGGGATACGCATGTCTGCTGACCCCATCTGCGCGACCAGACTGCCATCCCGGAACTGAACGAGCCCATGCACCACAGACTGAGGGTGCACCAAAACATCAATGCGGTCTTCTGTCAGACCAAACAGACGCGCCGCCTCAATAACCTCAAGACCCTTATTGGCCATGGAAGCCGAATCAATCGTGATTTTCGCACCCATCGTCCAGGTAGGATGCTTCAGCGCCTTTTCAAGCGTCGCATCACGCATCTCTTCCAGAGTGGACTGACGGAAGGGGCCACCTGAAGCTGTCAGCACGATCTTTTCGACCGTGCTCATGTCACAACCACCCAAGGCCTGGGCAATCGCATTATGCTCTGAGTCAACAGGAAGCAGCGTCGCACCAGCTTCGCCAACAACTCGAAGCATCACATCGCCCGCACAGACGAGAGCTTCCTTGTTGGCGAGCGCGATTGCATGACCATTACGCGCGGCAGCAAGTGTCGGCTCCAGACCGGCTGCGCCTGTGATGGCAGCCATGGTCCAGTCCGCTTCCATCGCACCGGCCTCGATAACGGCCTGACGCCCGGCTGCGGTGCGGATACCGCTCCCTGCCAACCGTGCTTTCAGATCGTCATGCAGGCTCTCATCGTGAATGACCGCAATTTCAGCGCGAAGTTCACGAGCCTGCTCCGCAAGAAGGGCAACATTACGCCCCCCGACCAGTGCCCGCACTTCAATATCGCCGCCCATCTGCTTGAGTAGATCGACCGTCGAAGTCCCGATGCTACCTGTACTGCCCAGAACGCTGATCCGCCGAGGCGTGGCCACAGAACCGTCAATCATGAGAAGATTCCCCCTGAGGAATGATACGATGCGCAGACCCGCCTATCAGATCCGCAGGAGTGGCAGACCAGAACACCTGCCCCGCAACTGCCAGTGACAAAAGCGCGGCAAGCGGTGCCGCAGCCAGTAGGCCATCAAAACGATCCAGCAGACCGCCATGACCTGGAATCAGACGGCCAGAATCCTTGACGTTCAGTCTACGCTTGGCCGCACTTTCAAGCAGATCACCACTCTGGGAGAAAACACCCAGAACCGCTCCCCACAGGAGACCACCACCCACAAAGCCCGCTCCAGACAGCCAGGCCACCATTCCCCCGGCAAAAGACGCACCGATCAGGCCGCCAATTGCGCCCGAGCGGGTTTTTCCGGGAGAGATTGAAGGGGCCAGTTTAGGGCCACCAAAGATGCGGCCTGTCAGATAAGCAAAACTGTCGCTAGCGATCACAACGCACAGCACGAACAGAACGCTCTCTAAACCATAGGGCAAATGTCGAAGCCAGAGGAGCGAGAGACCGCCCAGAATGGAGACGACAACAGGAATACAGGCTGGAATACCAAAAATGAGGCTTGGCCAAACCATCCAGAATGCGCCGCTCCATTCACCGCGAAGGGCCGCAACCCCTGACACCATCGGCCAGAGAAGAAGGAGGACGCCGCGCCAGGTGTGTAATGGCTGCTTGATGAGGGTAAGCCCTTCCCAAACCAGCCCGAACATGGCCAGCAGGATGAGAGCGTTATAGATCATGCCGCCTTGCCAGAGGCATCCCCCGGCAACGACAACGAGAATGACAGCTGACGTCAGACGCAGCTTCAGATCAGACCACCGGGAAGATCCGCTCATGCTGGTCGACCGCCAAAACGGCGCTGACGCCCGGCAAAATGCGAGAGAGCCTGAACGAACTCGGCTTCCCCGAAATCCGGCCACAGGACGTCCATGAACACCAGTTCCGCGTAAGCACTCTGCCAGAGCAGAAAGTTGGAGAGACGGCATTCTCCACTTGTCCGAATAACGAGATCCGGATCTGGCATATCGGACGTCTGAAGCGCCTGATCCAGACGTTCCTCAGTAATATCGGACGATGCCAATGTTCCACTGGCAACCTGATCCGCAAGACGTCGTGCCGCCTGAACAATATCGGCTCGCCCGCCATAGGACAGGGCGAGCGTCAGAGTCAGCGTCGTGTTGGAAGCAGTCTTTGCTTCCGCACGGCGCAATTCCTCGCGCAATGCTCCTTCGAACCGCTCAGGCTCTCCAATAACGCGCAAACGCACCCCTTGCTCATGCAATTCATTGAGCTTGTGGCGCAGATAGAAACGCAGGAGCGATGTCAGGTCACCGACTTCCTCAGCAGACCGCCGCCAGTTTTCCGAAGAGAAAGCGTAAAGCGTCAGATAGCGTACGCCCTGGCGAATGGCCGAACGAACGCAATCCTGCACAGCCTCGGCACCTTTCCGGTGCCCGGCTGCAACTGGCAGATTGCGCGAACGGGCCCAACGCCCATTCCCATCCATGATCATGGCGACATGGACGGGAACAGTGGCGCCTTCCCCCTCTCTTGATGAAAGAGAAGGTGTGCTGGCCTGAGGAAGAGATCCCATTGTCAACGAAGGTATCAGACCTGTTTGATCTCGCGTTCTTTCTCCGCGAGAATATCGTCAACTTTCTTGACGTACTGATCTGTCAGCTTCTGCACGGAATCCGTCCAGGACTTCATGTCGTCCTGACTGATGTCACCCTTCTTTTCGAGCGACTTCGTCTGTTCCATGCCGTCACGACGAACACCACGTACAGCGATCTTACCGTTTTCGGCGTAACGATTGGCTGCACGCGCCAGTTCGTTACGACGCTCTTCCGTCAGCACCGGAATGGGAACGCGGATCGTCTGACCGTCAGCAGCAGGGTTAAGACCCAGGCCACCATCACGGATGGCACGTTCCACTGCACCAACCAGCGTACGATCCCAGACGGAAACCGTCAGCATCCGGGCTTCCGGTACAGCGATAGATCCCACCTGAGAAAGCGGCACTTCGGAGCCATAGGCTTCAACCCGGATCGGCTCCAGCAGGTTCGGGCTGGCACGACCAGACCGCAGGCCAGAGAGGTCACGACGCAGACTCTCAATCGCACCATCCATACGGCGCGTGAGGTCAGCCATCAGGTCTTTCAGGTCAGCAGACATTAAGCTGTTCCTTTCTGAATCAACGTAAGTTCAGGAGAATATCCTGAAAGGTTCGTTAAAAATGAGGCGATCAGCCTGCTTCGATAACCCGTGTAAAGCGACCTTCGCCACGCACAACGGCTGCAAACGCGCCCGGAGCATGCATGTTGAAGACCACGATGGGCAATTTATTTTCACGAGCAAGACTGATTGCCGCAGCATCCATGACATTCAACTGACGTGCCAGAACATCCATGTACGTCAGCTGATCGTAACGCACGGCATCTGGATTACGACGTGGGTCATCGGAATAAATGCCGTCGACCTGCGTTCCCTTGAACACGGCGTCGCATTCCATTTCGTTAGCACGCAGGGCAGCAGCTGTATCCGTCGTGAAGTACGGGTTACCCGTTCCTGCGGCGAAAATGACAACGCGTCCCTTCTCCATGTGACGAACTGCCCGACGGCGGATATAGGGCTCAGCAATAGCGGCCATCTGGATAGCCGTCATAACGCGTGTCTCAAGCCCCTGACGTTCAAGACCGTTCTGGAGCATCAGTGCGTTGATGACCGTTGCCAGCATACCGGCATAGTCACCCTGCGCACGATCCATGCCACGTGCCGCCGCGGACAGGCCACGGAAAATGTTGCCACCACCGACAACGAGGCAGACCTGCACACCAGACGCCACAACTGCGGCGATATCGGCAGCAACCATGTCTACCATTTCTGGGTCCACTCCACCCGAACCCTTACCCATCAGGGCTTCGCCTGACACCTTGAGCAGAACACGTTTGTAGGAGGGGCTTTTGTCTCGTTGTTCGGTCATCGTGCCCGTCTCTTGCTGGATTTGTGGTGACTTTGCGCCTGTCATACAGACGCAGAGGGCTGGGAACAAGCGATGTCAGACACGAGGCTTCTTATGAAAAGCCCCGTTGACAGCGTTTCCACCCTGTTACTCTTCGAGGCCAATCGCCCTCAGGCGTGCCTTCTCTTCATCCCAGCCTGCTCGCTCCTTGACGTTCAGGAAAAGATGGCAGGTTCGCTCAAGCAGGCCCTGAAGCTCCATTCGCGCTCGTGCACCAATGGATTTGATTTTATGGCCGCCTTCGCCAATCAGGATCGCCTTATGACCAGGGCGTGACACGTAGATTGTAACTTCCACGCGCACTGATCCATCTGGACGCTCCTTGAAGCTCTCTGTCTCGACTGTCGCCTGATAGGGAATCTCTTCATGCGTCTGCATGAAGATCTGTTCGCGCACCAGCTCAGCCGCGAGAAGACGATCCGGAAGATCCGTCAAATCGTCTTCCGGATAGAGATACGGACCTTCCGGCAGTTCACGTGCTAGATGATCCATCAGGTCATCAACGCCGTCTCCGGAACGGGCGCTCAGCATAAACACATATTCAACGCTGATCAGGCTGCTGACATCCTTCGTCAGCGGCAGCAATTCTTCAGCGCCAACAAGATCCGTCTTGTTTAGAACAAGCCAGACCCTCTTGCCGCTACCCGCAAGCTTGCCAATGATCTCACGAACATCATCCCGTAAACCAGCCTTGGCGTCGATCAGGAGAAGCGTCAGATCCGCATCCTGGGATCCCGTCCAAGCCGCGTTGACCATGGCCCGGTCAAGCCGACGGCGCGGCTTGAAAATACCGGGCAGATCCACAAGGATGATCTGAGCATTGTTGCGAACCACAATTCCCAGCGTGCGAAAGCGTGTCGTCTGAGCTTTAGGGCTCACAATCGACAGTTTGGCACCGGCAATCCGGTTCAGAAGTGTTGATTTTCCAGCATTCGGGGACCCAACAAGGGCCACGAAACCGCAGCGTGTGGTCATGTACCAATCCTTTTCCACATGCGCCTCACGACGCTACGTTCTGACCAAGACGTTTCAGAAGATCTATTGCCGCCGCACTTTCGGCCACTCTCTTACTGCCTGCTTCTCCATGCCCCGTCAGGCCAAATGCCTGAACGGCCACACGAAACACGGGCGCATGAGACGGCCCCTCTGCGGCGAGGAGTTCATATTTCGGGAGCGGGAGCCCCTTGGACAGGAGATATTCCTGCAAAAGGGTCTTGGGCTCCTTGTGAGGACGGGCATGACTGTCGATCCGCCCTTCCCACTGTTGACGGACAACACGCCGTGCAGGCTCCAGCCCGGCATCCAGATAAAGTGCACCTAACAGCGCTTCCATGGCATCTGCCCGGATGCTGGACAGGCGGCGAATACCGGCAGCCTCTTCATGCGGCGAAATCGTCAGAGCCGAAGACAAATGGATGTTATCCGCGATTTCGGCCAGAACCGGCCGGGAAACAAGATGGGCATGCCTTGGACCCAGCGCGCCTTCCTGCTCCAGCGGATAGTGTTCGAACAGCCACTCCGCCATCAGAAGGCCCAGCACCCGGTCTCCAATGAATTCCAGTCGCTCGTTCGAACCGGTTCCCTTAGGGCCCTGCGTGCGTTTGCCACGACGAGGATCACGCCCGCTAACCGCAGAACGATGGGTCAGAGCTTCCACGAGCAGATCCCGGTTCGCAAAGCGATGACCGAGCGCCTGCTCCATGGCCTCCATGGCCTCTTCCTGTGAAAGTTTCATGTGACAGGATGCAGAAAACGGTTCCAGCGAATTTCGACCGGCCAGTACCAGAACTGCCATGCCGGATGCCGCAAATCCATGGAGAACAGAACAAGCGGCGCCCGCCCTACAAGATTCTGCATCGGGACATAGCCGAGATCATCCGGACCATCGCCCTGGAAACGACTGTCAGCGCTATCGTCCCGGTCGTCACCCATCGCGAAGAAATAACCCTGCGGCACGACGTATTCTGGCGTGTCGTTGGCAAAGCCTTCGTCCGTCAGCTTGAGAATATCGTGCTCGACAGGTGGGCGCCCGGCACTGCCAGGCAGCGCTTCCCGATATCGGTCGCCGCTCAACAGACGGTTATTTTCGTCCACAACTTCGTAATGCCCCAGAGACGTCCGCGGCACCTCAATTCCGTTAAGGAAGAGCTTTCCGCCCGTCATCTGGATATGATCACCCGGCAGTCCGACAATCCGCTTGATGTAATCAACGGAAGTGTTCTGGGTGAACCGGAAAACAGCCACATCGCCACGATGCGGCTCAGAGCCCATGATCCGTCCGTTAAAGAGATTGGGCGAAAACGGAAACGAAAACCGTGAATAGCCGTAGCTGGATTTCGATACCAGAACGAAATCACCGATCTGCAACGTCGGGATCATCGAGCCTGAGGGGATATTGAACGGCTCAAACACCAGAGAACGCACGGCGACGACAGCCAGCACCATAAGGGCAAGCCAGCGCACGCTCTCTCCCAGAGATTCTTCACGGGCCGCCGGCTTTGCACCAGCCTTCTCTGAACCCTTCACGGGGCTTTTCTCCTGAGTCATGGGACGCTCTTAACGCAGCTTGCCCGCAATGGCGAGCGCTTCAAACCCTAACAGACTGAATGATGACCTGCGCCAATGCAAAGGGAGGGTCATCCGTCAGGCTCACAAGGACGTCTGCCCGACATCCTGATGGCGTCAGACGCTCCAGGGCGAGCTGAGCTCCGCCGGAAAGAACGAGCCTTGGAGCGCCCTTTTTATCGTTCAGAACCCCAATGTCCTGAAGTTGCACACCGTCAGCAACTCCCGTCCCCAAGGCTTTGACGCACGCTTCTTTGGCCGCCCAACGCTTGGCATAACTTCCCGTTCGCGCCGGACCAGACAGACGCTCAGCGTGACTACGCTCAGCTTCGGTAAATACCCGGTCAAGAAAGCGATCTCCAAACCGTTCAATGCTGCGTTCGATGCGGGAAATCATGCACAGGTCTGTTCCCATGCCAAGAATCACGCCGTCATCCCTTCGCGCGCTCCACCTGCATCACACCCACGGCAGTCCGGAACGCGGCAATAAGTGACGAGAGATGCCTTAGATCGCGAACTTCAAGATCAACCAAGATTTCCATGAAATCGAGCTGACGGTTCACAATCTTGAGGTTGATGACGCTGCCATTGTATTTGGCTGCCGTATTGGTCAGGGTTGCCAGCACTTCGGGCTCATTCGCCGCGACAACTGAAAGGCGCGCCGTGTAAGGAACTGCATCCTTACGTCTTCCGAGCGCCTCATAATCCCAGTCCACCTCAATGAAGCGCTCTGGCGTATCTGCAAAACTCGACAGATTCTGGCACCCACGACGATGGATCGTCACCCCCTTGCTCTGCGCTATGATGCCGACAATCGGGTCGCCTGGCAGCGGGCGGCAGCATCCGGCAAAACTCGTCGCAATCCCCGTTCCAATACCCTTGAGAATATTGGTGGACTGAACAACAGGCGCCGGACGCGCAGACGCGCTCCCCGCCCCCAAAAGAAGCGACTGACCAAAGCGCGGTGACAGCCCCGGCACCATCCGAGGCGCCCGACCATTCTGCCGCAGATCCGGATATGCGGTATTGACCACATCCTTCGGACCCAACTGTCCGTTCCCGACAGCCACATAGAGATCTTCGATAGAGCTCTGCCGAAGCTCCTTGAGGATTCCGTCAAGAACCTTTTCAGAGCCATCGACACCTTCCTGACGGAAGGCCTTGGCAATGGCTGCACGCCCATTGTCCAGATGTACCTGACGCTGCTGTGCGGCCACAAACCGGCGCACGCGCGCACGAGCTTTACCCGTAACAACAAACCGCTCCCATGACGGCGACGGTGTACCGCCACGAGCCGTCATGATCTCGACCTGATCACCGTTCTGGAGCTCATGACGCAACGGCAGAAGCCGCCCGTTTACCTTAGCTCCGACACAGGTATCGCCCACCTGACTATGAACGGCATAGGCAAAGTCGACAGGTGTCGCGCCCCGGGGAAGCGAGATCAACTGCCCTTTGGGCGTAAAGCAGAAAACCTGGTCCTGATAGAGTTCAAGCTTGGTATTTTCCAGGAACTCGTCCGGGGCCTGGCTGTCTTCCAGAATATCCAGAAGATCCTGTACCCAACGCAGCTTCCTGCTACCCGCACCAAAAGCCGAAGATAGCGCTGCGGCTTCACGCTCGCTTGGCGTCGCATCTTCTTTATAGGCCCAATGCGAGGCTACGCCGTTTTCAGCAAGATCGTGCATTTCCGCCGTGCGAATCTGCACTTCAATCTTCTGGTTACGCGGGTGACGGAGTGTCACCCCCGTATGCAGGCTCTGGTAACCGTTGGCCTTTGGGGTGGAAATATAATCTTTGAAGCGGCCCGCAATCATCGGATAGGCGCCATGAATGGCACCCAAAGCCATGTAACAGGCATCACGAGTTGGAACGAGCAGACGGAACGCCATGATGTCTGAAAGCTGTTCGAACGCCACATTGCGTCGCTGCATCTTCTCCCAGATTGAAAAGGGAGATTTTTCGCGCCCGGTCACTTCGACCTTGTCGAGACCCGCCTCCGCACAAAGAGCAATCAGCTCCTTGCGAATGTGTTCAATAATGTCTGCGCCCTGCCCGCGAAGGAAGTTCAAACGCGCACGGATCGTGGCGTCTGCTTCCGGCTCAAGCTGGGCGAAGGAAAGATTCTGAAGCTCCGTCTTGACCCGGTCCATACCAATGCGCTCGGCGAGCGGCGCATAGATATCCATGGTCTCACGGGCAATACGCTGCCGCCGGTCCAGGCGCTGCACATAATGCAGCGTCCTCATATTGTGCAGACGATCGGCGAGCTTAACGATCAACACGCGGATATCGCGTGACATGGCCAGCACAAGCTTACGGAAGTTTTCCGCCTGCTTCGTCCGGTCAGACTGCAACTCAAGCCGCGTCAGCTTCGTAACACCATCGACGAGGGATGCAACGTCTTCGCCAAATCGATTTTTCAGAGAGGCACAGGAAACGCCTGTATCCTCAACCGTATCATGCAGCAGCCCCACGATGATGGACGTCGTGTCCATCCTGAAACCTGCCAGAATATTGGCAACAGCAATCGGGTGAGTAATGTAAGCGTCGCCGTTATCCCGCCGCTGCTCGTTATGAGCATCGGCTGCCAGATCATAGGCAGCCTCGACGCGGGATAGATCGGCAGTCGGATCGTAACTCTCGATCCGACGGAGCAGCCCGCTGATGGAAGGTTTGAAGTCTCCCGTCGCGACAGCGGTGCGCTCAACAGGAGGAGATGCGTCAGGCATGAAGCATACCCCCCTCAGTCAGGATAAAGCAGAGAAAATCAGCGGCGGCCCCGGCCACCCAGCTCTGCCTCAATGGCAGCAGCTTCATCAGCGGACATGTTGTCTGCCATGTGAGCATGCTCTTCTTCAGCCGAAACGTCCTGCAGACCGAAAATGTTCTGGTCCGTCGGGATGATGTCCATGACTTCTTCGTCCACAGGCTCCGGCTCGGGAGCGCGGGCGAGCGAACGGATGATGCCGTCACGCAGGCTACCAAGGTTCAGCTTGTCTTCAGCGATCTCACGAAGTGCAACGACCGGGTTCTTGTCGTTGTCACGATCGAGCAGCATCTCTTCGCCACGGGAGAGTGCGCGGGCACGCTGGGCAGCCAGCAGAACCAGCTCGAAACGGTTTGGAACCTTCTCGATGCAATCTTCGACGGTTACACGCGCCATGCGACTGGCCCCCTTCGGGTAAAACTATAGAAAATGAATACAGAAGAGGCTGGCATTAGCATGCTGTTCATGCCAATGCAACGCAGCCCCGCTTTTCTGCCATAATCCTGACCAAACTTAAACGCTGGCTGAATCGTTTCATGTTCTATCGTTGGGGCCTGTCTCTGTCAGGCGAGACAACACATTTTACAACCAGGAATATCATATGATTTTGCGTCAAAACGAACGCACCGCTCTCTTCATCGATGGGGCGAGCCTTCATCACGCCGCACGCAACCTTGGATTTGAAGTAGATTTCCGTAGCCTTCGCAGTCTGTTTGAAAGCCAGAGTCAGTTTCAGCGCGCCTTCTATTATGCCGCCATGCCTGAGACGGACGACTATTCTCCACTTCGCCCACTGACAGACTGGCTGGCCTACAACGGCTACCACCTTGTGTTGAAAAATGCCCGAGAGTTTACGGATCATTCAGGAAGACGCCGTATCAAGGGAAATATGGATGTCGAACTCACCGTAGATCTGCTTGAGCAGTCCTCCAGACTGGATCATGCCGTCATCATCAGTGGCGACTCGGATCTGCGCCGAGCTGTTGAGGCTGCACAGAACCGTGGCGTACGCGTGACTGTCATTTCTTCCATGCGCTCGACCCCGCCCATGATCGGCGATGACCTGCGCAGACAGGCTGACCGCTTCGTGGAGTTGGCTGACATTGCTCCGTCCTTCACACGGCGCCAGTCAGAAACGAGGCCGCGTCAGGCTCCTCCGGTTCGTCATCCAGCAGACATTAACAGTGACGAGAGCAGCGATACATGACGCCCCAGGCTTCTTCCGGTTCAACACCATCAGACGGTCACTCACCTGTTCGTTCAGTGGTCCAGCCATCCTTGTCCCCAAAGGAAGGCCTTGGGCCTCTTACCGCTGAGCTGTTGATTGTCTGTCTCGATCCGGAAAAAGCCATCAAGACCCTTGTGCCGTTTCTGGAAGCACAGGGAATTTGTTTCACTGACGACAATCGTGATCCGCTTCTCATTCAGGCGCGGATCACGCCCGTTACCCGCCACCTTCCGCCAGAACAGGTTCCCCTCCCCACCGACATGGAATTCTGTAGTGCCGCGCTGTGCGAGGAATTGCAGGACATGAGTGGGCTACGCCTCGTATTGGTTCTGGGCATCAGCGCTCATATCGCCGTTCTTGGAGCCTGTGGCATTCCTCTGACGCGGCTGGATTTCCGACCTGGCGACATTACATGCCTGCCAGACGGGCTCCTGCTTGCCGATGCATGCCACCCTCTCTCTGAAGAAGCTGCACCTGACCTTCTAACTCAGCGCAAAAATGCTTTGATAAAGCTTATTCCGCAGATCAGGAGCGCCTTGCGCCCGAGCGCATGAACACGCTCCTGCCAGCGCTCACGAGCGCTGGCACTCTTGTCATCAGCACCAGCCCCATTACCGTCAGATAAAAGGCAGTCGTGCTGTTCAGTGTTTTGAACGAGAGAAAGAAATGTATGCCTGCCAGAACGGCAGCGACATAGACCAGTCGATGCAACCGCTTCCAGTTTCGCTTGAGCCCTCGCATTGAGATGCGGTTTGATGTCACGGCGAGCGGCAAAAGCAACACCAGCGCCACCATTCCCAAAATGATGAATGGGCGGCGCGTTACATCTCGCCAGAAAATCGAAATATCAAACTGGAGATCCAGCACGAGATAAGAGGCCAGATGCATTACAGCATAGAAAAACGCTAGCAATCCGGTCAACCGCCTGAACCTTAGCAGATTGATGCCGATAATTTTTTGCATCGGAGCAAGCGCAAGACAGATCAGCAGAAACCGGAAAGCCCAAAGACCTAAGCTGCGCTCAAAGACATTGACTGGATCAGCACCAAGCTCTCCGTTTTGTCCCTGCCAGACCAGCCAGGCAGCCGGAACGAGACCAAGGGGATAAAGCACGACGTGCCAGTATCTCCGTAAAAAAGCAGTGCTTTTCCCTGATACTCTAGAAGCTTTCATGCAGGTTCATGCCTTTATAGAGACTGGCGACCTGCTCGGCATAGCCGTTGAACATCAGTGTTGGCTGACGCTTCGTGCCAAAGAGAGTCTTGGAGCCAATGACACGTTCACTCGCCTGGCTCCATCGCGGATGGTCAACCTGCGGATTGACGTTGGCGTAAAAGCCATATTCGTCTGGCGCCAATCGGTTCCATGTCGTAGGAGGCTGCCGGTCCAGCAGACGGATACGCTGGATGGATTTAATTCCCTTGAAACCATATTTCCACGGCACAACAAGCCGGATGGGAGCACCGTTCTGGTTGGGCAGGCTTTCGCCATAAATACCGACGGCGAGCAATGTGAGCGGGTTCATGGCCTCATCCAGCCTCAAACCCTCAACATAGGGCCACGAAATTCCTGAAAAGGCACTGCTCTGCCCCGGCATTTCAGAGGGCCTGACAACACTTTCAAAAGCGACATAGCGAGCATTACTGTCAGGCTCAGCCAAGGCTAGAAGCTTCGCCAGCGGAATGCCATCCCACGGGATAACCATGGACCATGCCTCGACACAGCGCATGCGGTAAATGCGCTCTTCAATGTCAGAGGATTTTAACAGTGCTCCAACATCAATGCGTTGAGGCTTCTTCACCATCCCTGAGATTTCGAGTGTCCACGGCAGTGGGTGGAAATCACCTGCATGAGAAACAGGATCATCCTTCTCCATCCCGAATTCATAAAAATTATTGTACCCGGTTACGAATTCTTCCGGCGTGGGCGTGAGGCCGCCCGAATAAGGGCCAGGATGTGCTTTGAGAGCATCCGCTTCAGCCGTCCCGGCAAGAGCAGCCATGAGACTCATGGCACTCCCTCCCAGCATTCCCCGGCGAGAAAGATAAACCTCTTTTGGGGTAATCTCCGATGGTGCAGGACGTGGATAGCGAAAAATCGCCATGATCAATTTCCGATCTGAATGAAACTCTGGCAGCCATAGTGCGTGAACTGAAGCAACGCATCGTAAGGAGCCTGTTTGCATGCCCGATATGAAAATCGGTTTTATCGGCTACGGCGCCATGGCCCAGCGGATGGGCGCCAACCTCCGACGCGCCGGATATTCCGTCGTGGCCTTTGCGCCCTCCGGCGGCAAAGACGAAACGGAGATGCTTTCCTCCCCGCGCGCCATTGCCGAGGCTGCTGACGTCATCATCCTTTGCGTTCCCAATGATGCTGCTGAGAACCAGTCCCTTCAGGGAGAAAACGGAATGCTCGCGGGCATATCCGCTGGAAAACTGGTGCTCGACACGTCAACCGTGTCTCCGGAACAGGCTCTGGCTCTCGCCAAACTCGCTGCCGAAAACGGGTTTGTCGTTCTGGACGCCCCGATGTCAGGCAGTACACCCGAAGCCGAAACCGGCGACCTGGTCATGCTGGTCGGTGGGGATGCCGAGACTGTCGAACGCGCCAAACCGATTCTGGATGTCATTGGCAAGCTGACAATCCACGCCGGGCCTGCTGGCTCTGCCGCGCGGCTTAAACTCGTCGTGAATGGCGTCATGGGTGCCACACTCAATGTCATTGCCGAAGGTGTGAGCTACGGCCTGAAAGCGGGTATCGACCGCGATGTTCTGTTCGATACACTCCAGCAGGTCGCTGTTGTCAGCCCTCATCACAAGCGCAAACTGAAAATGGGCCAGGACAAGTCCTTCCCATCCCAATTCCCGACGCGCCTGATGTCCAAGGACATGGGCCTTCTGATGGATGCGGGACGTAAAGTGGGTGCCTTCATGCCCGCCATGGCCATAGCCGATCAGGCTCTGGGCCTTTCCAACCGCCAGCACGCTGACGAGGACTACTCAGCTCTCATCGGCGCGATGGAACACAGCGTTGCCAACACGCCTCATAAATGAGATCGATTATGACAGTGGTCCCCCCTCATCCCTGAGGGAGTGACTTCTCCATTTTGCCAAGGAGTAACATCATGGCCTTCGAACTGCCCTCACTGCCCTACGCCGCCAACGCGCTCGCAGGCGCTGGCATGTGCCAGGAGACCCTGGAACTTCACCACGGCAAGCATCATCAGGCCTATGTCACAGCCCTGAACGGCTTCGTCGAAAGCAAGCCGGAACTGGCTGGCAAGTCCCTTGAAGAGATCATCGCATTCTCTCATGGCAAGTCTGACATTGCCCCGGTTTTCAACAATGCCGGCCAGCACTGGAACCATATCCTGTTCTGGAAGAACCTGTCCCCGACAGGTGGCAAGCTGCCGACCTCGCTTGAAAAGAAGATCACGGAAGACTTCGGCTCCGTGGATGCTTTCAAGACCGCATTCAAGCAGGCTGCCACAACGCAGTTCGGTTCTGGCTGGGCCTGGCTCGTTCTCGACAAGTCCGGCAAGCTTGCCGTGACGAAGACGGCCAACGGTTCCAACCCGCTCGCCGAAGGTCAGGGCAAGGCTCTTCTCGGCCTCGACGTCTGGGAGCACGCCTACTACCTCGACTTCCGCAACCGCCGTCCGGATTACATCACGAACTATCTGGACAAGCTGGCGAACTACGAGTTCGCAGAAGCCGAACTGAAGTCTGCCTGAGCTTTTCAGGCAGCCTGAAAACGGAAAACGCCCCGACCGGTCTCCCGGCGGGGCGTTTTTCTTGGTGCCTTACGATCCGATCAGGAGTCGTTTGCAGCCTTGTCGCGGGACACGATGTTCGTGATCGTGGTGCGAACGATCTTCACACGGACACCCTGAGCGATTTCGACATCAACTTCGTCGCTGCCATCACGGGTTGCCTGCACGATGCCAACGATACCGCCGGCCGTCACAACCTTGTCACCACGGCGCAGACCGCCCTGCTCTTCACGGAGCTTGCGCTGACGCTGCTGCTGCGGACGGATCAGCAGGAAGTAGAAAACAACGAAGATGAAAATCATCGGGGCGAACTGAAGCACCGTCGGGTTCGCGAGGAGCCCGCCGCCATCGGCGGCCTGTGCGGAAGAAATGAACAGACTGCTCATGGAATATTGGTCCAGTCTTGAGTGAAACGTGCGGGGACCATATCGTCCGGAGTTTCCCCGTCAAGGACGGGCGCTTCCTTCATCACTGGCACAAAGCGAATTCCATGACCGATCACGCCCTGCTCAACGTCCTTGAACGTATTGCAGACAGCCTCGAACGCATGAGCCCCAAACCGCCAAGTGCTGATATTCTGAAGCACCATGATGCCTTTATCTGGCAGGCCGCGATGGGAACGCTTGCTCCAGTTGAGAAGGTTTCCGGCGTTACCCTTTCACTGCTTCGGGGGATTGAGCGACAGATTTCACAGGTCATGACGAACACACGTCATTTCGCAGAAGGCTTCACGGCCAATAACGTGATGCTCTGGGGCGCTCGCGGCATGGGCAAATCCTCGCTGGTGAAGGCTGCGATTGCCACAGTGAACGCCGAGCAGCGCGCCAAGGGACAGCCGACGCTCGCGCTCATCGAAATCCAGCGTGACGAGCTTTCCACCCTGCCGAAACTTCTGGCCGTTCTTCGCACAACCGATCGCCGCTGCATCCTCTTCTGCGATGATCTGTCGTTCGAAAGCCAGGACGCCGACTACAAGTCTCTCAAATCCGTTCTGGATGGCGGTATCGGCGGACGTCCGGACAATGTTCTGGTCTATGCAACCTCGAACCGCCGCCATCTTATGCCGCGTGACATGATCGAGAACGAAACCGGAAGCGCCATTAATCCATCGGAGGCTATTGAAGAAAAAGTCTCCCTGTCAGACCGTTTTGGTCTCTGGATCGGCCTGTATGGTGCCAGCCAGGACGAATATCTGGATATCGTTCAGACCTATGCCGCAGCCCGCAAGCTTCCCGTTTCGCCAGAAGACCTTCGCCGCAAAGCGCTTCAGTGGGCTCTCACGCGTGGCAGTCGTTCTGGACGTGTCGCGGCGCAGTTCATTGATGACCTGAGCGCAGACCTCGGCATTCCAAACTCATGAAACGCCGTTCTTTTCTCGCAGGGGCCACCTGCGCCTTCACTACGTTCCCACACATTGCGTCAGCAGAACCCCGCGAGCAGGAGCAATCCGGATGGTGGGCACTGGATCTGGAAACGAACAGAACACTCGGTGAAAACCCAGACATGCACCTGCCCATGTGCTCGACATTCAAATGGCTGCTGACTGCCGCCACCTTGTCACGAACGGACTATGGCCGTGAACACCTGGGTCGAGAAATTGCCTTCAGCCGCAAGGATCTCATTGCCGCGTCCCCGGCGGTCAAAGACGCTCTCGCGGCTTCAAAAACAGCGCACGCCAGTCTGTCTGTTGGAGAGCTTTGCGCTGCAACGGTTTCACTGAGCGACAGCACCGCCGCAAACCTCCTTCTGAAGAGGCTTGGCGGCCCGGCGGCCCTCACACACTGGCTGCGCGATCATCATGACCCAGTGACAAGAGTGGATCGTTATGAAACGGCGCTGAACCGTGTTCCGATGGGGGATCTGCGAGACACCACCACGCCACGCGCCATGGTCTCGAACCTTCAGAACACGCTCTATGGCAATAATTTGAGTTCGGCCTCTCAGGCTCAGCTTCTCAAATGGCTCCTGGCCACCACAACCGGTCCAAAACGTATGCCTGCCGGATTGAGAGAAGGATGGCGCATCGGTCACAAGACCGGAACATGGACGGTTAAGCCCGGCTACAATCCAGCTGTGGAACGGGCAGCGTCCGGCGATGTGGCGATCCTGCTTCCTCCTACAGGCAAGCCCGTTCTCGTAGCCGCCTATGCAGCAGGATATTCCATTCCTCAATCAGAGAAAGAGGGCTGGTTTGCCGATATCGCTCATCGTGCAACAGACCCCAACTGGCTACGGCGGCATTAAAAAAGCTGGGAGATCTGTGTCTCCCAGCCTCTGAACATACTTAGAACGATGCGCTGACCGTTCCAAAGAACTCACGAACGGCTCCGCGTTCCATGGACTGATAATCGCCCGTCGCAGGATTATCGTTCTGGCCCATCATGGCGATGTATTTCGTGTTGAACAGATTATAGACGTTGAAGCTCGCCGTGACGTCTTTCAGCACACTCAGCTTGCCGAAGCGGTACTGCATCCCGGCATTCGCCAGCCAGTAGCCGCCCACAGACGTATCATTCATGAAGCTGTAGTAGCGGCGGCTATAGTAGTTGGCGTCGAAATGCGCCGTCGCACCCTTCCAGGTGTATGAGACGGACGTTTTGTACATCCACGCCGGGTAATTGACGATATTCTTGCCCGCCAGCGCGTAGAAACCACCCGCCGTATCGACGTCCCGGTCGTAGGTCCCCTTGTTGTAGCTCAGGTTGTTGCTGATGCTCAGACCTTCAATCGGCGTCAACGTGATATCGCCATTGGCACCCGTCATGGAAATATGACCGAAGTCGATTACCTGAGACACCGGATTGGTCAGGGACCCAACAGCCGCCGCAAGGATCGGATGGATCAGGCTGGCATGATAAACGGTCGCATTCGCCTGGAGATACTTGGACGTGTAGCGGTATCCGCCTAGATAGACCCAGGCTTTGGAAGGCTCGAGGGACTTTTTCTGCGCCTGAAAGGTCGCCTGATCTTCAACCGAATAAACCGAGTTCGCCACGCCATAGGCCGAGACCTCATAGGCGCGCATATTCTCGGCCACATCCACATACAGCTCATGGTGGTTGTTGATGTGCCAGTCCAAATTCAGATGCGGCAGGAAGGCCTGAGACGCCGTTAGCGAGCCATTCGGCAGTTCATCCGAGCCGGTCCAGTCAGCGTTGTTGTAGTTTGCGCCGCCCGCTGTCGTTGCCACCATGGATTTAAATCCGGCATGCAGCGTCAAACCTTCGGTCAGGCGGATGCTGTCCTGAAGGTGAAACTGCATGACATTCGTCGTCCAGTCGAAATTGTAACCCTGCAGAAAAGCACGACCGTAAACATCATACGGACCAACAGCCTTGAGCGGCGCGCCCTCCCCCAGCAACGGCTGCTGGTAATTGAACAGGCCCGCCTGCTGGTTGTTGTTCTCGTACCAGACACCGCCCTCGATCGTGTGGCGTCCCCACTTGTAGCGAAGGCTCGTATCAAGACCGTAGCGCTCCTGACGGTTCTGCCAGACTTCTTCTGAAAACGGCGCACCATTTGGGGATGGGTCTTCGGAGTCCGTGTAGCTGTAATAGCCGGTCTGGCTGTGACCGTAGACCGTTGTGTTCCAGGTCAGGTTATCCGTGAGAGCCAGATCGAAGTGCAGGCCACCCATGTAGTTGGTTTCAGCCTGACCACCATCATACATAGCGATTTCGGAGCCATCGATACCCGGCACGCCACCATACCCAGCCGGAAGCGCTGCCGTGCCTTTTGCAATGCCGTAGGCCAGACCATAATTCGGATAGAGATGCGGCGTCCGCCATCCAAGATTCTTCAAAATCCCAACGGACGTATCCGGGTAGTTCCACTGAGCAAGGCTGGACCAGTTAAAGAAGGCAGACATGCGGCTGCGCTGCCCGATGGGCTGTACGAGCTTGGCATCAACCTGCTGCATGAACTGGTCACCACTGCCCATCCACATGCCCTCGTCGGTACGGGCATAGGACGTGTAGAACTTCGTGCCAGAGCTGTTCAGCTTGCCGGAATCCAGCCGAACATAGGTGCGATAAGAATTATAGCTGCCGAAAGACTGACTGATCTTGCCATCACGCTTGTCGTTCGGATCAGACGAGCCAATCTGGATTGTTCCACCTAGCGTGTTTGTGGATGGTAGCTCGACGGACCCCGCACCCTGAGACATCCGCATGGACTGGATATCATCCGGGATAATGGCCGAGGCGAGGCTCATGCCACTCACAGACTGATAGGTCTGATCATTCAGAGGCACGCCATCAACCGTCACACCCATCTGATTCATGAAGAACCCGCGGACGTAAAGATTGGCGCCAAAGCTGTCGATTCCGAATGGATCCGTGGACGTGAAGCTGACCCCCGGCATCCGGTCCAGCATGCGGTAAGGACTGGTTCCCGGCACAAACTGTCGCATGACGGCTTTCGAAACAGCCTGTTCCGCATCGCGACCGGTCAACTGGCGCGCCGTGACCGAAACGCTTTCTGTCGACCGGGATTCCAGATTTGTCCGCTGTGGGTGCTTCGCTGGAACAGCTGTTTTCTGAGCAGGCACCTTCGAGGGTGCTACCGGTGTCGTCACGCCATGACGGGATGGCGCATGCCGATGACCCGGCGCAACCTGCTTTGTCGTCTCAGCAGCGTGTGCCTGCGATTGAATAGCCAACAGTGCAATGGAAGACAGAAGCAGGGGTTTGGTGCGCACTGAGGCCAATACTCCGGGAACTAAGGGTAAGAAGAAAGGAAGCGGTGTCCTAGCCAAGCAATACTCATAGGCAAAGCCTCTGATCCCCGGGATGATGTTTCCATGACATCTAGTCTGTGCTTTTCCCGCCTCATGTTGCTCAAATGACGCGACTTCCCTTGATACATCCTGCCCCCTTCCTGCGAGAACCCTTTGCCTGTTAGGCTCGTTTAGAAAACATGCCTTTTGAAGGCCCGTCTTTACTCAGGATCGGGATATCCATGTCGCAGAGTACCTTAGAAGAAGCTGATATTGTCAGCAGCGTCTCTCCAGAACCCCAAGGACACAATGCGGACCTGCGTCGTATCCGTTCCAACCCGGACTACTGGTATCCTGTCGCGTGGTCTCATGAGCTAAAAAGTGGGAAAACCATAGGCACGCGCTACGCTGGCCAGCCAATTGCGCTCGTTCGCCCTCTGGACGGCAGTGTGTTTGCTCTGGAAGACCGTTGCGCACACCGTCAGGTTCCTCTCAGCCTTGGCCGTGTGAGTGGTGAAGCGGTACAGTGCTGCTATCATGGCTGGGCCTATGGCCGCTCCGGTCGGTGCATTGACGTCCCCTATCTTGGGAAGAACAAGCTTCCGAATGGTGTGCGAACCTATCCCTGCCGGGAGGAAGGCGGCCTGATCTTCATTTTCCCGGGTGATCCGGCAAAAGCAGAGACCACGCCCTTCCCGTCACTCGGCTCCGTTCGTGACCCAGCCTACAAGACGCGCCGTTTCGGCAAGAAAGTCGCCTGTCACTACAGTTTCATGCATGAGAACCTGATGGATATGAACCATCAGTTCATGCACATGAAGCAGATGGGCCAGATGAAGCCTCGCTTTTTGGGTGGCAAGGACGAGCCCACCCTCGTAGAGGCTCGCTACAGCTTCGCGCGGACAAGTGGCAAGCAACCCTGGGGCGAAGCGCTGATCTTCGGTGAACGGCGGGACGCAAGCGAGCGCTACGCTCACCGCGACGTCATGACGATCCGGACAGAGTATCCTTATCAGACCTTGAGGATCGCCACGGGTGACGAACCGCCCGTCATGGATCTGTGGATCGTCTACGTGCCGCAGGATGCAGAAGAGAAAACCTGTCGCGTTTTCGGCCTCCTCTCAGTGCGCAAACCGAAAGTCGGCGTTGTGCTGGATATGGCATGGCCTTTCCTTGTCGCCTTTACGGAACGGATCTTTAAGGAAGACCGTGATATCGTGGAACTCGAGCAGGCTGCCTGGAACGAACTGGGCGGAGACCACAATCAGGAAGTTTTCCCTGTCATCAATACGCTGCGCCGACTGTTGGCACGTTGCGGTGTTCCTGAGGAGCAGGATACAACAAGGCCGACATGACACCTGAACTGAAAGCGGGGGATTTTCTTTTACGTCCCCTTCGCCCGGAAGACGCGCCAGCCGTCCATCGCCTCGTGAACGACTGGAGCGTGGTCCGCATGCTCAGTCGTCTTCCCTTCCCTTACCCGCGTGACCTTGCTGAGAAATGGATTGCCTCCACGCTGGAGGACAGTTCCCGGGGAATCGCTCACCATTTTGCCATCACGCGCGACGGCATCCTTCTGGGAGCTGTCGGGCTGGTCCTGTCGGACGACAAGCGTTCTGCTTCTCTAGGTTACTGGGCGTCCCCCGCCACATGGGGACAGGGCATGACAACATCTGCGGCCCGGCGTGTCACGGAATGGGCCATTCAGGTGCTCAAGCTTGAGAAGCTCACGGCAGACGTCGCGGTTGATAACCCCGCATCCTCCGCCGTCCTCCGCAAACTTGGCTTTCGAGAAACTGGTCGTTCAAGCCGTCGCTTTGTGTCACGTGGGGCCGAATGTCCCATCATTGTGCACGAATTGGCGCGGTCAACCTTCCTTCAACTCGACATACCGGACCCCGTTGAAACGGCTTCTCCGGCTGCACTGGAAGATCAACCGTCTACTCCCGCACCAACACGCAAACCACGGACTCTTCTGGTCGTCGCAGCAGCTCTGCTGGATGCGCAGGGGCGTATTCTTCTCGCCCGCCGCCCCGAAGGGAAACGTCTGGCTGGACTTTGGGAATTTCCTGGCGGAAAGGTCGAGCGGGACGAGACACCGGAACAGGCCCTCATCCGGGAAATGAAAGAGGAGCTGGATGTCGACCTGACAGGAGCCTGCCTCGCCCCTTTCACTTTCGTCAGTGAAAATGCAGGCCCGTTTCATCTTCTGATGCCACTGTATGTTGTGCGGCGGTGGCGCGGCGTTCCTGCCCCACGGGAAGGGCAGGCACTGGCGTGGGTGGAGGCAGCCGATCTGGCAAAATATCCAATGCCAGATCCGGATCTACCACTCATCCCACTCCTTCAGGAACTTCTGGGATAAACAGCCGGAACCGCTTCAAACATTCCGGCTGCCCGTTAAGGATCAATCGTTCAGCTGAAACTGATTCTGCGGCACACCTGCAATGTCGGTACGAAACGCAAACAGCGATCCGGCCTGCGGCTCCTTGGCAAGAGCGTCCTCATCCAGACCTTTGCGCGCCGTTGTCACAAAGACCGTCTTGAGATCATCCCCGCCAAACGCAACCTTCGTTACGTTCGTCACGGGCATATCAATGGATGGCAATTCTGTGCCGTCGGGACGGAAACGCGCGACGCGACCGCCTCCCCAGGTGCCACACCACAGATTGCCTTCGCTATCCGTGACGATTCCATCCGGGTAACCCTTCGCCAGCGTGGCAAAGATGCGCTCGTTCGAGAGATCTCCGTTCTCATCAATATCGAAAGCATAAATCGTCTGCTTCGGGCTATGACAAACATATAAGACACGCCCGCATGGCGAGACAGCCGGACCGTTCGAGACAATATACCCCTCGGTATGGTGCGTGATTTCCAGCCCCTCTTCCGTATGGATCACACGATAGATGGAGCCAGTCGGTTCTTCTTCTCCGTCATCCATCGTACCAAACCACACACGGCCCAGCGGATCCACACAACCATCGTTCAGACGGTTCCCTGGCATGTCAGGCTCAATCCTGGGGCCAGCTTCGAAGTCTCCGCTTTCAGGATCAAAACCATGCAGGCCATCGCGAAGGCCTGCAAGAAAAGTGCCGTTGGCAACAGGCAGCAGGAAGCCCAGACGGTCCGGAGCATCCCATGTCTTGTGATCGCCTGTTTCCGGCGTAAAGCGATGAACCTTGGCGGCAATGATATCGACGAAATAAAGCGACTTTTCAGCCTCACTCCAGACGGGTCCCTCACCCAGCGTTGCACGCAGATCGAGAATACATTCAGGGAGATGGTGCTTCAGAGTGCTCATGGGTGTCCTGTTTGAAATGAGGCATGGCCAGACGTTCGGCCCTGCTCGACAACGCTGCACAACGCGCTACGTTCGCTGCACAGACTATCAGGACGAGACTCATGCTTCAAAAAAACGCCTGCCTGCTCGTCATAGGCAACGAGATCCTTTCCGGTCGCACACAGGATGCCAACACGCAGGTTCTGGCGCGCGCGCTGAACGCCCAGGGTATCCGGCTTCTCGAAGTCCGTGTCATTCCGGACATCGAAGACCACATCATCCGAACCGTCACGGAATGTCGGGAGCGATTCGACATACTCTTCACATGCGGTGGCATCGGCCCCACCCATGATGACATCACGGCTGAATGCATCGCCAAGGCCATGGGCGTTCCGTTGCTGCGTCACGAGCCGACATTCCAGAAGCTTGAAGCCATCATGGGGAAAGAAAAGTTCAACGCAGCCCGCCAGCGCATGGCCATGCTCCCGAAAGGCGCAACACCCATTGAAAATGCTATTTCAGCGGCGCCCGGCTTCAGCATTGGCAACGTGCACGTCATGGCCGGAGTCCCGTCCATTTTCGCCTCCATGGTGGAAACGTTAGTTCCCAAGATGGAAAAAGGCCCACCCCTGACGTCCGTAAGCTGGCATGCGGCGGGATTGAAGGAGGGGGACTTCGCGGACGATCTGCGCCATTTGCAGGAACAGTTCCCGAAAATTGATCTTGGGTCATATCCGTATGGCCTGACGAACGGCACAACGGGGACAGCGCTGGTCGCCAAAGGATACGATGCGTCAGCAGTTAAGAATGCAGGCTCTCTCCTGCATGATCTGATCATGGCGCATGGGCGCGATCCGATCAGCGGAGATCCGCCTCACAAGGCGTAAAGACCAAAAAAAACCGCTGCTCCGAAGGGCAGCGGTTTTTCGTATCAGTTCAGAGACCCTCGGGTCATGGCCAGGAACTTGTCCCGCCGCTTCTGAACGAGAGCTGGGCCTGTCAGCTTCTGGAGTTCCAGCAGCTCTTCGGCAATCACATTACCCACCGCATGCACGGCGTCATCCGGAAGGCGCTGCGCCCCACCGATGGGCTCAGGAATGATACGGTCAATCAGACCAAGCCCCAGAAGATCCTGCGCTGTCAACTTCAGGGCTTCAGCAGCGGCCGGAGCGAGCTTCGGATCACGCCAGAGAATGGACGCTGCGGCCTCAGGCGAAATAACGGAATAGATCGAGTTCTCAAGCATCAGAACACGATCGCCCGCGCCGATAGCAATCGCACCACCGGAACCACCCTCACCAATCACGGTTGCGATCAGAGGGACAGGAGCCTTGAGGCAGATATCGATCGAGCGCGCGATAGCCTCGGCCTGGCCGCGCGCTTCGGCGTCGATACCCGGCCATGCTCCAGCCGTATCGATGAAGCTCAGAATCGGCAGCCCGAACCGGCCGGCCATTTCCACAAGGCGCTGTGCCTTCCGGTAACCTTCCGGGCGGGCCATGCCAAAATTATGAAGCAGACGCGTTTCCGTGTCGTGACCACGCTCCGTCCCAACCACGACGACCGGCTCACCACGGAATCGGGCAAGACCACCAATCATGGCCTTGTCGTCCCCGAAAGCACGATCTCCGGCCAGCGGCGTAAAGTCTGTTGTCAGAAGACGAACATAGTCCAGAGCCTTGGGACGCTGGGCGTGACGGGCAACCTGCACCTTCTGCAGCGGCGTAAGCTTTGCATAGGTTGCACGAAGCTGTTTGTCCGCCTTGTCAGAAAGACGGGCAACCTCGTCATCGATGTTGATGCCGCTGGTGCTGGAGTCCTTCTCCTGGCTGCCCATCTGGCGGAGTTCGTCGATTTTGGTCTCGAGTTCGGCGACCGACTTCTCGAAATCTAGGAATTGGCGCATGGCTGCCGGATAGCACGGCAACGCATCCGGAAACAGCCCCCCGGTTTTTTACGGGGCAGATCAGTCCCCGGACTGGATTTTCGCCAGTGGATGATGCGCCGTCACAAGCTGCCTCAGACGTTCCGCCATGACCTGTGTGTAAATCTGGGTCGTCGCGATATCCGCATGCCCCAGCAGCATCTGAAGCGCTCTTAGATCCGCGCCATGAGCCAGAAGATGGCTAGCAAAGGAGTGCCTGAGCACATGCGGGCTCACACGTTCAGGGTCAATTCCCGCCTTTAGCGCGCAGGCCAGCAGAATTTTGTCGAACCCCTGCCGGGTCAGTGGCTTGTCAGGATTTCTGCCTGGGAAAAGATACGGACTTCCCAAATCCCGGTCATAGTGAACCAGAGATTCAGCAGCCTCCCGCGCACTTTGAGACAGAGGAACCAACCGCTCACGGCCGCCTTTGCCTCTCACGAGAAGCATTTCACCCTTTGCCTTCACACATGTCGCAGGCAAAGACAGGAGTTCTGAAATTCGGAGGCCCGTTGTGTAAAGAAGTTCCAGAGCTGCACGGGACAGCAGATCACGCCGTTCGCTGTCGTGCCCTCTGGTGCCTTCTTCCAGAAGCAGTCGAATTTCTTTCTCATCCAGAGGACGAGGAAGAGAGGAACTGACTTTCGGAGCCTGCTGACGATCCGTTGGATCATCGGACCGAATCGATTCCAACATCAGGAATCGATAAAATTGCTTGAGACAGGACAGTCTGCGCGCTGCTGTACGGGCAGCCATCCCAGCCTGTGACAGAGATGTCAGGTAACTTCTGACCTGCTCTCCCGTCGCCTGCGCCAAAGACGTTGGAGCACAATGACGGGAAAAATCCGCGAGGTCAGAGGCATAGGCCTGACGCGTTTTCAGAGCTGCGCCCCGCTCTGCCGCAAGCATTTCAAGAAATGCCTCGACATGCCGATCAACCACCTCTGACATGCGTCAGGCCAACCTGATCAGTGCGCGGGAACGCCAGCAGGTGCTGGAGCAGCAGCCCCCTGCAGAGGAGCAGGCTTGGGTGCAGGCATTGTGGGCAGCGGCGTGGATGGCGTCAGAGCGGGAGCGGCTGGAGCCACGGGTGCCGCAGCAACCGGAGCCGGAACAGGCGCAGGCTGAGCAGCCCCCGCGGCAGGAGTGGTCGGAACCGGGGGCATCGCCGGGAGAGCCGCAGCAGCAGAACCGGACGTAGCGAACATCGCCGCTGGCAGCTCTTTGTGAACCTGTGTCTGCTCAGGCGGGACAACCCCCATCCCCAGACGCAGGAAAAGTCCGCCCAGAACCACCACCAGAACCAGAGCACCAGCTCCAGCAATCATGGGCAAACGGGAAGATGAACGATCAGATTGTGCCATTATGTTCAGGTCTCAAAGTGCGGGCAGGACGTGATGCCCTCTCCTATGATAGGTAGCAGAGCATGTCACCTCTGCCACCCTCACTTTCCGCCGATCCGGCGGTATCTCTTCCCGTCCCGACCTGCACTGTTGTTCTGGTTGGCATGATGGGAGCTGGAAAAACCACCGTAGGCCGCCGTCTGGCGCAGCTCTACCGCCTGCCCTTCGTCGATGCGGATGCAGAAATCGAACGCGCCGCAGGCTGCACGATTCCGGAAATTTTCTCCCGTCATGGAGAAGCCTATTTCCGTGCTGGCGAACGCCGGGTCATCGAACGCCTGATCAAAGGCCCTCCCTGCATTCTCGCCACGGGTGGCGGAGCATGGATGGACGCCCAGACGCGCCATCTCGTTCGTAAGCATGCCGTGTCGATCTGGCTTCGCGCGCCTGTGCACGTTCTGCTCAGACGCGTTCAGGGCCGCGGCGGCAGACCCCTCCTCGCTCAAGGCAGCCCGGAAGAGGTCATGACCCGACTGGTGGGCGTTCGTTACCCTGTCTATGCGGAAGCAGACATCATTATTGATTGCGGAGACGAAACCGTGGAGCAAGGCGTGCAGCGCGTCCGTGAAACCCTCGCAGAATACCAACATCCTCAAAAAGTGCCTGTGGCTCTTGCACAGCACAGCTACGATGTTCTGGTCGGGCCGGATCTGATTTCGCGGGCAGGAGCTTGGGTTGCCCCATATCTGCGCCAGAAGAGGGTTGTCGTCATCACGGACGACACCGTTGCCACTCTCCACCTCTCCCGCCTGCTTCTGTCCTTCCAGGAGACAGGCATCCAGGCAGACGTCATCTCTGTGGCCGGAGGCGAGGAGAGCAAATCCCTGCACTGCTACGGCGAGGTCATGACGCGCCTCCTGTCGCTGGGAATCGAACGTGGCACGACAATCGTCGCCCTTGGTGGCGGCGTTGTCGGTGATCTGGCCGGTTTCGTAGCCGCAACAGCTTTACGCGGGATTCCCTTCATCCAGATTCCCACGACTCTTCTCGCGCAAGTGGATAGTTCCGTCGGCGGAAAAACCGGTATCAATTCACCCTCCGGCAAGAATCTGATCGGCGCATTCCATCAGCCCGTCATCGTTCTCGCAGACAACTCCGCACTCGCGACTCTACCGCGCAGACAGCGAGTTGCGGGTTATGCCGAAATTGTGAAGTCAGGCCTGATCGCAGACCCGGATCTTTTCGCATGGTGTGAAACCAATGGACGATCTGTTCTTGACGGAGACCCGGCAGCTCTTGCGGAAGCGGTTCAACGTGCCTGTACTTTCAAGGCCGCTATTGTCGCCGCTGATGAACGTGAGCAGGCGAAACTGAATGGTCGCGCCCTGCTAAACCTTGGTCACACCTTTGGTCACGCCCTTGAGGCAGAGCTCGGTTATGACGGGCGCCTTCTGCATGGCGAAGGAGTTTCAATAGGTTTGCACCTCGCAATGGCTCTTTCCGTTCAGCTCGGATATGCGCCAGAGGAAGACCTTTCTCGCCTGGACGAACATTTACGCACCCTCGGCATGCCAGTCAGCTTTGACTGGTTTGATATTCCGTTCTCAGCGCAGGTACTTCTCGATCACATGACTCGGGACAAGAAGATGCAAGACGGGAAAATTTCCTTTGTTCTTCTGCACGGTATTGGCAAAGCATTCACAAGTCGTGACGTTCCAATGGATACCGTCCGTAACTTACTGATAAATGAAGGCTGCACAGCATAAGGACCGTTACAGTCCTTTATGGTTTAGCCTAACTTTTTGTTTTTTAACTGCATTTGAGCAGCACAAATTCCCGGAAGACGCTGGCGTCCCTGCAAGTGTTCAGCTATGGCAGCAGGGACGCGAGGCGTAGATCGTGAAGCGGGCGGAATGAAATGTGACTTTTTTGTCACTCCTTCCACCCGAGTAGGTCTGGAAGGCTCTGTCTGGCTTTGTCCTAGGGAACTCCCCGATCTATATGCGCTTATGCATCGCGCTGGGTCCGTTGGTTGAAGCAGTTTTTCCAACGGCTCGAAACGTTAGTCACTAAGAGGACGAAAACATGCGTCTCCGCACGGCACTCCTTGCCATGACGTCGATGGTCGCCGCACCGTCGCTTGCCATGGCCAGCACGATCACCGGCCCGTACGTCAACATCGGCGGTGGTTACAACCTGGTTCAGCAGCAGCACGGCCGCTTCTCACCAACCACGCAGGCTGACGGCACGTCTAGCAACAACGCTAGCAGCTCACGCCTCCGCCACAAGGACGGCTTCACGGGCTTCGGTTCGTTCGGCTGGGGCTTCGGCAACGGTCTGCGCGTTGAAGTGGAGGGTGTGTACAACTACTCCCAGATCAACCACCGCACGCCGACGGCCGTTCACGGTTCCACGAACGGTTCTGACCAGGCTTATGGCGGTTTCGTCAACGTCCTGTATGACATCGATCTGGCCCACTTCGGCCTGAACGTTCCTGTCACGCCGTTCGTTGGTGTTGGCGCTGGCTACCTGTGGCAGCACTACAACCCGATCACGACGAACTATGCCAATGGCTCCGTCAACCGTATCGGTGGCACGCAGGGCAGCTTCGCGTACCAGGGTATCGTCGGTGCAGCTTACGACATTCCGGGCGTTCCGGGTCTTGCTGTCACGACCGAATACCGCTTCATCGGTCAGCAGTTTGCTGATGGCCCGTACCGCTCCACAGCCTACAACGGCTCTGGCGTTCACAAGGGCAACGTGAACTTCGACCCGCGCTTCTCGCACCAGTTCATCCTGGGTCTGCGTTATGCGTTCGACACGGCTCCGCCGCCGCCGCCGCCGGCTCCGGTCATCGTTCCGCCGGCTCCGACGCCAGCTCGCACGTACCTCGTGTTCTTCGACTGGGACAAGTCTGACCTGACGGGCCGCGCTCGTGAGATCGTTGCTCAGGCAGCTCAGGCTTCCACGCACGTCCAGACGACACGCATCGAAGTTAACGGTTACACCGATAACTCCGCAGCCCACCCGGGCCCGCGCGGTGAGCGTTACAACATGGGTCTGTCCCTCCGCCGCGCACAGAGCGTTAAGGCTGAGCTGATCCGTGATGGCGTTCCGGCAGCTGCTGTGGACATCCATGGTTACGGTGAGCAGAAGCCACTGGTTCCGACCGGCCCGAACACCCGCGAGCCGCAGAACCGTCGCGTCGAAATCATCCTGAAGTAATTCAGTTTGAAAAAGACGCCGGAGCCTTCGGGCTCCGGGTTTCTGGAAAAGGCGTCCTTCGGGGCGCCTTTTTCTGTTTTAAGGCCTTTGCAGCGTAAATCTGCGCACGCTAGAGCAATACCTATAGCTTACCCGGAGACGCTCACTTGCGACGCACCCGAATTTTCTATCCACGTTCACGCCCGCAGGTGATTGATCAGTTCCTTCGATTTGGCGTCGTTGGGGCATTCGGCTTCTTCGTAGACTGGGGAAGCGTGGAGGCTTTTCGGCCAGAAATTGGCCTCATCGCTGCAACCATTGCCGCCTATTTTGTTGCCGCCACCGTCAACTGGATTCTGAACCGCGCCTGGACGTTTCGAACCTCGGCGGCCGATAACCAGCACCTGATCCTTCAGTGGCTTCGGTTCCTGATCGCGAATGCCTTCGGGTTCCTTCTGAACCGCGGAGCAGTCTTCCTACTCTACGCCTTCGTACCCTTTACCGTCCGACATCCTGTTACGGCGCTCGCGATTGGTGCGGGTTGCGGCATGATGGCCAATTTCAATCTGTCCAGGCGTCTGGTTTTCAGAGCCAAAATTCCCGAAACACCAATGGAACTTATGCAGATGGCTGTGGAGATCCCGGCAGCGGGGCTGACCTCTCCTGACCCGGAACCTCAAATGCCTATTCCACAACCAACCATGGAACCCTTTGAGCACAAGGCCCCCTGAGGCGCACATTTCCAAGCTGCTCACAATGGTCTAGGAGTAACGCTGGTTTTTCCCGTTTTCTCCGGAATCTGACGCTTCATCCCATGACCAGCACAAACGACATCCGCTCAGCCTTCCTCGAATATTTCGGGTCGAACGGCCATCGCATTGTTCCTTCAGCGCCCCTCGTACCGCAGAACGACCCCACCCTGCTGTTTACGAACGCTGGCATGGTTCCCTTCAAGAACGTTTTTACCGGCCAGGAAACGCGCCCTTACTCCCGCGCCACAACCGCTCAGAAGGTTGTCCGCGCAGGCGGCAAGCATAACGATCTCGACAACGTCGGTTACACCGCGCGCCATCACACATTCTTCGAGATGATGGGCAACTTCAGCTTCGGTGATTATTTCAAGGCCGAAGCCATCGAGTTCGCCTGGAACCTGCTCACGAGAGACTTTGGCCTCCCCAAGGAAAAGCTTCTCGCCACGGTTTACGCTGAAGATGAAGAAGCCGCAGATCTCTGGAAAAAAGTCGCCGGCCTGAGCGATGATCGCATCATCCGCATTGGTACGTCCGACAACTTCTGGCGGATGGGCGACACCGGCCCGTGCGGCCCCTGCTCCGAAATCTTCTACGATCACGGCGACAGTGTTTTTGGTGGCCCTCCAGGCACCCCGGACGAAGACGGTGACCGCTTCGTCGAGATCTGGAACCTCGTGTTCATGCAGTTTCTGGATCAGGCCGACGGTTCCCGCGACAATCTGCCGCGTCCTTCGATTGATACCGGCATGGGCCTGGAGCGTTTCGCTGCAATCATGCAGGGCAAGCGCGACAACTACGACACAGACACAATGCGTGCGCTCATTGAGTCCTCTGCTGACGTCATGCATCAGGATGCAGACGGACCGTTCAAGTCCAGCCATCGCGTCGTAGCGGATCATCTCCGCTCCACGGCCTTCCTGATCGCTGACGGCGTTCTCCCGTCCAAGGAAGGCCGGGGCTATGTGCTGCGTCGTATCATGCGCCGCGCCATGCGCCATCTGCACATCATGGGCGCCAAGGAACCAGTTTTCTACCGTCTGCTTCCTGCCCTGATCCAGCAAATGGGCGCAGCCTATCCGGAACTCGTGCAGCACCAGGCCCTCATCACTGAAACGATGAAGGGTGAAGAAGAGCGCTTCACAGCCCTTCTGGAACGCGGCCTGACCCTTCTGTCCGATGAGGTCAGCAATCTTGGAGACAAGCAGGCTCTTCCGGGAGACGTTGCCTTCAAGCTGTATGACACTTTTGGCTTCCCGCTCGATCTGACGCAGGATGCCCTCCGGGAGCAGGGTCGCACTGTCGATGAATCCGGCTTCGAAACAGCCATGGCTGAACAGCGCAAGCGTGCTCGCGCTGCGTGGGTCGGCTCCGGCGATACGGCGGCCGAAACCGTATGGTTTGACGCACGCGACAAGCATGGCCCCAGCGAATTCCTGGGCTATGTGTCAGAAAAATCCGACGCTGAAGTGCAGGGCATTTTCCGTGGAAACGACGAACTGGCCGAAGCGCCGGCTGGTGACGACATCATTGCCATCCTGCTGAACCAGACACCATTCTATGGCGAAAGCGGCGGTCAGGTTGGCGATCACGGCACACTCACAGCGAACGGTCTGCGGGTGCAAATCACAGATACCCAGAAGCGCAATGGTGATCTGATCGTCCACTATGGCAAGGTTGTCGAAGGCACACTGAAGCCTGGCATGGCCGTTCATGCAGAGATCGACCATGGTCGCCGTACGGCCGTCCGTGGCCATCACTCAGCAACGCATCTTCTGCATGAGGCTTTGCGTCGCCAGATCGGCACGCACGTTACTCAAAAGGGCAGCCTGAACGCCCCTGAACGCCTACGCTTCGACATCAGCCAGCCTCGCCCGCTGACGGACGCAGAACTTCAGGCTGTTGAAGCCGAAGTAAACGCCCGTATCCGCGAAAATGCGCCTGTCGAAACGCGTCTCATGACGCAGGAGCAGGCTGTTGCCGAGGGTGCAATGGCGCTCTTCGGTGAAAAATACGGCGACGAAGTGCGCGTTGTTTCCATGGGCGTCGGAGAGGAAGGCCGTCCCGCCTACTCCATCGAACTTTGTGGTGGCACGCATGTTGGTCGCGTGGGAGAAATCGGCCCGTTCCGGATCGTATCAGAAAGCGGTGTGTCTGCGGGCGTTCGTCGTATTGAAGCGGTCTGCGGAATTGCCGCAGAAAATCTGGCACTTGAAACTGAAAGCCGCCTGAAGCAGATCGCCGACCTTCTGAAGGTTCCTGTTTCTGAGGCCGTCACACGGGTCTCGGCTCTGCTGGAAGAGCGTAAATCGCTCAACAGCCAGATTTCAGAATTACAGCGGAAACTGGCCACAGGCGAAGGTACGGCTGCAACCGAAACCATCAACGGCATCACACTTTCAGCCCGCAATCTGGGAGACGTCAGCCCCAAGGAACTCAAAAGCCTGGCGGACAGCATCTCCAAGCAGATCGAATCTGGCGTTGTTGCTCTTATTTCGGAAGCGGATGGCCGGGGCAGCATCGTGGTTTCCGTCACGCCAGATCTCAAAGACCGACTGAATGCTGTCACGCTTGTCCGTGCGGCATCTGAAGTCATGGGAGGAAAAGGTGGCGGCGGACGGCCAGATATGGCGCAGGCTGGTGGCCCCAATGCAAATGCAGATGAAGTCTTTGCAAAACTCCGCGAGCACCTTGCTGCGTCATAAACCGTAACGACAACAGATGTCAGGGCAGTAACAAATCATGAGACTACCGTTTTACTGCTTTACCTGCCCTGACAAAGCCTCCTAACTGCTCACTAGTTTATAAAAAGGAGAACACCATGGCCTGTGGTCGTGATACTCTGGCAAAACTGCTGAGCGGTGTCCGTACATTTGAGACGGACGTCTATCCTGACAGTGCGGAGCTTTTTGAGAGCCTGGCCTCCAGCCAGTCTCCTTCCACGCTGTTCATCACCTGCGCCGACAGTCGGATCAGCCCGAGCCTCATCACCCAGACTGAACCGGGTGAACTGTTCATTGTCCGGAATGTTGGCAACATCGTGCCGGCTTACGGTGAAATGCTGGGTGGCGTTTCTTCTGCCATCGAGTATGCAGTTGCGGCACTCAAGGTAAAGAACGTCGTCATCTGCGGCCACTCCAACTGCGGCGCCATGAACGCCCTGCTGGATCTGAACGCGCCGAAGCTGGACGCTCTTCCAACCGTTCGCAGCTGGCTGCGCAACGCAGAAGCAGCACGCGCGGCCATGGGTGATCTGAAGGCAGACGATGCCGGCCCGGCGGACATCCGCCAGCTGGCAGAATACAACGTCCTGCTTCAGCTTGCTCACCTGAGAACACACCCGGCGGTCGTTCGCGCCCTTTCTCAGGGCACACTGACCCTGCAGGGCTGGTTCTACGACATTCCGAAGGGTGAAATTCTCATTCTGGATGAGAAAACCCGCACGACCCGCTCCATCGAAAGCGTTCTTTCGGAAATGGGCGCAACACAGAAAGAAGCCGTCTGAGGTTTCTTTCCGCACTGACCCTCGCCGCATGTTTTCTATGCGGCGAGGCTTTTCCAGCCCAAGCCAGAGACATCAAGCTCTCAACCTGGAATCTGGACTGGCTCTCCCTTCGCCAGACGGGAGATCCAGCACTCCCCGACGATGTTCACGGTCGTAAACCCCGCGACTTCATTCGGCTGCACCAATACGCGACCCATCTGAACGCAGATCTTATTGCCTTTCAGGAAGTGGACGGCCCCGAACCTGCCGCGCAGGTTTTTGATCCCCAAACCTACCAGATCATTCTGTCCAACGCGCCCGTTATCCAGCGTGTCGGCCTAGCCGTCAGACGCCCGCTGAACGTGACGGTGAATGAAGAACTCTCAGCCCTGGATGTTACCGCTCCCGATGCGCCCCACCATCTGAGAACCGGACTTGATGTCACGGTATCAGACGGGAAAAGCCATCTCCGTATTCTGGTTGTGCATCTAAAAACCGGCTGCTGGGATCAGCCTCTCACTCAGCGCAAACATTCCTGCCCGACCCTGTATCAACAGTTCCAAGTCCTGGAAGACTGGATTGCAGAGCGTCAGGACGAAGGAGAACCCTATGCTGTTCTCGGTGACTTCAACCGCCGCCTGACCATGCACGACCCACTCATGCAGCAGATCAAGCATGATGCGCCCGTTCTTCTCACCACAGCAGGCAAAGCCAGCCCCTGCTGGAATGGAGAGTACTTCATCGACCACATCCTCCTTGGTAACGAAGCCCGCAGTTGGCTCGTCCCGGAGAGTCTACGGGTTATGACCTATCAAAACGATAGTGCGCCGGAAGGATTGTCTGACCACTGCCCCGTTTCGGTGCGCCTGCATCTGCCTTGACCGAGGCGACATCGGGGAAAGTGTTTTCCAGAACGGAATTATGCCCCATGAAGGCATGTGCTTCCCGCCCATCGTTCAAGGTTCCAACATGTCGCAGTCCCTATCCTGGCCCATCACACCACTTCAGCCAGATGTACGGGTGTTGGCTGACCGCCCTCTCCCTGCCCTGACAACGGAGCAGGAAGAGGCTGTCTCGCGCGTCTGGGCCAAGGCACTTGCGGCGTATCCCAACCTCTACAATGGCCGCGTCTTCTGTGCCGATGAAATCACCCCAGCCCGCATTCACGGCCACTGGTCCGAATACCGTCGCGTTCTTGCACAGATGAAAGAGCCAGACATTTATGGACCGCACACCCTGCGACCACTAGCCGTTGTGGGGCTGATGTTTACGCCAGACGGCATTGTCATTGGCAGACGCGCTGAGACCTCGATCTACCTTCCCGGATACTGGCAGGGCGCTCCAGCAGGAAATGTTGAAAGCCGAGCGCAGGAGAGCACCATAGATCTCTCAATGCAGCTTCTGGCGGAATGTGAAGAAGAACTTGGGCTCGTCCCAGCGGAATGCAGGGTTGGACCGTCCCTTTTGGCCTGCGAGCATCCCTCATCGCATATCGTGGATATCGGGATGCGCATTGACGTCTCCCTGACTTTTGAGGACCTTCAGAAGCGATGCTGCGAACAGGGCAACGTCGAATACGGCGCACTGCACCTGATCCGCCCAGACCACACACCTGAAGGCCCAATGGTCCCGACCCTGGCCGCTCTGCTGGAACTGTCCTGATGCCTTATTTCACTCTCGATACTTCCAGCCTTCGACACTGGCTGACAGAGCATGCCGATCTTGCATCCCGCCTTGGTGGAAACCCGGCAGACTGGACGATCCGCGAAGTCAGCGACGGTAATCTGAACACGGTTTTTATTGTGGCCGGTCCGGATGGGCAGCTTTGCTGCAAGCAGGCTCTGCCTCATGTTCGCGTGGCACCAGAATGGCCTATGCCTCTGGAACGTGCGCTGTATGAAGCCCGTTATATGCGCGCGACGGCAGACGCGGTTCGCCCAGCCGCGCCAGAGCTGTATTTCTACGATGATGAAATGTTCCTGCTCGTCATGGAATGCCTGACGCCACATGAGGTCCTACGCTCGGCCCTGATCCGCGATGACGCGCAACCAGGTTTTTCTGCCAGCATCGGCCAGTATGTCGCCCGGGGCGTACATGCAACGAGTTGGATCAGTCGCCCCTTTGAAGTCGGCTCAAAACTCCTGGAGGAGTTTTCGGGCAACACGGCCCTAACCCGCATCACTGTCGATCTGATCCTCACCGACCCATTCTGCCCTTGCTCCCGCAACCAGGAGCCCGAAGCAGCTCTTCTGCCAGATGTGCAAGCCCTGCAGGCTGATAAGCTCCTTCACCGTGCAGTCGGCACACTTCAGGATCGCTTCCTGACGGCAAGACAAGCCCTTTTGCATGGAGACCTCCATACAGGCTCCATCATGTTACATCGCGATGATGTCCGCGTGATTGACGGCGAGTTCGCCACGATGGGCCCAGTCGGCTTCGATTGCGGGCTTTATCTGGGCAATCTGGCCCTTCACGCCTGCGCCGCACCACACAAGCAGGATTTCATTAGAACCGAGATCATCGCGTTCTGGGGCAGCTTTAAAAATGAACTCCGCGCTCTGCTGAAAACGGGCGGTGGAGACGTCTGGGGGTTATCAGACGATACTCAGCGCGAAGAGATGCTTGAAGATTTCCTGACGAACATTCTACGGGACACAGTCGGTTTCTGTGGTCTCGAAATGATCCGCCGGACTATCGGGTTCGCTCAAGTCGCGGATTATACGCTTTGCTCCACGCCAGAAAGTCGTACGGAGGCGCGTCGTAAAGCTCTTCAGGCCGGTCGGCGCCTCATCTGTGAAGCACCAAGCGTAACATCGCCAGAGGGTCTTCTGGCCCTTCTGAAACTTACATAAGGGTCATTCCTCCAGAGACAACTGACCTTCGATGCAGGTCACAACATGTCCGCCAATCCAGATATCATTGCCATCCTGGGTGACGTACACCGTCCCCTCCCGCCCTAAAACCGTTCCCTGCCGCGCCGTATAAGAAGACGGCGCAATTCCACTCTTGATAAGCCACTGCGCGATACCAGCATTCAGGCTTCCCGTGACCGGGTCTTCAAAGCCGGCGGCAGAAAACGCTCGAACTTCGAAGTCGGTATCTCCGGCCTGTACAGGCGCAACGATACCCACACGAATACCCGCAATCATTGCAAAATCCGGTTTCAGCGCCAGTGCTGTCGTGTGGCTTTTCAGAAGAAGAGCAAGCCATCCGGGGCCGTTATCCACCCACTGCGCGGCAACAACATCGGCATCCGACACTCCAAGACCCAACTTGATGCGCGCCAGTACATCCTCTTCAACGGCACCCGTTCGAATAAGGGGCGGCCCCGCGAAAGCAAGTCTACCGCTCTCTCGCCGAATCCTGACCAGCCCCGCACCGCACTCCTGAACAATATCTCGCCCTTCTGACGGGGCGGTGGAAGTCAGCCAGGCATGACAGCTCCCCAACGTTGGATGCCCTGCAAATGGCAATTCGCCAGATGGCGTAAATATCCGGACACGATAGTCAGCCTGCGGATTTATGGGCCGAAGCAGAAAGCTCGTTTCGCTCAGATTCATCCAGTTGGCAAAAGCTCCCATCTTCTGTTCCGGAAAGCCATCGGCCTCCAGAACAACAGCCAACGGATTACCTTTGAGGGGGCGAGACGAAAAAACATCAACCTGTCGAAAAGAGAATTTTCCCGAACAATCCGACAGATTTTCATGCAACATGGCCGCAGCCTCACTCTTTTCATTTTGCTTAAGCAAGGAGAGTAGGCACAGAAACCACGCGCGACAATCACGATAAAAAAACCTCGCTCCCTGTGCAGGAGCGAGGTTTGAAAATCAGACCGGTGCCAGACCGATCTGTTTGATGTCATGAAATGCCAGATCAGGGTTCATTTCGATGGTGCGACGCATCATGAAAGAGGAACTGGCGAGAAAAACCGGGTCCCCATCCAGATCGTCCGCCATGGATGAGCGATTCACCATCATGAACGCCTCGATTTTCTCGCGGCTACCCGTGATCCAGCGCGCCAATGTGAACGGTGTGCTCTCAAACCCGATGGACACGCTGTACTCTCCTTTCAGCCGAGACTGAAGCACATCCAGCTGTAGCGTGCCCACAACACCGACGATCGGCGGCAGACCATCCTGCGGACGGAAAAGCTGTACGACGCCTTCCTCAGCCAGTTCCACCAGAGCCTGACGCAGCTTCTTGGCTTTCATGGCATCATCAAGACGAACACGACGCAGAATTTCAGGCGCGAAGTGTGGTACCCCCGTGAAACGCAGTTCTTCGCTCTCGCTCAGCGTATCGCCAATACGCAATGTACCATGGTTCGGAATCCCAACCACGTCTCCGCCAAAGGCTTCTTCAGCCAACTGGCGATCACGCGCAAAGAAGAACTGCGGCGTATGAAGGGCAAACTGTTTGCCAGTCCGCACATGCTTCAGGCGCATCCCGCGCGTCAGACGTCCCGAACACACACGCGCGAAAGCCATACGATCGCGATGGTTTGGATCCATGTTGGCCTGAATCTTGAAAATCAGCGCCGTCACCTGCTGTTCACTGGCCTGAACTTCACGGGTTTCTGTCGGTTGGGCACGCGGAGCCGGGCCGTAAGCAACAAGCGCATCCAGAAGATCGGTCACACCGATTTCTTTCATGGCCGAACCAAAGAACACCGGAGACAAATGCCCGGCATCAAAGGACTCACGATCGAATTCAGGTAGAGCGGCTTCTACCAGTTCCAGATCTTCCCGGAGCTGCACCATCCGCGGATCCGTCTCATCAACCGCATCCTTGGTGTGAACTTCACGCGTGCGGATATCAAACGTGCCGATAAACGTCGCAGCACGGCCAATTGGCCACGTAGCAGGCGAAACGTCCAAAGCAAGAGAGTTGGAAATCTCGTCCAGAAGCGCAAAGCAGTCCTGCGCCTCACGGTCCATCTTGTTGATGAACGTGATAATCGGAATATCGCGAAGGCGGCAGATCTCGAACAGCTTGCGTGTCCGGTCTTCAATGCCCTTCGCGGCATCGATCACCATGACCGCACAGTCCACAGCCGTCAGTGTACGATAGGTGTCTTCAGAGAAGTCTTCATGACCCGGCGTATCAAGCAGGTTGAAAACGCAGTCACCGTATTCAAACGTCATGACCGACGTCACGACGGAAATGCCACGGTCCCGTTCAATGCCCATCCAGTCAGACTTGGTACGCCGCCGCTCACCCTTGGCACGCACGTTACCTGCAAGCTGGATAGCGCCACCCGCACGAAGGATACGTTCCGTCAGGGTCGTCTTACCGGCATCTGGATGGGAAATAATGGCAAACGTACGCCGACGAGCGATCTCGCGGGTAATTTCAGCGCTCAGCGCCTCTGACATGATGCCTCCGGCAACGTAGAAAAAATCCGGGACTGGAGCTTTCGCGACGTCCAGACAGACACATAGCCTGTTAGCAAATACAGAGGACAGCCCTCATGGAAGCCTTACCCATCGGGAGGCGCAATGTGCAGAAGACCGCTTTTGCCGTCAAGCATTCCCTCATCTAACGGGTCTTTTCCGCGAATTTTTGCTTCTACGAAGCGGAAATCAGTTCACAGTATTCCCATGTGGCGCAATCCCCGTTGTCCCCATCGGGCTGGATTGGGCATAGGCTTCCCCAAACTGTCCGATCGCACTCCCAGAAACGGGATCATGCACCGCAGGAACCCTGCCCACGCCCGCACGATCTGAACCATTTCCGGAAAACTGACGCCTCAGAAACTGGAACACCTTACCACTGGCCGTCCAGGTCAGAGCGGGTGGCACAATAATTCGAGGTTGAGGCGCTTCTATATACGCACCCGGCATGACTTGCCGTGATGTTACATCATAGCGCCTTGAAACTGGAGCATGGCAAAAGACGGAGGCACAAAGGTGTTGATCCCACGCGCGTCAGCCGGGCAGCAGACTACAGTACAGATCAGAACCACACCGAGCCCAACACGCATCTTCCATTGCCTCCGCTTCACGCGATACACGAGGCATCACTCAGAAATGTATTGATACATTTTCAAGGCAGGACAGCGCAATCCTGCGCAGTCTCTTTAATCTTCTCGAAACACAAAACAAAAAACGCCGGATGGGAGACCCATCCGGCGTTTTCCGGTCGCGTTCTGATCGAGGCCCGAAAGCCCGTGATCGGAATTAGCGGGAGTAGAACTCGACAACCAGGTTCGGTTCCATCTGCACCGGATACGGCACGTCAGAGAGAACCGGCGTACGCAGGAACGTACCCTTCATCTGGCGGTGATCGACTTCAACGTATTCCGGCGTGTCGCGCTCGCCCGTCTGCACGGAGTCGAGAACGATGGCGAGGTGCTTGGACTTCTCGCGCACTTCGATGACGTCGCCTTCCTTCACGAGGTAGGACGGAATGTTCACCTTCTTGCCGTTGACCGTAACGTGGCCATGGCTGATGAACTGACGTGCTGCGAACGGCGTGATCGCGAACTTCAGACGGTACACAACGGCGTCCAGACGACGCTCCAGCAGACCGATCAGGTTCTCGGAGGTATCACCCTTACGACGGACGGCTTCGTCGTAGTACTTGCGGAACTGCTTCTCGCTGATGTTGCCGTAGTAGCCCTTGAGCTTCTGCTTGGCCATCAGCTGGATGGAGAAGTCAGAAGGCTTCTGCTTACGACGCTGACCATGCTGACCCGGACCGTATTCACGACGGTTCACAGGGGACTTTGCACGGCCCCAAAGGTTTACGCCGAGACGGCGATTGATCTTGTACTTGCTCTCAAGACGCTTTGACATGGGTTAACCCCTGTTCATACATCAGGCTCGCCCCATGCTGCATGGCGAGCCGTTTTGTTGCACCGGTAGGCCTCTCCCCGAATTGGGAAAGACGGGCGCGCACCCAAAAACCGGAGCCCGCGGGGTACAGAAACCCGCTTTATTGGTCCGGCCGGTACGTCCACGTTTCCGGCAGTGGACCCGCGCCTAACAGGTCTCACTCTGTCATGTCAATGAAAGGACGATTCTGACCCTTGTTATTTTCTCACATCGGAGGCCTATAAAGCGCGCAACCCTTCCCTGGGGATTTGCGCTAACGGTCTGGTACTCCCCCTGAATCCGGGAGCCATGTCTTTTTGAGTTTGCCCATGAAAATCTATCGCTTCAATCCCAAGGCTGGCCGCATTGCCGAGGGTTCCCTCGAAGGGCTGATCCAGTCTCTGGATTCACCGCCCCCGCCCAAGCCAGGCGAGAGCGCCATCAAGCGCGCCTTCAAGAGATTCGGCCTCGCACAGATGCACATGTCGCATCTCGTGATTGATGACCGCACGATCTATCTGCGTGGCAAGGCCGATTCCGCCAAAGCCCGTGACCAGATGATCCTCACGGCGGGCAACGTCGCAGGCGTGGCTGCTGTCGAAGCGGAAATCCAGGTGCCCCCCGGTACGCCTGATCCGAAGTTCCTCGAAATCAAGACAAGTCAGAACCTTGATGAAGTGGCTGAGAAGCTACCGGAAGATATTTCTGGCGATGAGCTGCTTGATGCAAATCAACCGCTTGTCACGAGCAAGGATGACATCTATCCGGGCCAGACAATTCGCCTGCCAACGGAGAATTGAGCTGACCGGCCCGGACGCTTCCATGTGAGTGTGTCCGGCTAGCTTTTCAGGGTCCGGATGGTAGGTGGGTTTCCCCCTATTCCGGACCTTTTCCTTATGGAATTAATCGAACCAGTCGATGTCGAGCGGGTGCGCCCACCCCACGGTGTCGAGCCAGCCATGTTTGCTCTCATGCTGGCGACATTTACGATTGGGACTGGCGAATTCGCCATGATGGGCCTTCTGCCCGAATTCTCCCATTCTCTTGGTATTTCCATTTCCCGCGCCAGTTCCGTCATTTCAGCCTATGCGCTGGGCGTCGTGGTCGGAGCCCCCCTTATTGCGGTTGCTGGTGCAAAACTCCCCCGTCGCACACTCCTGCTGGCCATGCTTGTGCTGTTCCTTGTGGGGAATATCGGCACGATCCTGATGCCGAACCTGCTCGACATTGAAGTCATGCGCTTCATCACCGGGCTTCCTCATGGTGCCTTCTTTGGTGTTTCGGCTCTTGTTGGTGCGTCCATGGTTGAGCGCGCAAGGCGCGGTCGGGCCGTAGGGCGTGTTCTCTCAGGCATCATGATCTCCACAGTCGTGGGATCACCTTTATCCACTTACGCCGCCAATCATCTTGGCTGGCGCGTGGCCTATGGCGTCATATCGGTGCTCGGACTGCTCTGCTTCCTGGCACTCTGGTACTTCGCCCCACGCGACAAACCCCATCCAGACGCAAATGCGCTGGCTGAACTTAGCGCTTTCAAACGGCCTCAGGTGCTCCTGACACTTCTGACAAGCGCTATCGGCTTTGGCGGCCTCTTCGCAGTTTACACGTTCCTCACGACTGCCCTGTCAGACGTAACGCATCTCCCGGACTGGGCCGTTGCGCTTTATCAGATCGTCTGGGGGCTCGGCATGGTTGCTGGCAATTCATTCGGTGGCGCCATGGCGGACCGGAATATCAACCGAACGATCTTGTTCTCCCTCGCAGCCAGCTGCGTGTTCATGATCGGGTTCTGGCTGCTCTTGCCGTCTGCTGTCGCCATGCTGCTGATCACGTTCCTGATCCCGGCAACACTGATCGGCATTTCTCCCGCCATTCAGACGCATCTGATGGAAGTCGCGGGCGATGCACAGACCCTTGCGGCGTCGCTGAACAATTCGGCCTTCAACATTGCCAACGCCGCGGGCACATGGCTCGGGGCCTATCTGGTCAGTTCAGGGCACGGTCTGGGATCGATCGGCTGGGGCGCCGCGCTCCTCTCCGCAGCTGGGTTCGTGGCCTATCTGATTACGATGGCACAGGCTCGGCTTTCCGCATCACGCTGAAAAGCCGAACTCCCAAAGCAACAGAGCTGACTGTGAGCGCTGCCGCCATACCAACCCAAAGGCCTTCCGCACCCCAGTGCTGCTGGAAGGCCAACCATCCGCCAAAGACAAGGCCGATCAGGCCATAGTTCGTGACAGCAATTACCATCGGCCACACGGCATCACCGCAGCCTCGCAGGGCGCCACTAAACACAACCTGAAGTCCGTCCACAATCTGGTAGATCCCGGCAATCTTCATCAGCGTGATCACCAGCGCAGCCGTAGCCGGATCCGGGGCATGACCCGTGAAATAAAGGCTCACGATCTTCTCCGGCCAGATCAGCAACAAGGCTGACGACAGCACGGACCAGACCAGTACTACCCAGATCCCGGTCCAGGCAGCCCTGCGGCTCTGATCCATCCGGCCAGACCCACGCCAGTACGCCACGCGGACATTGGTGGCCTGACCAATCGCCAGACACACCATGAACAGCAGTGCACTGACGTTCACTGCAACCTGATGGGCCGCAAGGCTTTGGGTTCCAAGCTGCCCCGCCCGAAGGCTTGTGATCTGAAACATGAGAATTTCGGCCGCTGCTCCCATCATCATGGGCAAACCGAGCTTCAACAGCTCCTTCATGATAGGCCAGCGCACAGGGGCTGGCTTCATAACGGCCCGCACTCGCGGATGCATCAGACACAATCCGGTCAGGGCAAAACTGATCGCCCAGCCTGTCAGAGTTGTGGCTGTGGCGGAGCCATACATCCCCATCGCAGGCAGCCCGAACCATCCATGAATAAGCGCCGCATTGGTGATGCCATTGCAGATCGCCATGGCAGGCATGATCCACAGCAGAAGCGTCTCCGCACCAAGCGATGGGAGCGCCACACGCAGCACGCCGATTACGGCAAGATCCGGCAGCAGGGACAGCAGAAGAATGTGAATGAAGTGGCTGCCCTGCGTTACCACATCCCCAGGTTCCGCCAGCCACGCAAACAATGGCTGCACAAACCACAATAGCAATGCACAGGGGATGAAGATCAGGAGCGCCAGAACGAACGCGGCGCTCATGACACTGCGACCGTCATGAGAATCCCGGCCGTGATCTTCCGCCCCACGACCATGAGAGAGAAGAACGCCCGCTCCGCCCAGAATGGTCTGGCAGGTCACCATGGTGGTGAAGAAAAAAGTATTGGCCAGACCACCGACGGCCACTTCAGCTACCCCCAGACCACCCAAAAGAATGGTGTCCGTCACGCCCATGGACATTTCGGAAAGCTGGGAAAGTGCAAGCGGAAGAGCCACGCGCAGCAGGGCAAGAGCATGCCCGCGTGAGGAAGTCGGATCTTTGAAGGTTCTACACATAAGCCTCACTATCGCAGTGAAGATCATACAGACAAGAGTAACAAAGCCTGTTGCACCAAAACGGTGGCTGGCGCATTGATCCCATCTATGGCCGATCCCGTTCCTCACGTGCTCCGTCTGCACGACACCCACGCGCGCGAAAAGCGACTGTTCACACCACTCGATCCGCAGAATGTGCGGGTCTATTTCTGTGGACCCACAGTCTATGACCGGGCGCATCTGGGCAATCTGCGCGCTATGATGGGCGCCGATATCCTGATCCGACTGCTCCGTGTGCTGTATCCACGCGTCACTTACGTCCGCAACGTTACGGACGTGGACGACAAGATCACAGCACGCGCGAAGGAGAACGGTGAGGACATCTCTGCCCTGACCGCCCGTACGACTGAAGCCTTTCATGAAGATTTGGCGTCACTCGGGATTCTGCCGCCGGATATCGAACCCCGCGCGACCCACCATATTGGTGAGATGCTGGCAATGATCGGGCGCTTGGTCGAAAACGGGCATGCGTATGAAGCCGAAGGGCACGTTCTGTTCGCGGTCCGGAACTTCCCGTCTTATGGCGAACTTTCCGGCCGCTCGCTGGATGACATGATCGCTGGTGCCCGCGTCGAAGTAGCGCCCTACAAACGTGACCCCGGCGATTTCGTGCTCTGGAAGCCGTCCACCCCGGATCAGCCCGGCTGGGACAGCCCCTATGGCCGTGGTCGCCCCGGCTGGCACATCGAATGCTCCGCCATGTCTCACCGGTATCTGGGAGACAGCTTCGACATTCATGGCGGCGGCGACGATCTGCTTTTCCCACACCATGAAAACGAACGTGCGCAGTCTCTGTGCTGCTATCCGGGCAGCAAATTCGCCACGCACTGGCTCCATAACGGCATGCTGCTCTCCAATGGAGAGAAGATGTCCAAGTCTTTGGGCAATTTCTTCACCATCCGTGAAGTTCTGGAAAAATCCCCGGCTGAACCACTGCGCCTGCTCTATCTAGGCGCCCATTATCGTTCGACGCTGGATTTCACCTGGGAGAAGCTGGAAGAAGCACGTCGCGTTCTGGATCGTCTCTATCGCGCCCTTGAGCGCGGTGATGCCCAACAGGGCGCAGACGTTCCAGCAACCGTGCTGGACGCGCTGTGCGACGACCTGAACACACCACTCGCCATCGCAGCCCTTCACCCGCTGGCAGACGCTGCCATGCAAGGCGATCAGCAAGCTGCCTCTGGTCTTCTGGCCGCTGGCAAACAGCTTGGTCTGTTCCAGGTTTCCCCGGCTGAATGGTTCCGCTCAGGCGTTGATGCATCCGCCATCGAAGAGCTGATCGAGGAACGTCTGGCAGCCCGCAAAGCCCGTAACTTTGCCCGCGCGGATGAAATCCGGAACCAGCTTGCCGCAGACGGCATCACGCTGGAAGACGGCCCCGGTGGCACCACATGGCGGAAGGCATAATCCCATGACCGGACGTGATGGTGGCGCCGATCTGGAACCGATCGGCGAATTTGATCCCGTTGTCATTCTTGTGCGGCCACAGCTCGCCGAAAATATCGGTACAACAGCTCGGGCCATGGCGAATGGCGGGCTGTTCCATTTGCGCATTGTGGCTCCGCGGGACGGCTGGCCACAGGAACGCGCATGGCCTGCATCTTCCGGCGCCCATCGCATCCTCGACAACGCACAGGTTTTCGAGACGGTGGATGAGGCCGTGGCTGACCTGCACCGCGTCTTCGCCACGTGCCCCCGCCCCCGCCATGTTGTGAAGCCAGTCATGACCGCACGCGGCGCGGCAGCAGAACTCCGTGTGGCCTCTACGCGCGGCCTGCGCACCGGCATCCTGTTCGGGCCGGAGCGCGCTGGCCTCGACGTCGAAGACATGGCCCGCGCCGATACGCTGGTGCGTTACCCGCTCAATCCGAAGTTCATGTCTCTCAACCTCGCACAGGCCGTGCTCGTCATGGCCTATGAGTGGTATCTGACCGAAGACATGACGCCCCCGCGTGACCTCATGACCAATGAGACGCATGTGGCCACCAAGGGCGAGCTGGAAAACTTCATGTCCCATCTGCTGCGGGAACTTGATGACTGTGGCTTCCTGCGCAACGAGCAGAAGAAACCGGGCATGATCCGCAATCTGCGGCATTTCTTCACACGAGGCGAAGTCACCGAACAGGAACTTCGCACGCTCCATGGCGTGGTCAGCGAACTGGTCAGCGCCAGAAAGGCAAGACGGTAAGACCATGATCCACTGGCGACACAGGCACCGGATGCATCCACGGCCTGAGGCGCTGGTGGCGGAAACGGCCAACCGCATCCGCGCTCACGTCCTGGAAGAAAACGGCCGGGGCGACATTATCCGTACCGGTCTGAAAGATGGCTCCTTCGGAGACCTCTACCATCACCTGATGACCATGACATGGGGGACATTCTTCTGGGCGTCCCTCCTTTTATATCTGGTGATCAACGTTGCCTTTGCAGCGCTCTATTACATGATCCCCGGCAGCGTCAGTGGTGTTCCACACGGGGATTTTCTCGATGACGTGTTCTTCAGCGTCCAGACAATCTCAACAGTCGGATACGGGACGATGGCTCCCGTAGGACGCTTAACCAACACCATTGTTTCCTTTGAAGTTCTCGCAGGGATGATGCTCAATGCGCTGGCAACCGGACTTGTCTTCGCACGCTTCTCCCGTCCCAGGGCCCGCATCCTGTTCAGCCATGTCGCCGTCGTGTCCTATGATGACCTGATCCCGACATTAACCATTCGCATCGCCAACCGCCGGCGCACGCTGATCCTGTCGGCCAACATCGAGATGACCCTGACGCGCCTGATGCCAGACGATCATAGTCGGCTTGTCCGCCGCTTTGACCGATTGGCTCTGATCCAGTCACATATGCCGATTTTTCGGATCAGCCTGAACGCCACACACATGATTGATGAGACCAGCCCGCTTTATGGCCTGTCAGCAGACACGCTGATTGACCAGAATGCGGAAATCATCATCACGATGGATGGGACAGACGAAATCTCCTCCCAGACACTCTTCGCACGACATGCCTACGAGATCGGCCATGTGAAACACGGCTACCGTTTCTCGGACATGATCCATCACCGCCCGGATGGCAGGGTCGAGGTCGACTTCACCCAGTTCCATACAACTGAACATGGCGACCACGAGCCAATTGATCCGTCCACAGCGCATGAAAGGCACCCCCACCATGTCTGATACTCAACACAGCTTCGGCAAAAACGGCCTGACGGCAACGGTTTCCGCTCACGGCGCAGAGCTAACCTCTTTACGGACGGCTTCAGGACAGGACCTTCTCTGGACCGCTGGCCCCGCCTGGAAGCGTCACTCGCCCATTCTGTTTCCCATCGTCGGGAAACCGCCGGAAAACATGACACTCAACGGCAAACCAGTCACGCTAAAGCAACATGGCTTCGCACGTGACATGACCTTCCACTGGGTTGAGCGGACAGAAACCGGCTGCGTTCTGGAACTGGAAGACACGCCCGAGACCCGCGCACTCTTTCCCGCTGCCTTCCGCCTGCATCTCATCTACCGGATGGAAGAAACCGGCCTGCATGTCGGTTATGTTCTAACCAACCCGTCCGAAGATGCCCCGCTTCATGCCTCTCTGGGCGCACATCCCGCATTTATGTGGCCTCTCAAGCCAGAAGCGGAGCGCGCAGGTCATCGCCTGACATTTGAGAGGGTTGAAACCGATCAGATCCGGCGCATCAGCCCAGACGGGCTACTGCCAGATGGTGCCCCCTCCCCGATTAAAGATCGCGTTCTTCCGCTGGAAGACAGCCTGTTTGAAGCTGATGCCATCATCATGCTGGATGTACACAGCAAGGCAGTCGATTTTACAGACCCGGACGGAAACGGCCTGCGCATCCGCTGGAACGGCTTCAGAGATCTCGGGATCTGGACCAAGCCAGGCGCGGGTTTCCTGTGCATCGAACCTTGGTATGGCTATGCCACACCCGTTGGCTTCTCTGGCGATTTTTCGGAGAAACCAGGCCTGCTGCATTTGCAGCCCGGCGAAAGCTGGGAAGCTTTCTGGAGCGTCGAACCCGTCTGACGCTCCAAATTGGGAATGCCCGGATTACCGGCATTCCCAATCATAATTCAGGCGCCGATTGCGTCCTGAAGGCGGGACACCGTCCGCGCATGGCCCATCAGGCCCAGCAGCACATGCAGTTCCGGCCCGTTATCCTCACCCGTCAGCGCCAGACGGAGCGGCATGAACAGGGCCTTCCCCTTACGACCTGACTTTTCCTTCAAAGCCGTGGTCCAGTCCTGCCATGTGGTTTCGCCCCATGGCTCGGCAGGAAGGGTTTCAAGCGCCTGCTGAAGAAATTCACGGTCTTCCGGCTGTGACGGCGGAACAATCGTGCCCTGCGTCACATCCCACCAATGCGGGATTTCTGCCGTCAGATCGACATTGCCACGCACTGCATTCCAGAATTCTTCCGTCGCCTCGGCCGGAAGATGTTCCTTCGCCACCGAGAACGGCAGATTGTGCAGAGCCTTGCGGTTCAAAGCCAGAAGCTGGCGCATATCGAACCGCGCCGCAGACTTGGAGACGTGGGAGATCTCGTATGCCGCAATCGCCTCTCCCATCGTCATGACTTCCGGATCATCGGACGTCCCAACCCGTGCCAGATAAGACACGATGGACATCGGCTCGATCCCATCCTGACGAAGCGACTTCAGGCCCAGCGCATCGAAACGCTTGGACAGCTTTCCGCCATCAGAATCCAGCAGCAGCGGCAGATGCGCGAACGTAAAGCGATCCGGCTTTGCACCCAGAGCTTCGGCGATGTCTATCTGAACGCCAGTATTTGTGACGTGATCTTCACCGCGGACGATATGCGTGATGCCCATTTCCAGATCATCAACAACTGACGCCAGCGTGTAGAGGATCGTACCATCCGCGCGGATCAGAACCGGATCGGAGATTGCCGTCAGCTTGACGGAGCAATCGTCCATGACGAGATCCTGCCACTTGCGGCTGCCATCCGTCAGCTTGAAGCGCCAGTGCGGCGTCTTGCCATTGGCTTCCGCACGAGCCCGCTGGTCCGGCGTCAGCTTCAGCATGGCGCGATCATAGATCGGTGCCTTGCCAGCCCGGATGCGCATCTCGCGCTTGGCGTTCAGTTCGTATTCGGTCTCAAAACACGGATAGAGCCGACCAGAGGCTTTCAGCTTGTCGATGGCCGCCGCATAACGCTCCATCCGCGAGGACTGACGGGCCTCTTCGTCCCAGTCCAGACCGAGCCACGCCAGATCCTTACGGATCGCGTCCTCATATTCAGGCTTGCTGCGCCCGACGTCCGTATCGTCGATACGCAGGAGGAACTTGCCGCCATGGCGGCGGGCGAACAGGAAGTTGGCGACGGCCTGACGGGCGTTACCAACATGGAGATAGCCGGTTGGCGATGGGGCAAAGCGCAGTTTCATGCCGCCTTAATGCCGCATGATTGCGCGTCATGCCAGATGCATGAAGCATCGTGTTCAGAACACCCGACACTCTCCAGTTTCTCGACGCTCCAGCGGGCAAATAAAACATGGCCATTCTACCGATATAACATAACGGGAAACCGGAATACTTGCCCCACAAACATGGACTAAAAAGAAACGTTTTTTCCTTCAGTCCATCCTGTTGTATAAAGGCGAAGAACAGACACTCACGACTGACGATTTTTTCTGCGATCGGAGTGATGATCCGTTTTTTGATTTAAGAGGACCCCTGATGAGAAAACTTCTCATTCCTGCCATTCTGGTAATCGGCATTATTGCCCTGCTGGGATCAAGCTATAACCGTTTCATGGGAGCGGACCAGAACGTCAAGGAACAGATGGGTCAGCTTCAGAACGAAGTGCAGCGCCAGACCGACCTGATTCCCAATCTGGTCAACACAGTCAAAGGCTATGCCACCCACGAGCATGACACCCTGACGGATTACGCTGCGGCACGTTCGGGTGAAACGCCCCTGAACCGCATTGATCCCCGCTCGGTCAGCGATGAAGACCTTCAGAAGAAGATCCTGGATGCACAGACCCGTAACGCACAGGAAATCAAGGCCATCAACGTTGTGGCTGAGCAGTCCCCGCAGCTACAGGCCAATCAGAACTTCACAAGCCTGATGGTTCAGCTTGAAGGCACGCAGAACCGCATCACTGTGGCGCGCCAGCGTCTGCAGCAGGCCATTTTGGCTTACAACCAGACGGTCATGCACTTCCCGGGCAACCTCGCCGCCGGGATCATGGGCTACCATCAGCGCGTCTACTACGAGGCTTCCCCAGCCGCACAGACGCCGCCAGTCGTAGACTTCTCCAAGCATTGATCTGACCGAAGGACCGGATGAACGTGCCGACTGTTTCCCGCCTGCTTCTAACGCGCACCCTGCATCTGGTCCTTGCCGTGACTGCCCTGCTGTGCCTGTCCCTGACGGGGGCGGCAGGCGCGACCACACCCTTGACCGAACTCGTCACAGATCCGCATCAGAGCCTGTCCGAGCAGGAACAGGATCAGCTCGTCCAGAAACTGACGGATCTTCGGAAAACGCTTCCAAGTCACCCGCACATTCTGATCGTTCTTCCGGGCCATGTGGACGATATCGACCAGTATGCGAATGAAACGTTCCATGCCTCCGGCATTGGTCAAAAAGGTCAGGACAATGGTCTCCTGATCGTTCTGGATATTCCGGATAATCAGGCCCGCATCGAAGTCGGATACGGATTTGAAGGCGACCTAACGGACCTTCAGACATTCAATATCCTTCATGCTGCCCAACCGGACCTGAAAGCCGGCCACTATGGCGCCGCGCTGAACGGGATGCTGGATTCCATCGCCGACATCTTGCGCAAAAGCGAGACGCAGGTTCACGAGGAGCAGGCCACATCCGATACGGACTTCAACATCAACGGATTTGATCTCGCACTCGGTGTCGGAGGAATGGTGCTGTTTGCCCTTGGCTCGGGCTTTACCGTCCGCGCTCAACGCCGCGAAGCTCAGGGCCTGCCTCTTTCAATTTTTGACAGGTTTCTGATCAGCATTCCCTGGGACGTGATCCTGAGCCTGCTGATCAATATTCTATCAGCCGCCTCACGTAATAACGCCAACTCGTCCGGCGGCGACAAGAAGAGAAACTCCTACAAATCCGGCGGAGGCGATTCTGGCGGAGGCGGCGCGAAGGACTCCTGGTAACGGACGCCTTTGTAAGTTTATCCTTCGGTCAGCGGCCAGCAGCATCAAGACGCAGTAACTGAGCCAACGCCGCATCAAGCTTCTCGGGTGTATGATTCTGCAATATCAGATCACGCCCGTGACCAACGACCGTCTCCCATCGAGAGGCCTGTGTGTAAAGCGCCACAATGGCATTCGCCATATCCTGCGGAAGATCCGCAACAGCCAGCTCTCTCAACTGCGACCCAAAGTCAAAACCTTCAGCCGCAACGGATGTCATGACACACGGCACGCCATGAGACAGGCTGGTCAGCACTTTTCCTTTCGTCCCTGCTCCATACCGAAGCGGGGCTACCGTCACCCTAAGTGTTTTCAACACGTCTGTCAGATCCGGCACATGCCCAAGCACAACCAGACGTGCATCGTCTTGCGCCCGTTCTATCAGCCAATCCGGTGAACCTGCTCCCACAATCAGGAACTTGCACTCAGGTACTTTGGCAGACAGATCCGGCCAGACGTGATCCAAGAAATAGCACACCGCATCTTCATTCGGCCGATGACCAAAATTGCCGATAAAGCCGATATTCTTGCGGTCCTCCCAGCGTACTCCTTCGGCGGATGGTCTGGGAAAGGCCAGATGCACCACATGCGCCTCTGGAAGTTCCTGCCTCAAAAGATCCTTCTCATAGCTGGACACCACAAGTGTCCCATCAGCCCGGCGGATAACCCCGAGTTCATTATCCCGCGTGACTCCAGCAGCTTTGAGCGCAGCAGCATCGCCTGACAGGCAGGCTGCCCGCTCCTCCCGCAAGAAATGCAGATCACACGTGTAGAAAATCATGCGGGCAGCGGGGAACGCGGCGCGGAGCCGATCATATGCCGCGCCTCCACAGCAAACCCGACATGGGATGCAGGTATCAATATCCGGTCCGATCTGCCGCAGGGCGTCGTCAATTCCGTCCCACCCGGGGGACACTGCGTCATGTCCAGGTGTCAGGCACCTAACCCCCAGGGATCGATAGACCGCAGCAGCACTTGCATCCCGCTGCTCTGAAGACAGAAAATATTCTCCCAGCGCCAGAAAGCTGACCCTGCATCCCAGCCGAAGCAGAGAGTGGATCATCGCATCCAGATCCATCGAGCCAGAATCATGGAGAGGCCTTGGAAAATTGCAGTCCACAATCAGGACTGATCTTTCTGACGAATGCCCCAAGCTACGGCGAAACACTCTGGAGATCGCTTTGGCCCAACGGAATTTCTCTAACACTTCTCAGGCCTTTTTCCGTTCCTGCCCGCGCAGGTCAGCACTTAAAAACGCAACTTTTTGACATGACAGGCTTTTAGCCCTGAACTGACACACAAGAACAGAAGGACATGCCCGCATGACCAAGACCCGTAAATCCACATTCGCTCGCCTGATGCTGGTCTCTGCCCTGCTCACAGGGACGGCAGTGTCCCTGTCCGCCTGCAACACGACGCGTGGCGCAGGCCAGGATGTCAGTGCCGTGGGTCATGCAACGTCCCACGCTGCAACCAGCGCACAGCAGGGCATTGCCAATGCGACGGGTGCTTCCACCCACTGATCAGCCTTTTCTTCAGGCTCGATAAGAAAGACCCGCTCCCTCACAGGAGCGGGTCTTTTTCGTTTCAGACCAGTTCCATTGTCCGAACATCAATCATTCCAAGATCTGTGATCTTGAGATGCGGGATAACAGGAAGAGGCAGGAAAGCCAGTTGCAGAAACGGCTCTTCCAGAGAAACACCCATGTCCTTCGCGGCCTTCCGCAACACGATCAGTTCGTCACGAACCTGCTCGAACGGGGCATCACTCATCAGACCAGCCACAGGTAGCTTCAATTCTGCCAGCACCTTGCCGTCCTGAACGGCCACAAACCCACCGCCCGTCGCTTCCAGTCGGTTCACAGCAGTCGCCATATCCGCATCGTTGGTACCCACAACGCAGATATTATGGCTGTCATGCCCGACTGAAGACGCCAGCGCTCCGTGCTTCAGGCCGAACCCTTTCACAAAACCCCTGCCGATATTGTCGTTATGGCCATGTCGCGCCACGACACAGACCTTGGCCACATCATTCGGAATATCTGGCACAACCTGCCCGTTCTTTTCCGGCAATGTGAGCCGCAGGTATTCTGTAATGATCTGCCCCGGAATGAGCCCCATCACCGGGCGATCTGTTCCGCTGCCTTGGATCTCCATATCTGACGCGCTAACCGCAGCCGGGAGCTTCACGCTGCCTAGCCCTACGGGGGGAATAATCTCCCTTTCAGCAAACAGGGCCTCTGTGACCAGACGCCCGGCAGAAATGACGTCCGACACCAGACAGGCCTCTAGATTATCCAGAAGCACAACATCCGCACGCTTGCCGGGAGCAATCTGCCCGCGGTCCCGCAGACCAAAGGCATTGGCAGCCGAAAGTGAGGCTGCACGATACGCTGCCAGCGGCTCAACCCCCAGTTCGATCGCACGGCGGATCAGGAAGTCCAGATGTCCTTCATGAGCAATTTCAAGCGGATTACGGTCGTCTGTGCAAAAGGCAAAGAAGGGCGACGTTGCAACATTCAACAGCGGAACCAGAGCTTCCAAATCCTTGCAGACGGAGCCTTCCCGGATCAGCACGGTCATGCCCTTGCGGACTTTTTCCAGCGCTTCTTCCGCGGCGGTTGCTTCATGGTCCGTCGAAATTCCAGCCGCCAGATACCCATTCAGCGCCTTGCCGCGCATCAGCGGCGCATGACCATCAATATGTCCGTCGGCAAAGGCAGCCAGCTTGTCCAGACACCCCGGATCGCCGTTCAGAACACCCGGGATATTCATGAATTCTGCCAGCCCGATCACCTTGGGATGGTCCCGGTAGGCCACAAGATCAACTGCATCCAGTGTGGCCCCGGATGTTTCCATAGGTGTTGCAGGAACGCAGCTCGACAGATTGACCCGCAGATCCATGACCGTCCGCTCAGCGGCCGCCAGGAAATAGTCGAAGGCTGATCGCCCAAGGACATTGGCCATCTCATGGGGATCACAGATGGCGGTCGTCACGCCATGCGGCAGCACGCAGCGATCGAACTCAAAAGGCGTGACCAAAGAGGACTCAACGTGAAGGTGCGTGTCGATGAAACCGGGGACAGCAATCCGCCCACGTCCATCAATCTCCTGCTTGCCTTCGTAGGTGCCGTAAGTCCCCACGATCCGGTCCCCGCAGATCGCAATATCCGTCGGGACCATTTCGCCGGTGACGAGGTCCAGAAGACGGACGTTGCGAACTACCAGATCCGCTGGTTCCCGCCCCTGCCCCTGAGCCACCCGGCGCTGGATTGCGTTCTGCATGCCTGAAACCTCCGAATGTCAGCAATGACCACTTATAGCGCGCAGAGGCCCCCGCACTCAAAAGAAGCTTTCACGCCACTTTTTGTTGCGGAAATATCACGATTATTTATGTCTTAATGTTTCACATCCCAAACTGTTGAAGAGTGTGACAAAGCGTGGTTTTTCCCTCCTCGCTTATTTCACTATCCAAGAAAGACCATCTTTCTGATGCGCCTTGCACGCCTTCTATCAACGTCCGCCCTCATGGCCCTGGGGGCCGCTCCTGCACTGGCGGCACCATCTTCCTCCAGCCCGGATCATAAGCCAGCCCGTCATCAGGCTGCGGCTCCATCCATGATGGGCAATACGGCACCGACAGATGAAGTGCATGAAGAGCACGTCTCCGTTAGCGGGCGTCGCAAGTACTTTGATGGTGTAACACGCCGTGACGTCGGTGGCGGTCTGATGCAGAAGCAGGACGCGGCGAAGTCCGTCTCAAGTATCTCCCGCGACTTCATCGAAAAGCAGGCACCAGGTCAGGATCCGATGCAGCTCATTGCGCTGCTGCCCGGCGCCAACGTCTCTTCTTCAGATCCTGCCGGACTGACCGGAAGCCACATGAGCTCCCGTGGCCTCGACCAGACGCAGATGGGCTTTACGCTTGAAGGCTTCCCGATCAACGACGTTGGCTCCTTTCAGACGTACTCCCAGGAAATCGTGGATTCCGAAAACCTTCAAAAGGTGAATCTGGCGCAGGGTTCTGCCGATCTGGACAGCCCCCATCTCAGCGCCGCAGGCGGCGTGGTCGACATGTACATGATTGACCCTAAGATGAAGGCAGGCGGAGCGTTCGACGTCTCTTACGGCTCTTATGACTACACCCGCGGCTTCCTGCGCCTCGACACAGGCAAGATTGGCCACACGAACCTGCGTGCATATTTCTCCGGTTCCTATGCAACCGAAGACGCTATTCACAGTGAAGCGACGAACCGCAAGCTGCACGCGGAAGGCAAAATCGTGAACGACTGGGGCGACGGAAACCGCGTCTCTCTCGCGATCGTGGGCAACCGCCTCTACAACTACCTGAACCGCTCCGTGAACATGGCATCGTGGGACGAATACGGACTGGGCGTGAAGGACAAGTACGTATCGTCCTGCTCGGCTGGTGCGACCTGTACCCGACCGAACGGCACGACATTCAAGAACACGTCCGGCGCAACGATCTCCAACACCGTCTATAACGGCGTGTACAAGGACCCGACGGGCAAGAGCACGAAGAGTGACGCGGACTACTACAAGTTCCACCAGAACCCGTTCACCAACATCTATGTCAGCGCGCCATCCACCTTCAAGCTGACGGATCACCTGACGCTAACGGAAACGCCTTACTTCTGGTACGGCAGCGGTAGCGGCGGTGGCGCATATGCCGTCCCCACCAGCTATGGTGCCACGTCCATGGGCGGGAGCCTTGAAGGCAAAACCGTTGCCAAGGGTACGCTGCTCTATGAACCGTCCATCACAACGACGTATCGTCCTGGCGCTGTCACCAAGCTGACGCTGACGACAGGCGTGAACCGTCTGATGGTTGGTTACTGGTTCGAATATTCCAAGCAGATCCAGAGCGGCCCTGCCACAGGCATTGGTGCCGACGGTACGCCGTGGAGCGTCTGGGGACAGGCTGCGAATTACGTCTTTGATAATGGCGCAACGTATCAGTATCGCTCAAACCTCACACAGACCCGCGTGCACACGATGTTCATCGGTGACAGCCTGTCCCTGCTGAACAACAAACTCACAATCGAAGGCGGCCTGAAATACGCCATCGTCACCCGTGACGCACACAACATGCTGCCCAACACATCCACGGGCCCTTACATCAAGAAAACCTATTACGAGCCACTGCCAACGGCGTCGATCCGGTATCAGATCAACCCTGAGAACCAGATCTTCATCTCAGGCGCGACCAACTTCCGGATGCCTACGAACTTCTCCCTGTTCGACGCAGGCGCCTATTACAAAGGCAGCGGCTACGCGACACATGGCATCACCAACCTGAACCCGGAAATCTCGATTTCGGAAGAAGCAGGCTGGCGCTACACCGGATCGACCGTCATGGCCTCGATCACCTACTTCCACTACGACTTCACAAACCGCTTCTTCTCCCAGAGCCAGTGCATGGATGATGCCTGCTCCAACTATTTCAGCAACAACATCAATGCTGGTGGACAGACTTCAAATGGTGTGGATGCAGAAATCGGCACACGTCCGATCTTCTACCACCTGCGTCCTTATGTTTCGTTCGAATATGTCGATGCGCGCACGACCAGCAACCTGAAGGGTGGCAGCAGCAGCTCTGTCGATTATCTCCCAACCAAGGGGAAGTTCGCGCCTGAAACACCCAAGTATCAGGTCGGCTTCAACCTGGATTACGATGACGGCAGCCTGTTCGGTGCTTACAACGTGAAATACGTTGCCAAGCAGTATTCCACATTCATGAACGACGAGGCTGTTCCGTCCTATGTCCGCATGAATCTGACGGTTGGATATCGCTTCCACAATGTCGGCTTCCTGCAGAGTCCGAACATCAAGCTCAACATCTCCAACATTGCCAACAAGCACTATCTGGGCTTCCCACTAGGCGTGCAGACGAACGCAACAGCAATGAAGGGTATCTTCGGCAACACGGTGAAGGGGACCGCCCCAACCTACGCCATTGCAGCACCCTTCGCAGCAACCGGCTCCATCAGCGCTGGTTTCTAAAACAGTGCATTCTGAGGCTGATAACCCCGGCCTCAGACGCACGTAGAACCTGACAAACGCCCCGGCTCATGGCAATCAGACAGCCATGAGCCCTTTCCCCACGCCGCCAGTCGTTGCCATCATTGGCGCAGGTCCCGCCGGACTGTTCGCCGCTGAGTATCTTTCCGCCCACGGATGTCATGTCGAAGTCTTTGAGCAGATGCCCAGCGTGGGACGGAAACTGCTCATGGCAGGCCGAAGTGGCCTCAACCTGACCCACTCTGAGCCACTCGACCTTTTCATAACACGCTATGGAACGGCCCAAGACTGGCTGACCCCAGCCTTGCTGAACTTCCCGCCAGACGCCCTGCGTCATTGGGCGGAAAACCTTGGACAGGAGTGCTTTAGTGGAAGTTCCGGGCGGGTTTTCCCCAAAAGTATGAAAGCCTCTCCTCTGCTTCGCGCATGGCTAGGCCGACTTGCAGAGCAAGGCGTTCAGATCAGGACACGCCATCGCTTCACTGGATGGGATGGTCCGCTCCTTGGCTTTGAGGCCCCTGAAGGCCCCATCACGTTTTCTGCGGATGCCACACTCATGGCCACAGGCGGGGCAAGCTGGTCCCGCCTCGGGTCAGACGGGCACTGGGCCAGTCTGTTCCCTGCGGAAACGTCCCCTTTCAAACCGTCCAACTGCGGCTTTATCCCCAACTGGCCCGATGACGTCCTGCAACGCTATGACGGACAGATACTCCATTCCGTCGGACTGTCGTTTCAGGGGACGGAAACCCGTGGGGACGTCACCATTACGCCGCGCGGACTGGAAGGCTCTGCTCTTTATGCCCTCTCGGCCTCTCTCCGTGATGCCATCACCTCTACGGGCACCGTCACCCTGTCACTGGATCTGCGCCCCACCCTTTCTGAAGACGCCATTCTCAAACGCCTTCAGAACCAGCGACCGAGAGAGAGCCAGTCTAACCGCCTCCGCAAAGCTCTGTCTCTCGATGGTGCCTCCCGAGAACTGCTGCGACAGGCAACGCCAAAACAAGCGACCCCCCTCCAGCTGGCCCGGGCCATTAAAGCCCTCCCCATCGTCCTGACCGGGACAGACACCCTCGACCGCGCCATTTCGACAGCAGGGGGATTACGTCAGGACGCATTGGACGAAAAATTCATGGTGAAGGCTCATCCTGGGGTGTTTGCAACTGGCGAGATGCTGGATTGGGAAGCCCCAACCGGGGGTTATCTTCTGCAGGGATGTTTTTCCACCGGTCTTGCTGCCGCAAAGGGCGTCCTTGGGTGGCTAGAATCGTCAGTTTCAGGTATCCGCTGACGCCATGACATCCATCGTTCTCGGACAGGGCCGCGACGGCTCAGACACCTGCATTGATTTGCCGGAACTGCTGGCCACGCGCCTGCTGGTTCAGGGTAACTCCGGCTCAGGCAAATCCCACCTTCTGCGCCGACTGCTGGAACAGACCGCAACCCTCGTTCAGCAGGTCATGATCGACCCGGAAGGCGACTTCGTCACCCTCGCAGACCGCTATGGCCATCTGGTGATTGACGTGGAAGACCAGTCCGAAGCCAGTTTGCGCGCGGCCGGTGAACGTGTCAGGGCGCATCGTGCATCTGTTGTGCTGAACCTTGAACAGGTGGACGCCGAAATGCAGTTGCGTGCAGCCGGTGCATTCCTGAACGGTATGTTCGAAGCACCACGCGCCAACTGGTATCCGGCTCTGGTTGTGGTGGACGAAGCCCAGCTCTTCGCACCGGTTGCGGGCGGTGACACATCCGATGAAGCCCGCCGCCTCTCACTCGGGGCCATGACGAACCTCATGTGCCGTGGGCGTAAACGTGGTCTGGCCGGTGTCATCGCAACACAGCGTCTGGCCAAACTGGCCAAGAACGTCGCGGCAGAAGCCTCGAACTTCCTGATGGGCCGGACCTTCCTCGACATCGACATGGCCCGCGCCGCCGATCTTCTGGGCATGGAACGCCGGGCCGCAGAATCTTTCCGTGATCTTGCCCGCGGGCAGTTCATGGCGCTCGGCCCAGCTCTCTCCCGTCGTCCGAAGCTGCTGACAATCGGCCCCGTTGAAACGGCCAGCCACAACACGGGGCCGGTGCTCGTTCCTTTACAGCCCATCGATGCCGAGGACCTGCGAGACATCATTCTCGAGCCAGTTCACGAATTCTCACCCCGCCCCCGTCGTGAGACACGTCCGCCGCCGCCGGATCTTCTCGCGCAGCTTGATGCCTATGGCGCAACGCGGGAAGCCGCCGAAGAACCTGCAGCAACGGCCGACATTACTGAAATTGATCCAGCCCAGATCTGGGACATGGTTGCTGGTGTCGCCTCTGAAGATGGCGCCGATTACAAGCCGCTTGCCACCCTTTATCAGGACTTCCAGCTTCGAGCCCGTATTCAGGGTCTGTCACGGAACATCCTTGATCTGGGCCGCTTCCAGCGCATCCTCGCTACGATCCGCGCGGGCCTGGACCGGGAGCGTGCGGAGAGCGAGGAGTGGCAGAAAGCCGAAGCTGTTGCAGTATCCCTGCCGGAAGACGTTCAGGGCGTTTTCCTGTTGCTGGCCCGTACGGCGCTCGATTCGGAAACCTGCCCGGATGACAGTGCTCTGGCCCGCGCCTATGGCACCCATTCCCTGGGACGCGCCCGCCGCCAACTGACATATCTCGAAGAAAGAGAAGTCATAGTGTTGCAGGAAACACCATTCGGCCGCCGCGTTGCGATCGTCGGCTTAGGCTGGCAAACGGCGTCATAAATCTGTCACCCCAGCTTCACACTAGGTTCACACACCCCTCACGATATTGAGACTAGTTTCCGCCCGTTCCGATTCCGCTTCGTTACGGGAAAGCTATCCATGTCATCCAAATCCCAGCGCAACCGCGCGCTGCTCTTTCTTTTCTGTTCTCCGCTGGCAGTGATCATGGCACTGCCTTCAGCCAAAGCGGCCACCGCGTCGACAAGCAGCAAGAAACACACCGCAGCGCACAAGGCTGCAGCCGTTTCCGGCGGATCGGAACAACTGGTCATCACCGCAAAGCGCACCCGCTCCGAGCAGACACTGGGCCGCGTTCAGATCCAGCGCATCATGCCGGGCATCAACCCCATCAAGGCGCTGCAGATCCTGCCGGGCGTCGTGTTCAACAATGCTGACCCCTGGGGCAACAACGAGCAGAACTCATCACTGTATGTGCATGGTTTTGCCAAGGAGCAGCTCGGTTATACGCTTGATGGAATTCCCCTCGGCGATCAGGCCTACGGTAACTACAACGGCCTCTCCCCTCAGCGCGCATCCATCAGCGAAAACATCGGATCTGCCTCCATTGCCACCGGCGCAGGCGGTCTGGGCACGGCCTCCACGTCCAACCTCGGCGGTACACTCGAATTTACGACGCAGGATCCACTGCGCAAGCGCGGCGCCCAGATCGAGCAGGTCTTCGGGAGTTGGTCCACATTCCGCACCTTCGCGCGTCTCGACACGGGTGAATTCGGAAATGGCAACTCGGCCTATGTCTCATTCGCCCGTCAGGATGCACGCGCATGGGACTTCGCTGGCCATCAGGGCGGCTATCAGGTCAATGCCAAGTTCGTTCACCACAGCGCCCATGACCGCTTCTCGGTCTTCTTTGACTGGTCCCAAAAGGTTGAACCGAACGAAGACAGCGTAACCCTGCCGCAGGGCTACGGCACATATGTCCGTCCCTTCACGTATCCCAACTTCAATTACGCGAAATCCTATATCAACTCAGCCGAGTACAGGAATGCGGGCCTGAATTACCGCAACTATTATTCTGCCGCCCAGCGGGAAGATTTCCTGGCCTATGCAAAGTGGACGCATGATTTCAATGCGAACCTGCACTGGGATAACTCGATTTATTATCATCACGATCTGGGGGAAGGTGTCGTCGCCGGCCCCATTTCTGCCGCGGGCCTGCCGACATTGTTCGCAGCGTATTTTCCGGGCCAAGACCTTAACACCGTTTTCGGTGGCTCCGGCTATGCGACCCGTACAACCGAATACTGGGACAACCGCGGCGGCCTGATCTCCACGTTGCGGTATCACCTCGGCAAGCATTCGATCGAAGTCGGTGGCTGGTATGAGCGCAACAACAATACACAAGCTCGTCGCTGGTATCCACTCGATGCCAACAACCCGACCACACCATACGAACGCCAGCAGAACGCGCTGATCGACCAGTATACGAACAACTTCTACACCAACACGTTCGTGACCCATCTGCAGGACAACTGGCAGATTTCCAAAAACTTCTCGCTGGCAGCCGGCTTCAAGTCTGAGTTGGTTTACACGAACGGCACGCTGCCTGTTGCTGCAAAGGCGGGCTCGCTCTCTCCGTCCTACGCTGTCACGGCTCCGGGTGGCACCATTGCTGCGGAACGTCCGTTCCTGCCATCCTTCGGTGCCGTCTGGAACATCACGCCCAATGAACAGTGGTTCGCCACCATTCAGGAAAACATGCGCTCCTTCCAGGACGCAGGCTACGGCAACGCCACACCTTGGGGCGCAACCAGCCAGGCTGCGTTCGAAGACTTCAAGAAGAACGGAAAGCCGGAAACATCATGGACGTATGAAACCGGTCTGCGTGAGCACCGCCAGATCCACCTCGGCCCGCTCACATCCATCGAAGGCCAGCTCTCCTACTACCACGTTCACTTCTCGAACCGCCTGCTGGCTGTTGCCACCACACAGACGCTGTCGTCCATCATCGGCTCCGCAACCACGCTGGCAAACGTCGGTTCTGTGACGACCGATGGTATGGACTTCTCGTTCACATCCCATTTCGGCGAGCATTTCTCGCTCTACAACGGCCTGTCCTATAACAAATCCACCTACAACGATAACTACAGCACCGGCACGACAACCGTGCGGACTGCCGGAAAGAACGTTGTGGGAATGCCTGCCTGGTCTGAGAAGTTCGTCTTCAGCACCAACTGGGGCAATGCTTATGGCCAGTTCATCGGTGTTGTGACCGGCAAGCGTTATGCAACCTACACCAACGACATGTACGCGGCCCCGTTCGCGCAGTTCGACATGAACGCGGGCTACACATTCCATGGCATTCCGCACATTGCAGCCCTGCGTGTTCAGGGTAACATCACGAACCTGACCAACACCCGCGCCTGGTCCACCATCAACGCGACCCAAACGTCTGGTCAGTTCAGTGCCTTCCCGGTTGCCCCGCGCAGCTTCTTCCTGACACTGAACGCCACGCTGTAAGGACTGATCCATGCTGACGCGCCGCCGCACTTTGGGCCTGCTTTCCGCCGCCCTCCCTGCTCTTCACCTGAGCCGCTCCGCACAGGCGGCTCCTTCCCTGGCTCCAAAGCCACTGGTGTTTGCTCACCGTGGCGCGTCGGCTCTCCGTCCTGAACACACACTCGCCGCCTATGCCAAAGCCATGCTGGACGGTGCTGATTTCATCGAGCCCGATCTGGTCATGACAAAAGACGGCCATCTGGTCGTCCGTCATGAAAGCAACATCGCTGATACAACGGATGTTTCAGATCATCCGGAATTTGCCGACCGCAAGAAGACCGTCACCATTGACGGCCAGAAGCAGACCGGCTGGTTCACGACCGATTTCACCCTCGCGGAACTCAAGACACTCCGTGCGCGTGAGCGCTTGGCCACCCTGCGCGTCCACAACACCCGCTACAACGACCGCTTCGAAATCCCAACATTTGAGGAGGTCATCGAAGTTGTCGCTGCTCAGGCTGCAGCCACTGGCAAGACTTTTGGTCTGATCCCGGAACTCAAGCATTCCACGCATTTTCACAGTCTTGGTCATGATCCGGAAGCGATCTTCCTCAAGACCATCGCGGCTCACGAATATACGCATCAGGCCCCGCTCGAAATCCAGTCTTTCGAGACGTCCAACCTCGCCCGCATCCGGGAGCAGGCACTAGCCATCAACCCACAGACACGGTTGATGCTTCTGATGGGCGAACGCAAACAAACCCCACCCGATCTTGCCGCAGCAGGAAAAACAACCACTTTCGGCGATCTGATGACGCCGGATGGACTCAAAGACGTCCGCCGTTACGCAGACGTCATCGGTCCTTCCAACGCGGATCTCATTCCGCGCGATTCAAAGGGCGCATGGCTTGAGCCCAGCTCGCTCGTGGATGACGCTCACCGCGCAGGCCTTCTCGTTCATTCCTATACAGCGCGCCCGGAAAACTACTTTCTTCCCGCCCAGCTTCGAAATGACGCAGGCCCCGCAGCCCGCAACCCAGAAGGCATGATCGCAGAGGTTCGCCGCTATCTGGATATGGGGATCGACGGCTTCTTTACGGATGACCCTGCGCTTGGTCGGCAACTTGTCGATACGACCTTCTAAGGTTCCAGCCCTGACCAGTCTGTCAAAACGGTGCTTTGCCTCCAGATGATTTCTCGAGCGCAAAGCACCGTTTTTTCATGAGCCAAGCCCCGAATGGTCCTGCCCTGTCTCTTTTCTGCGACCAGAACGGCTCAAAGGCGTTTCAGACAGATCAACATGATGAAGACAGGAGACGACATGTCCATTCGCTCCCTTCCCCTCCTTGTTCTGGTCTTTGCATATCCAGTGATGGCTTCTGCGGCCTGTACCAACGATGCGCTCCCTATCGCTTTACCCATCCAGAGAATGGACGAGCGGCTTCAGGATCTTGCGCATAAAACCGGTTGCTTCATGGAGGTTGACCCGTCACTCCTCCAGGATCTGAAAGCACCCGCGCTTTCGGGCAAGCTGACAGCACGGCAAGCCTTGACGAAGTCCCTGAAAGGGAGCCGGCTCAGATACCGTTTCGTCAAGGATCATTGGCGGATCACATTGATGCGTGGAGCGGACGACCACCCGATCCATGACTCTTTCGTTCAACCTTGGTGACGCTATCAATCATCCCAGCTTGAAATGCTTAATAATCGCCTTGTTGAAGGCAGGGAGATCGTCGGGGCATCGTGAGAAAACGTAAGGACCATCTGTCACAACGTCCACGTCCACCCAACTTGCGCCGGCATTCTCAAGATCGGTCTTGATCGCAGGCCACGATGTGATGGTGCGGCCTCGCAGTTCGTTGACTTCGATCAGGACCTGCGCTCCGTGACAGATCGCAGCGATCGGCTTGTTGGCCTTCACAAACTCCTTCACGAACGCCACGACATCTCGGTTCATGCGGAGGCTATCAGGAGAGGCAAGCCCTCCCGGCAGCAAAAGAGCATCAAAATCGGAAGCTTTCGCATCCGCAATACCCAGCTCTGCTTTAATTTTGCGAGACGGATAAATGTCCTTGTTGACCGCCTGAAACTCGCCAGCTTTCAACGAGATTACAGTAACAGTCGCGCCCGCTTTCTCCAGCGCCTCTTGTGGAGATGTCAGTTCGATTTCTTCCAGGCCATCAGTGGCCAGTGCAGCAACTTTAACCATGTTTCTGGTCCTTTCATAAAAAAGGGCAGCCCGATTGCGGACTGCCCTTCTGAGCATCAGGCGTTGAGATAAATCGTCTTGGTCTGCACATAGGCTTCCAAACCATGCTGACCGTCTTCTCCACCAAGGCCACTTTCCTTGTAACCATGATGGAAGCCTTGCGGCGCTTCACCGCCCGGACGGTTCACGTAGACCTCCCCGAACTCCAGTTCGCGGGTCATACGCAGGATACGACCGAGATCCTTCGTAAAGAGATAGGCTGATAGCCCATACCGGCAGTCATTGGCCCAGGCGAGCGCCTGATCGAAATCCGCCACCTTTATAAGCGACATGACAGGGCCAAACACCTCGTTATGAACAATGTCCATATCCTGTGAGACGTCCGTCAGCAGTGTAGGGGCGTAAAAATAGCCCTTATCATAGACACCGCCCGTTAAGCGTTTCCCACCCGTTTCCAGCGTTGCGCCTTGGCGAACAGCCTTTTCGACAATCTCGTGAACCTTGTTGAGTTCGTCTTCGCTCACCTTGGGGCCCATATCCGTTGAAGGGTCAGTCGGCAGACCAACCTTCAGAGCGTCGATCTTCTGACGAACCTTCTGTACGAAGTCGTCGTAAACCGCTTCATGGATGTAAGTGCGTTCATTGCACGTGCAGACCTGCCCCGTGTTCATGAAGCGGGACTGCACGGCCGCTTCCGCAGCCTTCTCCAGATCAGCATCTTCCATCACCAGGAAAGGCGCCTTGCCACCAAGTTCCAGGCGAACTTCCTTCAGCGTCTCCGCTGCGGCCGCCATGATCTTTTTCCCGGCAGGCGTTGAGCCGGTCATGGTGATGAGCTTCACATCCGGATGCGCGACCAGCGGAACTCCGACTTCCGGCCCATCACCCGTGACGATATTAACGACACCTTTGGGAATGCCCGCTTCCTCAACCAGCTTTGCCAGATGAAGCGACGCAAGCGGCGTCAGTTCGTGAGGCTTCACAACGATCGTATTGCCCGCCGCAATGGCCGGCCCAATCTTGCGAGCGCAAAGAGCCAGGGGAAAATTCCAGGCCGTAATGGCTCCAATCACGCCAAGAGGCACACGATCGATCAGAATTTTCTCATCCGGGGTACTCCCGGGAATGATTTCCCCCTGAAGACGCAGCGTGTTCTCAGCCGAAAACCGCAGCAGCCCGATTGCGAAATCAACTTCGACTTCGGCTTCCTTCAGGGGCTTACCCATTTCGGACGTAATGATCTGGGCCAGAACCTTCTTGTCCCGCTTCACCAGATCTTTCAGCGCATGGACATAATCCGCGCGCTCCGTCGCTGTCTTTCGGCTCCAGGCGGGAAAGGCCGCCTTGGCTGCTGCTACCGCCTTATCCAGATCGGCCTCACCACCCCGAGCCGCCTGGCCGACCGTTTCTTTCGTGGCGGGATTTTCGACAGGAATCCATTCTCCCGTCTGCGGGGAAACCCATTCACCGTTAATGAAGAGATCGTATTTCTGAGCCATGAGTGCTCCTGTTTTGCAGGAAGCGCATCCTGCGCCGCTTTATTCCAGACGCATGAGACCGCTGCCGGTTCAATCGATGACCCGACACTGGCAAGAGATATGATTTATTAAAAGTGATGATAAATCAGTGTTTCGTTCACTATTTATGAGTCTTTAGAGATTGAACCCAAACTATCCATGAACAGCCGGGCCAACACGCTCACTCGCGGCTCCCGCCAGACCGAATAGATATCACTGCCCTGAAGATCTGTGGGGTACTGCACAGCAATGCTTGTCTTACGAACAACCCCCAGAGTTGAAAGAACACTCTGCGGAATACACGAAATGCCCAGTCCCGCCTCTACGCAGGCCATAATGACGTCATAAGACTCAACGGTATGGATAAGGCCGCCGCCAAAGCCCTTCTGCTCCAGCCAAGCCTCAAAATACCGGCGATACAAACAGTCTGTATTGAACAGAAAGACTGCCTGACCTGACTGAAGTGTCTTCTGTCCTTCGGGCAGAATAAGTGCCAGACGCTCGCGAAAGGCAAATGCACTGCCCATCATAGGATGCTCGATTGGCCCATCCGTCAGAGCAAGATCAATCTCGCCATCAACCAGCATGCGCTCAAGCGTATCTGTCGGCCGGATCAGGATCCTGATTTCCACACCCGGTGCCGCTGCCAGAAACTGCGGCACTCGACTGGGTAAATATTCCTTCAGTGCGACGTCCAAGGCCCCGACAGTCAGTATCCCCCGAGGCACGCCTTCAGAAAAGAGATCTGTGAGGTGTCGTGCCTCTTCCACGACGCGTTTGGCCTGTTGGTGAAACAATCGTCCTTCCGGCGTCAGAAAGAGACGGTTCTTTTCCCGCGTAAACAACTCCTGCCCCAGAAGCTGCTCCAGTTCCCGCAAGCGCGCCGTCACGTTGGACGCCACACAGTTCAGTTTCCGTGACGCTGCCACCACCGTTCCTGTCTCGACGACAGCACAGAACATTTCCAGCTGTGCAAGACGCAACGGATTCATGGGCGATTTTTCCTCAGCAGCGGACTCTTATCCCCAGATTCATGGAACATCTCCGGGGACGTCCCTGTGGATGTTTTATGAAGAACTGGGGATCACTCTGGAAAGGGCAGCTTTCCTGCGGAGTCGCACGATGAGCGTATCGAGAGCGGAAAGAAACCGGCTTCGATCCGCTTTTCCAAAGGATGGATTGTACGTATTCACCACGCCGGTTTCGCGCAGGTCATGCATCAGATCCCGCATGGCCGAGACCATTCCTACGGACCGATCATCGATTTCTTCACCGTTGGGACGCAGAACGGCCGCCCCCTTTTCCAGACACCGCACGGCCAATGGCACGTCGTTCGTGACCACGATGTCTGCTGTGACAGCCTGCTCTGCAATCCAGTCATCCGCAACGTCTGGCCCTTCCGGCACGACCACACGCTCAATCAGTGGCGACTGGGGGATATTGATCCAGCGATTGGCAACAACCAGCGTCTGGAGGCCGTAACGGCCTGCCACACGGTAAATCTCATCCTTTACAGGGCAGGCATCTGCATCAACCAACAGCCGCATGGAGTTCCTTCTGGTTTTCTTCATCACGAAACTGCTGGATCAGCTTCTCCAGCACAACATCGGGGTGATCTTCACCACAGACATGAATGACCGGCTCGTCGTCACCCGGCTCTTCAAATGTGGAAAGCTGGCTCGGCAGCAGACTTGGCGGCATGAAATGACCTTTTCGATGGGTCATACGGTCAGCCAGAGTGTCACGAGCAACACGAATATGAATAAATTCAACGGGGAGATCGCGGCGCAGTTGTTCGCGATAAATACGCTTCAAGGCGGAGCAGGTGAGGACAGCACCGTGACCCGCTTTTACTTCCCTGCTCAGCCAGTCATGGCAGAGTTCCAGCCAGGGCTTGCGGTCTTCGTCCGTCAGCGGCTGACCCGAGCTCATCTTGTCAACGTTACTTTGGGGATGGAGCGCATCCCCTTCCTGAAAATGCCACCCCAGGCGGGTGGCAAGGCCGGTGGCGATCGTTGTCTTGCCTGTCCCGGAAACACCCATCACGACCAGAAAACGCGGCCGGACACCTATGGCCTTACTGACGTGCGCAGTCTCTATGGTTCCCATCGCTCCACTCCCTGTTCTGTCGCAACCAGAACTTCAGACGCCATGTTCAGGAACATGCCGTGTTCCACCACGCCCACGATCGCGTCTATTTGGCGCGCCAGATCTTCCGGGTCCTCGATCGGGCCGAACGTGCAGTCCAGGATCATGTTGCCATTGTCACTGACGAACAGGTTCCCATCACGGTCGGTCCGGGGCTTAACGCCCTTGGCACCGCAGGCTGACAACCGTTCTGCCGTGCATTCCCAACCAAAAGGAATCACTTCCACGGGAACAGGAGCACGCTCCCCAAGGTGATCAACTGGCTTGCTGCCATCCACAATCACCACAAATATCTTCGAAGCCTGAGCCACGATCTTTTCACGCAGAAGCGCCCCGCCAAGGCCCTTGATGAGGTGCAACGGCCCCCGCTGAACCTCATCCGCGCCATCAATGGCAATATCGAGCTGACGATGAGCGGAAAAATCCGTCAGCGGAATACCCGCTTTTTTAGCCTTGCGGGCACTGTCTTCAGATGTCGGAATCCCGACAATGTGAAGGCCTTCTACCACGCGTTCACCGAGCCGCTCGATCATGTAGGTGGCGGTGCTTCCCGTGCCGAGTCCAACCACCATGCCACTCTTGACCATATCGGCAGCGCGACGCGCGGCAGTGCGCTTGTGCGCCTCCATATCCGAGCTCATGCGGCGTCTCCCGTTGCGGCACGATCTGCCAGAATGACGATCCGGCCTTCACTGGTCACGTTTGCAGACGGCAGAGTTTTATCGCCCTCACGAAGACGCTGGAGCATTTCCACCTTGGATGCCCCGGTCACCAGAAAGACGACCAGCGCGCTGGAATGGATGGCAGGATACGTCAGCGTAATGCGCTCGTAGGGTGCGGTCTTCGGCGCTGCCGTTCCCACCCATGCCGTCTTTTCCTGAAGCACAGGCTCGCCTGGAAACAGGGAGGCCGTATGTCCATCCGTTCCCAGACCAAGCATCACGAGATCAAACAGCGGGCGAGCCGGGTCCAGCTCGGTCGCGCCGTATGCAGTCTCAAGAGTTTTCTGATAGGCGCGCGCATCCGCCTCGACCGTCCCACCCGTCGGGATCGGGTGAACGTTCTCGGCAGGAAGCGGAACGCGACTAATCAGAACAGATTGACCAACTGTATGGTTGCTATCCGCATGACCTTCGGGAACATGGCGCTCATCCCCGTAGAAAATCTCAATACGATCCCACGGGATACGCTTGGCCAGCTCTGGCTCAGCCAACAGTTCGAACAATCGCTTTGGCGTCGAACCGCCAGACAGAGCCACACGGAACTTGCCGTCCGTCTTGGCCAAAACACCATCTACCAGAAGATCCGCCATTCGCAGGGCTACTGCTTCAGCACTCGGCAGTGTTTCCAATGTGGCGGTACGGATATCGGTCGTCATGTGTTTTTGACCCTTGGCAGAATGTAGCGCTCGACGGCTTTGGCCCAACCATCACGCTCATTGGTGTCAGTGAGAACCTGAGCAGCGGCTTTCACGTCGTCTTCAGCCTGTCCCATGGCAATGCCCAACCCCGCGACGGCAAACATCGGCAGGTCGTTGTGGGCATCCCCCAGACAGGCCACTTCATGCGGCGCCACACCGTGAGCGAGGGCCAGCTCACGCACAGCTTCGCCCTTGTTGGCGAGCGCCGGAGTAATATCGAGCAGCATCTCGGAAGAACGGCGCACACTGGCTTCACCACGAAGCATAACAGCCAGTTCCGTCTCCACACGCTGAAGCAGGTCGTAGTTGTTGCTCACACCCATGACCTTACCGATCCCGTCAAATTCCTGACGCAGATCCGGCACTGTGTGAGGTGTCAGCCCGGTGATGCGGCGCTCATGCTCAACAAACGGCGTCGCGGCGTCGCGCACCATCCAGTAGGACTGACGCAGCAGCCAAGTCTCGATCCCATGGACATGTAGCATGTCATGCACCACGGAGAGCACATCACGCGACAGGACACGGCTTACTGTCGGTGTTCCATCTGGTGAAAAGATGATACCGCCGTTAAACCCCGCGTTCTGACCGCTCAAGCCGAGTTGTGAGATGTATTTTGTCATCGCAGCCGGAGGCCGCGCGCTTGCCAGACAGAGCGGAATACCGCGCTTCTGAAGCTCCTTTGCCATCGCCATCGTAGAGGGAGCGATTGTCTTTTCCGGTGTCAGGAGCGTTCCATCCATGTCGGATACAACCATCCGGATCGTCTCCGGAAGCGCTGGAAGTTCCGCGTGAATGGTATCTAGGTCAATGGACATACAAGCCCCTGTCGGTCGGCCATATTGAATGGGGGAGTGAGCATACTGTGCCCACTCCCCCTTGCCCATCCGTCAGAGGGGCTTATTTCTGCTCGACGTGACCGCCAAAGCCGAAACGCTGCGCCGAAAGAATCTTCTCGGCGAAGTTGTTGCCCGACCGCGAACGGAAACGGGTAAACAGGGCCGCCGTCATCACTGGCGCCGGCACATTTTCTTCAATGGCGGCTTCGATCGTCCAGCGACCTTCACCAGAGTCAGCAACTTCACCAGAGAACTCGGACAGTTCGCCCGACTTCGCGAGCGCTTCCGCCGTTAGATCCAGCAGCCAGGACGACACGACACTGCCGCGACGCCAGACTTCTGCAATATCCGCCATGTTCAAGTCGAAGCGTTCACCTTCGGCCAGAACGGGCGAGTTCTTGCTCTTCATGATGTCAAAGCCTTCAGCGAAGGCCTGCATCATGCCGTATTCGATCCCGTTGTGGATCATCTTCACAAAATGCCCGGAACCGGATGGGCCACAGTGCAGATAACCCTGCTCGGCACGCGGATCGAGATTGGTCGCGTCCCGGTTCGGCGTGACGGGAACATCACCCTTTCCAGGGGCCAGAGCCGCCAGAATTGGATCGATATAATCCGCAGCCTCTTTCGGCCCGCCATACATCATGCAGTAGCCACGTTCGAGGCCCCACACACCGCCGGACGTGCCAACGTCAACGTAGGAAATCCCCTTCGCTGCCAGCTCTTCCGCACGACGGACGTCATCCTTGTAGTAGCTGTTGCCACCATCAATGATGACATCTCCCTTGCCGAGAAGCGTGCCGAGCTGCTTCACGCAGGCTTCGGTAATCGCACCAGCCGGAAGCATGACCCAGACGACACGATGCGTGTCACCTTCAAGACCCTTTACAAGCGCCTCGACGCTGTCCACGCCTGTGGCGCGACCCTTTTCGGATCGCTCCACAGTCGCTGCCGTCACGGCAGCCGTGCGGTCATGCACAACAACATCATGTCCATGCCGGGTCAGACGGACGGCAATATTGCCGCCCATACGACCCAGACCAATGATACCGATCCGCATGTTTATGCTCCTGCCACCGCTTTATGGATTGCCGTGGCAAGGGTCTTCAGGCCCTCTTCCAACGGTCCATCGATATGCACCCGGAGGGCACGACGCCCACGGGCCGAGAGAACTTCAAAGTCACCGCGTGCCTGTGCCGCCTTGACGACACCGAAGCTGAAACCATGCCCCGGAACCGGAACGTCGGCAGCATCAGCCGCAGTTACCTGAAGGAAAACACCACTGTCGGGGCCGCCCTTGTAGGCCTGGCCTGTCGAGTGAAGGAAGCGCGGGCCGAACTCGGCTGCTGTGGCAACCTTCAGCGCATCCCGCAATTCCATCCGAACGTCCTGCGCCCAGTCCCGTGTTTCACGGTTGCGCTCGATATAGGCCAGAAGGCCAACATAATCGCCCGCACCAACACGGCTGAAGTGCTTCTTGAGAACGGAAACAGCGTCTCCTCCCCCAAGAACACCCGCATTCTTTTCATCTGCGTAGAAAGACAGCTTTCCGTCGATTGCGAACGGCTCTTCTGCTGGCAGTGAACCAGTTTCAGCATAGGCGTTCGTCAGCTTGCGGGTTTCAACCTTGCTGAACTCGACATCCGGCTGATCAAACGGGTCAATGCCCAGAACCGCACCTGCAACAGCAGTTGCAAATTCAAAGACAAAGAAGGCCTGCCCGATCTCGTTTTTGTCTGCCAGACGCACCGTAATCACCGGAGCTCCAGCTTCACGCAGTGCTCCAAGACGACTATCCGGAACGTCGTCGCCCAGCAGGATGTCCACGAAAACGCGGTCCTTGCCGTAGACGTCAGGCGTGCCGAGCACTTCCTCGTCAATCGGGATCAGACCTGTGCCCTTCTTACCGGTGCTTTCCGCAATAAGCTGCTCAAGCCAGGCCCCGAAGGACGCAATGCCCTTGGAAGCAAGGATTGTCACCTTGTCACGGCCGAAGCACTTGGCGGAATGACCAAGGATCAGACCCAGCGTCACACCGGGGTTAACGTGTGCCGGTGCGCTTGGACCACAGCTCTCGACCATCAGATTGGTAATGGTCAAGAACTTGCGAACATCCAGACCGCTGACGGCGGCTGGCACCAGTCCAAAGTTTGACAGGACAGAGAACCGTCCGCCGATTTTTGGATCGCCGTAAAAAATGCGCCAGAAGCCGTTCTCTTCAGCGACCTTCTGCATGTGGGAATCAGGGTCCGTGATGGCGATGAAGTTATCGCCCGGAGCCTTGCCCAGAGCCTGACCGGCAACCGTCCAGAAATGCGCGAACAGAATGTTCGGCTCCAGCGTACCGCCAGACTTGCTGGCCACGATGAACAGGGTCTTCTTGAGATCAACGGCCTTCTCATAAGCCCGAACCTGCTGCGGGTCGGTGCTGTCGAGAACATGCAGCTTCGGCCAACCTTCCTGCTGACCGAAGGTTTCGGCCAGGACCTCTGGGCCAAGGCTCGAACCGCCCATACCCAGAAGCAGGATGTCAGAGAAACCACGACTGCGGACATCACGAGCCAGAAGTTCCAGCTCTTCGATGTGCCACAAACGATCCTGAACGATGGTCAGCCAGTTCAGCCAACCGGCTTCAGCACCATTCGTCCAGACAGAGGCGTCCTTCGCCCAAATGCGACGGACCAGACCTTCCTTGCTCCACGCCGTCTCGGATTCAGCAACATCGTCGCGGATATCCGAGGGAAGGTCAGCTGTGACGTGGAGCAACCGTTTTCCCAGCACAGACTCCCGCTTTTCAGCGACCGCACCGAGAAGAGTGTCGAAGGACTCAGAGAAGGACGCACAGCCATCCTTCACCAGCTTCGCCGTGACACCGGCCAGATCCAGACCAAGGCGCTCGGCCTCAGCCAGAACGTGACGGGCTTCTTCAACGTTTTCCGTCAGGCTCTCACGGAGCTTACCGTGATCACGGAACGCATCGAACGTTGCTGGCGGAATGGTGTTGACCGTCTCCGGACCAATCAGCTCTTCGACGTACAGGACGTCAGAGTAAGCCTTGTCCTTCGTGCCGGTGCTGGCCCAGAGCAGACGCTGCGGGTTTGCACCCTTGGCAGCAAGTGCCTGCCAGCGCGGGCTCTTCTTGACGTCAAGGTAATACTGATAGGCGGCCTTGGCGTTTGCGATGGCAACCTTGCCACGCAGAGCCTTGAGCGCTTCGGCATCCTTGTCACCCGCAGCGACGCGGCGGTCGATTTCGCCATCGATCTTTGCGTCAATACGACTGACGAAGAAGGAAGCAACGCTGGAGATGTGGGAAATGTCTTCCCCACGGGCTGCGCGGGCTTCAAGACCGGAAATGTAAGCTTCCAGAACGGCCTTGTACGCATCCAGAGAGAACAGCAGCGTCACGTTGATGTTGATGCCGTCTGCAATCGCTTCGCGGATCGCACCCGTGCCTTCTTCCGTACCCGGAATCTTGACCATCAGGTTCTTACGACCGACAGCCTTCCACAGGCGACGGGCTTCCGTGATGGTGCCGTGCGCGTCAAAGGCCAGATACGGAGAGACTTCGAGGCTGACGTACCCGTCCAGACCCTTTGTCTTTTCGAACACCGGATAAAGGACACCGCAGGCAGCGCGGATGTCATCAATCGCGAGGTGCTCGTAAAGGTCTCCAGCAGAGAGACCTTCCCCTTCGAGAAGCTTGCGGATCTGAGGATCGTATTCCGTCCCCTTACCGATGGCCTTCTCGAAAATGGCCGGGTTGGAGGTGACCCCGCGAAGCCCGTCTTCCTCGACAAGCTTCTTGAGGCTGCCATCTTCCGTAAAACTGCGCTGGATAAAGTCCAGCCAGGGGGACTGGCCATGCTTTTCCAGATCCCGCAGGACACTGCCCACTTTGTCTAGGCCGGTGTTAGAGATTGTGTCCGCCACAGGTTCTCTCCTTACTTGCTACGGGCAGCCTGACGCTTCGCGGCGCCATAAACTGCTTCCGGCGTAAAACCGAACTTGGTCAGAAGTGCAGAGGCAGGAGCCGATGCACCAAACGAATTCATGGCAATGATCGAGCCGCCAAGACCGACATAACGGTCCCAACCGAAGGCCGCAGCCTGCTCGACAGCTACGCGGCCGATCACGTCAGGCGGCAGAACGGAATCGCGGTATTCCTGGCTCTGCTCTTCAAACAGATCGAAACTCGGGATCGACACCACGCGGGCCTTCACACCTTCTGCCGTAAGCTTTTCATAAGCTTCGACAACCAGCGATACTTCAGAACCCGAAGCCATCAGAATCACATCCGGCTTACCTTCACAGGAGGCCAGAACGTACGCGCCCTTGGCCAGACCGGAAGCCGCTGCATACTTCGTGCGGTCAATGGTTGGCAGATTCTGGCGGCTTAGAGCCAGAACAGCAGGCTTGTGCGTCATCGGGATCAGCGTGCGCCATGCCTCTGCCACTTCGTTGGCGTCGGATGGGCGGATCGTCATGATGCCTGGGGTCGCGCGAAGTTGAGCAAGTTGCTCGATCGGCTGATGGGTCGGGCCATCTTCACCGACGCCGATGGAGTCATGCGTAAAGATATACGTGACCGGCAGTTCCATGATGGCCGACAGACGGATCGGAGCCTTCATGTAATCGGAGAAGATCAGGAAGCCGGAGCCATAGGCGCGGATGCCGGACAGCGCGATACCATTACAGATCGAGCCCATCGCGTGTTCACGCACACCGAAGTGCAGGTTGCGGCCACCATAGGTGCCACCCCACTGCGGCGGCTGGAACGATCCACCACCCTTGATGTCCGTCTTCGTGGACGGCGTCAGGTCAGCAGACCCACCGATCATCCAGGGCAGGTTCTTGGCAACGGCATTCAGCACTTGGCCAGAACTTGCGCGGGATGCAACGCCCTTGGCATCAGCCTCATAAACCGGAATGTCCTTGTCCCAGCCTTCTGGCAGACGGTGCTCGAAGATTGCTTCAAGCTCGGCGGCTTCCTTCGGATGCGCTTCCTTGTAAGCCGAGAACAGTTCGCGCCACTGGGCACTGGCTGCTGCACCGCGCTTGCCGAGACCTTCAGCGAAATGTTCCTGGACACCATCCGGAACATAGAAATCACCGGCATTTTCCGGCCAGCCATAAGCTGCCTTCGCGCCCTTGATTTCATCTTTGCCCAGCGGTTCACCATGAGCAGAAGCTGTGCCGGCCTTCTTCGGCGCACCGTAACCAATGACCGTCTTCAGAACGATCATGCTCGGGCGGTCCGTGACCTTCTTTGCTTCCTGAAGGGCCTTCAGGATTGCCTGAACGTCGTTACCGTCCGTCAGCGTCTGAACATGCCACTTATAGGCCTCGAAACGCTTGCCAACGTCTTCGGTCAGGGCAAGGTCGGTCGAGCCTTCAATAGAGATCTGATTGGAATCGTAAACCCAGGTCAGGTTGCCGAGGCCCAGATGACCGGCCGTTGAAGCCGCTTCCGAAGCCACACCTTCCATCATGTCGCCATCACCACAGAAAACCGTGACATGATAGTCGAACAGCTTGAAACCGGGGCGGTTGTACGTTTCAGCCAGCCACTTTTCAGCAATGGCCATACCCACGGAGTTGCCACAGCCCTGACCCAGCGGGCCGGTCGTTGTTTCAACGCCTGAGGTGAAACGATATTCCGGGTGGCCCGGCGTCCGGGAGCTCAGCTGGCGGAACTGCTTCAGGTCCTCGACAGTGAGAGCTGGCTGGTCCACGACCTTTCCATCCTGGATGTCCCGAACGCCTGTCAGGAACAGCGTCGAGTACAGGAGCATGGAGGCGTGTCCGACGGACAGGACGAACCGGTCACGGGCTGGCCATAGCGGATCGGCAGGATCGTAGTTCAGATCATGCTGCCAAAGCGCATACATGGCCGGGGCGAGAGCCATTGCGGTTCCGGGATGCCCGGAATTCGCACGCTCGACGGCGTCCATGGAAAGGGTGCGGATGGTATTGATACCGAGTTCAGGAAGCGTACTCATCGGTATGGGGTCTCCGGCTTGTGACGAGCGGGGGAAAGGTCAATGATGCCCCCGCACCTTCTGCAGCCACGGCATGACGCGATATCACGTCTGACGCAATGCTTGATGGGTAAACCATATTGTGAAACACGGTCTTGTGCTTGACGACAACCCGCCTCACTTCGATGGAACACGTTATTTCAACCCACCTTCGTGGCGCCCGGATAACGCTGTTTCAGGACGAACCCCTGCCCAGCGCTTCCGCAATATCCTGAAGTGGCAGCTCAGCCTGCGTCCCCGCTGGCCTGATGCCCTGCCCCCTCAGAAACCCCACACCCTGACTGCTCCCGCGCCCGGTGAATGTCTCGCAACGTTCATCGGCCATGCCACCGTTCTGCTTCAGTTCGGCCGGCAGGGACGTGAACCATTACGCATCATCACGGACCCGGTGTTTTCAGAACGCTGCTCCCCGTTCCGGAGTTTCGGCCCCCGACGCGTCCGGCCACCCGGCATCTGTTTTGAAGACCTGCCGCCGATCGATCTCATTCTGGTTTCACATTGCCATTACGACCACATGGATCTCCCGACCCTGCGCATTCTGGCGCGCAAAGGTGATCCGCTGTGCATTACGTTGCCGGGAAACCGTAGCCATCTGGAAAAAGCTGGCTTGCCCCGCATTGTCGAACTTGACTGGTGGAACAGCACGCAGGCTGAAGGTGCGCGTATTTCTGCAACTCCAGCCCTGCATGGCAGCGCACGCACTCCATTCGACCAGAACAAGGCGCTCTGGGGTGGCTTCGTGATCGAAGCACAGGACAAAACCGTGTTCTTCGCCGGAGACACAGCGTGGGGCCGTCACTTTGACGCGATCCATAATCGCTGGAACACGATTGACCTCGCAATCCTCCCAATCGGTGCCTACGAGCCACGCAATTTCATGCGTCGCGTTCACATGAACCCGGAAGAGGCGGTTATGGCCTTTGATACGCTCAAGCCCACCCAGGCGATGGCCATTCACTTCGGGACATTCCAGTTGACTGATGAAGCTATTCTGGAGCCTGCGGCACGCCTCCATCTGGCCTTTCAGGACCGTGCCCGTCCCTTTAAAGCTCTGGAAAACGGGGAAACCCTGGCTCTTTCGCCCCCTCCCGCAAGCCGCTAACCTACCGGCACTATGTCCCCCTTGTGGAAACCGTCATGAACGCACAGACCGTCAACTTCACGCCTGAACAGATCACTGCCCTGTTCATTGACGCCGCCCGTGAGGGTGACACGGACCTCCTGACCCAGTTCCTGGATGCAGGAATGGTCATCGATACACCTGACAGTCGCGGCTACACGGCCCTCATTGTCTCGACCTACAACGGACATCTGGATGCCGCGCGGCTACTCCTCGCACGCGGAGCCAATACGGAATCCGTTGATCTGAAGGGGGCCACGGCCCTGTCCGGCGTCGCCTTCAAAGGCATGACGGACATTGCACAGGTCCTGATCGACAATGGGGCTCAGGTGGATCACGCAAATTTCTCGGGCCGGACGCCTCTGATGTTCGCCATCATGTTTGGCCGTACGGACATGGCACGGCTTCTTCTGTCTGCGGGCGCCAATCCGGATCATCGGGACGGCGACGGCGTTTCTGCCCGTGACCTCGCAGAGCGACAGGGTGTGACTGGCTTTTTCGATCAGGAAACAGGCGCATGAGCCGCTTCTGGAACAAACGCGTCCACGCTCTGGACCCTTACGTCCCTGGCGAACAACCTAAACTAACCAACCTGCTGAAGCTCAATACGAACGAGTCTCCGTATGGTCCGAGCCCGCGGGTACTAGAGGCTATCCGAGAGACTGCAACGGACGACCTTCGCCTTTACCCGGACCCAACTGCAACAATCCTGTGTGAAACCATCGCGAAGCGCTTCGGTGTCACAACAGACCGGGTTTTCGTTGGAAATGGCTCCGATGAAGTCTTGGCTCACGCCTTCCGTGCCCTCTTTCACGATGACGCACCGCTCTACTTCTCGGACGTCACTTACGGCTTCTATCCGGTCTATTGCAGCCTGTTTGAACAGCCCTTCAAGCAGTTCCCGCTCAACGACGACTACGAGATCGACATCAACGCTTATGATGGCCCCTGCGGTGGCGTTGTCGTTGCCAACCCCAACGCCAATACGGGTCTGGCCCTCTCGCTTGAGCAGATCGAAACGCTCGCTCTTCGCCACCCGGATCGGACGGTCATCATCGACGAAGCATACGTGGATTTCGGTGCCGACTCGACTATCGAACTGACGAAGCGTTATGACAACCTTCTGGTCGTGCAGACACTTTCCAAATCCTACGCGTTGGCAGGCCTGCGTGTCGGTTTCGCAATTGGTTCACCGGAACTGATTGAGGGCCTGATCCGGGTGAAGGACAGTTTCAACTCCTATCCGCTTTCACGCCCGGCACAGGCAGGGGCCATTGCCGCCATCAAGGATACGGACTGGCTGGAAGAGATTACGGCCCGAGTGATTGCCAGCCGGAAAACACTTGTCCCTGAACTGGAAAATCTCGGCTTCCAAGTCCTTCCATCCTGTGCCAACTTCATTCTCATGCGCCACCCGGCGCATCCGGCCGGATCGGTTGCGAGCGCCCTGCGCGAGCGTTCGATCCTGGTGCGGCATCTTTCAACCCCGCGTATCCAGAACTGGCTACGCGTCACGATCGGAACGGACGAGGCCTGCACACGCCTGATTGACGCCCTGCGGGCCATCATTCTCACAAACCGATCCTGAACCACAGTTGGGCGGACTGATCCGCCCTCACGATCATGACCTTTCAGAGGCTGCCCGGTGTGCATTCGCGCACCGTTCCGCATTCAGTGATGATGCGGAGGCCTCTGGCGTTTCGTGCTGAAAGACCAAGACCATGCGCGCATTCCACGGACAGATGTCCGACAATCAGCCTATCCGCCGTAACCAGGCAGAGAAGGAAAAGCAGCTTCGGGACCTCAAGGAAACACTTGCTTCCATGAAGTCTCACACATCCCCTGCTCTGAAAGAGAGCGTCCAGCGCCGTATCAAGGAGCTGGAAACTGAACTCCGTGCCGCAGCCCGTGAAAAGGCTACCCGCGCCGCCAACCCGAGCGCCCAACCGCAGGACCAGCAGCGTCAGCGCCGCGCGCCGCGCCGGAACACCATTCGCTCCATGTGAAATTACGAACCGGGCAGCCTTACAGGCCTGCCCGGTTCCACGCCTCTCCCATGCACTGCAGACGAACCGGATGCATGCCGTCCGTTTCTGTCAGAACATAGAATGCTGAGTACTTTCCGGTAGGTTTGCCGGGCCTGCTTTTCAGCCAGTTAAAAACACTTCGATCTGCCGTCATCCCGCCCTGATCCTGCGGAAGAGGCTGGTTCCAGAGATCCAGAACCTCCGGAACTCTCGTCCGATCAATCATCAGACAATTCGGGTCTACAAACCCTCCAAAGGACTCGCGGAAGAGCCCCCCGCCCGGGCCCACAGATTCCCACTGATCTTCGCAGACCGGCTTTAACGTTTTGGGATGTACAAACCATCGACCTGACCAGGCCCAGTCCTTTTCCTCAATCGCTTCAAGAAGCGATGACAGATGATCCGGTGCCCACCAGTTGTCATCATCCAGATAAGCCACCCGAGGCGCATTGGAGAGCTGGCTCAGGACACTCCGCAGCACGCCTCCATCACGTGCGCGGCCAAACCCTCCATGCCGCACAGACGTGGAATATCCCGGCCATAGCACGTCCACTGACCAGCCCTCCGGACGCGCCTGACAGGCACTCTCCAGCATCTCCCGCGCTCCATCTGGTGGCGTAGTATCCGCACCGATCATGATCTGCACGCGCAGGTCACCACTCTGGGCGAAGATCGACCGCAAAGCGTGAAATAATGAGGGCCTCAGCAGGCTGGGCATGACAACAGCGACATCAAACGACTGCTGGTCCGGCTGACCATCGTCAGCAAAAATATGAAGTCCAGGACGCATTCTGCAAGACTACGGCGTGCAGCACTCTCCGTCCATGCTGGTCAACCCGGCACTTAATCTCGTCCCTGCACAAAGAGCCATGCCAACCGCACTAGAGCGAAGGTCCACCCACTTCAGGCGCCACCAGGCATGCTCTTGCGCTTCGGTCGTGCAGCCCCCACGATGAAAACAGAATTCCACTGCGAAAGAGCAAGATGTGTCCGCTACTTCCCAATTTTCGCACGAGCAGCTTCTTGACCGCCTCGGCGAAGTCGCAGTTCGCGTCGGACTGAACATCAAGCCGGGGCAGCAGCTCCTCATTACGGCACCGCTGGATGCCGTTCCGCTGGTCCGGCGCGTTACCGAACACGCCTATAAGGCTGGAGCATCACTCGTCACAACGCTGTACGCCGACGATGAGACGACACTCGCCCGTTACGTCCATGCCTCTGATGCCGCCTTCGATACAGCCCCGACCTGGCTGGCTGACGGTATTGCCCGCGCCTTCCGTGAAGGGGCAGCGCGCATGGCCATTACTGGTGCCAACCCAACTCTTCTTGCAGGCCAGGATCCAGAGCGGATTTCACGCGCAAACCGCGCAAACTCAGCAGCCAACCGCCCGGCGATGGAAATCATTACCCAGTTCGCAGTGAACTGGAACATCATCGCCTGCGCCACCCCGGCATGGGCCGCACAGGTCTTCCCCGATCTGGCTCCGGAAGACGCACTGACGGCGCTATGGAACGGCATCTTCAAAGCTTCGCGCGTGGATGTCCCAGACCCGGTAGCAGACTGGAAGGCCCACAACGCCCGCCTGCATGCCCGTGCAAAATTCATGAACGACACACGCTTTGACGCCCTGCACTTCACCGGTCCGGGCACTGATCTTACGGTTGGCCTTGCAGATGGCCATGCCTGGGCTGGCGGATCAGAAGAGGCACTGAACGGCATTGTCTGCAATCCAAACATCCCGACCGAAGAAATCTTCACAACACCGCACCGCTCCCGTGTGAACGGCACCGTCTGCAGTACCAAGCCGCTATTCCATCAGGGTACACTGATCGACGACATTTCCGTCCGTTTTGAAGATGGCCGCATTGTCGAAGCACACGCGAGCAAGGGTGAAAACGTTCTCCATCGTATTCTAGACACCGATGAAGGCGCATGCCGGATTGGCGAGGTGGCCCTTGTGCCCCACTCGTCGCCAATTTCCGCAAGCGAAATCCTCTATCGGAACACCTTGTTCGATGAAAACGCATCCAGCCACATTGCGCTGGGCCAAGCCTACACCAAGTGCATGGTCGACATTGAAGGTCTGACGCCGGAACAGCTTCTGGAGCGTGGCGTTAATGACTCCCTGATCCATATCGACTGGATGATTGGCTCGGATAAAATCGATCTCGATGGGATCAAAAACGGCAGCCGCACGCCTCTGATGCGTTCCGGCGAATGGGTAAACGCATGACTTTGAACATCAAAACGCTCACAGCGCTCGCTCTCTTCGCCAGCGCGGCTCTTCCTTTTTCTGCGCACGCACAGGGCTACCCAAGCCAGACCCAGGTTGATGGGCAGCAAGCCCAGCAGCCTGCGCAGGTTCCCCCGCAGTTCAAGGCCGACACAGAGCGCGCCATGCGCTACGCCCTGCCCGCAGACTTCATGCCACGTGCCACGAGCGCGATTGGGGAGCTTCAGGCCCGCAATATCCAGCCACCCAACTCTCAGGGGCTCGGCTTGCAGGCGATGATTAGCCAGGCAGGTCAGGTTCCCGGTTTTGCCGCTGTGCTCTCATCCCATGGCTTTACGCCGGAAAGCTTCATCACGGGCATGACGACCTTTGGCATGACACTTGCCGTAAGCAACGGACAGGTTCCAGCAGGCATGCCGTCTCCCAACCCGAACAACGTTGCGCTGTTCAAAGCCCATCCGGATCAGGTCAACGCCCTGATGCAGGCTATGGGCAACCCTCCCCACTAATTTTACGGGCGTGCTCTGACTTTATGCAGGGCGCGCCTTCTTTTCCCACTCTCTCACTGATAAAAAGCCGACATGTCTGTCGCGCTTGATCCTTCCACACTCCCTGCCGTCAACATTCTGGGGCTTGCCCAGTCTGGAGCTATTCTCCGTGCTGAACGGGACACACCGCCCGACGGTGTTCCTGCGTTCATCACAAAAGAAGGATGGGACGAGCTTGTTGCTGCACACGCCGCAGAACATGATAAGCCGCACACCATCGTCCTTCCGGCCCTCGAAAAAGCCGTAACGCGACTCTTGGCCCATGCCGCTCAGGCAGCGTCGGAAGAAGGCGGGACTGCTCCCGTCGTCAGCCTTGAAAGCGATCTTTTCCCGAGCGACGAGACTTTGATTCTCGCCTTCGTCCGTGATGAAACGCACCCTGTTGCCTGCACACTTATCGGAACGGCACACCAACTCGCAGGCGTTCTACGCTCAGCAACGTCAGTATAGGGCCCTCTGACGCAGAGCCAGTTCGTCCAGAGCGGCTTGCTCCTTACGAAGAGCGAGATAATTCATCTCAAGCCGCTGCTTATCCTGCAGTTTCTCAACAGCTTTTAGAGCTGCCTGAGCCATCAGTAGAGCCGAACGAAGACAATCCCGATCAAGTGCTGCCTCCCGGCAAAGCTCCTGTGCGTCAGCGATCGCACGCTGGCCAACGGGCAACCAGCGGCTGAATGCTTCTACTGCATCGTCATCAGCCTGCGGATCTGACGCCAGCCCCTGCTCCTGAATCAGTAGCAGATGAGCCTTGCTCAACACTGCTTCAGCAGCAGTCTCGCGCGCTACTGCTTCGCCAAACGCCTTCTCAACAGCCTCCAGTTCATGGCGCCGCAGGCGCTTGAGCGTATCCAAGGGCATCTGCTTCATTTTACCTGCTCCCATCGTGTTCAGGCCTCGGTATTCATAATGCTGGAGAGCTGTTCAAACGCTTCCGCACAGTTAGACCGTTCGCTCTTGCCTTGAGAAAGAAACTCTTCAAGCCTGGGCATAAGCCGTACAGCCTCATCGACGTCCGGCTCTGTTCCAGCCTTGTATGCCCCCAGACGAATCATATCGGCCATCCGCTCATAGGTTGCGATGGTTGCCCGCGCCTGCTTCGTGAGCCTGTTTTCCTCAGCTGAATTACATCCCGGTACGGCACGTGACAGAGACCGAAGAACGTCAATCGCGGGGTAACGCCCCTGCTCACCAATCCGCCGATCCAGCACAATATGTCCGTCGAGAATTCCACGAACGGCGTCTGCAACCGGCTCGTTATGATCGTCACCTTCCACGAGAACCGTGAACAGGGCGGTAATCATGCCTTCTCCCGGATAACCAGGCCCCGCGCGTTCGAGCAATCGCGGCAGTTCAGCAAAAACAGATGGAGGATAGCCACGCGTAGCAGGAGGTTCCCCAGCTGACAGACCGATCTCACGCAAGGCCATGCAATAGCGGGTCACACTATCCATCAGCAAAAGCACGGATTTACCCTGATCACGGAAGTGCTCTGCAATCGCCATACCCGCAACGGCAGCATCCCGACGCATCAACGGAGGGGCATCTGATGTGGCAATGACCACCACACTCCGCGCCAGCCCCTCAGCCCCCAGATCGTCTTCAATGAATTCACGAACTTCACGGCCGCGCTCACCGACCAGTGCAATGACCGCCACATCGCAGTTCGCACCGCGCGCCAGCATGGACAGCAAAGTGGATTTTCCGACACCAGACCCGGCAAACAATCCCAGCCTTTGACCACGCCGACAGGTTGTAAACGCATCCAGCGCCCGCACTCCCAAGTCTATGCGCTCTCCAAGCCGTGCCCGCGTTGCAGCGTTTGGAGGTGCCGCACTGACAGACTGTTGCTGAAATGCCGGCGCTAACGGCCCCTTCCCGTCAATCGGTATCCCGAGGGGGTCCACGACTCTTCCAAGCCAGCTTTCATTCACACCCAGACTGGCTGACTGACGCCCACTCAAAGAAATACGCGCTTCACACCCAGGCCCAATCCCTTCAAGGCTACCGAACGCCATGACCCTCGCGTGTGCATTATGAAATCCCACAACCTCAGACTGTATTGATGACCCAGAACGAGCCTTCACGTTAATTCTGTCACCAATGGAAACGAGTCCCTCCAGGCCGTGAATGGTCATGCACAACCCTGTCACATCCCGAACAACTCCGATTGCACTATCAACGCGCACGGATGAGAGCTTTTCGAGAAGACTCTTTAATCGACTTTTTTCGGCAATTTCCTGAGAGTTTTCGCGATGTGACGTCATCAAACAACCATAAGGAGCGCGACCTTAACAAACCCTGAACAAGCGCTCCTTAATGACGTAATAATGAAATTTTTACGCTTTTTGATTTGTATCTATCGACAAACACAACCTTGGGTAGTAACCATTGCTTCACCAATCCGGGAGTTGAGAAACATGCGTATCCTTCTTGTCGATAGCGATCTTCAGGCCGCAGCCCATCTGTCTCAGACCCTTCGTACGGCTGCCTTCACCGTCGATCATACGTCCTCTGGCGAGGAAGCAATCGAAATGCTCCGGCATTACGATTATGATCTGATGGTACTGGAACTGATGCTGAACGATATCGAAGGTTACGATGTCATCCGCCGTGTCCGCGCAGCCCGGATTACGACGCCCGTTCTCGTTCTCTCTGCCCTGCTCCGCCCCCAGGCCAAAATCCGTGCCTTCTCGATGGGGGCCGATGATTACATGACAAAGCCTTATGACTCAGGCGAACTTGTTGCCCGTCTTCAGGCCGTCATGCGTCGCTCTCGCGGATTTGCCGAACCTTGCCTGCGCATTGGCAATCTGGAACTGGATCTGAACGGGAAAAACGTCACTGTTGAGGGGAATCCCCTGCACCTGACGGGTAAGGAATACGCCATTCTGGAGCTTCTGGTCATTCGGAAAGGCTCTGTCCTGACCAAGGATGCTTTCCTGAATCATCTTTATGGCGGCATTGATGAGCCTGAAATGAAGATCATTGATGTCTTCATCTGCAAACTGCGCCGTAAGCTTCAGAAAGCAGGAGCCAGCAATCTCATCTCTACAGTCTGGGGACGTGGCTACATTCTGCGTGAAGAAACAGCGGCCGAGCCCCTGCCCGCCTCTGTCAGCCCAATGACCAGAGCCACATCTGAACTGACCGTCGCCTAAAACGTGATCTTCAGGATTGGTACCAGTCTGGCCGGATCGTCACACCATGATTGACCGGCCCGTGACCAGCTCCATATCCCGGCGCATCTGAGAGCGCGCGCCGTAGATAGGCATTAGCCCGACGTACCGCCGCTTCAAGATCCATGCCCTGTGCAATGCCCGTCGCAATGGCACTGGCAAGCGTACAACCCGTTCCATGAGTATGACGCGTATGAATCCGCGTTGCGCGGTGTACGTACTCATTTCCATTTGGGAAGACCAGAAGATCTTCGAGATCCTCTCCCGCCATATGCCCCCCCTTAAGCAGAACGGCCGCAGCTCCCCGCTCTTGCAGGATATGAGCTGCCCGACGCATTCCTGCCAGATCATGAATGACCTCACCCGTCATGACTTCTGCTTCGGGAATATTGGGAGTCACGACCAAGGCCCGCGGCAAAAGACGGGTCATCACAGCTTCTACAGCGTCATCAGCCAGAAGAGCTGACCCGCTGGTGGACACCATGACCGGGTCAAGCACTAGTGGGAGATGCGTATGACTTTCCAGTTCGTCAGCAACGGCATGAACAATGTCTGCCGTCGCCAGCATTCCGGTTTTGCAGCAATCTGCACCCAGATCATCGATAACGACCTGCATCTGCTGTCGAACAAATGCTGGAGAGACAGCCTCCACCCCAAAGACGCCGAGTGTATTTTGTGCCGTCAGGGCTGTAACGGCGCTCATTCCAAAGCCCCCCAGAGCGGTAATGGTCTTCAGGTCGGCTTGAATCCCGGCCCCGCCACCCGAGTCACTTCCCGCAACTGTCAGAACCCGGCCACGCATACGTCAGGCCTCCGTAATTGCTCTGATCGCCTCACAGACATGATCCACGACCTGAAGAACCAGCGCATCGTCTTCTGCTTCCGCCATTACGCGAATCAGAGGCTCGGTCCCACTAGCTCTCAGAACCAGACGACCGCGCCCGGCGAGACGTTCTTCCGCCCAGGCTTTGGCAGCCGCCAGTTCGGGACTGCTCAACGGATTAGCCCCAGAGTAGCGAACGTTTTTGAGAAGTTGCGGGAAAGGCTGGAAGACCTGACAGATCTCACTAGCGGGCTTCTTGGTCTCCACTGAAACAGCCAGAACCTGTAGAGCGGCAATCAGCCCATCTCCGGTCGTAGCGTAATCGGACAGCACCATGTGCCCGGATTGCTCCCCGCCTAGGTTCCCACCATTCTCACGCATGCGCTCGACGACGTAGCGATCCCCGACGGCCGTCCGCTGAAGCTCCAGACCATCTTCCGCAAGAGCCTTCTCCAGCCCCATATTGGACATGACCGTGGCCACAACCGTGTTGGTCCGCAGACGTCCATGCTGCTTCCAGAATCGGGCGATCAACCCAAGAATCTGGTCGCCATCAACCAGATTGCCGTTCTCATCGGCGATCAGAACACGGTCGGCGTCTCCGTCCAGCGCAATGCCGAAGTCCGCGCCATGTTCTTTCACGGCAGCACAAAGCGTCTCTGGATGGGTAGAGCCAACACCGTCATTGATGTTCAGGCCATCCGGTGAACAACCAATCTTGATGACTTCCGCACCCAGCTCCCAGAGAGCAGTTGGTGCAACGCGATATGCAGACCCATTCGCGCAATCGAGAACAATCTTCAAACCATCCAGACGCAGCCCCCGCGGGAAGGAAGCTTTGGCATTCTCAATGTAGCGGCCAGCAGCATCGTTCAAACGAGAGGCACGCCCGATTTCTGCCGGTGAAGCCAAACGCTGAGACAGGTCTTGTCCCATCATGGCTTCAATCTCCCCTTCAACTTCATCGGAAAGCTTGAAACCGTCTGGGCCAAACAGCTTGATGCCATTGTCGGTGAAGGGATTGTGAGAAGCTGAAATCATAACACCGAGGTCTGCCCGCAAAGACCGCGTCAGCATGGCAATCGCTGGCGTCGGAAGCGGACCGACAAGGATCACATCCATACCGGCAGACAGAAAGCCAGCCACAAGCGCACATTCAATCATATACCCGGACAGGCGCGTGTCCTTGCCCAGCACAACAGTATGTCGACGGCTCTGACTGCGCATGAAATACAGGCCCGCGGCCTGTCCAAGCTTCTGGGAAACTTCCACCGTCATCGGAGCGGTGTTTGCAGTTCCCCTGATGCCGTCCGTCCCGAACAGAGCCCTCTTGCTGGCCATGGTTATGAAATCCTGCCTGTCTCGATAGATAAGAAAAAGGCGCGGCACCGGAGAGGAAATTCCCCTCCAATGACGCGCCTTGCGGTGCGGTTAACGGTTTGATTAGCCTGCCTGAGGAGCCGGATCAAACGCACCCGGACGCGTCGTCGGCACAGAGGCGCGGCGATTATCGGGCAATTGCTCGTCATCGGATGGACGCTCGATCGCCTCTCCCCGCATGATCCGACCAACATCATCCCCAGTCAGCGTCTCGTACTCGAGCAGAGCCGCTGTCAGACGGTGCAGATCATCAATCCGCGTCAGAAGCAGATGATGCGCCTGCTGGTAAGCCGTATCAATCAGAGCCTTGATCTCTACGTCGATATCGCGCGCCGTCTGCTCAGACAGATTCTTGTTCTGCGTGACAGAGTGACCCAGGAAGACTTCCTGTCCGTTATCGCCATAGGAAATCATGCCGAGCTTGTCGCTCATGCCCCATTCCGTGACCATTCGGCGAGCCAGATCGGTAGCGCTCTTGATATCACCCGACGCACCGGCACTGACTTCTTCCGGGCCAAAGATGATTTCTTCAGCAACACGGCCACCCATGGCAATTACCAGACGCGCCAGGCACCATTTCCGGCTGTAGGAAATGTTGTCTTTCTCAGGCAGCGTCATCACCAGACCCAGAGCGCGCCCACGCGGCACAATCGTGGCCTTATGAATGGGGTCACTACCCGGCGTGAAGATCGCGCAGATGGCGTGTCCGGCTTCATGATAAGCCGTCGAGCGCTTTTCGTCTTCGGTCATGACCATGGACCGACGCTCTGCGCCCATCATGACCTTGTCCTTGGCCTCTTCAAACTGAGCCATTCCGACCGTACGGCGTCCCTGACGGGCAGCCATCAGAGCAGCTTCATTCACAAGGTTGGCAAGATCAGCACCGGAGAAGCCTGGCGTACCACGAGCAATCACTTTTGGGTCCACATCTGAAGACAGTGGTACTTTCTTCATGTGAACGCGCAGGATCTTTTCGCGACCAGCAACATCAGGGTTCGGCACAACGACCTGACGATCAAAACGCCCCGGACGCAGCAGAGCCGGATCCAGAACATCCGGACGGTTGGTTGCTGCAATCAGGATAACGCCCTCATTGCTCTCAAAACCATCCATCTCGACGAGCATCTGGTTAAGGGTCTGCTCGCGCTCATCATTGCCGCCACCAAGACCGGCACCACGATGGCGGCCAACGGCGTCAATTTCATCGATGAAGATAATGCACGGAGCAGCCTTCTTGCCCTGCTCGAACATGTCACGCACACGGGATGCACCGACACCAACGAACATCTCCACGAAGTCCGAACCGGAAATCGTAAAGAACGGCACATTGGCTTCACCAGCAATTGCACGGGCCAGAAGCGTCTTACCCGTACCCGGAGGGCCGACCAGCAGGGCGCCCTTGGGGATCTTGCCACCCAGACGCGTAAACTTCTGCGGGTCTTTCAGGAATTCGACGATTTCCTCTAGTTCAGCCTTGGCTTCATCGATACCTGCCACATCGTCAAATGTGACGCGGCCCGTCTTTTCCGTCAGCAGACGAGCCTTGGACTTGCCAAAACCCATCGCACGGCCACCACCGGCCTGCATCTGGCGAAACACCATGAAGCACAGGCCAACAAGCAGAAGAACGGGAAGATAATTTCCCACATACCGCAGGATGGAGTTCTCACCGCTATCCATTGGCTTGGCTGTCACTTCAACACCCGCGCCGGTCAGACGAGCCGGAAGGCCCGGATCCATCGGTGCATAGGTTTCGAAGGAGGTACCGTTCGTCAGTGTTCCAGAAATATTCTGTTCCTGGATAACCACCGAGCGCACCTGGTGCTCGTCCACATCATGGACAAAATCGGAATAGGCGATCTGCTGGGCAGCATGCTGGCTTCCACCGGGCTGGAAGGCGGTCAGCACTGCCATTCCGACCATGATGATGACCACCCAGATCGCAACGTTACGGCCTAAATTGTTCATCTCGTTCTCTGTCGTCCTTCAGACTGTCCGTCAGATGCAGCGGGGCTTCATCATCTCAACAGGCCGACGTCATAGTCTGCGTTGACTTCATAACATAGGCGGTCCTGCCCATGATCCTACCCCATCAAGGGCAGGAAAACGCATTTCCACGCATTTTGGTACGCTTTTCACCCGTTTACGCCGTTTTCGCCGGTAACTGGAACCCCTCCAGCCCAGACGAATGGAACCGTTCCGGCCCTTTCCATAAGATCTGGCAACCCTATGACATAGCCGTCGCGCCAGAGAGCGGGGAGTGCCTGTAACGCTTCGACAGGAATTCCCAATCGTCTGGCATCAAGACCCTGCGCCCCACTTCCAAGAGCTCCAATAAGAGTTCCTTCAGGCACATCCTCTTGCAGGCATCGCCAGCGCCCATCCCAGAGAGGCTGCCCGGCAGCACAGACAGATGCCTCTACAGATCGCATTTCTCTGACAAAGATAACGCCGTCCCCAAACCGCCCTGCTGCCCGCATGATCACGCCCCCGAGTGAGCCTTGTCCCTGCTTTATGAGTGACAGGACTTTCTCACGCGATGGGCGATAACGACTGCCAGAAACCAACCGCACCAGAGCAGACACGCTGTCCTCGCAAATGCCGTCTTCTCTGAGGAAAACCCAGCCTGCGGAATGCCATACGGCCGCATGCGCCAGTAATTTGGCCAAAGCAACATCTCGCGCCTCACGCGTCCGTATAGCGTCCCCTTGCCAACTGCGTGCTTGCGACCGCTCGCTCTCCGTCAGGTCCTGTCGCCATCGAACGCGCTCAAACCGGCGATTCTGATTAGAGGGATCTTCGACCCAATTTACGCCAGCAGCCCGTAAGGTCGCTCTCAGCCGTTCCGGGTGACAGGCCAACAACGGCCGAACAATCCTGATCCGCCCGCGAATAGCGGTTTCGGCAATCCCAGCCAGCCCGGCTTCGCCGCTTCCCGCACCATACCGCATGGAGACGGTCTCATCCTGATCGTGCAGATGATGTGCAACCAGAAGGTCCAGACATCCGGCAGAGACACAGGCCCGTTCCAGAGCATCAAATCTCGCATCCCGGGCTCGCTCCTGGAGCCGCCCCTTCGGGAATGGCGCCAAGGTTAACACCCGCGCCTCCACTCCCATTTTCGCAAGCCTGTCAGTTGTAAGGTGTGCCTCTGCCGCAGAATTCGGCCGCAAGGCGTGATCAACAACGAATGCGAGAACATGCGTTCGCCAGCGTCGTGCCAACCACGCGAGCGCCAGGGAATCCGCCCCTCCGGAAACTGCCAGCCCGACGGGAGCAGATGGCATATCAGGCAGCCAAGGCCCCACACGATCCATCCAGACAGAGAATTCCTCCGCCTGAATAGGATTGTTCAGATCAATGACAGGCTGCACGCCCACGGAACGTTGCTGCTGCGGATTTCACGCGAGGCGTCGGCGTTGGGAACTCAGTCTTCAGCTTATCAAGCGCCTGACAGGCTGAATTCTTATCCCCCATAGCCAGGAGAGAAGCCGCAACGCCTAACAGGGAGTCCTGTGCCTTCGGCGTTTTCGGAGCTTTGTTGTAGGCGTCGTAATAAGCAACAGCAGACTCGCGATACTGCTTCTGACCGGCCAGAGACTGAGCCAGAAGGAATTGGGAATCCATCTTGCCGGAAGCGCTCTTGGCAGTCTTTATTGCAAAGCGCGCATTCGTCTCAGCATCTTCATACTTACCCGCTTTTAAGGCCGCGTTCCCCAGCTTTAATGCATCAATAGCTGTCTTGGGAGCATCGTCAGAAGTCGGGGACACCGTTTCTGCTGCTTTCGGAGATGTTGTCGAACTGCTGGCAGCAGCCGGGGCAGACGCGGCGGCGCCATTTCCACCATTCTGCGACGCAAACTGCATGTCTGAAATCTGCTTCGACAGATTAGCCTGCGTTTCCTTCTGCGCATTGCTCAGCTGATCCAGCTCCCCGCGCATCTGACGGTTCTGCTCTTCGAGGGCAGAAACACGCTCCAGAAGCTGTGCCGTCATGTTGCCATCGGCTCCCGAGGTGGAAGAACCGCGCGACGACGAAGAGCTTGGAGCAGGCAGAGGCCCACTGTTCTGAATCTGGGAAAGCTGCTGACGGAGCGACGCAATTTCGTCCTGAAGAGCAATCGCCTCTCGGGAGGAAATACCCCCACCATCTGACGCGTCCTGAGCCATGACTGGCAGGACAGGACAAAGCACAGAAAGCGCCGTTCCGAGCATGACGGCACGGAGGGGACGGGACAGGGCCATGCAAGATCTCCTGAAACATTGTCAGCGCCCGGCCTGGGCGCCCTCTCGCAATGACCGGCGAGTTCGGTTGATGAACAGTCTTAAAACAGAAACGGCCGGGGGATAAACTCCCCCGGCCGTTCAAACTGTCAGTCCGTCAGACGGATGACCTGGGTTCAGCGAACCGAGGTGATCGCGTTACGGTTCTGAGCCCATGAGGCTTCATCGTCACCGTCAGCCGTCGGACGATCCTTGCCGTAGGAGATCGTCGTGATGCGGGAAGCGCTCACGCCCTTGGCAACAAGATAGTCACGAGCAGCATTCGCACGACGCTGGCCGAGAGCAATGTTGTATTCTTCGGTGCCGCGATCATCGCAGTTACCAGCGATCTGAACGCTGACCTGCGGATACTTCGCGAGCCATGCAACCTGCTTGTCCAGCGTTGCACGAGCTTCTTCAGAAAGCTGGGATACATTCAGCTCGTAGAAGATACGGTCGCCAACATTGGCAACCAGGTCAGCTTCGCTGCCCGGCGTCGGGCCGGCTTCCTGCGTGGCTGCGCCAGCGCCGGTGCTGTTGCCCGTATCGGTTTTGCCGTTGGAGCAGGCTGCGAGAACAAGCGCCAGACCAAGCGCACCAAACACCTTGAACTTCATGTGTCTCAACCCTGAGAACGGTTCCGTATCAGAAACCGAAATGCGGCATATTGCCGCGTTGTTCCGGACCACACACCTTTCCACTCAGGAACGCTCAAGAATCCTTAACGAACTCTCTGCGAACCACTGGAAAAGCACTGGCCACTAGCGCCCATACCCATGACTTAAATCCGGGGTCAAGCATCCTGTGAGGTGCTCCCCCCAAGCCAGAGAACGATTCTGTTTCGAAACCAGAAGATGCAACATAAATGTCACAGCACTTAGACAGGAATGTGGCGGAATTCTGCCAATTGCTTTGCTGAATATTCTTTAATCGCTTTATCATCATGCAAGACTTGCGCATCAGCCAAGCGTAGCTTGCGTGGCACATTGTGCCCGACAACTGGGGCGCTAAAGTCAGTTTATAGAAGATGCGATGGAAAGCTGGACTCTGGCGTCAGAGGAAAACACCTCAAATCGACTCCACGCGAAGCTCTTTCGCGCCTATTCCAAAAGCGGAATTGGTCTTTTATGCCCCTACGGTCGAGCAATCGCTCCAGACCTTCTCGGGGGAATACTCCCCGCTGACCATCGCCAGCAGGGAGGTAGAAACCTGCTCAGCCGTTCAGCGGAGACCAGGCCGGGTCAGACGCACCCGTTGCCGTACGGATCGGGCGCTCATTGAAGCCCGTGATGTCGATTGTACCGATGCCAGATGAGAACCCTGCTCCGCCCGCACTAGAGGCGCTCTGACGGCAGAACGCCAGAACACGACCATTTGGACAGAACGTCGGCGATTCAACCGTAAAGCCCTGCGTCAGAATACGCTCGCCACTTCCGTCAGGGTTCATGACGCCCAACGAGAAGCCACCGTGACCAATACGGGTGAAGGCAATCAGATCGCCACGAGGTGACCAGACCGGAGATCCATACTGGCCAGAGCCATAGGAAATCCGGCGTGCACCACCGCCCGATGCGCCCATGATGTAAAGCTGCGGGCTACCGCCACGATCGGAGTTGAACACGATCTGGCTGCCATCCGGGCTGAAGCACGGGCTGGTATCAATCGCACCACCGGAGCTGGTGATCTGATGCTTGCTGCGAGAAGCCAGATCCACAACAAAGATGTCAGATCCACCACCACGCGTTGCAGACAGAACAACGCGGCTTCCATCTGGAGAGAAGCGCGGCGCGAAGGAAATGCCGTCAAACTCACCCAGCATCTGCTGGCGGCCAGAGCCCAGATCAAACAAATAGACGCGCGGACGGTTGTTCGCATAAGACATGAACGCAACCTGGTCGCGAGCCGGGTTGAAGCGCGGCGTCAGCGTCAGCCACTGGCCGCCTGTCAGCATCCGGGAATTGAACCCATCCTGATCCATCAGCGCCAAACGGGTGATCTGATGGCGGCGCGGACCTGTACGGGCAATATAAGCGATACGGGTATCAAAGTACCCCTTCTCGCCCAGCATCCGCTCATAGATCACATCAGCAATAATATGAGCAATCCGACGCCAGTTGGATTGCGAGGCCGTGTAGGCCGTGCCCTGAAGCTGCTCGCCGGCTACAACGTTCCACAGACGCATTTCCACACGAACACTGCCGGAGCCGATTGCGCGCCCCGCAACAGCAGCGCGTGCGCCCTGAGCCTTGAGCCCGCTGAAGTCCGGAGTGCCCGTAGGTGACACATCGCCTGTCATCACCTTGAACAGACCGGTTCCAGCCAGATCGGAAGAAATGACACTGGAGATCTGTTCACCCATTCCGGCACCGAAGCTCGGAATGACAATGGGGATAGGCGCCTGACGGGCCTGATCTACAGTAATTTCAGCTTCTCCCGCCCCACCGGCCGCAGTTCCTTGCGCAAAAGCGGAAAGCGGGGTTGCAAGAAGACCACCAGCCGCGGCTGTGGCACCGAGGATGGAACGGCGCGACAGCAGCGCGCTCAGAGCATCAGCTTCGGAATCGGAAATGAAGGTCATGATGATTCCTCTAGGGTTTACGGCCTGAAGACAAAACGCAGCTGATGCGTCTGGCCTAGCAGGTTGGAAGGAATGGGGAGATGGGCACAGGTCGGGCTCAGAACCGCATCCCGCGCACGCTCCGCCAGCACACGATAGGACGGATCTGCCGCCATCTTCGCTGCCGTATCAGGAGCATACTTCACAAGACGCGCCTCACCCGTTGCATCCACCGTCACAATCAGATGCGCGACAAAGCTCGCATAGTTCCGCGCTTCCGTGTCTTCCGTGTAGCAACGCCGCACGGAGCCACCGATCGCCTTCTGATCCGCCATGGAAAGAGACTTGGTGATATCGCCATTCGGCACACCGCCGCCGTCCGGGGCTCCTCCCTGTGGCGGATTGGCCTTCGCCTTGGGTGCATGCGTCTGCTTCTGGTCAGACCGGAAACTATCCAGTGTGGCCAGCAGGGAGTGACTGTCCGCCTGCGTATTCTTGGACGCATTCGGCTGGGTCAAATGCGAGAACTTCGGCGTATCCGGCAGTTTGTCAGCCTTCTGTGTCTGCGGGCTCGGCGGAGCCACCATTGCAGACTTAGACGGCGGAGACGGCTTCGGCGGAGACGCAGGAACAGGCTCAGGCGACGGCTCCGTAATTTTTGGCGGAAGCTTCGTCGGCGGGAGAGGCTGAGGCTTGGTCTCAGGCGTAGGCGGAACAGGCTGCGGCGGCGGCGGCGGCGGAGGCGGTTCTTCCGTCGGCGCCTTCAAAGGAGGCGTCGGAGACGGAGGAGCCTCGTTCTTCACGGGCGCAGGCGCAGGAGCCGGCTTGGGAGCCGGATGGTCAGCCTTGATGGGATGGGTAGGAGGCCCTGCCTCCTCAAATTCCATCTGCACCGCCGGAGGCTCCGGCGGCTCAGGTGGTTTCTCGAACGGGATCCGCACAACCAGGTACAGGATCAGTGCCGCATGGACACCGACTGAACCCAGAAGCGCGTTGCGAAAGCGACGCCTGTCCGAACGACGTGGACGCACCACTGCGGTGTCCTCTTACTGGCCGCTCTGAGGCTGCTGAGCCAGCAGTGCCACATGCGTAAAGCCGCCAGACGTAATCTGTCCCATGACCTGCATCACGCGACCATAGTCGATATGTGCATCAGCCCGGACAAAGATCCGATGGTTCGGATCGTTCTGGGACTGGACCTTGAGCTGGTCCACAAGCTGCTCGGGTGTGATCGGGTCTTCCCCCAGATACAACGAACCATCGTTGCGCAGGGAAACCGTGATCGGCTTGGTGTCAGCATTGACCGGGCTGGCATCCGTCTTGGGCAGATCGACATTGACGCCACTGGTCATCATCGGCGCCGTCACCATGAAAATGATGAGCAACACCAGCATGACGTCCACAAGTGGCGTAACGTTGATCTCAGACGCGGGGCGCCGACGACGGCCACCCATACGCCCACCTCCTCCAGCGGACATCCCCATGGATCAGGCCTTCCCGCTGGACGTCTCGTCCGCACGTTCTTCCGACTGACGGGAAAGAATGGCGGCAAATTCGGTCCCGAACGCATCCATGCGGTCCGCGAACTTGTCCAGCGAGTTGCTGATGACGTTATAGGCCACATAGGCTGGGATAGCGGTCACAAGACCGATCGCCGTTGCGAACAGAGCTTCGGAAATACCCGGAGCCACAACGGAGAGGTTAGTGTTGTGCATGGCAGCGATCGAGCCGAACGCATGCATGATACCCCAGACCGTTCCGAACAGTCCGACGAACGGCGCAACCGGGCCAATCGTGGCAAGGAAAATCACGCGGCGACCCAGACGGTCGTTTTCGCGCGAAACGGTGATGTTGATGGCACGGTCGATACGGTCCCGCACGCCACCGCGCGCCAGATCAATTCCGACAATCCGTGCCGAACGACGCCACTCGCCCATGGCAGCGCCGAACACGGCGGCCATCGGATGAGTCGGGCGTGCGCCATCAGATTCGTAAAGGTCGTCCAGCGAACCGCCGGACCAGAAACGGTCTTCAAATTCCGTTGCTTCGCGATTGACGCGACGCATCAGAAGGATTTTTTCCGCAATGATCGCCCACACGCCTGCACTGCACAGGACGAGCCCGACCATGACCAGCTTAACGACGATGGACGCGTGCAGGAACAGGTCCAGAGGCGACAGACCGGCCGCACCGACCGCCCCAAGCGCACTCGAACTTACCTCATGATCCACTGTTCTCTCCTGTCCAGATCCTGTCCCTTACGGGTCAGGACTCTCCATTGCACTTCGTGAGGAAACAGGAAAGTGGGTCAGACCTCTCCAGCCTCGAGTTTTCGAACAGCATCACACCACCGAGGCGGAATTTTGGCAGGTTTCATGGCTTTGGCAGAAAGACACGCCAGCTCTACGTCAATGACGACGGCGGTTTCGTTGCTATTCGTGCTGTTTCGAACAGTTTGTTCAAGTTTCAACCGCGTTGGCGTCATTGCAACCAGTGCTGTCTCGATTTCCATTTCATCATCGAGTCGCAACGGCGCGCGATAACGCACCCCAACCTGCCGCACGACAAACGCCAGACCAAAATCGCGCAGAAGCTCCGTCACCGAAGCCCCTGCATCGCGCATGGCTTCACTGCGCGCGCGTTCCGCAAAGCCGAGATAGCGGGCATGATAGACGATGCCACCTGCATCCGTGTCTTCGTAATAAACCCGGAAACGGATCTTATGCGTTGCCATCAGTTTCTCCGCTCATTGGCAGTAGCTCTTCAGCCTGCCGTGTCGTCGTCGAGCCCGGACAGAAGATCAACCTGGCTCGCTGGCGGGTTCAGGCCCAGATGTCTCCACCCAGCCTCACCCAACATGCGCCCCCGCGCTGTCCGCAGGATGAGCCCTTCCTGAATCAGATAAGGCTCGATGACGTCTTCCAGTGTGTCACGCGCCTCTGCCAGACCGGCAGCCAGCGTCTCGACACCCACAGGGCCACCATGGTGATGCTCTGCGATACGCTGCAGATAGCGGCGGTCCATCGCATCCAGACCGCGCTCATCAACTTCAAGACGGGAAAGTGCGGCATCAGCCGTCGCGCGATCAATGATCGGCTTCTTCGCGACAAGCGCAAAATCCCGAACACGACGCAGAAGACGGCCCGCAATACGGGGAGTGCCGCGGGAACGACGGGCAATTTCCTCGGCTCCGTCATCATTCAGATGAACTCCGAGCTTCGTGGCGCCGCGTGATACGATCGCCCGTAGCTCTTCCGGCGTGTAGAACACCAACCGCAAAGGGATACCAAAACGATCCCGAAGAGGTGTTGCCAACAGACCTGCACGGGTTGTTGCGGCTACAAGCGTGAACGGCGCCAGATCAATCCGCACCGAACGCGCCGCCGGCCCTTCCCCGATAATCAGGTCGAGCTGGAAATCTTCCATCGCCGGATAGAGAATTTCCTCAATCGCCGGCTGAAGACGATGAATTTCATCGATAAACAGCACATCACGAGGCTGGAGATTTGTCAGGATTGCCGCAAGGTCTCCAGCACGCTGAATCACCGGCCCGGACGTCGCCCGAAATCCAACACCCAGTTCACGCGCCACAATCTGCGCCAGTGTCGTCTTACCCAGACCTGGCGGTCCATGCAGCAACACGTGATCCAGGGCATCTCCACGGGCCTTGGTTGCCTCGATGAAGATGGCCAGATTTTCACGGCTTGCTTTTTGCCCTGTAAAATCCGCGAGCGTTTCAGGCCGCAAGCCACCTTCGGCAATATCATCCGGCAGGCGTGCGGCGTCCGTTTCACGAAATTCGCTCATCGGGCGAGATCCTTAAGGCAAAGGCGGATTGCCAGATCAAGCGAGGCATTTTCGTTTTCGGCCAGAACACGACTGAGAACAGGCCAGGCCTCTGCCCGCCGAAAGCCGAGACCAGCCAAAGCCAGGAGCGCATCATTCTCGACGCTTGGCCCTGTCACCACGCCTGGCATCGGGGCGGACGCGCCACCACCGGGCATTTTGGCAACCTTGTTGCGAAGTTCGCTCAGAATTCGATCAGCAAGACGAGGGCCGACACCAGCCGCCCGCGTCAGCGAACCACGATCGCCCGCATTGATTGCCAGGAGAAGCTCACCGGGAGAGTTGGTCGAAAGGATCGCCAGCGCGACTTTGGCACCCACACCTTGCACGGTCGTCAACAGGCGGAACCACTCGCGTTCGTGCGTTGTCACGAACCCATACAGAAGGATCGCGTCTTCCCGAACAACGGTTTCGATCAGAAGACGCACGACTTCCGGAGGCTGCGGAACGGATGAGAGTGTGCGTGTTGACGCTGACACCACATAACCAACGCCATTGACGTCAACAATGCAGCGCTCTCCTTCGATCTGCCCGACGAGCCCTGTAAGCTGTCCAATCACGCCATCCGCCTTCCAGCCGTTACATAGGCCGCGCTTGCACGATAATGGGCATGGCAGATCGCTACAGCCAGCGCGTCCGAAGCATCAGCCTTGTAGATGGCGACGCCGGGCAAAAGCCGCTTCACCATCATCGTGACCTGTTCCTTCGTGGCAGATCCGGTTCCCACAACAGATTTCTTGACTGTCATAGCGCCATATTCCGCTACCGGGAGGCCTTCGTAAGCGGGCGTCAGAAGCGCCACGCCACGTGCATAACCGAGCTTGAGCGTGGAAGAGCCATTGCGGTTTACGTAAGTTTCCTCAACCGCTGCTTCGGCGGGAGCATACTCACGAATCAGATTCTGGAGTTTCCCGTGCAGCTCACAGAGCCGCAGGGGAACCGATTCATGACCATCTGTCGCAATCACACCAGAGGCCACATGCTTCAGGCGGTTGCCATCCACATCAATAATTCCCCAGCCCATGAAACGCAGGCCGGGGTCTATTCCCATCAGACGGATCAAGCGGCGAGCGCCTGCGCCACGTCGTCTGGAAGATCAAAGTTGGCGTAAACAGCCTGAATATCGTCGTTATCTTCCAGAACGTCGATCAGCTTCAGAACCGTCCGGGCCTTCTCTTCGTCCAGCGAGACACTGTTTTCCGGACGCCAGTCGAGTTTGGCAGACTGCGGTTCGCCAAAACGGCCTTCAAGAGCGTCACGCACTGCGAAGAAGTTTTCCATCTCGCAGGTGATCTCGTGCCCTTCCTCGGTTAGCACGGCATTATCCGCACCAGCCTCAATCGCGGCTTCCAGCATCTCGTCTTCCGAGGCAGCATCGACGGGATACGTCACAACACCCAGACGCTGGAACATGAAGGACACGGAGTTCGATTCACCCAGCGAGCCACCATGCTTGGAAAACGCGGCACGAACTTCACCGGCCGTCCGGTTCCGATTGTCGGTCAGACCTTCGACGATGATTGCCACGCCAGCCGGGCCGTAGCCTTCGTAGCGCACTTCCACATAGTCTTCGCCGCCAGCGGCGCCAGATGCCTTCTTGATGGCACGCTCGACGTTATCTTTCGGCATATTCGCTTCACGTGCTGCGGTAACAGCAGCACGCAGACGCGGGTTGGATGCCGGGTCAGGCAGACCGGATCGCGCGGCAACCGTGATTTCACGCAGGATCTTGGCGAACTGCTTGGCGCGCTTGGCATCCTGCGCACCTTTACGGTGCATGATGTTCTTAAACTGTGAATGACCGGCCATCGGTCGCTCCTTCCTCTACGGGTGTCAGAGGCTCAGACGAGCCTGCCATGACAGTGTTTGAACTTCTGGCCCGAGCCACACGGGCAAAGCGCATTGCGCGGCGTTTCTTCATACCACTGCTGAAGCGTCGCTGCATCCGGCTCGTTAACTGAGCCCGCGGCCGCAAACTGCGCCTGCGGCGCGGCAAAGCTCACAACAGGCTCTGGTTGCGTCAATGCGGGCGCTGCTGGCGGCGCTTCGAAGCTTTCATGGTGTGCTGAGCTATCGACTACTGGATACGGCGGCGGCTCACTCACAGCCTGGATACGGCACATCGTCTGCGTCACACGCAGGCGCATGTCATCCAGCATCGCCGTGAACATCTGGAAGGCTTCCTGCTTGTATTCGTTCAGCGGATCCCGCTGACCATATGCACGCAGGCCGATACCCTGGCGAAGCTGATCCAGCCCATGCAGATGCTCTTTCCAGACGGCATCGAACGTGGTGAGAACAACCTGCTTCTCGATCATGCGCATGAGGTCCGGCCCCATATTGGCCGTCCGGGCAGCCTGAGCCTTCTGAGCTTCAGCTTCCACGCGCTCGATCACGCTGTCAGCGTCCATGCCGTCTTCCTTCGCCCAGTCAGCGATCGGAAGTTCAAGATTCAGGACGCGGGAAATTTCAGCCATGAGCCCGGCCGTATCCCAAGCCTCGGCAAAGGACTTCTCAGGAATGTGGGCGTGAACCAGATCTTCGATAGTGTGCAGGCGCAGTTCCGCAATCACACCCGACAGATCTTCAGACGACATATATTCCTTGCGCTGGGAATACACTTCCTTGCGCTGGTCATTCATGACGTCGTCGTATTTCAGCGTGTTCTTGCGCATGTCGAAGTTACGGGCTTCAACGCGCTTCTGAGCCTTCTCGACGGCCTTGTTCAGCCAAGGGTGAACAATGGCCTCCCCTTCCTTCAGGCCCATCTTCTGCATCATCGCACCCATACGATCGCCAGAGAAAATGCGGATCAGATCGTCTTCAAGGGACAGGAAGAAGCGGGAATTACCCGGATCACCCTGACGTCCCGAACGGCCACGCAACTGGTTATCAACACGACGGCTCTCATGACGCTCTGTACCGATGACATACAGGCCGCCGGATTCATGAACCGCGCCATGATTGGCTTCGACGGCTGCACGGATTTCTTCGGTGATGCGCGCACGCTCTGCGTCATCCTCGATCCCATCCGTATAAGCATGGGTCAGCATCTCGATGTTGCCGCCCAGTTTGATGTCCGTTCCACGACCCGCCATGTTCGTGGCAATCGTAATCGCACCCGGCGCACCAGCCTGCGCAATGATACTGGCTTCTTTTTCATGATGACGCGCATTGAGCACGCTATGCTTGATGCCGCGCTGATCCAGAATGCTGGAGAGGTACTCACTTCTTTCGATGGACGTTGTCCCCACCAGGATTGGCTGCCCTTTGGCGCTCACTTCCTGGATCAGATCCGCAACGGCGTTATATTTTTCGCCCGCAGTCAGATAGACTTCATCGTCCGTATCAATCCGCTTGACGGCACGGTTCGTCGGAATTTCAACAACCGTCAGGTTATAGATTTCCGCAAACTCATCCGCTTCCGTCATGGCCGTACCCGTCATACCAGAGAGCTTCGGATACAGGCGGAAGTAGTTCTGGAATGTGATGGATGCGAGCGTCTGGTTTTCCTGCTGGATCTCGACGTGCTCTTTCGCTTCCAGCGCCTGATGCAGGCCATCGGAATAACGACGGCCATCCATCATACGTCCGGTGAATTCATCAATGATGATCACCTTGCCGTCACGGACGATGTAATCAACGTCCCGCGTGAAGAGCGTATAAGCGCGAAGCGACTGCTGGACGTGGTGAACGACAGCCACGTTATGAATATCGTACAGGCCACCTTCCTGCAGAACACCGTCCTGGTTCAGGAGCTCTTCGATACGGTGTGAGCCAGCTTCCGTCAGCGTAACACTGCGCAGCTTTTCATCCTTATCGTAAGCTTCCGGCTCCAGCACCAGCTTGGCCACAACCGCATCAACAGTCCGATAAAGGTCGGAGCTGTCATCTGCCGGGCCAGAAATGATCAGGGGCGTCCTGGCTTCGTCGATCAGGATGCTATCCACCTCATCCACGATTGCGTGGTTGAACGGACGCTGCACCATATCGCCGAGCGAATATTTCATATTGTCGCGCAGATAATCGAACCCGAACTCGTTATTCGTTCCGTAAGTAATATCTGCTGCGTAAGCTTCACGACGTTCCTCATCCCCCAGATTCGGGATGATCACGCCGGTTGTCAGACCAAGGAAGCTGTAAAGAACAGACATTTCCTCGGCATCACGACGGGCCAGATAATCGTTCACCGTCACAACATGCACGCCCTTGCCGGACAGCGCGTTCAGGTAAACAGCCAGCGTCGCAACAAGGGTCTTGCCCTCACCGGTCCGCATTTCCGCAATGCGACCGTCATGCAGAACCATCGCACCGATCAGCTGCACGTCAAAATGACGCTTGCCCAGAACACGGCGAGAAGCCTCACGGCAAACGGCAAAAGCTTCAGGCAGCAGTTTATCAAGGGTTTCGCCTTGGGCGACCCGCTCCTTGAACTCTACAGTCTTGTGCTGAAGCTGCTCGTCACTGAGCCCCTGAACCGTGGGCTCCAGAGCGTTGATCTCCGGCACACGGCGCTGATACGCCTTGAGCGAACGATCATTGGCGGAGCCGAAAAGGGCGCGTGCGAGGCGTGCGAACATGCTGAACCTTGAGATGCCGAGCACCCGGCCGGAAAAGCTCTTTCCACCATCGGAAAGACCTCCCAAACCGGGCAATGACGATTTTCACGTCAGGTGGAGATAGGACCCGTGTGCCCATGGGTCAATGGAGAGGGACCAGAGAAGGCCCTCAAAATACCCATTTCCGCTACGTGACGGAATGGTAAGGGTGCGCGCACTTGCAGGGTTGAGCGGCCTTTGTCATGGTGCAGTCCATTCGGTTTTTCTTATTCTTTATGGTCCGAGGTATTTTCATGCGGCTTTCCCGCTCCACTCTCGCCTGTGCAGCTCTTCTGGCTGGCACGTCGGTTTCGGCTCCCCTCGCATTTGCTGCTCCGGCCGCACCTGCTGCAACCGCTCCGGCCCCGGCTGCTGCACCTGCTCCGAACCCGGACATGGTGATTGCAACCGTTAACGGCGAAAAAATTACCTTGGGTGACGTTCAGCAGGCTGCTGGCAACCTGCCGCCGCAGGCTCGTCAGCTTCAGCCGTCCATGCTGATCCCGCTGCTGGTCAACCAGCTCGTCGATCAGAAGGCAATCCAGATTGCCGCTGGCAAGGAAGGCCTGACCAACAAGCCTGAAGTCAAGGAAGCCATGCAGAACGCCGCCAACAGCGCGCTGCAGAATGCTTATCTTGAAACCAAGGTTGGCCCGCAGATCACGGATGCTGCCCTGCACGACTACTACCAGACGCATTACGCCAACCAGAAGCCAGAGCAGGAAGTCCACGCTCGCCACATCCTCGTGGAGACGGAAGCACAGGCCAAGGACATCATCGCCCAGCTCAACAAGGGCGCTGATTTCGCCAAGCTTGCTGGCCAACTGTCCAAGGACAAGGGCTCCGCTGGTGCCAATGGTGGCGATCTGGGCTGGTTCAAGAAGGGCGACATGCTGCCGGCCTTCTCTGAAGCCGCTTTTTCCATGAAGCCGAACACAATCTCCCAGACGCCGGTTCACACGCAGTACGGTTACCACGTGATCCAGGTTCTGGGCTCCCGCACGGCTCCGATCCCGAGCTTTGACCAGATCCACGACCAGGTCCGTCAGGAACTGATCCGCGAGAAGGTTCGCCAGATCGTTCAGCAGGCTGAATCCCAGGTGAAGGTTGTTCACTTCGACGCACAGGGCAAGCCGGTCACGGCCGCTCCGGCACCGGCTCCAGTCAAGAAGTAAGACTAAGACCATGGCAAAGCCGATCCCCGTCTCTCCGCTGGCCCGTCCTCTCCCGGACCTTTCAACGGTTGCTGGTGTTCGGCTTTCCGCCGTCGCCGCGGGCGTCCGCTATCAGGGACGAACAGACCTGATGCTCGCGGAATTTGTCCCCGGCACGATTGTTGCAGGCGTTTACACCAAGAACGCCTGCCCTGGCGCACCCATCCTGTGGTGCCGCCAGGCTCAGACAACTCCCTATGCGCGCGCTCTTCTGGTCAATGCTGGAAACGCCAACGTCTTCACAGGACGGGCCGGAATTCAGGCCTGCGAAGACTGTGCAGACGCGGTGAGCAAGCTGCTCGACTGCCCCCCGCAGGACGTTTTCCTCTCATCGACAGGCGTCATTGGGGAAAAACTTCCACAGGATAGAATTATTGCGGCCCTGCCCGCCGCACAGGCTGGCCTCTCGGAAGATAACTGGGCACAGGCTGCCCGCGCCATCATGACGACGGATACCTTCCCCAAGGCCGCACGTCGTGACGTGACGATTGGTGGCAAGCCGGTTCGCCTTCAGGGTATTGCCAAGGGTTCTGGAATGGTCGCCCCCGACATGGCCACGATGCTGGCCTATGTCGCGACGGATGCGAAGCTTCCTCAGAATGTTCTCCAGTCCCTTCTGGCCTCCGGCTGCGCGCAGAGCTTCAATTCGATCACAGTCGATTCGGACACCTCCACGTCAGACACCCTGATGCTGTTCGCAACCGGCCTGGCCGATAATCCGGCCGTTGATGACGTCAACGATCCCGCTCTCGCCGAATTTACCCTCGCCCTGAATGACCTGCTTCTGGAGCTTGCCCTGCTGGTTGTCCGGGACGGTGAAGGTGCGACGAAGCAGATCCGCGTTGAAGTCACCGGTGCGGACTCCAATCTTTCCGCACACCGCATTGCGCTCTCGATTGCCAACTCGCCACTGGTCAAAACGGCCATCGCTGGTGAGGACGCAAACTGGGGCCGTGTCGTGATGGCTGTAGGCAAGAGTGGTGAACCCGCAGACCGTGACCTTCTGTCCGTCGCCATCGGCGGAACCTGGATCGCGCGCGATGGCGGCGTTGTCGAGAACTACGATGAAGCCCCTGTCGTCGCACACATGAAGGGCCAGGACATCGAAATTACAGTCGATATGGGGCTTGATGATGGACAGGCCCGCGTGTGGACGTGTGACCTGACGCATGGCTACATCGACATCAATGGTTCTTACCGCAGCTAGAGCGATCAACACGAGAGCGGGAGCGGGGGTTGTGCAGCCCTCCGCCTCCCGTTAGCACAGGTATCGCTCCAATTGGCGGGCGCTTGGTATGAGGAAACTGTCCATGTCTGCTGCAACTCGTGTCGTTGTTCTCGGTGGCGGTGTCGGAGGTCTTGAGGCTGCTACGGCCCTTGGCCGCCGAAACAACATAGCCGTGACACTCGTTGACCGCAGTCCGGTCCATTACTGGAAGCCTTCCCTGCATGAATTTGCAGCAGGCACGATGCAGCACGACGGCAACTGTATTCCTTTCGCGGAAACGGCTGGAAAATTCGGTTTCAGCTTTGTCCAGAGCCTACCTACCGCTGTTGACCGTACCGCCCAGACGGTCACGCTCGAAAACGGCAGCACCCTCCCCTACGATTATCTGGTTGTCGCTCTGGGTTCCCGCGCCAATGACTTCGGCATTCCGGGTATCGTCGATCACTGTCGCTTCATTGATAACCTTAATGATGCCGACACGCTGTACTCCGAATTTCGCAAGGCCCTTCAGGCAGCTCGCGCAGCTGGTCAGAAGCTGAGCCTAGGCATTGTTGGTGGTGGTGCCACAGGTGTTCAGCTCGCCGCCGAGCTTTGCAAAGCCATTGATGAAGCGCCCGGCCTTGGCCCATCAGTCCGCAAGACAGGCCTTGATGCTGTTCTGATCGAAACCGGGCCGCGCATTCTGCCCGCATTCCCGGAAGCCGTTTCCACAGCGGCAGCCAGTCAGCTCGAAAAGCTCGGCATCTCTGTTCGCACCGGCGCTATGGTTGTCGGCGCGGACGAGCATGGCTTCAATCTCAAGTCCGGCGAACAGATTCCTGCGACGCTCCGAATCTGGGCTGCTGGTGTCCGTGCCTCTGATGCCACCAGCCTGTTCGATGGCCTGGAACGTGGCCGCGCAGGCCAGCTTGGCGTGACGCAGACGCTTCAGACAACTGAAGACGCCAAGATCTTCGCGATTGGCGACTGCGCCCGCATTGACGCTGCGCCAGTGGCCCCAACGGCTCAGGCTGCCCGCCAGCAAGGGCAGTATGTTGGGCGTGTCCTGCCGCAGATCATTGCCGGCCAGACACCTGCCGCATTCGTTTACAATGATCGCGGCGCTGTCGTGGCATTGGGTGATTATAACGGCTGGGGTATGCTGGATGCCAACCGCAGCTTTGGTGGGGGTCTGCTGTCTGGCCTGTTTGCACGCCTCATTCACGAAGGGCTGTACCGCCAGCATCAGGCTGGTATCGTGGGTCTGGTAAAGACGGCTTGCACGACGGCGAAAGAGCATCTTTCTCCCGTGAAGCCAGACCTCGGCGCCTGAAACTGCCCGACAGATGTGACCGTCGGGCCTTGTCATCACCAAGTGAGCAGACATGACCGACGCACTTCTGCCTTCCACGTTCGATCAGACCATGCAACGGGTCGAAACGATCCTGTCTGACAAGGGCTTCAAGTTCCTCCAGGCGGACACCATGCGTCCGCTTCTGGAGCATGAAGGCCTGACAGACTGGGACACTTTTGCCGCCAGTTGGAACAACCTCGGTCTTGATCTCTATATGGCCGATGGAGGCCGCTATCGGCGTCGTCGCTATGCGACGTTTGCGGTCAGTTCCTCAAACATCACGCGCAAACCGAATCAGCCCCATTATCAAAGTCGCGATCACAACCTGCTTAATGGTGGCATCGAACGCTGGTTCGGGCCCATTGAAGACACGATCGCCACTCATCCGGCCATGCTGGCAGCCATTCGGACAATTGGTCGATTCGCAGACGCCCTGACGCCATCCGAATCACGCCCTGAAACGTGGCACGCAGAGGTTCACCAGTTCCGCATTGAAGCGAACCCCAACAGTGAGGGGCGCCCTACCCCGGAAGGCATGCATCGCGATGGCGTAGACTGGGTGCTCGTCCTGATGATCGGCCGTCACAACGTCGAGCAGGGTGTGACGACAATTCACGATGATCAGAAAGACCTTCTGGGATCATTCACCCTGACCCAGCCATTTGATGCTGCAATTGTGGACGATCATCGCGTTTATCATGGCGTGACAGCCGTCACACCACAGGATGCAGACAAGCCTGCCTATCGCGATGTGCTGGTTATTACCCTTCGCCACGAATAAACCTGAAATCTCCAATGGATCGACAGGCTTAATTCCGTGTTAAGAATAACATCATGACGATCCAGCAGATTCTTTCCCGTATCCGGCTTCGCCATCTGGCGCTGCTTACAGTCTCAGCCCTCTCGGTCGCCGCAACGGTGAGCGCTGCGACAACACATCACCGGACGCATCATACGCGTCGGGCTAACGCCGTGGGGACAGGGGCCGCACCGGTTATCCTGTCTGCCCATCCCGGCACGCAGCTTGATATTGATGCGCGCAAACTGAACACGGACGATCTGGAAGATGCCGCCAAGCATCACGATCATCCGGTCGTGCTCGTCGGCTCTGCCCCGCTATCCGCAGGCAAGAATGATGAAGCCCTGTTCGTTCAGCTTCAGTCGGCCCGCCTCTGTGGGTCTGCTGGCTGCACCACATCCGTGTATCTGCGCCATAACGACAGCTGGAAGACGGTTCTGGATTCCGTGAACGGCGATATTTCCGTTCTCCCCACACGCCACAAAGGCATGCATGACCTTCTCGTTGGCAAGAACGACAAGTGGATCTGGGACGGCAATGAGTATCAGGACACGCTCAGCGCGCCACCCATGCCCAAAATGAACGGGCCAAACTGACAATTTTCAGGAAAGTCTGGAGCGGGTGAAGGGAATCGAACCCTCGTATGCAGCTTGGGAAGCTGCCGTTCTACCATTGAACTACACCCGCGACGTCGCTACTTATACCCCCCCCTTCGCGCCTCTGCAATCCATGCCGAAGGGGTGTTGACGCAAAACCACTCCTCGGCCCATAGTCCGCTCGTGAAATGGCCATAAAGACCGTTTCATCCTCGTGATTTGAGCGGCCGGCTTGCGGCGAGGATAAATAATTGCGCTAAAGAGGCCCTGCGGTTTTCCATCCAAGATTTCCCAGGACTTCCACGGCCCGCCACATGCTTTCCGCCTGTCTGGGTGGAAACCTTATGGAGGGACTGATTTATGTCTTCAGAAAACTGGCGTACTGCCACCCGTCTCCTGCACGACGCACCGAACCGCACTGAATTCGGTGAAACGTCCGAAGCCATTTTCCTGACATCCGGCTTTGTCTACGATAGCGCTGAACAGGCTGCGGCGACGTTTACGGGTGACGTTGAGCACTTCCAGTACTCCCGCTTCGGCAACCCCACTGTTGACACGCTTCAGGAGCGCCTAGCTCTGCTCGAAGGTGCGGAAGCCTGCATCGCGACTTCTACAGGCATGGGTGCCGTTTCTTCGGCTCTTCTGGCCCATGTGAAAACTGGGGAGCGCGTTGTCGCATCTCGCGCCATCTTTGGGTCCTGTTACTGGATCGTCACCAGCCTGCTGCCGCGCTACGGCATTGAGACGGAACTAGTCGATGGTGATGACTATGAGGCATGGGAGCGCGCGCTGTCCCGCCCGACAGCCGCTGTTCTGATTGAAAGCCCGTCCAACCCAATGCTGGACGTTCTCGATATCCAGCGCATTGCAGACCTTGCTCACAAGGCAGGCGCGCTGCTGATGGTGGACAACGTGTTTGCTTCCCCCATCGGACAGTCTCCCCTCAAGCTTGGTGCTGACGTCGTGCTGTATTCCTGCACGAAGCACATTGATGGTCAGGGCCGTGTTCTGGGTGGCGCCGTTCTGGGCAGCGACAAATGGGTCAAGGAGACCCTCCAGCCCTTCACCCGCAACACTGGTAACGCGCTGTCTCCGTTCAATGCATGGGTGCTGCTAAAGGGGCTGGAAACTCTCAAGCTCCGGACCGAAGCCATGGCGCGCAATGCGGCGGATGTCGCAGATGCGCTCGCTGGCCTGCCGGGCGTCGTGAATGTCCGCTATCCAGGCCGTAGCGATCATCCGCAGCATGAGCTTGCTCAGAAGCAAATGAGCAACGGTGGATCTCTCGTCGCTTTCGAAGTCGAGAACGGCAAGGCCGGCGCTTTCGCATGCCTCAACGCCTTCGGCCTCATCGCAATTTCCAACAACCTGGGTGACGCCCGCAGTCTGGCCACGCATCCGGCAACCACGACGCATATGCGTGTTGGCGAAGATGAACGCGCACGTCTGGGCATCACCGACGGCGTGATTCGTCTTTCCGTTGGTCTGGAAGATGCCGCCGATCTGATTGCAGACGTCACCGCCGGCGCCGCCGCTGCTCACGCTGCAAAATAAGTTTTCCTGACAAAGGCGCGGGATGACATTAGAATGGCCTTATGCCTGACAAGTCATCCCAACCCCATCTCCTGGCTGATCCGGAAGCGGCAATGGCCGAAGCCATGGAAAACGCCCCCCGTTTCAGCCAGATAACGGACGACGTGACCGTAACCGTCCGCACGTTCTGGCTGGACGACCAGTCCCAGCCGGAAGACCACCGCTTTGCGTGGGCGTATCATATCTGCATTGAAAATGGTCGGAAGGACACCTTCCAGCTGATTTCCCGGAGTTGGGAAATTGTGGATGGCCTTGGACGGACTGAGCACGTTCACGGAGATGGCGTTGTTGGAGAACAGCCCATCATCGGTTCGAAAGACCAGTATGATTATACGTCTGGCGCCATGCTCACCACGCCAAGCGGTTTCATGCGCGGCACGTACCACATGCTCGAGCCGGTTTCAGGCCAGCGCTTTGACGTGCATATCCCCACGTTCAGCCTCGACAGCCCCCACGAAGCCGGGCTGCTGCACTAACTCCTGACGCCTACCCTTGACGTTGCGCGCCCGGCAGCCCATTCCTGCGCGCATGCGTATTGCTGCCCTTCTTCTCGCCGCCGGTCGTGGCCGGCGCTTTGCAGCTGGCTCGCCCGAAGGTGAGGGCTCCAGCAAGCAATTCCGGATGCTGCGGGGAAAACCCGTCATCCGCCGTGCCGCCGAAGCTCTGCTTCCACACGTGGATATCCTGCTTCCCGTAGGAGATGATCCGCTGCTGGCTGACAGTCTGGCTGGCCTGAATGTTCTGCCACCCGTATCAGGCGGCGCAGAGCGTCATGATAGTGTGCGTAACGGACTGGAAACACTCGCTAATCTGGCAGAGCCACCGGATCTTGTGCTTATCCATGACGGAGCACGCCCCTGCGTGCCGCCCGAGGTGGTTCAGAAGGTCATTGAAGCGCTGAAAACCCATGCCGGTGTTATCCCTGCCGTTGCGGTCAGCGATACGATCAAGAAGGTGGAGAACGGTATCATTGTCGATACCGTCTCCCGTGAAGGCCTGTGGCGCGCACAGACCCCGCAGGGCTTTCACTTCCCGACCCTGCTCGAACTTCACCGAACCCAACGTGATGCCCGCACCGATGATGCCGCATTGCTGGAACATGCAGGCCATCCAGTCGCCATCGTTCAGGGCTCGGACAACAATATCAAACTGACAGTTGCGGAGGATCTGATGCGTCTTGAAGGTGTAATCGACGGCAACCTGCTGCCCCGCGTTGGGCTTGGCTATGACGTCCACGCATTCGAGGAAGGCCGTAAGCTGATCCTCTGCGGTATTGAAGTTCCCCATACGAAGGGTCTGGCCGGTCATTCAGACGCCGATGTTGGCATCCATACGCTGTGTGACGCCATTTATGGTGCGCTGGCTGAGGGCGACATTGGGCGTCATTTCCCACCAACGGACAACGAGTGGAAGGATATGGATTCCGCCCGCTTCCTCATCCACGCTGGCGAACGTATCCGTGCCCGTGGCGGCTTCCTTGTCAACGCGGACATCACTCTGATCTGCGAACGCCCGAAAATCGGCCCTCATGCCAAGGCGATGCAGGATCGTCTGGCAGAGCTGCTACAGGTGAATGTCAGCCGCATCTCCGTGAAGGCCACCACATCGGAACGCCTTGGCTTCACAGGCCGTGAGGAAGGGATTGCAGCAACAGCTGCCGTCAGCATTATGGTGCCGGATAACGGAGACGCCTGAGCGTCCAGGTTTACTTTCTAGGAAAATTCCAGAGCCCATTCTTCATAGCGGAGAGTGGGCTTTTTTCTTGTCGCACTAACAAAAGCGACAGGCCTGACAGGTTCTCAGGCCCAGTTTATGGCGCTTCAACCGTGGATAGCGCAGACCACGACAATAATCGGTGTAGCGGCAAGCAGAAACCATGCCCCCATGGAGCACTTTGCTACAAGACGTTTACCCATGTGACGCATGGGACGACTGACGGATACCGACATATCTTCCTCGACTCTGACATTGCAGGACAGAGCGGAAACTGCGCCATAACTCCCCTTGGAAGCCAGTCACTAATCATCTCGTTCTGTCACAGCGCCAGATGCGCCCCGATTATGGCAAGATCATGCCCTAAACCGGGAAATCAGGTGTTTCGGGATAACTTTAGAAACTGAACGGTTTCCGCCGTATCTTTTTCCCGAATTGCCATGATGCGAATCAGCTCATCGTCCTGTCCCCAGACCAGAAGCTGCTGCCGTTCATCAGCATTTGCGACAAAGGTCGCCTCTTCCAGACTGATCGCGTCGTAAAGCAGCGCCAGAGACAGCAGAAGGCTTCCAAAACACTGTGTCAGCACCCCTAGGGCCGCGAGCTCCGTTTCTCCCTGGCGGGATAGCAGACGCTCCAGCCCCGTCACGTAATCACCAGACTGCGTTACAGGCATAAGTCCGTCTGTTACTTCCGGACGAATGCCCTGCGTCGCCAGCCAGGCAAAGACACGCTCCACTGTCGAGTCGGCGGCACCTTTGCGATAGCAGAGCCCGTCATCCAGACCCAATCGTAGAAGCGCTTCCCGCGCCTCAATCAGATCCGGGCGAATCCGCTCGATCATGGTTCCGGCAACGCGCGTCATGGAGAGCTGTTCAGGCGTAAAGGAGGCATCCTTTGGAATAGCCTCCCATTCTGCCGCAATTGCCTGCGCCAGGGACGGCGAGGCAACGGCCAGTACAGTTCCCTGAGGAAGCCGGATGGGCCGCCCGTCCAACTCAGGAGAGAACAGCCCGTCCCGCTCCCCGACTGAAACGCTCTGCCAGAATCGTTTGCGGCTGCTCAATGGAGAACTCCCAGCGCGCGCAGAATGTCACCCGCTTTGTTGTGATGATGAGACTGCTCGGACGGCGGTGGTCCAGCCTGCCCTTCACGGGCAGCCGCAAGCGCAGCTGTGCAGGGATCAGCCGGGGCTTCCCCACCAATCGAAAGCTGGAATCGGCCACCGGCATCCCTGTCCTGCTTCGCCTGTGGCGCAGACAAGGTGCCTGTTACGATAACAGGGGTGGAAGCACCGGCACCTTCGAAGTCGATACTGGGCACGAGATGCAACTGGAGTTCCTGTGATCCCAGACGGACCTCACCATGCCCAGCCGTAGAGAACCGGCCAGACTGGAGCCCAATCGTGTCCAGCGTGGCAGTATCGTTAGCAAGCGCCATGTGCAGACCGATACAACGCAGCGGCCGCACTCCGCTTCCCAGAAGGGAATCCGCGCCTGGCCCAGCAATGCGGCCCAAGATCTGGCTGTCGACTTTTCCGTCCACCATGGAGACGCCCAGATGCCCGTTCAAAGACTGCCGCAGATCCTCAGCCGTCTGGCCCTGACCCGACACTTCACCCACAAGCTGGACTGGCCCCTGAAGCAGCAATGGCAGCCCCAGGCCCTCTTCCAGAAGACCGATCGGGAGTACCAAAGGCTGGAACGTCAAATGAGTTGTGACCGGCAGATGGGATGCATCCAGATCCGCCTGTCCCGATAGAGTCAGACCTTGTCCTTGTCCGGAAATCGGCTCCAGGCGCAGATGACCGTCTGACAGGGTCAGGTGCGTGGCCAGGTTGGTGTAGTCATGCCCATAGAACACAACCCGGTCGAGCGTCAGATGAAGGTCAAGGTCCTGGGCCCGCAGACGCTTGACCCATGCAGGCACAGCCGCACTCTCCACAACACCTGCATCAGACACGGCAGGAACAGAAGACTGATCCTGCATCTGCACAGGCCGTGTCGCTGCTTTTTCTACGGTCCCCGTCGCTCCCGGAATAGGTGCAGGCGGAGCTTTCGCAGGCTGCTGAGCAGCTTTCGCATCCTTCAGCCAGACATCTCTCAGCGCATCGAGATCAAGCTGGGTTGCGTGCAGATGCCCATTGAGTAGCGGCGTAGAGTTTTCATCAGTCAGAAGATGAAGGGCGCCATCAAAGTCTGCCTCGCGGCTCTTGAAAGCCATATCATCCAGCGTGGCTTCACTCAGCCCTTTGCTGCTGACCGTACCCTGAAGCGAAACGTCATGCAAAAGAACGCGCGGCAGATGAAGCGCCTTAGCGCCGCCCTGCACTACAAGATGACTCTTCTCAGTTCCTACAGTGCCGGAGACCGTGACTTTGGCATCATCCTGAGCATTAATGGGCGGCGTCGCGCCTTCAACATTCAACGCGGTGGACAGAGACAGCGGCATGGACCGCAGTTCAGCCTCGACAGGCACTTCCGTATGGAAATGATCACGTCTTGCGAGATCCACCTGCTCGAGGGTCCCGGCTTTACCAAGAATTCTCCAGCCCGTATCGCGCCACAGCACATCTGCCGCCACGGAAAGAGGCGCAGACGCTGCATCGGCATCAAGGTGCAGATTACTGACCGCTGTTTCATGAACTGTCAGACCCGCAACATGCAGATGGATGCGGCTGGGTGCCAGACTCGCCAGTAAGGCCCGCGCCTTTTCGGTCCAGGTCGCATTCGCCACCTGCCCGGCATCACCCTGCACCGTGATGTCTCCACCAAGTCCACGCATGTCAGGCAGGCTGGCATGAGGAAACAGGCGATGAGCATCCTGCAGGTTAGGCCATTCTCCCTGCGCAGTCAGAACGAGGCCGCGCAGATTCGATGCATCATGAATCTGACCGTCCACATTCAGCCAGTCGCGCTTGGCATCCGTTCCAAGCGTCGAACCCAGGCTGAAAGTCCATGGCTTTGCGCCAGAGCGCAGAAGCGCCAGATCACCCACATGCCCCTGCACCGTGAAGGGGGTTCCGCCGTGGCTCCCCTGCAAATTGATCCACGGGCTTTGGCTTCGCAGACCAGCCAGATCCATCGTGCCAATCTGGAAGCTACCGCTCATTTTCTGAGCCTGATCGCGCCAGCTCACTGCGCTGTTCGTTAGATGTAGCGCATCCAGAGAAAGATCCCAGTGAGCCTGCACGCGCTCACCAACATGCTGTCGAACCGGCAACGGAGCCTCTGCGCCACCTGCGTCTGAACGCGATGGCTGACTGAACGTCCAGTTGGCATTCCCGTCCGCATCACGCTCCAGGGAGAGCGTGGCACCATCCACTACGAAGTCCTGAAAGCGGACCTCGCGGTGAAGAAGCGCCAGAACAGAAAGACCCGCATGCACGGTCCTGGCCTGAAACACCGGAGCCTGGCCCGGGCGCTGCAACACCAGATTGCGCGCCTCGAAAGACGGCCATGGCAGGATCTGGATGGTGGAGCTTTTCACCACCATCGAAAGACCCGTCTCTTTTTTCAGAGCCTCGGCCACACGCTGGCGCAGCACATCCTGATCAATCAGCTCATGTGCAGCAATGCTGACGCCCACGAAGGCAACGATGACCCCGATGAGCGCGCCAGTGAGTTTCCTCATTTTGCAGGCCCTCTGCTTCCCTTGATGCGCTTCGGCGCAGGTGTATCGCCCGGCACGAACCCAAGTGAACGGAACGTTTCACGCATATGCGGCGGCAGTGGTGCCGTCACGATCAGACGACCACCGGCCGGATGCGGAATATCCAGCTGACGGGCATGCAGATGCAGCTTGTCGATAAAGCCTTCCGGATGAGCGGTTTTCCCACCGTAGCGCGGATCACCCACAATCGGCGTGCCCAGAGACTCACAGTGCACACGAAGCTGATGCGTCCGTCCTGTCAGTGGAGACAGGCCGAGCCAGGAGAACTTCTTTCCCGCAGCGTCGATCGTCTCGTATTCGCTCTTGGCAGAAACCGCATCTTCTTCACCGCGGGATGCCGCCACGACAAGCGCAGCACCGCCTGCACCGATCTTGGCCAGAGGCTGGTCAATAATCCCAGACGCCTGCGCCGGACGGCCGACGACAATCGCCCAGTAGGTCTTGCCAACATCACGCCCACGGAACGCTGCTGCCAGTTTGGCAGCGACACCAGGCGTACGCGCAATCAGGAGAATACCAGACGTGTCCCGGTCAATCCGGTGCACAAGGCGCGGACGGTCTTCGTCTTCCTTGCGCAAGCCGTCCAGCATCATGTCCACATGCTTGGTGATACCCGGGCCACCTTGCGTAGCCAGACCAGATGGCTTGTCCAGCACCAGAAGATGATCATCCTGATAGATCACCATCTTCTCGATTTCGCGCACCAGCATCGGATCTGGCGGCGGCAGCGGGGCCTGACGGGTCATGTCCGGCAGCGGCGGAATACGCACGCTCTGCCCAGGAGCAAGACGTGCGTTGCTCTGGACCCGGCTACCATCAACGCGGATCTGGCCTTTACGGCACAGCTTCTGGAGCGCGCCCTGAGTGAGATTGGGGTAGTGACGTCTGAACCAGCGGTCGAGGCGCAGATCGGCTTCGTCTTCGGTTACAATGCGGTTGGAAACTTTCATGGATCGCGGGATGCCCTTTTGGCGGCCCGTATGTCCAGAAGTTTTCTGATACGGCCCTCGTAACCCCGGTCTGTCGGCTGATAGAGCGAGACCCGCTCCATGCCCTCCGGGAAATAATTCTGTCCCGAAAATGCGTCTTCGGAATCATGGTCGTACTCGTAGCCCTTCCCGTAGCCAATGTCTTTCATCAACGTCGTCGGGGCATTGAGAATATGAGACGGCGGCATGCGGGTTCCGGTCTCACGGGCCAGCTTCCGTGCGGCCTTGTAAGCCATATACACGGCATTCGACTTGGGCGCCGTCGCCAGATGAACCACGACCTGCGCCAGAGCCAGCTCACCTTCCGGAGACCCCAGCCGCTCGTAAGTCTGCCAGGCAGCTACGGCCATCGGCAGAGCGTTCGGGTCCGCCTGACCGACGTCTTCTGCTGCAAACCGGGTCAGGCGACGGGCGATATACCGCGGATCTTCGCCACCTTCGAGCATCCGGGCGAACCAGTACAGCCCTGCATCCGGATCGCTTCCCCGCAGGGATTTGTGCAGTGCAGAAATGAGATTGTAATGCTCTTCCCGGTCACGGTCATACAAAATGGCCCGTCGGGACAGGATAGCCGCAAGATCTTTCGGGGTCAGTTCCCTGTCAGAGTCCAGAACAACCAGCTGCTCCACCATGTTCAACAGGTAGCGTCCATCGCCATCCGCCATTGCCCGAAGGCTGGCACGCGCTTCCCGATCCAGCGGCAGGCGATGGCCCACGTCTTTTTCCGCATGCGTCAGCAACGCTTCCAGACTGGCATCGTCCAGCCGGTTCAGCACCAGAACCTGACATCGGGATAAAAGCGCGGCGTTCAGTGCAAAAGATGGATTCTCTGTCGTCGCCCCCACCAGAACGACCGTCCCGCGCTCGACATACGGCAGGAATCCATCCTGCTGTGCCCGGTTGAACCGATGGATTTCATCCACGAAAAGCAACGTGCCACGGCCTGTTACGTCCTGACGCCGATCTGCCTCTTCAAAGGCTTTGCGCAGTTCAGCCACACCAGAAAAAACAGCCGAAATCTGTGCATAATGAAGATTGGCTTTACCTGCCAGCAGGCGCGCAATGGTCGTTTTGCCGCAGCCGGGCCCACCCCACAGGATGAGGCTGGACAATGTGCCCCGCGCAAGCATTCGCGTCAGAGTACCTTCTGGCCCCAGCAGATGATCCTGGCCGCGCACCTCTTCCAGAGTTTTCGGGCGTAGACGATCTGCGAGGGGCTGCGTCCGTGAAGGCGGACGAGCGGGTATTTTGGGCGCCTCAATAGGGCGGGGCGGTGAAGGCTGCCGAGCAGATTGCGTGTTCCCACGGGACGGCGGCTCGCGTTCCGCAGGTCCGGGGTTTGTCCCGAACAGATCTGTCATGTCCGCCATGGCTGCCTCCTGATACGGGAACGATCATAGAACTCCCGTACATATTTCGGAACAGCTGTGCCTTTAAGGAAGAGCGCCTACTGGAGAATTTTCCGTAAAGCTCCAGGAAGAAGCATGGAAAGCGGATTGACGGTCAACTCAGGCTGACCAACAACACCCGTCACATCAAATGTCGCGGCCAATACACCGCCGCCCTTCTCTGGCGCCAGAATATGCCCGATCCCCGGTAGTTTCCCCGGCAGCGCGTTCAGGCCAAAAAGCGGCACAATAGTGCCATGCAGAGCCAGCGCTGACGTATCCAGATCCACCGGCCCTTCTACAGTAGCGCCAAGAGCCTGATTACCGATTGTTCCATCGCGCAGGACGAGCTTTCGCCCTTCCAGAGCAATCTTCGTGGACACGTGGCTTACACTGAAACGATCCGTGCGGCTTTGCGACCAGTGTAGCGGGGAAAGATCGGAAACGGCCGTGAGGGTAAAGGGCGGCTGAAGGAACTGGAACGGCCCGATTTCCAGCTGCCCCCGGAAAGGCGGAAGTCCCAGCCCAAGGCCTGACGTGCCAGCTTTCTCTCGCAGGAAATTCCCATCCAGATGTGCTGCGCCGCCGCCGATCCGATCATATAAGCCCAGCCCCTTCAGCAGTGCTCCCAGATTGTCCACATCCAGAACGAAGGGCTGCCTCCGGCCTGTATCCGCCAGAACGGCTCTCACACGCGACGGGGCATCCAGTGCAAATCGCCCGGATGTCAGGCTGCCGTTTCGTAGTTCGATATGCGACACGACGCCCCCAACCAGCCCTTTAGGACCAAAATAAACCCGCGGGGCGTGCAGATCGATTGACCAGGCATCTCCGGCACTAGCGGTCTTGTCAGACGAGCTTCCAGCTTCACGCGTAGCAATCGCAGCCGCATCGCGAGATGCCTTGCGGGATTCCGGGTCAAAAAGCGGCGCAAGATCCAGCGGATCAGCATTCAGAATGATCTGAATGGGAGAAGATGGTTCCTTGGGCAAGGTGATCTGCGCATCACCCTCACTCCGGCCCAGACGAAAGCCTTCAATGATAATATCGTTGAGCCGCCCTCCCTGCGTCACACCACGGCCAGCGACAGAAAGTGTCTGGCCATGCGCCTGCAACCCATCCAGCGCCACCATGTCATGGCCCCGGAAGCCAATATGGGCCGACGCGACAGCTGCCTCACCTTCAGGCTTGGTCCAGACCGGAACAGTAATTCCGGCCTTCTCCATGTTCAGGGAAAGAGCAAGATCCGCAAGCGTATCGGCATGCTCTATGTAATGCGCTGAAAGCGTGGCATGGCCGGTAAACAAACCCGCTGGCACAAGATGCGACTTCACTGCAGACAGGGGATCCAGAAGCGCCGTTGCACGAATATCCTGCAACACACGTCCCGGCGCTCCCTGCTGGAAATTTTCATCCAGCGCGACATGGACAGGAATGCCCGACAACCGCCCATCCCCTGTCAGGTTCAGGCCGTTTTCCGTCGCTCCGAGTGTGCCGGACGCTCCATCAACAGGCCGCCCCATCAAGACATTGCCAAGATGCACGTTGGCAAACGAGGCTTTGGCCTGAACATGAATGTCACTGTTTTTGAGACGCGCCGTCAGCGGCAGCGTTAGCCGAGCCTGAGCATCAATAGTCCCGGAAGGCTCCGTGAACGGAAGCGGATGCCGTGACAGAAGATGCAGCCTGGGATGAGAGAGAATATCCCGAAAAGCCGCGACCGATCCCTGAAGATGGGTCTTGATATCCCCTGTCGTCGGGCCTTTCTCATACAGATTACCAATGCGCACCTGACCGTCAGGGATGCTGATGATTCCATCTGGCGTGGCCTGCTGACCATGCTCCAGATCAAGAACCAGCGTATCAAATCCATCAAACCCGAGACGTGCATCGATACCCGTCGCGGGCGGCACAGGCCGCAGCCAGTGCACGGTCAGGTCATGGCCCAGCAACTGGCCATCCATGCTGGTGGGGAGGATGTGCGACAGCCCATCGCTCGTATGAAGATGGGTTCGAACCATCAGGTCCCGGCCCTGCCCGCTGGTGATGTTAGCAGCGATCCATTTCCGCCCCCCCTTGATGATACCGGAAGGCCAAACGCTCCCGAGCGTCGCAAAATCAAACCCGTCAAGACTGGCCGTCGCATCTCCATCCAGCACGTGAATATGCTGGAGATTATTGACGGTCAGATCAGCGGTCGCATGAAGGTGCGTCAGGGCATTATTGGTATCAGCAAGCGTCAGCGAACAGTCAGGAACGGAAAGTCTCGCGGCCCCCTCTGTCCCAGGTTTTGCCATAACCAGATGAAGGGACGCCTTGCCGTCACGCAGATCAACGGGCAGCGCTTCTTTCTGCGCAACATGCCCGGCTCCAAGGGCAACCTGCATCTCAATGCTGGCTGGAAGCTCTCCCATGCCATGAGGCACGACATGAATGTCCGCGCCAACGGTCAGCGGGACGTCCCATGCCGCTAGAGCCGGGGCGAACATACTTAACCCGGACGGTCGGAACGTCGTGGACGTCAAATGCCACTGGCCAGTGGTCGGGGAGGTCTGTCCGCCTTTTGCCGTCAGAAGCGTCTGGAATGATCCAACACGCACGGAACTGCGCCACCAACCATTCCACAGGTAATCATGAGACGCAGCAGCGACTTTCAGCCGCTGCCCGTGTGCTTCAATCGGCCCCAATAGCAGTCGTTGTCCATTGGGAAGCCCCAGCAGCGTAATACTGACGTTCTTGAGGTCCAAGGCCGCCAGTCGGTCCATCTGTGTCGGAACACCGCGGCCACCATGTTTCTGGGATGGCAGATCCAGATCGACATCGCCATTCGGCTGACGACGCAAAACCAGTGTGACATCCTGCAGGCGCAACCTGCGTGGGGCAATGATGCCGTGCAGAAGCGGCGCAAGTGCCAGAACCGTATCGGCCTCACCGGCTTGTTCAGCAGGCGTGCCATCCAGCCGGGCAACTGTCAGCCCGCGCGCTTCAAGCATCAGCCCGGCAGAAATACCGCCGGAGCTTGGTTGCCATTGAACACGCAGCCGGGACCACGAAAGGCGCCCAGCGGGATGCCCCGGCTTTTTGCCTGCGACAACAGACACCGGTTCAATGAGACGTGAAACCGCTGTGATATCGACTGGCCCATGCGCCAGCTTCCACAACAGGACAGCCGACAGCGCCCCGGCCACGGCGACAGGAGCAACAAAGGCAATGCAGGCCCACCGCGCAACATGCAGATGACGGGGCAAATGAAACGGGCCGGGTGTGTAAGGATCAGGCAGGGCCATGACTGGTATGCCGGGAAGCCTCCGGCGTTCTCCCTGTCTGTGAAAGAGATGGCTGGAGAGGCTCTCAGGCCCCTGAGGTCAGGCTCCGGAACGCTTCTGCCACGAGGGCAGAGTGCTCAGCAGGCTTAACTTTGCGCCAGATGTGACGGATGACGCCGCTCCCATCCACCAGAAAGGAACTGCGTTCCATACCCATGTAGGTGCGGCCATACATGGATTTCTCAACCCAGGTACCATAAGCCTCAGCCACCACATGGTCTTCATCCGACGCCAACGGGAACGTCAGTGAGTACTTTGCAGCGAAGCGCTCAATTTTTGAGACGGCATCCGGGCTAACACCGATAATGGTGAGGCCTTCACTGTCAAAAGACGGCAGATTTTCCTGAATGGAGCAGGCCTGCGTCGTACAGCCGGGCGTGTCAGCTTTCGGATAGAAATAAAGCAGATATGGCTTACCCTTCAGCGCATCGCTGCTGACGGTACCGCCTCCCGAGACGGGAAGCGAAAACGCAGGGGCCTGGTCGCCCACCTGAAGAGCATGATCTGTCATAGGCACCATGATTGCCTGACACCCTTCGCCCGATCAAGGCGGACGAAGGGTAAAAAGGGCTCAGTATTGCGGATAAACCACAACTGGCGGCGGCGGAGCATAAACGACCGGCGGCGGTGGCGCATAAACCACACGTGGCGGCGGGGCGTACACGACCGGCGGTGGTGGCGGACCATAAGAGTTGCTCAGCATAGCGCCACCAACAGCGCCGATTGCTAGACCGCCCAGAATGCCACCAACGACGGCACCGGTATTTCCACGATGACCGCCACGATGCCAGCCCGGACCCGGGCCATAATATCCACGCCCTGGGCCACCGTATCCGGGGCCGCCATATCCGCCATGCCAATGAGCTTCAGCGGCGGGAACTACGGCATTAGGGGCAACTACTGCCGTGCCGATCAGCAGGGGCGCAGCCAGAAGGACTGCACGGGTGATGCGACGCATGGCAAATCTCCTCATTACGTCAGACGGGGGATCAGAAGAGATCCTGTCCGTCCTGTGAGAAGAAATCTGCCACACGAAAATGGCAGGAAAAGGCAACAATCATGGCAAGATTTTCTCAAATTATGACTATTGCCCACCCCTCTCAGTGCTTCGGGTCAATCCGGTGATAACCGGCTGGTGGATCAAAGAGTTCTGCTGGCTGAGACGCTCGATTTACCGAGGCAGCCTGCACCACAAGCCGTCCGCTCTGGGTTGCGCCAAGTAGCAGACCATCTGCCGTGTAACAGAAGTCTGTGGGCTTGTTGTCGGTGTCCGCGGCTTCCCAGATGACGCACGGCTCCCCAGCAATTGTGGCCGGACCGACCTGTTTCCATGCCCCTGGCGCAGGTGTTCCCGGAGCAGAAAACGATTCGCCCGGGGCCTCGGTGACCGTGGCAGTTTTCAGAGCCGTATCCAGAACCATCAGACGATGAAGCCGGTAATCCGTCAGCATGACCGTTGAGGCCCCTTCCGGATCAACGCGCTGACGCCACATCTGCGAGTTCCAACGCATCCGCTGGTGCAGATGCTGCCCTCCCGGCCCCACCATGACGTAATCGATATCCGCATCGTGCATCGGTGTGACAAAGGGGGCTGTCATGGTGTCAGCAGCGTTCGCTGCGCCGACTACGAGAACAGCCAAGGTAAAGGCGGCGACCAGAGAAATACGCTTCATTCTTTCATGCCACCGTTTGCTGGTCCGCTTGGCGGCTGATCAGGTGAGGAGACCGTTCCGTCGCCAGCCGAATCATTAGGAACAGATGGCTGGGTTGTATCCTGTGACGGCGCAACCTGCCCTGGCAAAAGCGTTGGAGCCGCGGGACCTGACGTTTCTGCAGGAGTGCCTTCTGCTGCAATATGACCCGGCGTCTGCACACTGGAATCGCCCGCAGCGCCACCTTCCGGCACAGGAGACGGCGTTAGTGTGTTCGCCTGATTGCTGCCCCCCCCCTGACGGCGAGACGCTGTGCGGGGCGTGATTTCCTGGAAACCAGCCGGGGGCTGGAACGTCGCGGTAGGGAGATCCCCATAGGACAGGCTTACAGCGCGGATAGAGCCCGAGGCACCATCGGCATCCACACCATCCTCGGCGAGAATGACACCATCATCCGTCACGCAGGCCGAAGCTTTACCATGGGCTGTCTGGATATCCCAATGATCACAGACGGCCCCGGCAATCGTCTCTTTACCGCCCTTGGTGTACTTCATGCCCAGATCCAGCATGAACGGATTATGCAGTCCGTGCTGGGGACGGATATGTGCGTACAGTTTGCGCGGCACCATCACGAGCGTCACGACCTGCCCCGGCCGGTCCAGAATCGTGATGCCTTGCCCATCTGCTGAGTCGATCCGCAGCAGATCACCCGACCCTGAGAAATAGACCTTCACATCGCCGCCCTGAGAGGCCGGAGCAGACAGATGATAGGTCACGGTCGCATCACGCGCGGGCGCCAGTCTCGGATGGTCATCAGCGAGAGCCGATCCGCCACTGCCTGCGAGAAGCAGGCCAATGAGAAGAGCAGACTGATGCCGCCGGAGGAATGAAATCATCAGGATTCTCCTGGATGTGGGCGCAGAGACGCGATGTCATCGCGCAGAGCGTGCAGATTGAAATCATCCGGCCAGATGGTACGGACAGTCAAAGCCTGGTTCAGCAGCGCCAGATAATCTGCCGCCGGGATACCGATGCCCCCAAGTGTTATCAGATGGGGAGTGGTATATTGTGTATCCAGAAGGCGATACCCTCCCTTGCGTAATCCTGCAACGAGATGGACGAGTGCAATCTTGGAAACATCGCGCTGGCGGGAAAACATGCTCTCCCCGAAAAATGCTCCGCCGAGGGCAACGCCATACAGCCCCCCTACCAAGGCACCGTCGTCCCAGACTTCGATCGAATGTGCAAAACCACGCTGATGCAGAGCGCCATAGAGGTCACAAATTTTCGGGCTGATCCATGTTTCCTCCCGGCCCGGTGCAGGGTCTGCACACGCAAGCATGACGTCCCCAAAAGCCCGATCTGACGTAACCTGAACCTTGCCAGACCGGATCGTGCGCATCAGTTTTCGGGGAACAATCATTGCGTCGAGCGGAAGTACTCCACGCTCTTCCGGAAAATACCAACTGAGCTCATCACTGTCCCGATCAGGGGCCATCGGAAAAATTCCCGAGGCGTAAGCATCCAGCAGGATTTCAGGCGTAATGTCAGACATCCGGTTTCTGCTTCGCATCGTACATGGGGGATTATTCACCTTTCTGTACCCGGATGTGGTACATGGTACTCCAATCTCGATGGAGTACTGCATTGCCTATAGCGTTTGTTTATCTGATCTGTCTGATTCCGCTCGGGCTCGCACGCTTCCTGCTCCCTGAAGCTGACGGCCTGCTGATGGCACTCGTCAAAATCTGTTTTGCAGGAATTGTGTTCTGGGGCCTGCTGGACTTCTGGCGCCTTCGCCCCAAGCGAAGCTGATCGTCAGATCAGTCCGCCCAGAACCAGAAACAGCCCGATCATCGACACCCCCCAGATCAAACTGCGGATGCTTCCCAGACCCAGGGCATAGGCTGGAATATAAGCCAGTCGCCCCAGGAAGTAGAGGCCTGCTCCCCACGTCACCAGACTTCCGTCCCGACCGGCCACATGGGCCACAAGGACTGCCCCGATAAAGATCGGGAGCGTCTCCTGAAAATTTGCCTGTGCCCGCCGCATTCTGGCGGCAACGCCTGTGTATCGCGGGGCTTCGCCATCCCGGTTACTCGTAGCCCACTGCACACCATCTTGCCTGCGGCAGGCTGCTGACGTCAGAAACAGCTGCACGACAGCCAGAACCAATGTGAAACTCAGCCAAAGAAGACTGCTCGGCATCATATTTCCAGCTTTCGTTCAGCGTCCTGAAAAATCAGGAAAAGGTTTCCGATGCGGCACCTGAGCGAATGTCCACAGCAGCTTCGTGAACAGCCCGACCGTGAGTGCGCTCCAGACGACGGATCGTGAAATGTGCCCGCGCAAGTGCGCGATAATGGGCGAGGAAGGCAGCGTTAAGCGAGGCACCACACAGCGCACCTGCAACAGGAACCATCTGCAACGCGAACTTCCGCGACAGGCCAATTCCATAATGAGATGCCACTTCGGAAATCAGCATCACGACCGGGCGTCCACGCAGCAAAGCACGCGCAGAGAAGAACCCGAGCTCCCCATCTTCCTCTTCCTGACGGGCAGGGAAAGTTTTGAGTGCAAACACTTCAAGGCACGCCCGACGTGTTCCCTCATCACGCAGGTCTTCACCTTCTTCACGGGCAATTCGGGCAATTTCCCGCATGATGGTCAGAGTTGTGAACCCGACGTCAGGGGCCAGTCCGAAAATTCCACCAAAACCACCGACGGCGCCCGACACGGCAACAGCAGCCTGTCCGGCATTCTCACGCCACGGCTCACGAACGAGCGGGACGTCATTCTTGATGCCGACAATCGCAATATTGAAGGCACGTTCAATCGCGATTTCAGCCGTCTTCTGAATTTTCTGCTGCACTGTGGGTGCAAGGCCGAGGCCTTTCATCCCGAGTCGCGCAGCCTGCCCGACGGCTCCTCCCATCAGATCCGCCAGACGGACAAGGACACCACGCCCCTGTTCGACGCGTTCCAGCACGGACTGAAGTTGGGCCAACGAGTCCCCGTCCAGCGCCAGTGATGCAAATTCGCTACTCGGAAGCTGCGAGCCATTCTCTACGGTCATGACGATCAAAACTCCTGTTCGTAAGACCTGAAACCGTTTACCCGATAGCAGGTTTCATATCGCATCACGAAAGCCCCCTGCTTGACGGGTGCCCCGGCCGGGTGTGGAGAAGGACATATTATGAAAACATTTTCCCGCTGGATCCTGTCTGCCCCGCTGGTAGCCAGCCTCCTTGTGACAGCAGCCGCACCGGCCCTGTCCGCTCCACATCATGCCCATCGTAGCCATAGTACGGCCGATCTGCCACAGATCCCGCCCTCAACGGCGCATCAGCTGAACAACCCGCCAGAGAAAAACCTGACGCCCGCCCAGCAGGTTGCACTGCCAGACGGTGGAGCTCCTCCGCCGCCGCACGGCTATGTTGCCGTGGAAGACTCCGAGGAAAGACTCGCAAATTTCAGCGGCGAAGTGCGAACGCATCTTCCTGTCGGAATGCCGGGCACCAATGCTGAGCAGAAAACCAATGGCACAAACAACCTGCCATCCCACTTCAGCATTTTCGGTATGCCAGTGAAGTTTAACGCCCCCGTTACGGCGCCCTATCACAGCGAAGATCTTCCCCTGACCTACGCTGGGCACCCGTCCAACGGGCAGACCAATGTTCTCGTCAACGGAGATGCGTCAGACATTCACTGACCGGTAACGGGTCCGTCAGGCGCGGACCCACCCGCCGATTTTCGTCAGATGCTGGAACTCCTGCTCCGTCACCGGGGCGACAGAAAGGCGGGATTGTCTGAGAAGAGCCATCTCTTCCAAAGCCGGATCGGCCTTGATCTGAGCCAGGCTCACTGGAGTCGTGAAAGCACCATTCGCCTTCACATCCACGCAAACCCAACGCGGATCGTCCGCAGTCGGGTCCGGATAAGCTTCTTTCACGACCCTGACGACACCAACGATCTGCTTTTCGCTCACCGAATGATAGAAAAACGCCAGGTCCCCCGTTTTCATGGCCGCAAGATTGTTCCGCGCCTGATAGTTGCGAACGCCGGTCCATGGTTCGATGTCATTACGAACCTGTTCATTCCACGAAAAGGCTTCGGGTTCGGATTTTATCAGCCAGTACGCCACGTCTTTCTCCTGCGGAAAGTTCCCATTTCGCGCTCATTTCCGTGAAACGTGATAACAGTCATAGGAACAATGGGACAATGCGCCCCTTCCGAATGCGTGGGGTTCGGACTATTTCAAGTAGAAATATTTCTCCGAGTTGAGAGTTCCCGTGCGCCCTACGCCCAATCTGCTCCATCGTTATGCCAATCCGGGGCAATTCCTGCGTCTGGCCCGTGCGCTTCAGCCGTGGCTATCCACAGGTGCGATCATCTTCCTGACCGTCGGCATTGTCTGGGGTCTCTTTTTCGCCCCCGCTGACTGGCAACAGGGCGAGACGGTCCGGATCATGTATGTGCATGTGCCGATGGCTTGGCTTGCGTCCTCCTGCTACCTTGGCCTTGCAGTCTGCGGGCTTCTGTCGCTCGTGTGGCGACATCCGCTGGCGGATCTCGCCGCCATTGAAATCGGGCCGGTCGGGGCCTGCGCCGCAGCTCTTTGCCTCATCACAGGTTCGCTTTGGGGCCAGCCGATGTGGGGAACCTGGTGGGTCTGGGACGCGCGCCTGACATCCGTGCTCGTGCTGTTCTTCCTGTACCTGGGGCACATCGCCCTGATCCGGGCCTTTGATGAACCTGCCCGTGGACAGCGCGCCGCTGCCATTCTGGCACTGGCCGGAGCCATTGATCTGCCGATCATAAAGTTCAGCGTCCAATGGTGGAATACGCTGCATCAGCCGGACAGCATCACGCTGACCGGTGCACCGACCATGTCCATGACGATGCTCTGGCCGCTCCTCATCACAACCATCGGCTTCACACTTGGTGTCGCCGCTGTCATTTTCGCCCGGCTGAGTGCCGCAATCCACGAGAGCCGCGCGCGTCAGCTGATGGCACGCTCCAGGCTCAACCGTCCGGACAGGTCCGCAGCATGATGCACCTTCCCAATCACTGGCCCTATATCGCCGCAGCTTATGGTCTCACCATCGGCTGCTCGCTGGTTCTCGGTATCGGCGCGGCTTTGCGTCTGCGCCGTGCCAAAGCCCGGCTGGCGGCTGTCGAAAGCCAGCTCCGCCATCGTGAAAGCTCTGCATCATGACCCGCAAGACACGTCGCCTGTGGATTGTCATCGCCTGCCTCGCCTGCATCAGTTCCGCGGCAGCCCTGACGCTGAGGGCCTTCTCTTCCAACATCGTATTCTTCATGGCCCCGTCTCAGGTCAAGGCGCACCCCCCGGCGCCTGATCGCACGATCCGCTTGGGCGGAATGGTTGTTGCAGGCTCACTGCACCGCATCACGGAACACGATGCCCCGGTAAACTCCTTCAACGTGACGGATGGTCAGGCTTCAGTCGAAGTTCACTACACCGGCATCCTTCCTGACCTTTTCCGCGAAGGCCAGAGCGTAGTGGCACTCGGCACGGTGCAGAAGGATGGTGGTTTCACGGCCAGTGAAGTGCTTGCCAAGCATGACGAGACTTACATGCCCAAAGAAGTGGCCGAAGAACTGAAGCGTACCGGCAAGTGGGACCCTCGTTTTGGTAAAGCCCCTGACGCGGCAAGCTGGGACACCATGACAGCCAAGAAAACCGGAGGCTGAACGCCATAATGTTTGGACCAGAACAGGGCCATTTTGCCCTGGCCCTCGCCTGCGTTCTCGCACTCATTCAGTTTGTCGTTCCCCTCTGGGGCGCTCACAAGCGCAATGCCCGCCTTGTCGCCATGGCGCCATTTCTCGCGGTTTCACAGCTTTTCGCTCTGGCCATCTCTTTCTTCAGCCTGATCATGTGCGCCGTTCGGGATGATTTCTCCGTCCAGAACGTCGCGGCAAACTCCGCTGCCTCCAAACCGCTGCTTTATAAAATCACGGGTGTCTGGGGGAACCATGAAGGGTCCGTCCTGCTCTGGACCCTGATCCTCGGCGTATGTGGTGCAGCCGTATCGACCTTTGGACGCAATCTTCCGGACATTCTCCGTGGGCGCGTTCTGGCCATTCTTGGCGGTGTTTCAGCCGGGTTCCAGCTGTTCTGCCTCCTGACCTCCGACCCATTCGACCGTGTTTTTCCGGCGCCCATGGATGGTCAGGGCATGAACCCGCTGCTTCAGGACCCGGGCCTCGCCTTCCATCCGCCTATTCTCTACACGGGCTATGTTGGCTTTGCCGTCCCATTTGCGTTTGCCGTTGCTGCTTTGCTTGAAGGCCGGGTGGATGCCGCCTGGGGCCGCTGGGTTCGACCTTGGGCCGTAGCGGCCTGGTGCTTCCTGACCTGCGGCATCGCACTTGGGTCTTGGTGGTCTTATTATGTGCTGGGTTGGGGCGGCTACTGGTTCTGGGACCCGGTTGAGAACGCTTCGCTCATTCCCTGGCTGACCGGAACCGCACTCGTCCACTCCGCTATCGTCGTAGAAAAGCGCGAGGGCCTGAAAATCTGGACGGTTCTGCTGGCTATTGCGACATTCTCGTTCTCCCTGTCCGGCACATTCCTTGTCCGCTCAGGTATTCTAAATTCAGTCCATGCCTTCGCGAATGATCCGGCCCGTGGCGTGTTCATTCTGGCACTTCTGGCTTTGGTCATTGGCGGTTCGCTCGCTCTCTTTGCATGGCGCGCACCGTCTTTGACATCTGGCGGCCTGTTCTCACCCGTCTCGCGAGAAGGCTCGCTCGTTCTGAACAATATCCTGCTGTGCTCGATTTGTGCGGTTGTTGTGACAGGCACGATGTATCCGCCGTTCATGCAGCTTCTGGCAGGTCGCACCATTTCGGTGGGCAAGCCCTTCTTCGATGCTGCAACCATCCCGCTCACAATTCCGCTTCTTCTGGCCATGGGTGTCGGAACCGCGCTTCCGTGGAAACGGGCGCAACTGGCACGAACATTCTCCCACCTGTTTGTTGCAGCTATTCTCGCGGCCATCGGCCTGGTCCTGTGTTTCTGGAAGTTCTCTGGAGCATTGCCTATCGCCTGTGGCGCTCTGGCGATCTGGGTCATGGCGGCCTCCGTCACGGATGTTCTGCGCCGCATTGGCCTTGGTCATTCCAGCCGCAGTGACATGCTGGCGCGCGCCAAGAGCCTTCCCCGCTCAAGCTGGGGAGCAGCGCTGGCACATATCGGTGCGGGCATTACCGTGCTGGGTCTGTGTGGAATGTCTGGTGCCCAGCATGCGATCGTAGAGATCCACGTTGGCGAGACCCGCAGCCTTGCCGGGGACGACTGGACGCTCGTCAACGTTCATGACTATGCCGGGCCGAATTACCGCGCGATGCAGGCAGATATTGCCGTACGCCACAACGGCAAACTGGTCACGATGCTGCATCCGGAAAAACGGGACTTCACCACCCAGAACCAGACCACAACGGAAGTCGCGATCCATACGAACTTCATCACGGATCTTTATGGTGTCGTGGGAGACCGGCACGGAACGGGCGCCGATGCGACCTATGTGCTACGTCTGCACAAGAACCCGCTTGCCCCGTGGATGTGGCTGGGCGGGCTTGTTATGGCCATCGGCGGAGCGTTCTCGCTCTCGGATCGTCGTCTGCGCGTTGGCGCACCGAAGCGGTCTGCCGCACGGACCATGGCCAAAGCCTGAGGAGAGACACGCATGAATGCAACACGACGCGGCCTCCTGACGGCCCTTCCGATTGTTGGCGCTGGCGTTCTGGGCGTCGGGTTCTGGAAAATGCTGCAAGGAATGGAAAGCGGCGGCTTTGACCCGCGGGCCATCAAAAACCCGAATGTCGGCCGCCCTATTCCTGAATTCGCCATGCCAGGTCTGCCCGGGCTGGGTGACGGATTTACGGATAAGGAACTAAAGGCTGAAACACGCCCGGTTCTGGTAAATTTCTTTGCGTCCTGGTGCATTCCCTGCGTTCAGGAAATGCCTGGCCTACGATCCATTTCCCGCAATATGCCCATCTGGGGCATCGCATATGAAGACAAGCCAGAAAATGCGAGCGCCTTTGTTCAACGTGATGGCACGCCTTATGCCCGCGTGGCTTCTGACAGACATGGCCGCGTCGCGATCGACTGGGGTGTAACAGGCGTTCCCGAGAGCTTTCTTGTCGCCCCCGGCGGCCGGATTCTCTGGCATGGCAGCGCCGCTCTCGATCCGCAAATCTATGACGCGGAAATCCGACCAAGGCTTGCAGGATTATGATGAAACGTCTGTCTGCCCTGCTGCTCGCGGTGACACTGGCGGGAGGCGGCATCGCTCTCGCTGTTGATGACCCGTCAGAAATGCTCCCCAATCCAGTGCAAGAAAAGCGTGCGGAAGCCATCGGTGCTCACCTCCGTTGCCTCGTCTGTCAGAATGAGAGCATCGAAGACAGCAGTGCACCGCTGGCCCGCGATCTGCGCAAAGTTGTTCGCGAGCAGGTCGCAGCGGGGAAGTCTGACCAGCAGATCATGGACTGGATGGGCGATCGCTATGGCGAATTCATCCGTCTGGCTCCCCAGCTTTCATGGTCCACAGCCCTGCTCTGGCTGATGCCTGCTCTGGCTCTGGTGGCCGGTCTTGTTATTGCGTGGCGTGCGACGAGGCGTCGCATCGTTACACCTGTGCCGCTCTCAGATGATGAGCGTGCACGCCTGGATGCCCTGTCGGGCCGGGAGTAAAGTCTTGTTCTGGTTGGGAATCCTGAGTGTTGCAGCTATCACGCTGCTACCGGCCCTTTATGGCCTCCGCCGTCTCCGCCGCCGCGTGGACGCGCGGGACTCTGCTTTGACGCTCTATCGCGGCCAGCTCGCCGAACTCGACCGGGACCGGGATCTGGGCCTCGTCAACGAAGACGAATATGGGGCAGCCCGCATCGAGATCCAGCGGAGGCTTCTGGCTGCCGACGAATCTTCCGCCACACCAGACCTGAAAGATGCAACGGCCCGTTCGAAGCGTTTTCTTCCCGTTCTTGCTGTTGGTCTTGGCATCCCGGTTGCAGCATTTGCGCTGTATATCGTGAACGGGCACCCCTCTCTTCCGCCTCAGCCTCTAAGCGCCCGTCAGGTCAAGCCAGACGCTAAAGCGATGGTCATGATCCAGAAGCTTCAGGCGCAGGTCGCCACGATTCCAAAGGACAATCCGACCTACGAGACTGGTCATGTCCTGCTGGGTCAGATCGAGGCGCGCGCTGGCCTGACCTCAGAAGCCATCGCTGACTGGAAGTCCGCTCTGGACATTCATTTCACTCCAGAGCTTGCAATCCAGCTCGCAGAACTCCAGACCCAGAAGGACGGGCACATTTCCGCGAGCAGTCTTGATCTGTATCGCCGTGCCCTGGCGGCCGCCCCGGCTGATGCGCAATGGCGCCTGGCTGTGGAAGCGCGGATCGCCGTCGGTGAACATGAGGAGAATCACGGCCAATGATGGAACCCCTTTCCACAGCCGTCACAATCTGTCCGGTCTGCCGGCAAAAAATCCGGTCGACCGCAGAGCACTGTCCGAACTGCGGTGCTGAACGTCATTTCGGGCCCCGGATGATCGAATCCGCCATCTGTGCCTTCGCAGGGATGGTTCTGCTTTCAGCCGTTTCGACCATGCTCCTCCCGATCTCCCTGTGGACGATCGTCTTTGCAGCCGCAGGTCTTTGCGCGGGTTTTCTGTTCTCCCACAATCGCTTCGGTGGAGATCGCTGGCTCGGCCGTTAAAGGCCGACATCTCAGTCAGCAGTTGTCTGTGCTTCAAGCAAAAGCGCCCATCTGCTGATCGTCTGCGTCCGACAATGCTGGGGAACGTTTTTCACGCGCCCAGCCTCATCTGCGTCCCTTCCCCTGTTTTCCCCCTGATCCTTCTGGGATAGTTTCCGCGCAGGCATGAACTCCGTCCTGCAGGAAAGCTCCAGACCGCATGAGCCGTATTGAAACCGATGGCATGGGCCAGATCGAAGTTGCTGATGATGTTCTGTGGGGCGCTCAGACACAGCGCTCCCTGAAATATTTCAGCATCGGCCGCGAACTGATGCCGCAGGAAATGATCGAGGCTTATGCGATCATGAAGCGTGCCTGCGCCTCGGCCAATGCAGCCAGTGGCCGTCTGTCCCAGGATCGCGCCGATCTGATCCATACCGTCTGCGATGAGATCATGACCGGGCAGCATAACCGGATGTTCCCGCTTCATGTCTGGATGACGGGCTCTGGCACGCAGTTCAACATGAACGTCAATGAAGTCATCGCAAACCGGGCCAGCCAAATCACGGGTCAGCCGCTGGGTAGCAAGGCACCGTTGCATCCGAACGATCACGTCAACATGGCGCAGTCCACCAACTGCAACTTCCCAACCGCCATGCACATTGCGGCTGTTCTGGGTGTACATCGCCGCCTCATTCCTGCCCTCGCCAGACTGCGGGATGCCATCGCTGCCAAAGCGGAAGAGTGGAAGGACCTGGTCAAAGTTGGCCGCACGCATCTTCAGGATGCTGTCCCCATTACGCTTGGTCAGGAATGGCATGGCTACGCCGGGATGCTGACAGACAACATCGCACGCCTTGAAGCGGCCCGGGATGGCCTCCTTCCACTGGCTCTCGGCGGAACGGCGCTCGGCACTGGCGTGAACACAGACCCCGGATTTGACATCCGCGCCTGCGGAGAAATCGCGCATCTGACGCAACTGGGCTTCACGGCTGGCGAAAACAAATTTGCCCTTCAGGGCGCGCACGATGCACTTGTCCACCTGTCGGGTTGCCTGCGGACTGCGGCGGGAAGCCTGTTCAAACTCGCCAATGACATCCGCCTGCTGGCCTGCGGCCCTCGTGCTGGTTTCGGCGAACTGCTGCTGCCAGAAAACGAGCCGGGCTCTTCCATCATGCCAGGCAAGATCAACCCGACACAGGCTGAAGCCCTGTCCATGCTCGCCCTTCAGGTCATGAGCAATGATGTGGCGGTTGGCTTGGGTGGCGCGTCCGGCATGATCGACATGAACGTGTACAAGCCGCTCATGATCCACAACATCATGCAGGGCATCACGCTTCTTCATGACGGGTCAGAGAACTTCCGTCAGCATCTTGTCGAAGGCATTCGCGCTAACGAAGACAAACTGAAGCAAGATCTGGACCGCTCCCTCGTGCTTGTTACGGCGCTTTCTCCCGCCATTGGATACGACAAAGCCGCACAGGTCGCCCATCATGCGATGGAAAAGAACCTGAGCCCCAAGGAAGCTGCTCTGGAACTGGGCTTCATGACAGCCGATGACTATGATCGCGTTGCGGATCCGCGGCTGATGCTGTCTCCCAACATCAAGGCGCCTCAGGGCCAGTAACAAGACAATACCGGCCTTGCATGACGAAAACTTCATGCGGGGCCGGTGGCAGACGAGCATCCGTGCTGGTAGGGCAGAAACAACCCTGCAATTCTCATCGGAGATGACAGACAGATGATGTCCCGCCGCGCGCTGCTGCTTGCCCTGTCCCTTCTTTCCCCCGTTTCTGCCTTTCCTGCCCTGGCGGCAGATGCCCCGAAGGACACGCCCAAAGCTGACGCAGCCAAGGCCTCAGACAGCTTTACCGGTGAAGCCGCTCTGCTACCCACTGACTCGGTTACGAAGCATCATCTGAATGGCATCGCCTACACCGCGCATGCTGGCACCCTGACCCTCCGTGGCCCCGATGGGAAGCCGACGGCGCGCATGTTCTACGTGTCCTACACCAAGGACGGCGCAGCGGACGCCAAGCGTCCTGTCTCGTATTTCTTCAACGGTGGCCCTGGTGCCGCAACAGCCTATCTGAACCTTGGTGCCGCAGGCCCGGTCGCACTGACCATGCCTCCCAAGGATGCAACCGACGGCACTCACGCGAAGCTCGGTGACAATCCGGATAGCTGGCTTCCGTTCACGGACATGGTGTTCTTCGATGCCGTGGGGACAGGCTATTCACGCCCGCTCGACACTGCCAAGGCTGGAGACCAGTTCTACGGCGTCAAACAGGACGCCAGCACGTTTGCCAAGGCCATCCAGCTCTGGACAGCCAAGAACAGTCGCCAGTCCTCACCGCATTATCTGGTGGGTGAAAGCTATGGTGGCATCCGCTCCATTCAGGTGGCAAATGCGCTTCAGATGGAACAGGGAATTCTGTTGAACGGCGTCGTGATGCTGTCGCCTGCCATCGAAATGCCGCTTCTGGACACGGACGAGAACCCTCTGTCTGCTGCCCTCATGATCCCCAGCCTGATTTCGGCTCATGAAAGCCCGAACGTCACCCAACAGTCGGCTGATGCAGCATATGAATGGGCGATGGGCACTTATCTTCCCAAGGTTGCGGGCAAAATCCCCAGTGGAGAAGACGCCAAGGCGTTCTATGCCGAAGTCGCGAACCGTACGGGCCTTCCGGAAGATGTCGTAACGCGCCAGCATGGTGTCCCGGCTATCGGGTCGCATGACGTCATGTCCCAGAACGGTCGCCTTCACGGCCTGTATGACTTTACGCAGACGATTGCCGACCCTGCGGCAGACGGTCTGGACGAGAGCCCTGACCCAACGCTGTTCGGCTTTGGCCGGGCCTATGGCAACGCGTTTTCCGGTTATGCTGCCAACGACCTCGGTTTCCAGACTCCACTGACCTATGACCTGCTCTCCTTCAAGGTCAATTCAAGCTGGAAATGGAGCGAAGGCGGTCCTGCTCCTGTCCATCAGATTCCAGTGTTGAACCGTCTGCTGGCGCTTGATCCCGGTCTGCGTGTGTTCGTTGCAAACGGGTACTACGATCTTGCCTGTCCATTCGGCACAGCCCGCTGGATGAAGGACCATCTGACCGTCGGAGCGGACCGCGTTTCCCTGCATCTCTATCAGGGTGGCCACATGCTCTATACGCGCCCGGCCAGCCGTCATGCCCTGTCTCTGGACGTCGCATCCTGGATGCAGCAGGACGCAATCCAGCAGTAAGCCAAATTGACAACAGGGGGCAGAAAACCTTAAGGTTCACGATATATTCCTGTTGAATTGTCGTATTTTCACAGGGGTTTGCTTTTCGGGCAGCCCCTGCCTAGATGACAAGACCAGATACTTTCTGCATTTCCGCCAAGAGGGATTTTCAGACCTTGACCTTATCGTCGAAGATCTCTCTCCAGTCGGGGCAGCCCCTTTCAGATGCCCTGCTCACATCCTGCGATCGTGAGCAGATCCATCGCCCGGATGCGATCCAGCCCTATGGGCTTCTCCTGATTGCCAAGGCCGATACTCTTCAGATTATTGCCGGCGCAGGCGATCTGGAAGCGCGCCTCAATCCGAACTGGCTCGGCCAGAGCCTACCTGATCTTCTGAACATTCCAGCAGATGGGCTGAAACAGTCAGGCGGCAAGGCCCTGAACAATACCCGGGTCTCCGGCCTGCAGGACGAGACATTCAATGCCCAGTTCCACGTCTCTGGCGAGCACCTTCTGGTAGAGCTGGAGCCTCTGGACAGTCGTAATTTCCTGACGTGGGAAATCTTCAGCCAGATTGATGCCACAGCTGATCGTTTCGAGCGTTGCCCGGACATTGCTGCCGTGTGCCATCACGGCGCGCAGATCTTCGCCAAGCTGACCGAATTTGACCGCGTTCTTGTCTATCGCTTTCAGGAGGACGGTTCTGGCTGCGTGATGGGGGAAAAGCGCAATGAGGCTTTCCCATCCCTCATGAATCACCACTTTCCAGCCAGCGATATTCCCCGGCAGGCGCGTGCGCTTTATCTGCGCAACCGTATCCGTGTCATTCCAGACATTCATTATGAAGCTGCCCCTATTCGCCCTGTTGAGGCTGGCACCACAGGTATCGACCTGAGCGATGTGCAGCTTCGCAGCATCTCACCCGTCCATTTGCAGTATATGTCGAACATGGGGGTGGCGGCCTCAGCCTCGATCTCCCTGGTCGTGGACGGCATTTTGTGGGGCATGATCACCTGCCACAACGCGACACCGCGCATCCTCTCTGAGGACATCAGAGCCGCATGCCGGACGCTCGCTGGCGTCATGTCCCGTCAGCTTCGAAACAAGGAAGAACTCATCACGTACCAGGAGCGTTTGCGCCTGAGGAATGCCATTGAGTTCGCGACATCCCATTTCGACCCTGCCGCGTCCGTAAAGGACAACCTGCAGCGATCCGTTACGGAGTTACGCAGCCTGTTTCCCTGCGATGGCTTTGCAGTCATTGATCAGAAAGAAATCAAAACGTCTGGCAAGGTCCCCGAACATTCGGATCTCCTCGCCATCCGTGACTGGCTCCGTCTGGGCAGCAACGGGGGGATTTTCTGTAGCTCCAGTCTGGGCAAGGACTACCCCCCCGCAGAGATGTGGCCCGAGGCTTCTGCCGGAATTCTGGCCATCACACTGCCTTTCCGAACCTCCCTGACGCTTGTCTGGAGCAGGGTCGAGATCGTTCAGGTCATTGAATGGGCAGGCAATCCTCACAAAGGAGCGCCAGACCATGACGGCATTCTGCATCCTCGCAAATCTTTTGAATCCTGGGAGCAGACCGTTCTGGGTCATTCCCATCGATGGACAACAGAACAGAAGCAGGCCGCCCGTCGTCTCCGCCGCAGCCTGATTGCCGATTATCAGACCCAGCAACTCCGCGAACTGAATGCGACCCTGACGGCGACAGTTCAGGAGCGTGAGAGCCTGATTCAACAGAAAGACTTCCTGATCCGTGAGGTAAACCATCGTGTGCAGAATTCACTGCAAATGGTGGCATCTTTCCTGAAGCTTCAGGCCCGGACGTCCACGAACGAAGAAACCACCGAAGCCCTTTCTGAAGCCCAGCACCGGATTGCGGCCATCGGGCTGGTTCATCGGCGCCTGTATCGTGGCGATCAGATGGGCATGGTTGATCTGAGCCGCTACCTTGAAGAGTTGATGGAAGAGCTCTGCTCTTCACTCGGCGAGGAATGGCAGGCGCAACTTCGCATGGTTCTGTCACCCGTCTCCATTTCGGCAGACCGCGCCATCAATGTCGGGCTGGTGCTGACGGAGCTGGTCATCAATGCCAGCAAATATGCCTACGGCGGCCAGGCCGGTCCGCTTTACCTCTCACTTTCCGTCACTGGCGACCGTCTGACGCTGACTGTTTCCGATCAGGGCCGTCATGACATCAATCTGAACGGAAGCGGTTTCGGGACACGCATGATGAAAGCCGTCGTCGGCAGCCTTGGTGGCACCCTCACTTATACGCCGCTTTCCCCGGGCCTTGAGGCTGTTATGGCCGTGCCGCTCGACATCAACGGACCTGCCTCAGCGCATGAAGACATTCCTGACGGTCTGTATTCCTGAAAGCATCTGTCTGAGCACAAAAAAAGCGCCTGCTCCCTCATGAGAGCAGGCGCTTTTTTATATGGTCGCAATAGAGCGAATATCACTCAGGAAACCAGATTTCCTTCTTTATCCACGAGTGCAATCGGATAATCGCCCGTGAAGCAGGCATCACAATAGCGACCGGCCCCATCTGCACGGCTTTCATGGCCGAGCGCCCGATACAGGCCGTCGAAGCTGATGAACGCCAGACTATCGACCCCAATAACGGAAGCCATTTCTTCCATTGTGTGCGTCGCTGCCATCAGCTTGCTCTCTTCAGGCGTATCAATGCCATAGAAGCAGGGGTGGCGTGTTGGGGGAGACGTAATGCGCATATGCACTTCCGTCGCACCGGCCGCGCGCACCATATCCACAATCTTGCGAGACGTCGTTCCACGCACGATCGAGTCATCAACCAGAACGACCCGACGCCCGGCCAGAACCGGACGATTGGCGGAGTGCTTCATCTTTACGCCAAGATTTCGGATCTGATCCGTTGGCTCAATGAATGTCCGGCCGACGTAATGATTGCGGATGATACCCAGCTCAAACGGGATACCGCTCTCAGCCGCATATCCGATAGCAGACGGAACGCCAGAATCCGGCACTGGCACGACAACGTCTGCTTCGACTGCCGTCTCGCGTGCCAGCTCCGCACCGATGCGCTTGCGGGCTTCATAGACAGGCTGGCCTTCAAGCACTGAATCAGGCCGTGCAAAGTAGATGTATTCAAAAACGCAGAAGCGCCCACCCTGATCGCCAAACGGGCGAAGAGACCGAAGCCCCTCAGAGTTTATCACTACGATTTCGCCTGGCTCGATGTCCCGAACATATTCCGCACCAATGATGTCGAGCGCACAGGTCTCACTGGAAAGAACCCAGCCACCATTCGAATCTTCGTAACCCGGCATCCGACCCAGAACCAGCGGACGAACGCCCAATGGATCACGCATGCCGATCAGGCCGTCATCGGGCGTCAGGGTAATGAGGGAATAAGCCCCCTTCACCTGCTTGACAGCATCAATGAACCGATCGAGCACTGTGGTGTACAGAGAGATGGCAATGAGGTGAATGAAGACTTCCGTATCCGTGGAGGAATGGAAGATACATCCGCGCTTTACCAACGCCTGCTTCAGGGTCGCGGAGTTGGTGAGGTTCCCGTTATGGGCGACTGCCAACCCACCGAACTCATAATCCGCATACAGCGGCTGCACATTCCGGACATGCGTTCCGCCTGTGGTGGCGTATCGGTTATGACCGATTGCAACGCTTCCCGGCAGCGTCGCCATGACACGGCTGTCTCCGAAGACATCACCGACCAGCCCCAGACCTTTGTGCTGATGGAACCGTTCGTTATCGAAACTGACGATTCCAGCAGCTTCCTGACCACGATGCTGAAGCGCATGGAGTCCAAGAGCGGTCAGGGCAGACGCATCAGGCACGCCCCAGACGCCGAAAACGCCACATTCCTCGTAAGGACGGTTGAGAGTATCGGAGGCAGTCATGCAGTTCGGCCTTTCCGGACTGGGTTCACAACGACGCGTCATGACCGCTTGTGGGCGGCGATGCAAGATGTGGTTGCAATGAATGTGGCAGATAACCGGCAAGTCGGGATGCTCCGGCCTCAATATATGGCCCGGTGAAGCTTCCCTGCATCAGGTAGGAGGTCCAGGACCCGAAAAAAGACCCTGCCAGCAGATAAAGTGCGATCAGCATCACATATCCGCGCAGAATGCCGAAAATAGCGCCCAGTATGCGGTCTACGCCCCCAAAAAGAGTGCCCCTCACCGCTGCTCCTACACGCCCGGCGATCGTCGTCAGAGTTAGCAGAATGACGATGAACAGGACTGCCGCGCTTACGCTCTCCGCCAACCAGCTTTCATGCAGATACGGAGAAATCCACGGAACAAGGGCAGCGTGAAACCGATAGGTGAGAATGACGGCAGACGCCCAGGCAACAAGCCCAGATAGCTCGGTCGTAAAACCGCGCGTGAGTCCCCACAGAGCAGACAGACCAATAACGATCAGCACGCCGATATCCAGCCGGCTCAGATCATCCGGCGAAATATGAGACAGATCTGGAAGAGAGGGCATGGCTCAGGGCAGTTTGGTGGAACGGTAATGACCGCCTTTACGGGGACGGATGCCATTAGCACGAAGTTCTTCCGCCAGGCGGATTCTTTCGTTCAGTTCTGCCCAGACCTGGTCAGCATCAACACCCCGCGCCTTCCACACCTTCTCAAGAAGGCCGACAAAAGCCGCACTTTCCCGAACCAGGCCCGCACGATCATTGACCATGACATGCAGCACGCAGCTTGAAGCCGAATTGCCCAGTCGGGTCGCCAGTTTCGTGACTTTGCGGGTTTTTCGGAATGGGCGAAGGTCTTCCTTAAGCGGCATCACTCTATGATGAGGGTGATGACCTATGGACGCAAGGCCATCACCCTCAATCATTCCGCGAAGGGCGTTATTCCGCGATCGTTTCTACTTCGTTTTCTGGAACGTAGAGTTTTGCCCCATGTTCCTGAAAGACCTCACTCATCTGCGCCATACCATCCTGACGTTCTGCCTCCCGGCGAATGTCATGGCTGATTTTCATGGAGCAGAACTTCGGACCACACATTGAGCAGAAATGAGCTGTCTTGTGCGCCTCTTTCGGAAGCGTTTCATCGTGGAAGCTGCGTGCCGTATCCGGATCCAGCGCCAGATTGAACTGATCTTCCCACCGGAACTCGAACCGTGCACGGGACAGCGCATCGTCTCGTAGCTGAGCCGCCGGATGTCCCTTCGCCAGATCTGCCGCATGGGCAGCAATCCGGTAGGTTATGACACCCGTTTTCACGTCTGAGCGGTCCGGCAGACCCAGATGTTCCTTCGGCGTCACGTAGCAGAGCATCGCCGTCCCGAACCAGCCAATCATGGCCGCCCCGATACCGGACGTGATGTGGTCATAACCCGGTGCAATGTCGGTCGTTAGCGGACCAAGCGTGTAGAACGGCGCTTCCCCACATTCCTTGAGCTGCTTGGTCATGTTGACCTTGATCTTGTGCATCGGCACATGACCCGGCCCTTCAATCATGACCTGACAGCCCTTTGCCCAGGCCACCTTCGTCAGTTCACCCAACGTCGTCAGTTCAGCAAACTGTGCCGCGTCATTCGCATCGGCAATCGACCCCGGACGCAGGCCATCCCCCAAGGAGAAGGTGATGTCATACCGGCGCATGATGTCGCAGATCTCTTCGAAGTGCTCGTAGAGGAAACTCTCGCGGTGATGCGCCAGACACCAGGACGCCATGATGGAGCCACCACGGGAGACAATGCCCGTCGTGCGCTTTGCAGTCAGCGGAATATGCTGAAGGCGGACACCAGCATGAATCGTGAAATAATCCACACCCTGCTCGGCCTGCTCGATCAGCGTGTCGCGGAAAATTTCCCACGTCAGCTTCTCAGGAACACCATTCACTTTTTCCAGCGCCTGATACAGCGGCACCGTGCCGATCGGCACTGGAGAGTTCCGCATAATCCAGTCACGGATGTTGTGGATATTCCGACCGGTGGAAAGATCCATCACCGTGTCCGCGCCCCAGCGGATGGACCAGACCAGCTTCTCGACTTCTTCTGCGGCAGATGACGTCACCGCCGAATTGCCGATATTGGCGTTCACCTTCACAAGGAAGTTTCGGCCAATAATAACCGGCTCAAGTTCCGGATGGTTGATATTGGCGGGGATAACAGCCCGGCCCCGCGCAACTTCTTCCCGCACGAATTCAGGCGTAATGAAAGCTGGAATAGAGGCACCAAAATCCTCGCCATCGGCAAGGCGTTCTTCTGCCCCTTCAGCCATTTCAGCACGGCAGACATTTTCGCGATGAGCAATATAGATCATCTCTTCCGTGATGATCCCTGCCCGCGCAAATTCATACTGGGTGACGAATTTCGCGCCCTCGCCGGAATAGACCTCATGTGCCGCAGGACAGGCCGGAACAGCCTGAGCTTCGCTGGCAAATCCATTGTCTTCCGGTTTGACCGCACGAGCTGGAACCTGCTGGAAGCCCCGCTTTGCAAGCCATTCCGCCCGCGGAGCAGACAGACCCTTCTTCACGTCAATCGTGACAGACGTGTCTGTGTACGGACCAGACGTGTCATAAACTCTGACAGGCGCCTCATTGGCTGACGGATGCAGCGCGATTTCGCGATAGGGAACCAGGATATCCGGACGCCCCGGTGCTTCGGACCATTTCTTGCAGGACCCTTGGATCGGGCCTGTCGTCACATGATCTACCGCTGGTTTCTGGTTCAGGTTTTGTGGAATATCACCCATGTTCGCCCCCTCTGAGGCAGAGGGAGTAACAACACGGAACACCGGCTATGCCAGTTTCGTTGTGTCTCAACACCATTCCCTCCGCCGGTTCTAACCGGATCAGGTTTCCCGGATGCAGAATGCACCCGGCAGGGTCGTCACACCGCAGACCTTGCAGTCTTTCAGTGACCTCTCAGCTTCTTCGGGCGAAGCTCCCCCTGGTAGGGGCCACACTCATCGCATCCGCTTCGTCCTGTCAATGCGTTTCACCGTGAAGTGAGGCCGATAAACAGCTATGACCCGCTTTATTTTACTCAGGAGGGCACGCCCTTGAACCTCTATGTTTTCTATCTCGGCGGGGCAGCACCCGGCGCCAATATCGAAGTTCATGATGTTCAGTTTGCGATCGCGAACAAGCCGGAAGATGCCTATCCCTCTCTTGCGGAGCGCTGGTTTGGAGTACGAAACTCCCTGCACGTTGATGCCTATGGTGTCATTGCATGGGCTGACGGACATGCTGTCACACTCAGTCCTGAAAAGCCTGTAGGCGGCAAAACGCTCTATTTCATCAATATGGGTGGGTATGCGCCTGGCGAACTCAAGGAAGAGCACGCCTTCACGTTTCTTGTTGCTGCATCGCCAGAAGAGGCCAAGGCAACAGCCAAAAAGACCTTATTACCGGGCTATGACCACCGCCACCGCGATAACTTCATGGAAGTAGATGACTGCCTGCCTCTGGAACAGATTGATGGGCTTTACATCCATCTGACCCCACAGAAAGACGGGCAACCTGTGACAGCGCTATGGCAGGGCTACCGAAAGATCTGACGTCCCTGCGCTTTATCTCACGGCAAGGGAGCCACTCATGCCACACCCAATGTCGGTTTACCTGTTTTCTTACGGAACGCTCCAGCAACCCGAGGTTCAGCTTTCCTCATTCGGTCGCCTGCTGCATGGCGAAGAGGATGCAATGACGGGCTATCGGGCGTCGATGATGGAAATCACGGACGCTGCTGTTATCAAGGCCAGCGGCAAACGCTTTCATCCTGTTGTTCACCCGAGTAACAACCCACAGGACGAAATCACAGGGCAAGTCTTCTGCATCACTGAAGCTGAGCTTCTTGCTGCGGATGCTTATGAAGTGTCCAGCTACAAGAGGGTGCAAGTTACACTGCGCTCAGGCAAGAACGCATGGGTCTACGTGCTCGCCTAACCAGCTCGGAATCAAAAAAGGCAGCCAGTGACCCGGCTGCCTTTTCCAGAATTCAGAACGCTGTCCTACCTGACTTCAGGCAGCCTCAGAGCGCTTGAGCTGACGTTCACGCCAAAGCGTGGAGAGTGCTTCAACCAGTTCATCAATTGCTTCGTTTGTATGAAGCGGCGTCGGCGTCAGACGCAGACGCTCCGTTCCGCGCGGGACGGTCGGGAAGTTAATCGGCTGGATATAATGCCCGAAGCGGTTCAGCAACTCATCGGAGAGATCCCGGCAAAGTTCTGCCTCACCCACCATGACGGGGACGATGTGGCTCGGATTGCCGACATGCGGAATGCCTGCCTTGTCCAGAGCGGCACGCAGATAGGCAACCGCACGCTGCTGACCTTCACGCTCGACGCTGCTGCGCTTGAGATAACGGACGCTGGCCAGAGCACCCGCAGCAATCATCGGCGGCAGAGCCGTGGAGAAAATAAAGCCAGAACCAAAGGAGCGCACGAAGTCACAAAGCGGCGCGGAGGCAGCAATGTAGCCACCCACAACGCCGTAGCCTTTGCCCAACGTCCCTTCAATCACCGTCAGACGATGGGACAGGCCCAGCTTTTCAGCCACGCCCGCACCGTGATCGCCGTACATGCCAACAGCATGAACTTCATCAAGGTAAGTCATCGCACCGTATTTGTCGGCCAGATCACAGAAGGCTTCGATCGGTGCGATGTCACCATCCATGGAATAGACGGACTCAAACGCAATGATCTTGGGAACGTCTACTGGAAGTTCTTTCAGGCGACGCTCCAGATCTTCCACATCATTGTGACGGAAAATCTGCTTCTCAGCGCGGGAATGACGGATACCTTCAATCATGGACGCATGATTGAGTTCATCAGACAGAACCACGCAGTTGCGCAGACGGCCTGCAATCGTTCCCAGCGTCACCCAGTTAGACAGGTAACCTGAGTTGAAGAGCAGTGCACTTTCTTTGCCGTGCAGGGACGCCAGCTCTTTTTCCAGTTCCACATGATAGTGGTTTGTGCCGGAAATGTTGCGTGTTCCGCCTGCACCAGCACCCGTCTCATCAAGGGCGTCGTGCATCGCCTTGAGAACTTCCGGGTGCTGCCCCATGCCGAGATAATCGTTGGAACACCACACTGTGACGTCACGACCGAGCCCATGATGATAGGCTTTCGGGAAATTGCCGGACCGGCGCTCGAGTTCCGCAAAGTAACGGTAGCTGCCATCGGCGCGCAGACCGTCCAGGGCGGACTGGAACATCGCATCATAATTCATCGCGTTTTCTCCTGCGCGGCACTGTAATCCTGTGAAATCTTTCCGCCAAGTGCCTGCTCCAGATAGGCCAGCAGAACACGCAGCCGCGCAGGCATCTGCATCCGGGTGGCACCACACCCCACCACCATGAACCAGACCGACAAAACACTCCCCCGCCACTTCGGCAGAACCTCGACCACTCGCCCTGCATCCAGATCCCTCCGCAGCATGAAATCTGGCAGAAGCGCTAGGCCTGAGCCATTTCTGAGCGCCGGCAGAAGCATGTCTCCACTATTGACCATCATCCGGTTGCGAAGTCGTACAGATGCCTGCTGGCCGTTCTCATGTGTAAGGCGAAGAAGGTCTGGCAGATCGGAATTCGCGTAGAGCAACCCTGCATTGCCTGAAAGATCTTCCGGTTTTTCGATCGTCCCGAGTCTCTCCTTCATCTGTGGCGAACAGACCAGCCGCATTACGGAACGGCAAAGAAGATGAGCCCCTCCGTTGGTTACGGGAGCGAGGTCTCCCGGTGTAATGCGTACGGCAGCTTCAAACCGGCCACTCAGCAGATCGACGGTCCGGTCATCCAGATCAATTTCCATGGAAATCTCCGGATACCGGTCCATAAATTCTGGAAGAACGGGCCCAAGAATATCCAGTCCGAACCCCATCGGAGCCGCCAGACGGAGCGTTCCTCTTGGGCTGACCGAGCCTTCCCGCAGTTCTGCTTCCAATCCTTCACCATCAGCCAACATCCGCCGGGCACGTTCCAGGCACGCCACTCCGGCGGATGTCAGGGAGAGGTGACGGGCACTTCGCTGGAAAAGGGTCGTCTTTAGGCGATGCTCCAGACGCGCAATCACCTTGGACACTGTAGGCGGAGACAGCCCTAGAGTGCGCGCTGCAGAGGCGAACGAGCCGCTTTCAGCGACACGGGCAAAAACAGCCCACCCTTCAAGATCCGGGAGCATACAGCCTCTCTAAGATGCGCTTTATGGAAACTTTATATTTCCATCAATTCCATTTTCTTTACGCCACATTGCGCCCATCTTGAAGGCCATAACCTTTACTGAGGAGCGACCAATGCTCGATATCAGACCCTTCTCCTCGCTTGGCCACGCCAACCACGGATGGCTGGACGCCCGGCATCACTTTTCTTTCGCTGGCTACATGGACCGGCACCGCATGCACTGGGGCCGTCTGCGTGTCTGGAACGATGATAAAATCGAAGGCGGAACAGGCTTTGGCGCTCATCCGCACAAGGACATGGAAATCATCACCTATGTTCGCACAGGAGCCATCTCTCACGAGGACAGCCTTGGCAACAAAGGACGCACCGAAGCTGGCGACGTTCAGGTCATGTCTGCGGGCAGCGGCATTGTCCATGCCGAGTTCAACAAGGAGACGGAAGACACAACCCTGTTCCAGATCTGGATCATCCCCAATGAACCAGGCGGCACGCCCAGCTGGGGCACACGTCCATTCCCAAAAGATGCCCGCAATGGACGGTTCGTAACCCTTGCCTCCGGCTTTCCGGAAGATGATGCCCTGCCGATCCGGGCCAAGGGCCGCGTTCTGGGAGCAACCCTGAAAGCTGGCGAAACCCTGACCTTCGAAACCAGCCGGGAAAACTTCTCCTATCTCGTGCCGGCGACAGGAAGCCTGGAAATCGATGGGCGAACCGTTGCAACGCGGGACGGTGCAGCTCTGACCGATGTGGACAGTATCGTCATGACTGCGCTGGAAGATGCAGAAATCGTTCTGGTAGAAAGCGGCCCCCTCGACTGACAGGCCAAGGCGGGAACATCACGCAAAGGTGTTTCCACCTCATGCTACACACGCTCGCTTCAAACGTTGTTACTGTAGGGCCAAGTCCCCCCGGATGCGGCCAGTCTCTCTCTTGATGAGGAGTACGGGTCATGACAACCACGACCGAGACCAAAGGCCAAAAATCTACCTCCCTATTCGTCCGTTTTGGTGACTGGCTTAGCAATGCCAGCATGGACAGATCAGGGCTGACAGAAGTGACCATCCGACTGATGCGTGACGACTGTCATCTTGCGACCCGTGTGAGCGAAATTCACAATACGGAAAGCAATCCTCTCACACCCAGGGAAGTCGAAACCCTCATGGGTGAGAAACACCTCAAATATATTGCGGATCAAACGGGGCAGTCCCTTGAGGCTATCGAGGATGCTCTGACAGGCGTTCTGCCCATGCTTGCCAACTTGCTTCGCGTAGATCCAGAACGCCTGTTCCAGTACCAGTGTAAGATATGAGAACCTGAACGGCAGCTATTATCACCTATCGAAGGTAGCTGCCGTTTTCTCATTAGAGGCCTTCAGCCGTACGGGTCATGCGCCGCCTCTTTGAGCGACCCTCCACACTTGCAAAGCGCTCATTGATCTGAGCGGTCGTTTCAGCTCCAGCCAAAATGAGCCCGGACGCCTCGGAGCAACCGGTTTTCTGCACAAATTCCAGCTGCTTGGTCGTATCTACTCCTGTAGCACGAATGCACAAACCAAGCGCTTTGACAGCCTCAAGAGCGGCCCGGTAGAATACAACTGCACCTTCGTCGAGCTCTGGAACGTCGCCCTGCGGATTCCAGGTTAAGCTGGACGCTGACAGAACTGCCAGATCAAACTGAACACCGTCCAATAGACCGCTAATGGCGCGTTCTCTCAGTAAAGTCAGGCTGGAGACCGAAGACCCAAAGCCGTTCGTGAAGATCTGAACACCCCGATCACGAAGAGACGCCAGCGTGTAACAGACTTCGCGCTCCTCTTGAGCGATCCCGCTTTCCTGAAAAACCAGATCCAGACGCGAAATGGGAAACCCGCTCTGATCCAGAACACCGTTTAAACGACTGTTGAACGCTGCATCCGGTGCCTGATCGTCTTCGAGCGAGACCATCAGACGCATACCATCCGGCCAGCCTGCCGCCTGCGTACAGGCAACCTGCAGAAGCTCCAGATCAAATTCTCTCTGCTGCTGCTCAAGCGGCTTGCGGCGACTTCGCCGGACGGTGCGGCGTGGGATAGCCAGCCAGAGCTGGCTCATGTCCACCTGCGCGCCAATCAGCTTTTCCATTCCCCCCCGGCCAGCCGCCATGCGAGGCAGCCATCGCAAAGGCGGCAGAGCACTTTTCTGGCGCGCTCGACGGCTGCGCAGGGTCGTGGCAAACATCGTGGCGTTTGTCGGAGAAATGTTCGTGTCGGACCTCACAGGATCATCTCTTCGGTCTCTGGTCACAGCGCCAGTCACTTCGGGGCCAAAAGAGGCTGCATCCGCAAAACTGACATCCTGTCCTGCATCATCCAATTTCGAACATCTCCTGTTCCATCTGCGCGACAGAATGACGGGAGAAGGCTAATTTTCCCTTAACAACAGCCGTTTTTCGCTCACTTTCCCGTGGGGTTTCGACAAAATCGCCGAGGAACCAAGAGTCAAATTCTTCGTTCGCTCAATCAGGACAATTCTGCTACCGATTTTGCTCCAGCGGATTTTCCGTGCCACTTCCTTCAAGCGCGCAGGTTCAATCTGCCTGTCAGGACATTGTTGATGACGGATGCTCTCTCTCGCTCCGCCCCGAACACGTCTTCCCGCAACTCTCTCAAGGCTTTGCTACCTTTCTGGCAGGTGACGTTTGCGTCTTTCCTGGGATGGTTTCTGGACGCTTTTGACCAGACATCCCTGATGTTCACACTGCCGGACATCGCTCATGATTTCAGCTGCACCATCGGCACACTGGGGATGGTTCTGACAGCCCAATCCCTTGGACGAGCCATAGGTAATACAAGCTGGGGCTGGCTCGCTGACCGTTATGGCCGTCGTTTGGCCTTTATGCTCGGCGTTGTCTGGTTCGGTGTTTTTTCTGCCATGACGGGCCTGTCCCACAGTCTTCTGATGCTGGGTATTGTCCAGTTCCTGTTCGGCATCGGTTTTGGTGGTGAATGGACCGCCTCTGCAGCCCTCCTGATGGAAAGTGTTCCCGCCTGGACACGTCCGATGGCGTCTGCGCTCATGATGTCAGGTTATGAAGTCGGATATTTTGCAGCAGCCGGAGCGCAGGCTCTGATCCTGCCGCATTATGGCTGGCGCATGCTGTTCTTCATCGGACTGGCGCCTGCTCTTCTTGCGATTTTCATTCGCCTCGGGGTCAAGGAAAGCCCGGTCTGGCTGCGGAACCGGGCAGACCGGGCGGCCGGTCAGGCCAAAACGCCGACACAGCCTCTTCCCAAGGTAAAATTCCGCCTGAACGGAGCGGCCCTACAGGCAATTGCCTTCATGGCGTTTCTGGAATTTCAAAAAGCGGCCATTTACACATTTTACCCGACGATCCTGCGTGGGAGCCATCACCTGACACCACAGGACATCTTCATTCCCATTACCCTCTACTGCATCGGATCGTTCGCTGGAAAAATCCTGTGTGGCTGGCTGGCAGAACGATGGGGTGACCTGAAGGTCATGCTTGGGGCGATTGCGATTGTCGTTCTGACAATCTGGCCGTTCCTGAGCGCTCCGTCCTGGAGCATGCTGCTGACGGCAGCCTTCGTCATGGGCGCTGCTGCATCCGGTATCTTTGCCCTTGTGCCGCATTATCTGGCGAAATGCTTCCCTTCCGAGACACGTAGCTTCGGAATGGGGCTGGGTTATGCTCTAGGGTCTATCGGGCAGGGTATTGCCGGATGGCTGATCCCGGGAATTGGCCGGACCCCGATCACACTCCCGCTCACTGCGGAAGCCTTCGTAGTCGGGTCCAGTGCCGTCACGGCCGGTATCGCCCTGCTTCAGCCGAAGCACCTTCCGGGTGAAACCATGGAAGGCGACGAAGAAGCAGCCTCTTAAAGAGAGGCTGCCAGCCACTCGGCGGTACGGATTCCATCTATGCCGGCGGACAGAATACCGCCGGCATATCCTGCCCCTTCTCCCGCAGGGAAAAGCCCACGCAATGTTGGGCTCTGGCCATCACGGTCTCGCTGAAGCCGGATCGGGGAAGACGTACGCGTTTCCACTCCGGTCATAACAGCATCATCCATCGAGAAGCCCTTCAGCTTGCGTTCAAAACGCGGCAAGGCCTCACGAATGGCGTCCGAAACAAAATCCGGCAGACAGAGCGTCAGATCAGTCGGTGTCACACCCGGCTGGTAGGACGGCACGACGTCACCCAGCGTTGTGGAAGGGCGACCGGCCAGAAAATCCCCGACGCGCTGGGCAGGAGCACGGTAATCGCCGCCACCGGCCACAAACGCTGCCTTTTCCCATTTCCGCTGAAGTTCGACACCCGCCAGAACATCGTTCGGAAAGTCCTTTTCCGGCGTCACTTCAACGACAATTCCACTATTCGCATTCCGTTCGGCACGGGAATACTGGCTCATGCCATTGGTCACGACCTGTCCGATTTCAGACGTGGCCGCCACGACCTGTCCGCCCGGGCACATGCAGAACGAATACACAGCCCGGCCGTTCGACGCGTGATGAACCAGCTTGTAATCAGCGGCACCCAGCAGATCGTTCCCGGCGTATGAGCCGAAACGGGCTGTATCAATGACAGACTGGGGATGTTCGATCCGTACACCGATAGAGAACGGCTTGGCATCCATGGCAACGTTCGCATCGCGGAGCATTTCGAAGGTGTCGCGTGCGGAATGCCCAACGGCCAGGATAACGCGCTCGGCAGGCAGGGTCTCTCCCGTTGATAGGCGTAGGCCTCGCAGACGGCGTTCTGTTCCCTCACCTTCCATGTCAAAACCATCGACGCGCGTCTCAAACCGGTATTCACCGCCGAGACGTTCGATTTCCTCACGGATGAACATCACCATCGAGACCAGTCGGAACGTCCCGATATGAGGCTTGGAGACGTACAGGATCTCTTCCGGCGCACCGGCCCGAACAAACTCTTCAATGACACGTCGGCCCAGATTGCGGGGATCGGACACGCCAGAGTAGAGCTTGCCGTCAGAGAACGTCCCGGCTCCGCCTTCGCCAAACTGCACATTGCTCTCGGGCGTCAGAACGGATTTCCGCCACAAGGCAAACGTATCAACCGTTCGGGCGCGAACCTCTTTTCCACGTTCGATGATGATAGGCTTGAGACCGGTCTGCGCGAGCGTCAGCGCCGCCATGATCCCGCAAGGACCTGCCCCGATAACCACAGGGCGCGGCATCCCCTCGGGCAACGTGGCTTGGGGAAGATGATAGGTTGTGTCAGGCGTGGAGCGAACATGCTGGTCCGCTTCGTGGGCCGCAAGCACAGACGCCTCGTCCGTCACGTCACAGTCGATGCTGTATACCAGAACGATGTGACCGCGCTTGCGGGCATCGTATCCGCGTCGGGCGATCTTGAAACTTTTCAGGGCCTCGGACGGGATATTGAGGCGCGTCAGCACCGCCTCCCGGAGCGCCTCTTCCGAGTGCTCCAGCGGTAGGCGCAGTTCTGTCAGGCGAATCATGCGTCGTGCTTTTCTTTGTGCTGGGCGGCGTCAGGCTGCGGATCGGCGTGATGCGTATCCGGCGAACCTTCCATGATGCGATCCATGACGGCCATCAGAACACCGGACACAACGAAGGCCAGATGAATCCCGACGCTCCATTCCAGAGCGCGCGTGGAGGTGTCATCCACACGAATGAAATCAGCCAGAACATGGATGGCAGACATGGCGACGATGGACGCCATGAGCTTGATCTTGATATCCCCGAACGTCACGTGACCAATCCAGGACGGATAATCTTCGTGCTGGCGGATATCGAGACGGGAAACAAAGTTCTCGTAACCCGAGAACATGACGATCAGCAGCAGGTTCGCCAGCAGGACCAGATCGATCAGATCCAGCACACCAACAAAAACGTCATCGAAATCCAGGCCGGTTGCCTTGAGAACAAGACCCAGAAGCTGCTGGAAGAACTTGAAGGCCACCAGCAGCAGCCCGATGGTCAGGCCGAAATAAAGCGGTGCGGCAATCCAGCGGGTTGCGAAGAAGGCACGTTCCATGACGTGTTCTGCGCGTCGCGAGGACAAGGGATTGCTGCCGGGTTTCTGGCCCTGTGGGGAAGAAGGAGTCGTCATGGTCCTTCTGTACGATTTTGCGAGCCTTTCCGCCAATGCCTCTTTGCTGCGCCGTATCGATTATCCAACCCGACGCAACGCAACAGTCTGACCAACGGCGGAACTGGAACCTGACTGCACGCGACGTTCCCGGTCCAGATAGCGAAGGCAACTGACCCTTAGGAACGACGCCATATTCGGCAGTTCACCACGCAGTTCGAGAATTTCGTCCGAAAGCTTGGTGATAAGTTGATTGACGGTCATGCCATCTGCCGCCGCGATTTCCGTCAGGATGTCCCAGAACATGTTTTCCAGCCGGATCGTCGTTACGACCCCATGAATCCGCAGTGACCGCGTACGGCTTTCATAAAAGATCGGATCGGCACGGACATAGAGTTCACACATATGGGCTCTCCCGACGGAACAAAGGCTCAGGCTTCGATTTTGGTTCCCAGAACCTTCAGGAACTGACCAATCCATGCCGGATGTGCTGGCCACGCCGGCGCTGTTACGAGCTTGCCGTCTGTCACTGCACCATCAATTGCGATGGCCTGATAGTCAGCCCCTGCAAGGATCATTTCAGCACGACAGGCCGGATAAGCGGAGACCTTGCGGCCTGAGATGACATTTGCTGCGGCGAGAAGCTGCGGGCCATGGCAGACAGCGGCAATCGGTTTGTCAGCCGTGACGAAAGCGCGGATCAGGTCCAGCACGCTCTCATCGGTGCTGAGCTGCTCCGGAGCACGACCACCTGGAATGACCAGTGCGTCATAGTCTTCCGCTTTTGCGCCTGCATAAGTGGCGTTCAGCGTGAAGTTATGACCGCGCTTTTCAGTGTACGTCTGATGGCCTTCGAAATCGTGGATGGCCGTTGCTATCTGTTCTCCAGCCTTCTTGCCCGGTGACACCACATCAACCTTGTGTCCCACCATCAGCAGCGTCTGGAATGGCACCATGATTTCGTAATCTTCAACGAAATCACCTGCGAGCATGAGAATACGTTTACTGGCCATTGGATCATCCTGACGATCAAGTTCACAACACTGCTCCCTTCTTACTGTATCCGGGAAGCGCGTGGGTAATAGGTGGTGATGACATTCCGCTCTGTCACCATTGCCTCCCACTTGCCTGAAGATGAGAGCTCACGCAGAACTATTATTCCGTTCAGTCATGGCACCCTGGTGCCGTCAGAAGGCCCTGTTCCGTCATGAAGAATGCTGCCGCGATTGAGGTGCATGACCTCCGCAAGACATATCAGGTCCGTGATGGCGGCAGCTGGCGTGGTAAAACGCGCGAAATCACGGCTCTGGACGGCATTTCTTTCACAGTCCCTGCAGGCGAGATTGCCGGTTTCATCGGGCCGAATGGCGCTGGAAAATCCACTGCCATCAAAATTCTGGCGGGTATCCTGCGCCCGACCTCCGGGACCGTCCGCGTTGGCAACCTGATCCCTTGGGAAAACCGGATCGCACATGTCGCGCGGATTGGCGTGGTGTTTGGCCAGCGCACGCAGCTCTGGTGGGATCTCTCTGTTGGGGAGGGACTGGCGCTTCTCCGGGATATTTACAGCGTGGAGCCAGCGAGGTTCCTCCGCAACCGGGAGCATCTGGCGGATGCGCTGGATCTGCACGGCATCATGGATCAGTCCGTCCGGCAGTTGTCTCTCGGCCAACGCATGCGGGCAGAAATCGCAGCAGCCCTGATCCATGATCCGGATGTGATTATTCTGGATGAACCTACGATTGGGCTGGATGCCCCATCCAAGCTGGCGGTACGCGCTTTTGTGCGGGATCTGCGACGCGAGCGCGGCACAACGGTGCTTCTGACCACGCATGACATGCATGATATCGAAGCCCTGGCAGACCGGGTCATCGTCATCGGTCACGGTCGCATTCTTGCGGATAGCCCGTTTGAAGCCCTTCAGGCGACCACCCTCTCGGAACGTATTCTGGAAGCAGATTTTACCGGGCCGCTGCCAGACCTGCTTCTGCCAGATGGCGCAACAGAAACAGCGCGTGGCTCTCGCAGCGTGACGATCACGTTTGATCCGCAACGCCTGCCCGCGCCTGTGCTTGTGGCGCATCTTTCGACACTGCCGGGCTTGGGTGATCTGCGGATCGGGCGCCCGGCGATTGAAGAAATTATTACACGCTTCTACGCGGACCACGCATCGTGACCATCAAACCCTATGTGACGTCTTTCGTCCTGCAATGGAAAATTGGTCTGCGATATCGTCTTGCAGTACTGGCGGGGCTTGTGGCGCAGATGTGGTTCGGCGCGATTTCCCTCATGGCCTATGCCGCGGTTTACCATCATGCCCCCGGCGTAGATGCCCCCATGACGCTGCGTCAGGCCATGACTTACACCTGGATCCAGCAATCCCTCTTCACCCTGCTTCCTCTTGGCTGCCTCCCCGCTATTGGTGAAGCGGCCAAGAGCGGAGCAATTGTCTATGACCTGTTGCGCCCCGTCGATCTGTGGAACTGGTGGCTCTCGGCTTCGCTTGCCCGTCTTCTTGGCAACGCCATCCCGCGCGCAGTCCTTCTTGCTGCTGTCGCAGGGCCACTTGCTGCCCTCGTTGGGCTGAATGGCTGGAGCCTTGCCCCGCCAGCCTCATTGTGGGCCGCAATGCTGGCTCTGTGCTCCTTCATCCTCGGTGCTTTCATCTCTGCAAGCATCGTGATGTGGTGGAATATCGTAACGGCCCGAACATTATCGCCTCTCGGAACGTATGCTGTCGGCACACCCTTGGCTGTTCTGCTCTCAGGAATGCTCCTGCCGCTGCCGCTTTATCCCGATTGGGCGCGTGAGTTGCTCCTGTTCCAGCCTTTTGCCGGAATTTCTGACATTCCCATTCGGCTCTACATGGGCATGGCCATCCCGGGCGGCGTTCTGACCGCGTTGGGCATTCAATGTTTCTGGCTGGCCGCACTCACACTTGTGGGGCGCTTCTGGATGCATCGCACCATCTCCCGGATGGAGGTTCAGGGCGCATGAATGCGTTTTCACTCTATCGACGGATGGCAGCGGCCTCGATCAAGGCACAACTGCGATATCCCGGAACATTCGCGCTTCAGTTAATTGGAAATTTCGTCACCACTCTGCTGAGCTTCTTCGGAATCTGGAGCCTGTTCCAGCGGTTTGGCAGCATCGCTGGCTGGGATATTGGCGCCGTGGCCGTTCTATACGGACTGGTAAACGTGTCCTTCGCGATTGCCGAAACCCTTGGCCGCGGCTTTGAAGTTTTTGGCGGCGAATACGTCAAGACAGGTTCATTTGACCGGCTTCTTCTTCGCCCACGCTCGACACTCGTCCTGCTTCTTGGCCACGAACTGAGACTTCGCCCGATCGGCCGCTTCCTTCAGGGGGCATTTGTTATGGGAGCAGGTTTCTGGCTCTCGCCACATGTCTCATGGGCGACAGTCTGGCTTTTGCCTTGGGCAGTGACGGGTGGGGCCGCCATGTTTCTGGGCGTTCTGATCGGACAGGCCGCCCTGTGTTTCGTAACGGTCGAAGGGCTGGAGGTTGTAAACGTCCTGACCTATGGCGGCGTGGAAGCAGGACAATACCCGCTCACCATGTTCGCGCGCTGGCTCCGTCGCTTCCTGACATGGGCGCTCCCGCTATCAGCCGTCTGCTACTACCCTGCTCTCGCCATGCTGAACCATCCTGACCCTTTGGGCATGCCCATCTGGTTCGGCCTGCTCTCGCCGGGAATGGGCTTTACGTTCCTTGGCCTGATGGTTCTGTGCTGGCAGAGAGGTGTAGCCGGATATGTTTCAAGCGGAAGCTAAGGCTATTTGGCCGGATAGCCCCATTTGTTGATCCGGTAGTCCGTGTCGAAGCACATCATGATCAGCAACGGAATAGTTCCGATCACTGTAAAGTATAATAGCACCCACCAGCCTGAGCGTCCGGTGTCGTGCAACCGTCGGACTGACACGCTGAGATCCACCACGAACAGATAGAGCCACGCAAAAAAAGCTGCGATACCCAGTAACGCGACAATGCCGCCGCCTCCATGCCTGAGGTCACTGGAAATCATGGAAATGACGATGGAACACAGGATCCCGAAAATCCTGAAATACCAGTATTCCTTCCGGCGGGAGCGGCCTTGAAAATCCGTTGCCCGGCGCAGACAGGCCCTGACAGCATCCGTAAAAGACATGTCCGCAGCAGGCAAAGACGTAAACTGCCCGAACTGAATATCCAGAAACACATTGTTGGCCATTGTGCCCCAGGGCTCGAAATCCACCCGCTGCCCCTTCATGGGCGCCAGAGTGTCCCGCCAGTTCATTTTCGAAAATGCATACCGAACGTCCTGATCATTCAGGATCACGCCTTCGCTCGTCTGAACATCAAATCCGAGAACGGTGCCTTTCATGGACACTCTCCCTGCAAGTGCCCCTCTGCTGACATTACAGGGTTAGGCCTCCTCTTTGTTACGGAATATAACCGGCGCGTCCAGCCACGGCATGGGAAAACTACCCTCCTGCCGGCATCAACCCCGACAATTCTGCAAGAGCCAGATCATCGCTTGGGTTGATGGAACGAGATGCTATATGATGCGACACTCCAGCCACAGATTTGCCCGGACATGACATCAGATCACAGCCACACGTGCGCACACGGCCATGACCACACCGATCATGACCATTCTCATGCAGATGGGCACGACCATGCCTCTCGTGATCACCAGGATCATGACCATGAAGGCTGTGACGGGCACGATCATGGGTTTGGTTTCGGGCGTCCACATACGCATGCACCGGCGAATTTCGGCCGTGCCTTCGCTATCGGGATCATCCTGAACACGGTTTATGTCGTTGCCGAAGCCCTTTGGGGCGTCTGGGCACACTCCCTGTCCCTTCTGGCAGACGCAGGACACAACCTGTCGGACATTCTGGGCCTTGGCGCAGCATGGCTGGCCGAAAGTCTGGCCCGTCGTGCCCCTACCACACGCTTCACCTATGGCCTGCGCCGTTCCACCATTCTTGCGGCCTTCGTGAATGCGACAGTCCTGCTACTGGTGACAGGCGGGATCATCTGGGAATCCATCGTTCGGCTTTTCGCCAACGCGCCTGTTGAGGGAACGGTCGTCAGTTGGGTGGCGCTCGTCGGAATTGCGGTCAACGCATTTACTGCCCTCCTTTTCATGAAGGGGGCCTCGAACGACCTCAATATTCGCGGCGCGTTCATGCATATGGCATCTGATGCCATGATGGCCTTTGCCGTTGTGATTGCAGGGCTCCTGATCACATGGACCGGCTTTCAGATCATTGACCCGATCGTCAGCCTGATTGTCTCTGTGTCCATCATTGTCGCAACATGGTCCCTGCTTAAAGGGTCGGTGTCCCTATCCCTTGATGGCGTTCCTGCCGGAATTGTACCTGCTGACGTTCAGGCCGCCCTATTGGCCGTTCCCGGCGTAAGTGGGCTGCATCACCTGCACATCTGGCCCATGAGCACGACGGAAACCGCTCTGACTGTGCACCTCATCCGGGATGAGACCACATTGCAGAGCCCTGAGCAGATCATCACGCAGGCCACAATCCTTCTGCGAGACAAGTTCAAAATTTCTCACCCCACCTTCCAGATCGAAAGTTCACCAGCATCCTGCGATCTTCAACAGGTCTGCTGCTGAGAACTTCAATGATTTCAACGCGTATCAAGATTGCCTACGCTTCCATCGGGGTGAGCGTAGTGGTTCTGGCCATCAAGTACGCAGCATTCTGGGCGTCCGGCTCAGATGCCCTGCTGTCCGATGCCATTGAGACCATTCTGAATGTCATTGCGGCATTTGGCACTTTGTGGGCACTTTCCATTGCGGCTCTCCCAGCCGACGACAACCACCCTTATGGCCATGGCAAGGCAGAATACCTGTCCGCCGTCATTGAAGGCGTTCTGGTTGTTCTGACGGCACTCGGCATTCTCGTTGTTGCTGTGCATGACTGGATGCACCCCACGCCGGTCCATGCCCCGTTCCAGGGCGTTGCACTGAATGCGCTGGCCGGTGTCGTCAATCTGGTTTGGGCACGGGTTCTCATCGGGTTTGGCCGGAAGAATTCATCACAGGCTCTGCTGGCTGCGGGCGAGCATGTTCAGTCTGACGTCTGGGCGACTGTCGCCTTGGTCATTGGCGTTTCCCTGATCCCGGTCATCAAATGGGACCGTCTGGATGCAGTTCTGTCCGCGCTGGTCGCCCTGAACGTTCTGCGAGCCGGCTTCTCGATGATGAGCCTGTCCATGTCAGGTCTTATGGATGAAATTCCGGGCACAGAAGCCGTGGAAACCGTAAAGGCTGTCATTTCCTCAAGCGGAACGGGTGCTCTCGAAGCGCATGATCTGCGCCTGCGAAAGGTCGGGGTATTGCATTTCGTAGAATTCCACCTTGTGGTCCCGAGCGAAATGAGTGTGCATGACGCTCATGAAATCTGTGACCGGATCGAGGCAGGCCTGAGGGAAGAACTGGGCCGAGCTTCAATTCATATTCATGTCGAACCTGCTGACAAGGCCAAGCATTCTGGCATTCTGGTTCTCTCCTGAACGGCAAATTTTACTACCATTATCAGTCTCTTTGACCAGAAGTCTCCAATCTCAGACCACGCCTTACAGTGGAAACCAAACTATAAGGCTTTGACTGTAAAAGGGGCGGCCCTCCGAACATGCTTTTGCTGCGACAGTCTTTCCGGTTTCGGGTTGTACAGGCCTCTGATTTTTCTACTTGATCGGTTCAGACTTCTTGACCCGGCGCGAAGAAGGCTGGCAGGACCGGACATGTAACGCGCGGAGTTTGGTCCGGGCGTATCTTCCCTTGCCCGACACTCCTTCCTGGACGTCCTCCATTGGCCGATACTTTGCCCCCTTCTTCAGGCTCCGCTCCCAAGCCTCTCCCACCGGGGCATCTGTCCTCGCAGCACGCCCTGCGCCGTAAAGACCGTATTCATCATCTGAGACGTTCAGCCCGCGCCACGACAACCCAGTGGCGGCGCACTGTCATCTATTGGATCGGTGCCGTTCTGATTGGTGTTGTTGCCGTGCTTTTCGCACGCATGGGCGATGCAGCGGCTGATCTGAGAACGCGAATTCTGGAATGGCACCCCTGGGCGATGCTGTTCGTCGCTCCAGCAGGGCTTGCCTTCATCACATGGATGACCCGAACCCTTTTCAAAGGCGCACAGGGGTCAGGCATTCCGCAAACAATCGCCACCCTGCACATCGAGAATTACACGATGGTGGACAGGGTTCTGGCGCTCAAGATTTCTGTTGGAAAGATTCTTCTAACCTGTCTGGGCCTGCTGTGCGGTGCTTCGATCGGGCGCGAAGGCCCGAGCGTTCAGGTCGGGGCATCCATCATGCATGCCTTTTCGCGCCTGCTGGGACAATCCAACATCGCTGCAAAGCGCAGCATGATCCTTGCCGGTGGCGCCGCTGGTATGGCCGCAGCATTCAATACGCCCCTGGCCGGCATCGTCTTTGCGATCGAGGAACTCTCACATTCCTTCGAACAGCGTACATCCGGACGGACACTGACCGTCGTTGTCGTTTCCGGTGTGACGGCAATCGCGCTGTTGGGAAACTACACCTATTTCGGCCATGCAGACGTTGATATCCCGGTTGGCACAGCGTGGATCGCGGTGCTGACCTGCGGCATCCTCGGCGGACTGGCAGGCGGAACGTTTGCAGCACTGGTTATCAAGGCATCGCGGGGCCTTCCTGGCCCCGTCGGACGTTTCGCCGGGAAACGCCCCATCGCGTTTGCTGCGGCCTGTGGTCTTGTACTGGCTATCATTGGCCTGATCTCCAAAGGTACAACCTATGGAACGGGCTATGCACAGGCTCGCGCCATCTTTTCAGGAACAGAGCACTATCCAGCCTCTTTCTTTGTCCTGAAATATCTAGCGATGCTGGTGTCCTATTGCTCAGGCATTCCGGGCGGCATGTTTGCGCCATCACTGGCGATTGGTGCTGCCATTGGAGGCTGGGTTGAGCAGTTTCTGCCCCACACTACACCCGGCGCAGTCGTACTGCTGGGCACAGTCGCCTATTTCTGCGGCGTCGCGCAGTCGCCCCTCACAGCGACCATCATCGTCATGGAGATGTGTGACAATCAGCAGGTCACGCTTGCGCTACTGGCCACATCCTTTCTGGCGTTTGGCGTTTCTCGCATGGTGTGCCCTCGTCCACTGTACACCGCGCTGGCTGACAGATTCATGGAAGCCAACGAACATGCCCTGCGACCGCCCAGACCTGGGGCGCCAGAATCGAACACAGAAAGCACCGACAATAAAAAAGCGCTCTAAGGAGCGCTTTTTTATTAAGAAACGTCGCCTGAGATTCTTTTCGTTAATAAGTAATTAATCCAAATTCAAACTCTTCCAATATGCCTCGATATCTCTATCGAGAGATCAATTCATTTTACTGCGTGATAACGGCTAGATTACCCTGAGTTTTCCGCCATTTCTTCATCTCCACAGATGCCGATCTTAGAAAAAAAATTTCACATAAAGATACAAAAAACAAAACTTCTTATTGTTTTWAAAATCTGAACATGCCATTGAACCGCCGTGCCTGAAAAGAACACGGATTCAGGAGCCTCAAGGCAATAACAACTCCACATGCCCATAATCAAAAATATCTTTGATTGACCCAGTGGCATTCATTATGGCGCGCAACCGCGTCTTTCCCCAAGAAAAGACATCATAGTGAACCATAGAACTCCTTCCCGATATCCTGATCCTTGCCATAATGGACTGACACGTAGACAGCATAATACGACCGTCAGTGGACTCTATATTTCAGGAAAGAATGACTACCTCGTCGTGCAATCCGGTGGCACAGCCATCGACACAACAGTCACAGCAGGTGGTCACCTGCAGGTTTACTCTGGTGGCAAGACCATCAGTTCCATTCTCACAGTCCCCGATACGGAAGAGGTCATCTATTCCGGCGGAACCGCGACCGGCACAATTGCCACCAGAGGAGCGGGTCAGACCGTCAACAAGGGGGGCGTTGCCAGCAGCACCGTTGCAAGCAATGGCAATCAGTTCATCTTCGGTGGTTCGAGCTTCAATGCGTCCATTCAAAGCGGCGGCAAGCAGACCCTGACCTCGGGAACAGCGACGGCCAACACCGTTACCTCTGGCGGCACAGTGGTCGCGACTGGCGGCACGACAGTTCGCGATCGTATTCTGGCAGGCGGTGTTGAGAACATCAGCCAGAATGCTGTTGCTTCCGGTGCGACTGTATCTGGCGCTGCTGCGCGTCTGAACGTTTCGAGTGGTGGCAGTGCCGTCAACACGATCGTCAATGCCGGAGGCAACATTGTTGTCGGCAATAAAGGCACAGCGAGCGGGACGATCGTCTCTTCGGGTGGCTCTCTTGTCATTCAGGGCGGCAGCATAACCGGCACGATGCTTGTACCCGGCGGTCAGATTGACGTCAGCACGCTGGACTATCAGGGCAACACGGCCGCAAAGATCGTCGACAATGTCCTGACCGTAACTCAGGGTAAAGCATCCTACACCATCAAGCTCGTAGGCGATTACTCCAAGTACCACGCCCATTTCTCTCCAGACCGGAATGGAAAGACAGTCATCTCTCTGGATAAGGGAGCGGAAGTCTGCTTCCTCGCGGATACGATGATCCGCACCACGACCGGTGACATGCCCGTTCAGGACATCCAAATTGGCGCCAAGGTTCTCGCGTGGACACCTGAGGGAGAACAGGCTCGCCCAGTTGTGTGGGTGGGTCGGAAGCACGCCATCGTCCGTCAGGGACTGGCTCCGGATGTAGCGGGTTATCCTGTCCGCATCTGCAAGAATGCGATTGCGGATGGCGTTCCGTCCAAGGACCTTCTGGTTACGCCAGAGCATAGCCTGTTCATTGATGGCGGCCTGATCCCGGCCCGTATGCTCGTGAATGGCCGCAGCATTATTTACGATACCTCCATCACATCCTACGATTACTTCCATATCGAGACGGATGTGCATTCTGTCCTTACGTCTGACGGAATGCTGACCGAGAGCTATCTCAATACAGGCAATCGTGATGGCTTCACGCAGGACAATGCCGTCGTCAGCCTGAGCAGCCCTGTACGAACATGGGAAGCAGATGCCGCTGCCCCGCTGACCGTCAGCCGTGACAAGGTTGAGCCCATCCATCACGCTCTTGCCCAACGCGCGATGGACCTCGGTCTTGCAGACGTTCGTGACGTCAGAATGATCGTAACAGACCCGGACCTGCATCTGATCACACCGGCAGGCAAAATGATCCGTCAGTCCCGTGAGAGCAATGGCCGTGCGATCTTCATGCTGCCGTCAAACGTGGGCAGTGTGCGCCTTGTTTCGAGAACGGCAAAACCATCTGATGCCATCGGGCCGTATGTGGATGACCGTCGTGACCTAGGCGTGCTGGTTGGGGACATCACCCTGTATGCCTCGGAAAGCACACGCAGGATCACATCTCATCTGGAAGCATCCGAGCTTCCAGGCTGGGCTGACAAAGACAACTCCGCCATTCGCTGGACACTCGGCGATGCCGAACTCGATCTTGGTTCCAGCCCTGTACCGCACGGCATGTCTCTTCTTGCCGTAGAAATCGTTGCTGGCGGCCCATACATCGACCAGCAGACCACTGAAGTCTCTGTTCTTCAGGCATAAAACTGAAAGCGGCCACCATAAACAGGGTGGCCGCATGACAGAGATTCAAAAACAATCCGGCCACAGGACTTCATGCCCCTGGCCGGATTTTTATTATTCAGACAGAATGGAATGTGCAGCAGCGTCTGCTTCTGCAGCACAATCAGCAGCGTCTGGTGCAGGGGCCGTAGCCTTCATGGCGCGCAGCTCTTCCCGGGCGGCAGCAAGATCATCCTGCAATTCTGGAGCAGCAAGAAGCGCATCCATTTCAGACGATGCATTCAAAAAGCCAGCCTGCACGTCTGATTTCCAGTGCGCTCCACAGACAATCCGACTCTCGCCAAAAACACGCCCACGCTGCAGAAGCATGGTGGCATGTTCAGGCATCAGGTGGGCCAGCACAAGCGCCATGCCATATCCTGCCGTCGTGTGGCCGGACGGATATGAGGAATGAAGGCCCAACCCCTCCGGCGAGGTGCAGATCGGGAGGTTCGTACCAACAAACGGACGCGTCCGGTGCCAGTAATGCTTGGCTTCAGAGGTCCGGTGGATGATGGGATTTTCCATCCGCTTCAGGACGATGGCCAGATGCGGCGCTTTGGCCAGATCCAGCGTGTAACCAACGGCGCAGGAAAAATCGCGCACCAGATGCGGTACTTCCAGATCTGCATCTTTCTGCGCCAGCACCCAGCGCGGCGTATCTTTCAAGGCGCGCGTCTCATGAAAAACCCTGTCATCATCCGCCTGTGCAGCACTTCCCACCCCTGGCGGAGGCGGCAGCACAAGCCGAACATCCGGTGCTGCAGTTTCCGGCAAAGGCTGCCGAGAGGGTGCTTCACAAGCTGAGAGCAGAGTAGCGCACATCAGAAGCGCAACAGGCAGGCGAACAGAAGAAATCATGCGGTGCAGGGTCTCGCAAAATGGAAAAGATGATCCACTTTCATAATGTTCTCTTCCCGTCGGGGGAAAGTGTTTCTTTATGACCGTTGCACGTCATCCCTGAAGACACATCTGACAGATGGCAGAGTTGCCGTGCTGTGCAATGATGATCCTCAACGTTTCACCCCGGGAGAAAAGACATGTCCTCCACTGCACCGCGCGTCTCAATCCGATATTGCACGCAATGCAACTGGCTTCTGCGGTCTGGTTGGATGGCTCAGGAACTGCTCTCCACGTTTGGGCAGGCTCTCGGGGAAGTCGCCCTGATCCCTGATACTGGCGGCCGCTTTGAAATTCACGTTGATGACGTACTCGTCTGGGAACGCAAGCGCGATGGTGGATTTCCTGGCCCAAAAGAGCTCAAACAGCGTGTCCGGGACGTCATCGCGCCTGAGCAGGACCTTGGTCACACAGACCGCTGATCCTCATCCCGGAGAAACACCGTCAGGTCATTGGATGGCCAGTTCTCCGGGATCTGCTTAAGCATGTCGCCTACAAATCCCCGGTGGTAAGTGGCATGATTGACGACATGAAGAATGATCTGCTCACGGGTCATCCGCCCAGGCTGTCCATCAACAAATGTAAATGAAACCGGACAGTTCAGATCGTCCACGCTCCATTGTTTCACGGCAGCCAGATACCACTCGTTCATGGACTGTGTTGCCTGCCAGAGCGTCTTGAGATCAGGTATCTGGTCGGTCTGACGTGACCGATAACCGTGATCCTTCCCCTGAAGATGATGACGAAAAATGTCGTCAACGACATACACATGGTTCAGCGTACCCAGAATGGTGCTGAACGTCGTCTGCCGCGGCTTCACAATCTCCAACCGGGGCAACTGTAACAGCGTTTCGTATGCCAGCCTGTCAGCCCAGGCGCGGTATTCCAGAAACAGAAAAAGCGTCTTTAAATGAGGCGGAAGAGACAGTCTGGACATACAGGCACCTCATTTCGATTTCGTTTCATACATGCCGTATTGGGGCATTTGAGGCAATTCGCTCCGCTCATCATGCCTCATTATTAGAACGCTTCAATCATATTTATAATATATCAGAGAACGCATGATCCATGGAATGCTCTGCGAGTCCGTTCTTCAGCCCGCGGGGACCCTAACCATGACCGCAGCCTGCGCCAGCCTCTCTGCCGCATCCGTTGACCTGCCACGGAACTGTACGTTCGAACCCGCAGACTGGCAGATCCTTGCCAAGTCCTGGCACCCGGTCGCCCTCTCCCGTGAACTCGGGGAGCGCCCGCTCGGGGCAGTGCTGCTGGATGCACCTCTCGTCATTTACCGCTCTGGAGATGATATCGTCGTTGCCGATGATCTGTGCCCTCATCGTGGTGTGCCGCTAAGCATGGGCAATGGAAACGGCGAGACGATTGCCTGTGCCTATCATGGTTTCCGGTTTGGTCAGGATGGCCGTTGCGTGCGTGTGCCTGCCCATCCGGACAGCAAGATCCCGCCGAAACTTCACCTGAAGACCTACCCAGTTGTAGAGCGGTTCGGCCTCATCTGGACATGCCTGCGCCCCGAAGGAGAAATCAATCTCCCACCGATGCCGCATTGGGACAATCCAGCCTTCCAGCAGATCACTTGCCCGTCCATCGACATCAAGGGCTTCGCAGGACGTCAGGTCGAAGGCTTTATTGACGTGGCACATTTTGCTTTCGTCCATACCGAGACTTTTGCAGACCCTGAAAACCCGATCGTTCCATCCTATTCACCCAAGCTGACGGAAACGGGTTTCGAGGCTGAATACCGTAGCAACGTTTCCAACTTTCCACATGGGCTTCTGGGCGTTGAAGAGTTTGCGGACTTCGAATGGCTCCGGCATTTCCGGGTTTTCCTGCCCTTCACGGCAACGCTGGAAATCCACTTCCCGAACGATGGCAGGCTCGTCATCATGAATGCAGCCTCACCGGTTTCGGCTCGTGTGACACGCATGTTCGCGCCGATCTGCCGGAATTTCGATACGACCGGATCGGTTGAGGATGTTTATGAATTCAATCGCCGTGTCTTTGAAGAAGACCGCCAGATTGTTGAGGCGCAGAAGCCGGAAAACCTGCCTCTTGACCCCAACCTTGAGGCGCATGTGATGGCAGATCGCAGTTCCATCGCCTATCGCCGGGGCTTGCGTGGGATGGGGCTGAGCCAGTTTTTCACGGCCTGAACGCAAAAAAGGAGGCCCGAAGGCCTCCTTTTCATGACGGTCTGAACCGACGCTCAACTTGCAGCGGACAAGTCCACAACACCAACTGTTCCATCTTCCGTTCCGAAGATGATAGCCCCGCCCTGCGGGGTAAAGGACACGGACGTCACCTTGCCACGGGCAGCTTTCTGGCCTGAGCAGAGAGGCAGCACACGCTGGTCCCCACCCCCGATCTCAGCCAGAAGAACAGTCCCGTCTTCGTAGCCGGCCGCAATGATGTCTTCCTTCGGGTTCGGACACACAGCGCTGACAAACAGCCCCGGAAGACGGGCCAGCTCGGACGGAGCCTTGCCCATCGGGCCGCCACCGAAGAACGGCCACAGGACGATGGCATCTGCGCCAGACGTTGCCAGCCAGCGACCATTGCGCGTAAACGCCATGGACCGCACCTGCTTCGGATAGCCGCTCATGCGCATGTTGTGCCCATCGGCCAGACGCCAGCCATGCAGATCGTTTTCCTGCATGGACGTGACCAGCGCTTCCCCACCCGGATGAATGGCAATGCCAATATGGCTGCCTTTCCATTCGAACGGGCGCACAGTATCGACCTTGGCCTGCACGAACCAGACAGACGCACCGTTGTAATGCGAGGCCGCAACGCGCTTGCCCTTGGCATCAAAAACAATGCCCGTCACAGATGACGGATGATCCAGCTTCTTGAGCGTTGTCGTGCCTTCAGCCGCCCGGACTTCAAGCTCCCGGCCAGCCGAGAACGCGAAATGCGTGGTGGATGACGCAATGCAATCGACCCACCGGCGCCCTTCGCTCAGAACCTCCGTCCGGCCATCGGCATAAGTGCGGACAAGTTTTCCGTCCTCGCCGCCCGTTAGAAAAGCATCCGGCAGGCTGTCCTGTGACAGGCACAACGCCCCCTCGTGAACCGAGAGAACCGTCCAGGCGCCAAGCGTATTCATCTTGTCGCGCGGAATGAGAATGATCTCACCATCCGCCGTGGCAGCGGCCAAAGTCTTGCCATCACGTGACGACACAACGCCGATAATCGGGCTTTCGAAGCGACGTTCTGCGCCGCGATCTTCAATGATTTCCCGTGTCATTCCGCGATGCAGCTTTCAAAGCCGCGACGAAGCTGCGGACGATTCAGATTACGGCCAATGAAAACCAGACGGGAATCCCGGCTTTCTCCCTCACGGTAGGGGCCAATGAAATCACCATCTGCCATCATATGCACGGCCTGAAACGCAAAGCGCTGATCTTCACCCTTGAAGTGCAGGATGCCTTTGGAGCGCAGGATATCACCACCCTGTTCCTGCAGGAGCGCACCAATCCAGGCTTGGAAACGCCGCTGGTCAATCAGCTCCTTCACAGAGAGGGAAATGCTGACGATGCCCTCTTCATGGGAGTGATGATCGTTTTCCAGAAAGTCCGGCATCGTGGACAGGGCACGCTGAAGGTCGAAGCCGCCACGATCCAGAATGTCCGTCAGCTTCACACCGCCATGCTGGGCTTCGTGAATTTCAGCCACGGCATTGATCTGGCGAATGCGGGCAACGATTTCCTTGCGGCGCTCTTCATCGGCAAGGTCGGTCTTGTTCAGAACGATCACATCCGCAAATGCGAGCTGACTGATCGCTTCCGGGCTTTCGTCCAGCGTTTGCATGATGTTGAAGGCATCAACAACTGTCACAACAGCATCAAGACGGGCCTTCTCGCGGATGTTTTCATCCACAAAGAATGTCTGTGCGACGGGGGCCGGATCGGCAAGGCCGGTCGTCTCGACGATGATCCCGTCAAAACGACCACGACGGCGCAGCAGCCCGCCGAGAATGCGGATCAGATCGCCACGCACGGTGCAGCAGATGCAGCCGTTGTTCATTTCGAACACTTCCTCGTCGGCATCCACCACGAGGTCATTGTCCACGCCAAGCTCACCAAACTCATTGACGACCACGGCATATTTGCGGCCGTGCTCAGCAGTCAGGATATGGTTCAGCAGGGTGGTTTTACCGGCGCCAAGAAAGCCGGTCAGAACAGTAACGGGAACGGTTCCGGCGCGTGCCGGATCACTGGTGCTGGACATTGGGGTGCCTCCGTAATCTGCTTACGATATAGGCCCGCGCGCGGTGTCTTGAAAGCCGTTGCGATAGGCCAACCCCAGACCGAGCATCAGAAATCCCCATCCACCCAACGGCAGATTCATGAAATCCGAAGAGGACGCGATGGGCCATTCCTGAATGAAGACCGCGGCAAAAAGACCGATTGCAATGGCTGAACCCTGCCGCCCTGGCCAGAGCGCCTTGAGCCAGCAGGCCACCATCAGCACAAACAGGATCAGGCCCGGAATACCAGCATTTACCAGAGCCTGAAGATAATGATTGTGCGGATGCTGAACACAGAGATCGCGCCAGCCTTTTTCTGGCGTTGCCATGGAAAGCCACGACAGACCGTGGAACGTCGCCGGGTCATCACAGTGATGGCGATAGGCGTCATAGCCCTGCCCCAGCAAAGGATGTTCCTGCGCCATCACCACAGCATGAGTGTAAATCTCGCCGTAAGGAGACTGGCTAAAATGCGTCAACTGCTGCCGGGCAAGCACAACGAGATGTGAGAAGCTACCGGGCGACAGCGCACTTGCGGCAAAGATCAGAAGCGGCATCATTGCCGCCGCGACAAGCGCTGCCGGGCGCATCGGCCGATACAGAAGCGCGCAGATACCAATTCCAAACAGCGCAAGCGCGAATGGCATTCTCTGCCCCGCGAGGACCATGACCGCCACGGCAAGAACCGTCGCAGCACAAAGTCCCAGAGTGCGGGACCAACGACTTTTCCACCCCTCGATCAAAGTACAACCAAGCATCAGCATCGGCAGAATAAGGCGTGACAATGGGGCAGCGGCACGGGGGTGCGTGTAAGGGCCTGTGAGAGTGCCATCATGGAAGCGCGGCACGCCAAACAGATTTCGGCCGAACGCCGCCTGAACCATAATCTGGAATGCAATGTAAAGCCCGCATCCACACGTGACGCAGAGCGCCCTTCTGCGCCAGACGTCATCGCGCAACAGCCAGCAGCCCAGCGCTGCGGCAGCCAGCGGAAAGCGGATGGCTGCCAGAGACTGGCCCAGTGCCCCATGACCGGGCGAGACCCAGACTGTGCACAAAACCTGCCAGCCCCACCAACAGAAGGTCGCGATGACCCAGGGCTCTCTTGCCCAGTCCCATTGCCGCGTTCGTGCCGACTGCACCAACAGCAGAACGGCAAGAATATCGAGGTCTGCTTCCGCCAGCCCTCTGAGATGCGTGAGTGTCAGCGGCAGCAGAACAGCAAGCCACTGGCCGAGGCGGGTCAGGGAAAAAGAAGACAGGCGCATGGACATTGTGGATGGCGGGTTTCGACTTTCCATGCAACCACCTCCATCCGAATGCGCTTTTTTGAAACAGTCCCTTTCTTATGGAGACAGGCATGTCCTCAGACACCATTCTCATTCCCGGCATCGACACTCCGGTTTCCCGCGTGGCTCTTGGCACCTGGGCCATTGGCGGCTGGATGTGGGGCGGGCCGGACGATGAAAACGGCGTTCGCACCATCCATGCAGCTCTCGATGACGGCATCAATTTCATCGACACAGCCCCCGTCTATGGCTTCGGGCACTCAGAAGAAGTTGTTGGCCGGGCACTGGCCGAAAAGCCAAACAAGGCTTTCGTCGCGACAAAGCTGGGCCTGAACTGGACGGATGATAAACCCGAAGACCGCAAGGTTTTCCGTGATTCCCGCCCTGCCCGCATCCGCAAGGAAGTGGAAGATTCCCTTCGCCGCCTGCGGGTCGAGACGATCGATCTCGAACAGATCCATTGGCCCGATGACAAGACGCCCATTGATGAAAGCGCACGCGAACTGCAGAAACTTCATCAAGAAGGTAAGATCCGGGCGCTCGGCGTCAGCAATTTCTCCCCAGAGCAGATGGATATTTTCCGCGAAGTTGCTCCACTCGCAACAATTCAGCCCCCGCTAAACCTTTTCGAACGCACCTGCGAAAAAGATATTCTCCCATACGCCAAGAAGAATAACGCCGTGGTGCTCGCTTATGGCGCACTGTGCCGCGGGCTTCTCTCCGGCAAGATGAACAAGGATACGACCTTCCCGAAGGACGACCTGCGTTCAGGTGATCCGAAGTTCCAGAAGCCGAAGTTCGAGAGCTATCTCGCCGCTGTCGAAGACTTCAAGGAGCTGGCCGCCAAGCGCGACAAGTCCGTTCTCGCCTTCGCCGTACGCTGGGTTCTGGATCAGGGGCCAGTCATCGCTCTTTGGGGTGCACGCAAGCCTGAACAGGTCTCCGGTGTGAAGGATGTCTTCGGCTGGTCTCTGACCGACGAGGAAAAGAAGGCCGTGGACGAAATTCTGGCACGTCACGTCCCGGACGCGATTGACCCGACCTTCATGGGGCCGCCGAACCGCGACTGAAAGCAATGGCTGCCTGACGCAACGCGACAAGGCGCGCGCGGGCAGCCTCCAGACTGAACAGAGCGGCCCGTTCGCGGCCTTTACGCCCAAGCTCCGCTCTGAGTGCCGGGTTATCCATCAGTTGACCCAGCGCGGCCTCTAGCGCTCCGGAAGCATCCGGGGCCGCTAGCAGGGCCGCCTCTCCGACTACATCCGGTAGCGCGCCAAATGGCGAGACGATCACAGCCGCCCCGCACGCCATGGCTTCCAGCGCCGTCATGCCAAATGGCTCCGGCCAACGGCTTGGCACAACAACAATAGCCGCTTCCGTCATGGCTTCAAGAACATCCGGATGGGACCGATAGCCCGTCATCAGAACATCAGCCTGTGCCGCCTGAGGGCGCAGCCGGGTCAAAAATGGAGTTTCCGGTGAATCTGGGCCAAATCTGTCAGCGCCCATAATGACAGCTGTCCAGTCCGGATACTGATGCCGCAGACTTGCCCAGACTGAGACAAAAGCATCTGCCCCTTTGTCTGCAACGACCCGTCCCGCGAACAGAACCTGTTTTTTCCGCGGGCGCTCAGCTGGTAATACGGACAGATCCACACAGTTTGGCTGAATTTCGACGCGTGGCGGCGTATCGCTGCCTTCTGCAAAACACGTCGCAACCCATTGCGAAACAGCGCAAACCAGCACTTTCGTAGCGAGCCGAGACCTTTCTGTCGCAGTTTTGGCGCCCCTCATGGAGCGCGGATCATTGTGCAGGATCAACCGAACGGGAGCGACACGGGACAGAGCCATGGCCAGATCCGGCCTGTTATGAACCTCGATCAGATCAGGCCGAAAGCGTCGGGCTGCGCGAACGCAGGACAATGCATATTTCAGGCGTTGAGGAAGCGGCCATATGACACGCTTTAGCGGAACAAATTTGCCGCCCGGCAACGGAACGCCCAATACAGCTCTACCGATAATCCGATCATCACAGAGGGCCATGCGGCTGACGAGCAGGGAAATCGCGCCAGCGTGGCCTTCAGCGTAGAGTTCACGCGGCGGCAGAACCGTCAGTACACGCAGAGACACTACTCATGCCCTTTCCAGATCCGACCCGGCAAAACAGGACCCGAGCAGCGGAAGAGGCTTAACAGCCTGAGGCAGAAGAGTGAAAGAGGGCGTGCTCAGGAAGAAAGCTGACGCTTTTCCTGCTCAAGTTTCCGGCGGCGCACCACCTTACGATTCTCTCGCAGCTGCCGGTATTTTTCCAGAGCCGTCATGTTGTCGGACCTGCTTTTTGTGGAAAGACGTGATTGAGCGTCAGACGCGCGCACGGCGGTATTTCCGGGGTTCACGAGAGAGGCCATTATCTTTCCCTACAGCTAGAAAGAGAATCCAGACATGAAACGTAATACAATTCATACTACTGGTTTCTGGACCCTCGCAAGGCAATATCCGCCTAACGCGCAATACGACCGGGGGGTTTCTGCTCTTGAGTTCACCGAATGTATCGCGCACATGCGCTATAAGACGTTTTTTCTGTTCCGCGCCCTGAATGTCGGAGCGCCTCCCAGGAGCACTCAATGAAGATCAATGGCATTGCCTATCGCAGCATCTGGCGCCCGTCTGACGACGCCAAAAGCATCCGCATTTTCGACCAGACCCGCTTCCCATGGGAAGTGGAGGTGCTTGAACTCCGCGACGTAGGCGCTGTCGCGCATGCAATCCGCAGCATGCAGGTTCGGGGTGCTCCGCTGATTGGTGCCGTCGCAGCCTATGGTCTGGTTTTTGCCCTTCAGAACGACGCATCCGATGCTGCGCTGGGAAAAGCAGCGGCTGATCTGATCGAAACACGCCCGACTGCCATCAACCTGCGCTGGGCCATTGAACGCATGGTGACGCGTCTGCGCGCGCTCACGCCAGCAGAGCGCGTTGAAGCCGGATATGTGGAAGCCGATGCGATCTGTGATGAAGACGTGCAGGTCAATGAAGCCATCGGCCGCCATGGACTGGACCTGATCCGCGAAATCTGGGAGCGCAAGGGTAAGACAGGCCGCGTCAATCTTCTCACGCACTGCAATGCCGGCTGGATTGCCACAGTAGACTGGGGAACAGCACTAGCCCCCATCTACATGGCGCACGACGAAGGCATCCCGGTGCATGTCTGGGTGGATGAGACACGCCCCCGCAATCAGGGCAGCCTACTCACGGCCTGGGAACTCGGCAGCCATGGTGTCGCGCATACCGTCATCGCGGATAATGCCGGCGGCCACTACATGCAGGCTGGCGATGTGGACATGGTCATCGTTGGCACGGACCGCGTAACGGCACAGGGCGATGTGGCCAACAAGATTGGCACCTACCTCAAGGCGCTCGCAGCCAAAGACAACAACGTCCCGTTCTGGGTGGCACTCCCGTCTTCCACGATCGACTGGCGTGTTCGGGACGGCGTGAAGGAAATCCCGATTGAAGAGCGTAGCCAGAACGAAGTCCTATTCATGACAGGTCTGACGGATAACGGTGCTCCGGGGCGCGTCCGTATTGCACCAGAAAACAGCTCGGCGGCCAATCCGGCTTTTGACGTAACACCAGCCCGTCTGGTGACCGGACTGATCACCGAACGTGGCCGGTGTGATGCTTCCGGAGAGGGGCTAAAGACCCTTTTCCCGGACAACTGATACAGGCACATTGTAACCATTCGAATCGTTTGAAACGAATGGTTACATGCACGCCCTGCCCCACATTCCACCAGAGCGTGTCCTCCCGCCTGCCCCCTTGCGTCCCCACTCCCAAGTCTTTCGGACGTTACTTATCGTCTATGCAGGTTTGAGTTCATGGCTCGTCAAATTGATACCTTTATTCCTCGCTGGTTTCATGATGGGCTGGGACCCAGAAGAGCATCAAAGTCTCGGCATGATTTCCTGGGCGTTGGGTCTCATGACCTATATCTGTCTTGCTCCAGTCATTTCGGTTGTTGCTCTGGTTTTCCTTCTCCTGTCCTTTCGAGCCGGTCCGGATAAGGCCAGAAGATGCCTAAAACATATATTTTTTCTTCTTATACCTTTTGCACCCGCCATTCTGATTGAAGGAGCCGTACGGTTCTTTCCTTCCGTTCTCTAAATAAACAGCCTCTCTTTCTCACATGCGAGGCCCTGCCCTTGACGCTCCATCGCACTTGCCGTTCAAGATGCAGGTTCATCGAGCCAGCATGAGGATGATTGTGTCAGACTCGCATATTTTCTGGCGAACAGCTGCTACGGCCGCCCTGTTCGCACTGACCGGCTGCGCCAGTCAGAACAGTGTCCGTCCGTATCCGGCCCAGACTCCCAACGCACAGTATGCGAACGGCACAACAGGCCCGGTGGGCTACAACAGCCACGTTCCGGACTTTGCCAGCCGTAATTTTGAGCCTTTCAACCGTCAGGACGTCGCAGCTATTGCCCTGCGGGAATGGCGCATGTTCGGCGGACCTGTAGCTGATGACGATCCGGAAGACCGACCAGAACCCACGGATCCTGCCCTGAAGCCGGAACGTATTCCCGGCTTGTGGCAGCGCGTGGGTGAATACTGGTGGATCGGCCAGGACCCGTATGAAACGGAAGCTGGCTGGACGGGTAAGACCGATGCGAACGGCACACGCTTCGACGCCGCGCATGACGGGCACTACGCCTGGTCGGCAGCGTTCATTTCCTACGTCATGCGTGTCGCAGGAGCGAATGACCGCTTCCCGTATTCACCCAACCACGCGACCTATATCAACGCGGCCGCCAGTGGGCAGTCCAGCGGTGTCAGCGCACATGATCCGGGAAGCTACACCCCAAAAATCGGCGATCTGATCTGCGTAGGCCGTGGCCGTAGCAAGACCGTGACGTTCTCGATGCTTCCGACGTCTTACGGGTTCCCGGCTCATTGCGGCATCGTCACCGCCGTCAATCAGAATGACCAGCCTTTCGGTCATGAGCTGAGCATCGTTGGCGGCAATGTGGACGACGCCGTGTCTCTGACACATGTTCCCACAGATGCGAACGGGCGGGTCGCTGATGGCTCAGGTCACAGCTACGACAGCCGCTATCCGTGGTGCGTCGTCCTTGAAGTCCGTTATGACGCCGATCAGGAACCTGACAGCGGCATGTGAACGTATGGCAGTCCCCCGGCGCGCCAGCCCGTGCCGGGGCCATGCTTGTCTTCGAAGCCGTCGACGATATTGCTTACATCCGCATATCCGGCATGTTCAGCCAGAAGCGCTGCATTATGGGAGCGCATCCCTGACCGGCACAGAAACAGGACGCGACTGTTCTGATCAGGCACAGCATTCAGCAGTCCTTCCAGAAACATCTGTTCCAAACCCGGCTGCCACGTCAGACACACAACGGGCCTTGGCAGGGCAGAAGAATCGGGCAGGCCAATTTCCGCCCATTCCAGTGGCGTCCGCACATCGACGAGGATGCTGTCGGCTTCATTTGCAAGCACGTCCCATGCCTGCTTTGCTGTCAGTACCTTCATGGCCTTCCTCATCCTTACAAAACGCGGTCTATAATTCCGTTAGCACAGGAGTGAACGTATGACTGACATCACCAGCCCACACCAGTCCGTTTCGGCAGGGTGGCAGAGCACCTCCTCCAGCATGACGGCCGCCATTGGCGGAACGCCGCTCATCCGTCTGAAGCGCGCCTCCGAAGAAACCGGTTGTGACATCTACGGCAAGGCGGAGTTCATGAACCCCGGCGGATCGGTCAAAGACCGTGCGGCACTTGCCATCATCGAAGATGCTTTCCGCACTGGCGCTCTCAAGCCCGGCGGAACTGTTGTCGAAGGAACGGCGGGCAATACTGGCATCGGACTGACACTGGTAGCTCAGGCCATGGGCTGCAAGGCGATCATCGTCGTGCCGGAAACCCAGAGCCGCGAAAAGCTCGACTTTCTGCGCATGATCGGCGCAGACCTGCGACTGGTCCCCGCCAAGCCCTTCCGTGACCCGGGCAACTACGTCCATGTGTCACGTCGTCTGGCTGAGGAAACCGGTGCTTTCTGGGCTAACCAGTTCGACAATACTGCCAACCGCGAAGGCCATCGCACCACGACAGCCGTCGAAATCTGGAACCAGACGGGCGGAAAGATTGATGCCTTCACCTGCGCCTGCGGCACCGGCGGCACTCTGGCAGGCATCGGAATGGGCCTGCGGGAACAGGCTGCGGCAGCAGGCAAAACGGCCCCAAAGATCGTTCTGGCGGACCCGGAAGGTTCCGCACTCTATGGCTGGGTGAAATCCAACGATCTGACCATCAGCGGCGGCTCCATCACGGAAGGTATTGGCCAAGGACGTGTCACAGCCAATCTTGAGGGCTGCGCACCTGATGATGCAGAGCGAATTGCGGACCCGGAAGCGCTGGAGCAGATCTTTGCCCTGACCGCAGAAGAAGGCCTGTCCGTGGGTGGTTCGTCAGGCATCAATGTTGCAGCAGCTATCCGAACTGCAAGGAAGCTTGGTCCTGGACATACGATTGTTACAATCCTGTGCGATGGAGGGGCAAGGTATCAGTCCAAGCTGTTCAACCCTGAGTTCCTTCGTGCGAAAAACCTCCCGGTTCCCTCCTGGCTGGCGTAAGCACGAAAGTGGCGCGGCGGACCTGAACCGCGCCACAAGCCGATGGAAGGTAACATCATCATGGGTACAGAAACCCTTCCCCATCTTCTGGTCGTCGATGATGACCGTGAAATCCGGGAGCTTCTGAGCAAGTTCCTTGAACGGAACCATTTCCGCGTCACGGCTGCGCGCGATGGTCGTGAAGCCCGAAAAGCCTGGGCCAACGGTCATTACCAGCTTGTGGTTCTGGACCTGATGCTTCCGGGCGAAAGCGGCCTTGAGGTCGCACGGTGGCTGCGTACCCAGGATAATGTTCCCATCATCATGCTGACGGCCATGAGCGATGAAACCGATCGGATCATCGGTCTGGAATTTGGCGCGGACGATTACGTTGCCAAGCCGTTCAATCCCCGCGAACTCCTCGCCCGCATTCGCGCTGTTCTGCGCCGGACAGTTGATGCGTCTGAAAAACGTCAGGCCACAGATACCCGCAAGATCATGTTTGCCGGCTGGTGCCTCGATCCTGTCCGCCGCCGTCTGCTCAACCCTGATGGAGCAGAAATCTCCCTGACGGGTGGCGAATACGATCTTCTGATCGCGCTGCTGGAACGCGCCAACCGCGTCCTGACCCGAGACATGCTGCTTGAGCTGCTTCGCGGCCGTCAGGCTGGACCGTTCGACCGTGCCATTGACGTCGCCATCAGCCGCCTGCGTCGCAAGCTGGAAGATGACGGCAGGAATGCACAGGTCATCAAGACCGTGCGCGGTGGCGGCTATGTTCTTGCAGCAGAAGTCGAACGCGTCTGAAAGTGCGCTTTTTTCCCAGTTCCCTTGTCGCTCGCACCAGCCTGCTTCTGATTGTCGGGCTGGCCGTCATTGAACTTGCAGGACTGGGAATCCACGCGCTCGACCGTCTTGATCTGGCTGAACGCAGCCAGATGCATGACTACCAGATCCAGGTCTTTTCCATTTATCGCACAATTGCAGAAACAAAGGAGGAAGACCGGAAGAACGCCATAGACGACCTGCACATCCCGTCGAATACAACAGTTCTTCTGCTTGGGACGCCGGATCAGGACATCCATAGCCACAAAATTCCGCTTCCCTTTTTCGCGCCGGGCGGGCTCGCTCCCGGGCGCTTTCATGCCCCGCCTCCCGGTTTCGGTCCCGGCCCGGCTCCGTTTGGCCCCGGTGGGTTGATGGAACCAGGAGGCCCTGGGGCGCTACCGCCCGGGGAAGAGAGCAGGGAACACCCTTTCGGCTCCCCTGAACACCCGCCCTTCCCTAATGAACACGGTTTTGATCGTCCTCATGAAGGCTGGTACGGGCCGGGAAGCAGCGGGCGTGAAGGATACCGAGAGATCCCCCCCTTCATGCGGGGATCGTTCCTCCCTTCCTCTCTTTACCCACTGGAGATCTGGGCCGGCCAGGAACTTCGGACACATTCCACATCCATGCTGTTGCCGGATGGTCATTGCTGGCTTGTCGTCCGTTACGTCATGCCGCTGCCCAACCCGCTCGAAGCTCCGACATTCATCATCGCATTCCTGATGATGTCCCTCTTCGGAGGGGCGCTGATCGTCTGGGCCACACGCCGCCTGATCGCCCCGGTCACGACATTGGCCACTGCCGCGGAAGCGCTTGGTCGGGACGTCAACAGCTCAACGGTTCTACCTGAAAACGGCCCCTCGGAGATCCGCCGGGCGGCGATTGCTTTTAACACGATGTCCATGCGGATCCGCCGGTTTGTCTCGGACCGGACGCTTATGCTGACCGCAATCGGGCATGACCTGCGCACACCAATTACACGGCTGAAGCTACGTGCCGAATTCATTGACGATGACGAACTGCGCAACAAGATTCTGGCGGATCTTGATGAAATGGAAGCCATGGTGGCCGCCACACTGGCTTTCGGTCGTGACAGCGCCTCGAATGAACAGGTTGTCTCCCTTGATCTGCGCACCCTGCTGCAAACCATCATGGACGAAGCGGCAGAAAGCCACCCGCAGCAGGCAGATGCGCTGGTCTATGAGTTGCCCGTACAACCAGTCCGGATTCAGGCCCGGTCCGTAGCGCTGAAACGCGCACTGAACAATCTTATTCTCAATTCTCTGAAGTATGGTGGCAGTGCGCATGTCACGCTCATTCCGCCCTCCCAGAAGAAAGAAAAAGACCGCATCGCCCGCATCATTATCGAGGACAACGGCCCCGGCCTGCCTGAAGGTGAGCTAGAGCGGGTTTTTGAGCCGTTCGTGCGGATCGAGACCAGCCGGAACCGTGAGACTGGGGGCACCGGCCTGGGGCTTTCCATCGCCCGGACAATCCTGCGGGCACAGGGGGGTGACGTACGCCTTCAGAACCGCGGCGAAGGCGGCCTGCGGACGATCATCACGCTGGCGGCGTAGCCCCCTCTCCTCATCACTTCTCTGCCATCCATAGCCTGAACCGCTCAAAGGCGGTTCCAATCTGTTCAGCATGTCTTTTTATGTCAGGGACGCCTCAACACAGGAGAGCCAGACATGAGTGACCAGAACTTCCGCAGCATTCTGACAGGATCATTTTCGACACCATGCGCAGACAATCCAACCGTCGCCATGATCGAAGCCGCATACATCCATGAGGGACTGAACGCGCGTTACATCAACTGTGACGTCAAGGCAGACAATCTGGCTGACGCCGTCAAAGGTGCCAAAGCCATGGAATGGGTCGGGTTCAATTGCTCCCTGCCCCATAAGGTCGCGGTTCTGGAACATCTCGATGCTTTGGATGAGTCAGCAAAACTGATCGGAGCGGTCAACTGCGTCGCCATCAAGGACGGACGCCTGACGGGCCATAACACGGACGGCAAGGGGTTTCTGGCGTCCTTGAAAGAGATCACAGATCCAGCCGGAAAACGCGTTCTTCTTCTTGGCGCAGGGGGAGCCGCACGTGCGATTGCCGTTGAACTGGCACTGGCGGGCGCCGCCCATCTCACCATCGTCAATCGTGACGTCAAGAAAGCCGAGACCATTGCTGCGCTCGTGCGTGACAACTCAAGCGCAGATGCCGAAGCGAAGCCCTGGCAGGGCGATGTTTCCGTTCCCGAAGGCACAGATATCGTCATCAATGCCACATCCATTGGCCTTGGTGATCCGGAGGCGATACCGCCTGTGGACATTAAAAGCCTGACCAAAGGGCAGATTGTTGCGGACGTCATTCCCAACCCACCGCAAACACGCTTCCTTCAGGAAGCTCACTCGCAAGGCTGCACGACCCTCGATGGCTTGGGAATGCTGGTCAACCAAGGCCTGATTGGTGTTGAGATCTGGCTGGGCAAAACGCTCGATGGAGACGTGATGGCCCAGACACTGGAAGAAATTTTTGAATCATCCGGAGACTGAACTCCGAGCCCCCTCCGTCTGGCACACAGACGGAGGGTTTTAGATTTTGCCTAGATAGGCTCTGCCCGGCGACGCAGCCAGACTGTCAGAACGAGACAGACCGCCGCCAGCAACACACCCCACCAAAGTGAAGGCATCGAAAACAGGGCTAGAAAGTCCAGGTGTCCGGTTACGATCTTATCTGTTGGCGTATGCTGTACATCAAACCCATCAGACTGGGTGGCGATGATCTTCATCTGGGCATCGTGGAAACCGGTCCCGGGAAAATGCAAAAAGCGGTCCCATATGATGCCCGTAATATGGTTCGTACGCAGACCAATGGCTTCCACAATATAGAGACCCGCCAGTCCCCCTAATACCCACACGGCAGGCACGGTTCTGACACTGGCTGAGACCAAGAACAGAACGGCATAAATCGGTAACCACCACAGAGTATTCAGCACGATATAGGCAATATCATAGATCATCAGATGACCTACACTGGCTTGTTCTGCCAGACCCACCGGAGAAATTCCGTATGCCTGTGCAGTCGCGACAATAAGAACGATCGTCGCCACCCAGCTTAAAAACAGCGACAAAAGAGGGCCGATCGCAAGCACAACACTCGCCTTGGCCGCGACGCTCAATCGGTCCGAGACAGGCAGAGACTTCCAGAAAAGCACCGACAGGTCCTTACGTTCATTATAGAACGTACCGAGCGCATAGATGCACCCCACCGTCAGGGCTGCGACATTGGCGATCCCAAACAGCATTTCCGCCGTGATCCTGAACAACAGGGTTGGTGGAACAATTTCTGCCGTCCCTTTTATGACCTTGAGGTGGCTCGTGTGCAGCTTCAAGCAGAGAAGAACCAATGGCAGACAAACCATTACCAAGGGGCCGAGTATCAAAAACCGGTTTCCCCAAAGCTCTCGCCTGACAGTCCAGACGTATTGCTTCAGCGGCCACGTCATTTTTCCATATTCGCTCATGCCCCTGCCCCTTTCCTGTTCCCACGGTTCTGTCCCATCAGCACCAGAAACAGATCGGCCAGTCGCGGCTGGCGTGTTTCGCCAAGGGCCGCCAGTTCACTGTGCGGCACCCCATCGAAAAGCATGATCGGCTGCCCCATGATAAGCCTTTCACTGATCGGCCCCAGATGTCGGGCAGTGTCCGAAGTCTCCGCTCTGGGTTTCAGTTCCACGAAACGCTGCGCCAGATTTTCCATGCTGTCCTGTAGGGTGATGCGACCATCCCCGATCAGGATCACATCCGTGAGGATATCCTCGATTTCCTCGACCTGATGGGTCGTCACCAGAATGGTGCGGTCATGGTCGAAATAATCATTAAGAAGCGTGATGTAGAATTCGCGACGATACAGCAGGTCCAGCCCCAGCGTCGGCTCATCAAGCACCAGCAGCTTGGCATCAATAGCCATGACCAGCGCCAGATGAAGCTGCGCGACCATACCCTTGGACAAATCCCGCACGCGAGAACGCTTCTGAATGTCTGTCCGGGAGAGAAAGTGCTCCGCCCGGCTCCGGTCAAACCGTGGATGAACGCCTTCGACATAGTCCAGAACCTGCCAGACCTTCATCCAGCGCGGCAGCAAAGCCACATCGGCAATAAAGCAGACATCCTGCATCATTGCTTCGCGCTCACGCCAGGGATCACGCCCCAGAATCTTGAGGGAACCTTCATAGGGGACAAGACCCAGAATGGCATTCAGAGCTGTCGTCTTGCCTGCGCCATTCGGTCCGATCAGCCCAACAATTCGGCCCGATGGAATACTGAGGTCAATGCCCAGAACACCTTTGCCCCCGCGATGCACTTTTCGCAGACCCTGTGCTTCAATACAGATCATGCGACATCTCCCTTTTTGAGAAGATCATTCAGGCTGAGACCAAGACGACGGATTGTCCGTAGCGTTTCCGGCCATTGTTCCGTCAGGAATTTCTGACGTTCGCTCTCACCGAGCCGCGCCAGCGCACCCTGCGCCACGAACAGTCCAAGACCACGACGCTTCTCGACCAGCCCTTCATCAGAAAGCTGCTGATACGCCTTCATCACGGTCAAAGGATTCACCTGGCATTCGGCTGCAACCTGTCGAACCGACGGGATTGCGTCACCCTCAGCGACAGCACCATCCAGCATCATGCCGACCACCCTGTCCCGGAGTTGCTGATAGATCGGCTGGCTCTCATTCCACGCACCATCCACAACACACCTCCTCAAATCTCTCTGCCCGGGACTTCATTTCGTACGCCTCATTTCCGTTCTGGTGATTTACATAACTATATCACCAAATCGGAAGCAAGGAGATTTCCGCACCGGCCTGCCCGCGACGTTTCCAACCGCAGGTCAGGTCCTTTCAGGTCTGGACAAAAATAAAGCGCCATCTCCCAAGAGATGACGCTCTAAAAAACCTCAGATCCAGCCATGCAGCAGATTAGAACATGGCGCGATCTGGAATTGTATTTCCATAAGGTGAAATGTTCTCAATTGTCTGAGAAAATTTTTCATTATTCTTGGAAGAATCGGAGAATCCGCTACCAGAACATGCAGACATCACCAGAAACAATGGAATAAATGCCAGAGCAAATACTGGTTTTACTGCCTTGTTTTTTTCGGACCATACTCCTTAAAAAAATATTAGAATTAGATATTTTGGATCATGAAAACCTATTTATAAAAAAAATTATAAAAGAATTTGACACTACAAAAGCGCATGTGCATTAAAATTATTCTGTTTGTTTTCATATCCTTAGAGGAAACAAGCGCACTTTTATAAGACCCAAAAGGCTCTCCATCTACGCATTGAGGTACGATTTCGCAGTAAATATTCGCAGGTTGAGCGGGCAACCTTCGCACGAAAGCATTTTGCATATTATTTCTAAAATATTGGTATTTTCGGAGCGAATGCAAAAAAAAGCCCGCCTGAAAAACAGGCAGGCTTTAATTCTTAGGCGCGGATTAATCTGGCGGCAAAGAAGCCATCCATTCCGCCCCGATCCCACCAGAGACCGGGATGTGTTCGGAAAAATCCTTCCGGCGTCCGGGCAATCGCCATGTCCGCCAGTTCTTCATCCGTGAACGGCACATGCTTCCAGCCCCCGCGTGCAAGCGCGGCTGCAATGCGATCCGGACCCTCTTCATCCTGAAGAGAGCAGACGGCATACATCAGCATGCCACCCGGCTTCAGCATGTCACGCGCTGCGTCAATGAACGCGTCCTGACCTTCCGCCAATGCCGTGACGTCACGCGGGCGTTTGATCCACAGCACATCCGGATGACGGCGGAACGTCCCCGTTGCTGAACACGGCGCATCCAGCAGAACCGCATCAACCGGTGCTTTCGGGCGCCATTTCAAGCCATCTGCAACAATCGTCTCAGCGGTTGCGCGCATCCGGGTGATGTTCTCACGCAGGCGAACCGCGCGGGACTCTTCCTTTTCGATGGCCGTGACATTTGCGCCGGCAGCAGAAAGCTGAGCCGTCTTGCCTCCTGGGGCTGCACAGAGGTCAATCACCGTCTTCCCAGCGACATCCCCCATAAGCTTCACAGGCATGGCAGCAGCCACATCCTGCGCCCAGAACTGCCCCTCTTCGAAGCCTTCCATTGTCGCAATCCGTGTCCCAGCCGGATAACGCACAGTCCCCGTCGGCAGGACATCGCCACCTTCAGGCGCTGTTGCCCCCGGGCGCAGGCTCAGATCCAGCGGCGCCTCACGATGCAGTCCGCGGGAAATGGACCGTGCGCGATGACCCCAGGCGCTCCACAACCACGCCGGAACATCCAGTCTGGCGTCATCGAGCCCTTCCAGAAGATCGCGCCCTTCACGCGCCACACGCCGAAGCACAGCATTCGCCAGCCCGGCGAAAGGCGCCAGACCGCGACGACGCAGCAGGTCAACAATCGTGCCTACCGCTGCATGTGGTGGCGTTTCCAGATGCAACAGCTGCGCCACACCCAGAAGCAACGCACACCGAACAGGCTCGGGCGGTTCACGGCGCAGCATCGGCTGAAGAATTTCAGTCATGCTCCCCATGTACCGTAGCGTTGTTGCCGCCAGACGATGCGCAGAAGCACGATCCCGCGGGTCCATCGGCCCGGCACGGTCCAGCGTCGTTTCGAGCATACGGCGATGTTCGACCACACCGCAGACAATGTCGAAGGCAAGATCACGTGTCGGATCCGGACTGGGGCGGCGCTCCTGTCCCGGCTTCGGACGGCGTCCTCCCTGGCGGGACGCGGACGGGTTCTTCGGACGGCCGGAGCCGCGAGGGGGCGTATTCTGTGTCATTATCGGGCGTTGATCTCTCGCATGCTGCCGAAATCGCATCTTGCGGCGCCGGACGCAATGGAGTCTTCTGCCGCAATGTCCGATCAGATTGCAGAAAATCTCTCCGCCATCCGTAGTCGCATCATTCAGGCCTGCGAAACATCAGGCCGCCCTGCCACGGATGTGGGCCTCGTTGCCGTTAGCAAATTTCATCCGCAGGATGCCGTGGAAGCGGCCTTGAAGGCCGGTCAGCGCGTCTTTGGTGAGAACCGCGTTCAGGAAGCTGCCTCCAAATTTCCAGCGCTTCGTGAGACCTGGCCAGACCTGCGCCTGCACATCATCGGTGGCCTCCAGACCAACAAGGCCGTAGATACCTGTCGCATCGCAGATGTGATCGAGACTCTGGATCGCCCAGCCCTTTCTGATGCGCTGGAAAAGGCTGCAGAGAAGACAGGCCGCCTTCCGGAGTTGCTCATTCAGGTCAACACAGGGAACGAGCCGCAGAAATCTGGCATCCCCCGCGATGAAGCGGACGCGTTCATCAAGGCCTCAATGCTGCGCTTTGGAGCGAAGGTGCGTGGGTTGATGTGTATCCCGCCAGAAGATGAAGATCCCGCTCCACATTTCCACTTCTTGACACAGCTTGCACAGCGCCACGGACTCCCCGTGGTATCCATGGGCATGTCGGCTGATTTCGAGACAGCCATAGCCGAAGGCGCCACCCTTGTAAGGGTTGGAAGTGCCATTTTTGGCTCCCGCCCCATGACCGGATCCTAACGCGCACCTTGCATCCCTGTAAGAAATCTTGTCATGAGGGGGAATAGACCACGCTTCGACACATCCCTGTGAGGCGATGGTTTCCTGCGATGCCCGTAAATGGAACCACCGATGCCAGAACACGACGGCGATCACGCTTCCCCTCCTTACCCCGGCGCCGGGGTTCCGGTGGACAGCGGCGAAGTCCTTCAGACCATCGAACAGGCGCACAAAGACGGAAATACTTCTGAACTCGGTGACACAGAGGGCGCTGGCGGCCACAAGAAGCCCGGCGGCTTTGGCGCGCTTCTGGCTGTTCTGGGTGTCGTGTATGGCGATATCGGAACGAGCCCGCTCTACGCCCTTCAGTCTTCCGTCGGCATTGTAGGATCTGCCAAGCATCCGGCAGCCGCTTGGGAAGTCATGGGACTGGCCAGCCTGACGTTCTGGGCACTCATGCTGATCGTGACGTTCAAATACGTCATCCTCATCATGCGGGCAGACCATGACGGTGAAGGCGGCATCATCGCCCTGATGTCCCTCGCCCAGCGCGTCTGCAAATCCCAGAAATTCCGATGGCTATTCGGTCTCGTCGGCATTGCAGGCACCTGTCTTTTCTTCGGTGACAGCATCATTACGCCGGCCGTGTCGGTGCTTTCTGCCGTTGAAGGCATCGAAATCGCCGTCCCCTCTGCCAGCCATGTCATCATCCCGATCGCGATGGTGGTTCTGGTCGCACTCTTTGCGGCGCAGGCCCTCGGAACGGGCAAGATCGGCAAGGCGTTCGGGCCGATTATGGTGCTCTGGTTCACCGTTCTTGCCATTCTCGGTGTCCGCGGGATTCTGCTTTACCCGCACATCCTGCTGGCGCTGTCTCCCACCTTTGCCCTCGAATTCATTGTCCTGCACGGATACCTGTCGTTTATCGCGCTGGGATCTGTCGTGCTGTCCGTGACGGGTGCAGAAGCACTTTATGCTGACATGGGCCATTTTGGCCGGGCCCCGATCCGCAAGGCATGGCTGTTTTTCGTGCTGCCATCCCTTACCCTGAACTATTTTGGTCAGGCGGCTCTGCTGATCCATGATCCGGCAACACTGGCCAACCCGTTCTATCATCTCGGGCCACACTGGGCGCAGATCCCACTTCTGATCCTTGCCACTTTCGCAACCGTCATTGCATCTCAGGCCGGTATTTCGGGAAGCTTCTCGCTCTGCCGCCAGCTCATTCAGCTTGGCTACCTGCCCCGTACCCGCATTGTGCACACCAATGCCTCAGAAGAAGCACAGATTTACCTGCCGTCCCTGAACTGGATCCTCGGTTTCGGCGCACTGGTACTGGTTCTGTCCTTCCGGTCCTCCGCTGCACTGGCCGCTGCATACGGCATCGCCGTGACCGGTACGTTCCTGTGCACCTGCGTTCTGGCAATGGTCGTGTTCCGCCGCACCTTCAAGTGGAGTGCTGCTGCCGTCGGCGCCGTGTTCGGACTGTTCTTTGTCGTGGATGCAGTGTTCTTCTCCGCCAACGTCCTGAAGATCCCGGATGGCGGCTGGGTCCCACTCGCCATCGGTATTATCAGCACCATCGTCATGACCACCTGGAAGCGCGGACGTGGCCTGATTGCCGCCAAGCAGCAGGCTGACTCCATGCCTATGGCCTCGTTCCTGGCCCGCCTGCCGCAGTCCCGCACCATCCGCGTTCCGGGTCTTGCGGTCTTCCTAACAGCCAATCCGGACGTGGTCCCGAACTCGCTGCTGCATAATCTGAAGCACAACAAGGTGCTGCATGAACATGTCATGTTCGTGACCGTGCAGAACCTTGATCAGCCGGAGGCTGAGCGTGGCCACCGCACGATCGTTCAGGAACTGGCTCCGAACATCAATCGCGTGATCGTCCGCTACGGCTTCATGGAAATGCCAAACCTGCCGCGTGCGCTCATGGAGCTGAAGGCACTTGGTGTGGCGTTTGATGCCATTCAGGCTTCGTATTTCACATCCCACGAGCTTGTGGTTCGCTCCCGCGTTCCCAAGATGCAGCTCTGGCGGATGTGGCTGTTCCTGCTTCTCCTGCGTAATGCTGCCTCGACCACGGAATTCTTCCGTATCCCGCCTGATCGCGTGGTGGAGTTTGGCGTCCGGATTGCAATTTGACCGAACCTCTTTCTCTCTACATTCACTGGCCATTCTGTCTGGCGAAGTGCCCTTACTGCGACTTCAATTCCCACGTCCGGGATGAAATTCCGCAGAAGCGCTTCGCCGCAGCCTTGCGTCGTGAACTGGCGCATGACGCGGCCCGTCTGGGCCGCCGTCCACTCCGCTCCATTTTCTTCGGCGGCGGCACACCGTCCCTGATGGCTCCGGAAACGGTCACAGCTCTTATCGAAGATGCGCATCAGCTTTTTGATGCCGAGCCGGATCTGGAAATTACGCTCGAAGCTAATCCGACCAGCGTCGAAGCCGGAAAATTTGCGGCTTTCCGTCAGGCAGGCGTAAACCGCGTCTCGCTCGGCGTGCAAAGCCTTCGTGACGACGCCCTGAAAATGCTCGGTCGGGAACACTCTTCAGGACAGGCTATTCGGGCACTCGAAATTGCACGCACGCTGTTTCCGCGCATTTCGTTTGATCTGATCTACGCCCGTCCCGGCCAGAGCGATGCTGATTGGCAAAATGAACTGTCCACCGCGTTGGATCTGGTGGCGGACCATCTGTCGCTCTATCAGCTCACGATTGAACCCGGCACGAAGTTCGAAGCCCTGCACCGGCGTGGAGAGCTGACGCTCCCGGATGCCGAAGACGCTGCGCGCCTTTATGACCTCACCGGCGATACGGCCGCAAAGCACGGTCTCCTCCCCTATGAAGTGTCCAACTATGCCCGGCCCGGCGCGGAAAGCCGCCACAACCTGACCTACTGGCGCTACGCCGATTATATCGGCATCGGCCCCGGCGCGCATGGTCGCCTGACTTTGGATGGAGAGCTTTACGCAACCCGTCGTCACCGCGCCCCTGAACCCTGGGCGGACCGCGTTGAAAAAACGGGTTCTGGCAGTACGGACGAAACCCTTCTGTCTGCGGAAGAACGTGGCCGGGAAGCGCTTCTGATGGGGCTGCGTTTGTCTGAAGGCATCAATGAAGCCAGATTTACCGAACGCACGGGTAGACCGATGGAAGAGTGCGTCGATCCGTTCATGCTTGAGGCTTGTCTGGAAGAAAACTACCTCACCCGTGACGGCGGAATTCTGAAGGCGACGGGTGAAGGAAGACTTCGTCTTGAAGCATTACTGGCAAGATTGGTCACATGAAGGCATGATCGGGCGTTAATTAACAGGACGAGACCATGCGCCGATCCATTCTCTCTGCCCTCCTTGCTGCCTGCGCTCTGACCGGCATTGCGTCCGCTGCCCCTGTGGCTCCGGGATATTACATTCAGGATAACGACTATCTCGGCCCAGGCGGCTCAGACATCCAGTCCGTCATCCCGCTGCTTAACCGCGAAAACGTCAATCTTCTGGCTCTGACCGTGACGATCGGAGACGACTGGGAGAACGCTGAATCCGCACATCTCCGTCGCTTCCTGGAAATTGCAAAGCAGACTCAGATCCCCGTAGCGGATGGCGCTACCATGCCACTCGTCAACACCGTGGCGGCAACGAAGCTTCGTGAGAAGCAGTACGGCACTATTCCCTGGAAGGGCGCATGGGGTGGTCTGGGCTCCATTGACCACACTCCAGAGACACAGCCCGCACTCGGAAAGATGGCCGAAGGCACACCACACATGGCCGTCGATCCGCTCCCCGCGGCGATGGTGCTGATCAAGGCCGTCCATGATCACCCACATCAGGTCACGATCATCGCGGCAGGTCCTTTGACCAACCTTGCTCTTGCCATCCGGCTGGACCCCACCTTTGCCGCTACGGCCAAGCAGCTTGTATTCATGGGTGGTCTGCTGGACTCCAGCATGATGTCCATCACAGGCAATGCGGACTTTGCCTCAGACTTCAACATGATCGGCGATCCGGAAGCAGCCCACATCACACTGACCGCGCCGTGGGCTGCCATCACATGCGTCGGCAATGTCTCCAACGACATCATGATGACGCATGAGCTGATGAACCGCATCGCGGAGAAGAAAACGCCGGTCACTGAGTATCTTCAGAAGTTCTACGGCCCCCTTCCGCTGTGGGATGAACTGACCTCTGCAATTGCTGTAGAGCCAGATCTGGTTACGAAGTCTGTCGATGCCTATATGGACATCAACACGGCACCCGGCATGGATTACGGACATGCGCATGTCTGGCCGGATGCGACTGCACCCAAGGGCATGGGCCTTCGCAAGGTGAAAATCGTCCAGTCCGTGGATACGAAGCGCTTTATCAACGAGTTCGTCGCCCAGGCTCAGAATGCCATGGGAACGCACTGACACCAGACTTTCCAGAAGGGCACCCGACATGCTGAACATCATCAAGCTGGCCGTCGGTTGCCCGACCATCGAAGTGCTGCGTGAGCGCATGCAGCACCCGCGTGTGAACGGTCATGGCGCCGTCCCCACGCGGACAATGCCCAAGCGTGCAGCCGAAGTCCTAGACGGCGGCTCTCTTTATCGCGTGATGGACGGCATGATTCTGTGCCGTCAGCCCATCATAGGGCTTGAAGCCTGCCGTCGCCCGGATGGGACGGAAGGAACACTGATTGTAGTCTCAGACGACATCATCCCCGTTCAGCCCCGCACCATGCGTCCCTTTCAGGGATGGCGATATCTGGACCCAAAAGATGCGCCCCCTGATCTCGGCCAGTCAGCGGGCAGTGATGGGGTGGCTGATCTTCCGCCTCAACTTCGCAGAGAGCTGGCAGAACTCGCTTTAATCTGAAAACGCTCCCTCAAAAGGGCCGATATGGAACAATACAGTCATTCAAACGTTCACCCTGAACGCCGAGACTGCATTGCAGGCTCTCTCCTGCCCTGAAGGAGATTTTCCTTGCCTCCGTTCCATTCAATTTCTCGCAAAAGACTGCGTCACGCGTCCCTGTTCCTGGCCGGCAGTCTGTGCCTGGGTGCGGCTCCTGCCCTTCAGGCCGCTGATGCACCTGCGACCGCCAGTGCACCGTCAAAGGCGCAACTCCTGCCGGGCAAAATTGTCTATGCCCAACTCACAACGCCAGACCTCAAAAGCGCCAAGGCTTTTTACGGTTCGCTTCTGGGGTGGACCTTTCAGGACGTTCCCGTCTCAAAAGGGCAATATGCACAGGCGTTGGTGAACGGAGCGCCAGTCGCAGGACTGGTCGAGCTTCCGCGCATGGCACATCATGGGGACCCGCTTTGGCTCCCGTTCATTTCCGTGTCAGACGTAAAAGCGGCCGCAGAAGCAACGAAAATCTGGGGGGGCCATATTCTCTTCAAACCTCAAATGGTTGAAGGACGGGGCCACGAGACTGTTCTGGCAGATCCGCAAGGGGGTCTGTTCGCCGCACTGCATTCCAGTGCAGGTGACGAGCCGGATGTTGAGACGCCACCCGCTCAGGGAACCTGGATCTGGAGCGCCCTGCTGACGAACAATCCCTACGCAGCGGCCGGATTTTACCAGAAGCTGTTTGGATATACGGTCGAAGCAGTTCAGGACGCCACGCGTGGCACGGCTTATTTGCTGGAATCCCAGTCCTTTGCGCGTGCTACAATCAATCCGCTCCCCGCTCGCCTCCCGGAAGGGGCACACGCACGCTGGATGAACTTCGTGCAGGTGGACAGTGTGGATGCTGCGGCCAAGAAAGCCGTGACGCTTGGCGGGACAATTCTCGTACAGCCCAATCCAGATCGGCAGAACACCACCATTGCCATTGTCGCCGACCCTGCAGGCGCGGCCTTCGGGCTGATGGAGTGGCATGACCCCAACGCATCGGGGGACGCAAAATGATCAGACGTTTATCTCGCACACTGGCCCTCATGGGCGCCTTCTCCCTCGTCCCGCTTTTGTCAGGCTGCGTCGGTTATGACGGCTACGACGGATATTCCGGCGGGGGTGGCTACGGCGGCAGCTACTACAACACTGGCTGGGGCGGCGGTGGCTGGGGCGGCTGGGGACCGGGCTATGCTGTCGGACCGGCCGGAGGCGGCCGCTGGAGAGGTGGATACCGCGGTGGCGGCCGACCTGGGGGTGGCCCACCCCCAGGCAGACCCGGAGGAGGCGGTCGTCCAGGCGGAGGCTTCTCTGGTGGTGGCCGTCCCGGCGGCGGTGGCTTCCATGGCGGAGGTCCGGGCGGCGGAGGAGGTCCTGGAGGGGGCGGACATGGTGGTGGCGGTCACGGTGGCCCCGGTGGTGGTGGACGCCACTGACACCCTGCTCAGGGGCCGGAGAGAACCGGTCCCTGAGCTTCTTCACTTGCAACGGGTCGATCAGAACGCTTCAGCGCCGCAATGCTCGACATGATTTCACCACTCTCAAGCTGCCCCGCAATTTCCGCGAGGGGCTCTCGTGCTTCAAGAGCTTCGGCCTTTTCCTTCCAGAACTGACCGGTCTGAGGATCAGGCGCACATAACCCGGCAGCCATATCAAACCGAAGCAGCGTGACTTCTCCGCTCAGGCTTCTTAGCGCGCGTAACAAGGCATGCATGCGCTCCGCACCCGGTCCCACACCAGAAAGCCCACCAAGAAGCGGAAGCGAGCCACGGGCGAATTCAGCCCGCGTGGTATCAATCCCCGCCTGACGCTGCGTCCGATCCGTGGAAACCGTATCATCGCCATTCAGCACGGCCGACAGATAGCGGATATTCCCAACAATCGCGGCCCGCAACAGACCATCCATGTCCTGCGTCTGCCGTTGTGGAAAGAGTGCAAAAGCGCAGCCAAGGCCAATCAGGCTGCCAAGCGTGTTATCCAGAATACGGAGCCATGCGACACCATCAGACGGCATCGTCATTTCCGTGACGATAATGAAATGTGCGCTCAGGAACAGAACCAGAAGCGTATAATTCACTGCGCGCATTGCAATCGCGCCAATCACGAACAGCGCAAGCGCGACCATCATTTCGGTCGGCCCCGGCAGGAACGGCGTTGCCAGAAGTGCCAGAACACCCCCGCCGATTGTTCCCAGAACGCGCTCTAGAGCCCGCACCAGGGTTGTCTGGCCCGAGGGCTGGATAACAAGCAGTACGGCCACGAGAGCCCAGAAGCCGTAACTCAGGCCCAACCACTGCGTCGCCAGATAAGTCCCCAGGAGGCCAACAACCATGCGGAGGGCATGACGCCAGATAACAGGCGTCAGCCGGGCAACGTGCTTGGGCGCATCAGCATCAAAAGGGAGCCTCGCTTTCTCAGCCAGACCATCCGCAAGCGTGCCAAGCGTCCGTGCGCTTGTTGCTACCAGTTCTCCGATCGTGCCGGAGCGCACACGAATACTATCCGCCAGACCCAAAGCCTCTCTGGAAAGGCGTTTCAGATCCGGGCTGGGAGACAGAGCGGCCTCACTGGCATGCTGGCAAAGTGCCGAAAATGCTGCGAGTGTTCCCCGTGCTTCAAAATCTAGCCCACGCGTTTCAACAAGATGCTCAACAGCAAGCATCGCCGTGAAAAGACGTTCTGCGCCAGCAAGAGAGGCAATCAGGCGACCACGCATGCTGTAACTGGCATGGCCTGCATCAATCTGAAGGGCAACGCCTCTCGCCCGCTCAATGGCTGTGCGGATCGTCTGACGATGAACCGTCTCCTGAAGACGACCTGCGGCCAATTCTCCAGCCATAACGGCAAGAAGCTGATAGCAGCCGCCAACCGCCCGTCGTGCAGGCGCATAGGGATGCTGCGGCCACAGAATCAGGCACAGCACGATCGCCCACGTTCCACCGCCACCGAAGGCAAGCGCAATCGTCAGGGCATCGTTGAATGAATGCACCGGAAACCCGATCCCGGCGAGCATGACGCAGCCCAGCAACGCGCACAGGAGTGCCATGCTGGGGACTAAGGCACGCGCCAGCCCCGCGAACAGGCCCGTCACGATCAACCAGGGAATGACCCCCCAGTACGGGAATGTCGCAATCAGGGACGTCACACCGCCCAGTACCGCACCCGCAACCGTAAAGATGCCGATGATGCGCAACTGCTCACGCGGTGTGCCACCGGGTTCGATCAGACAGCACCAGAACGCTGCAAAAGCAGCCCAGGCAAAAACAGCCTGATGAAAATAAAGAGCAGGAAGAAGGGCAACAACCGTTGCAAGGGCCGCCCGGACACCCTCAGCAGGAGCAAGTTGCTCCGGGCTGAGGGGAACGGAATGACGGGCCAGAAACTGTGACAGGAAAGTCAGATGACGGGTGCGGTTCAATGAAGCCTGTCGCGCCAGTGGATCACGCACCGTCATATTATCGTCCTGTCAGAATACGCTCCACGAGCTGACCAACTGTAGGAACAAATCCATTCGCATAGAAAGGATCAGTTCCGAAGCGCCAGGCATTCGTGCCACCAAACATCAGGTTGTGGTCAACCACATCGTCCGCATGCTCGTCATTCGGAGCATGCGCAATCGTCTGAAGCGTCTTCTGAATGCAGAAAGACCGAGGATCAGCCTTTTGACCGTTGGTGTATGGCTCACGCTGCATCCAGTTGGAGAACTTACAGGCAGACAGGCAGCCCATGCAGTTCGTCTGGTCAGCCAGGATTTCACGGGCACTGTCAGGGGTGACAAAAACCAGCGTGTCATCAGGCGTACGGAGCGCCTCGGTGAAGCCCGCGGCCTCCCAACCTGCAATATGCTGACGGTCGGTTGAGGACACGAACACTTCGCGCTTACGTGCACCGACGCCGTAAGCTGCATCAAGCTCTGCCGTAGCCTCCGGGCTGTACGCAACCTGACGCTCCGAGCGGCCTCGCAGGTCATGCATGAAGCTATTGTTGACAGCAGAGGAATAAAAGCCGGTCGGAGAGAAGCGGTTCAGATAAACATCCCCCTTCTTCAGCGTCAGAAGACGGCGCTTCCAAGCCTCGGGAATCGGGCTTTCCTTTGTCAGCAGCGGACGCGTTCCGAACTGAAAAGCGATTGGCCCGAGATCCGGGTTACCAATCCAGTCCTGCCATTCTCCAAGAGCCCAGACACCACCCGCCATGATAATGGGCGTTTCATCTAGGCCATACTGACGCAGAACCCGACGAAGCTCGAGCACACGCGGGAACGGATCTTCCGGCTGTAACGGATTTTCCGTGTTGGAAAGACCATTATGGCCACCTGCGCGCCACGGATCTTCATACACCACGCCACCCAGCAGTTCCGGTGCCTTGCTGTACGCACGGCGCCAGAGTGCATTGAAGGCACGTCCGGATGACACGATCGGGTAGTAGGGAATACCGTGTTTGATCGCGATGTCAGACAAACGATATGGCATGCCAGCGCCACAGGTCAGGCCGTTGATGATGCCTGGAGCGCCTTCGAGGATACCCTCGATAATTTCTTCAGCGCCGCCCATTTCCCACAGGATATTGGCGTGAAGGCGTCCTTTGCCACCTGAGATCTCACGGGCAATCTTCGCTTGGGCAATACCGCCATCGATGGCGTAGCGGATCAGTTCGCGCTGCCGTTCACGGCGGGTCCGTCCGTGGTAAATCTGGGGAACAGGACGCCCCTGTTCGTCGTAGCTGTCAGCGTTGACGGCGGAAATGGTTCCAATTCCGCCGGCAGCGGCCCAATGACCTGCCGAAGTACCGGTGGAGACAGAAACACCTTTGCCCCCCTCGACGAGAGGCAGAACATCCTGACCACCAAAACGAAGGGTGTCGATCAACTTCATGGGGACTCGATGTCTCCGATACTCACACAAAAAAGGCGGGGCCTTGCGAGCCCCGCCCGAGGACTCACTCGGCGTCGCGACGGGGCGGACGGCCGGCCTTGGCCCCCACGCTCTCCGTGATATCGGCACCAGTTTCCTGATCGACAACCCGCATGGACAGCTTCACCTTGCCGCGGTCATCAAAACCGATGACCTTGACCTTCACGGCGTCGCCCTGCTGGACGACGTCGGACGTCTTGGCAACGCGACCCTGCGTCAGCTCGGAGATGTGCACCAGGCCATCACGCGGCCCAAGGAAGTTCACGAACGCACCGAAGTCGGCCGTCTTCACAACCTTACCATCGTAGATGCGGCCGATTTCCGGCTCAGCCACGATGCCTTCAATGCGAGCAATAGCCTTCTGGGCCTGCTCGTCATTGGACGCAGCGATCGTGATCGTGCCGTCATCCCCGATGTCAACCTTGGCACCGGAATACTCGACGATCTCGCGGATGACCTTGCCACCGGAACCGATCACATCGCGGATCTTTTCCTTCGGCACGGACATCGTCGTGATCTTCGGCGCATTGCCGGAGACGTCGTCACGACCTTCCGTCAGAGCCTTGGACATTTCGCCAAGGATATGGATCCGGCCTTCACGAGCCTGCTCAAGAGCAATTTTCATGATTTCCGGCGTGATGGACGTGATCTTGATGTCCATCTGCAGAGCGGTCACGCCGTCTGCCGTACCGGCCACCTTGAAATCCATGTCACCAAGATGATCTTCATCACCCAGGATATCGGACAGCACAGCGTAGCCACGGTCTTCCTTGATCAGACCCATAGCGATACCAGCAACCGGACGCGGCAGCGGAACACCAGCATCCATCAGCGCCAGAGACGAACCGCAGACGGTTGCCATGGATGAGGAGCCGTTGCTCTCCGTGATCTCGGAGACGACACGCATCGTGTACGGGAACTGCTCCTTAGACGGCAGCAGCGGGTGCAGCGCACGCCATGCCAGCTTGCCGTGACCGATTTCACGACGACCTGGGGAACCCATACGACCACACTCACCGACCGAATACGGAGGGAAGTTGTAGTGCAACAGGAAGTTCGAGCGGTATTCGCCTTCGAGCGCATCAATGATCTGCTCGTCCTGGCCCGTGCCAAGCGTTGCAACGACCAGAGCCTGCGTTTCACCACGGGTGAAGAGCGAGGAACCGTGCGCACGCGGCAGGATGCCAACTTCTGCAAGGATCGGACGAACCGTCTTCAGGTCGCGGCCATCAATACGGATGCCGGTCTTGAGGATGGAGCCACGAACAACCTGGGCTTCCAGCTCCTTGAGCATCGGCTTGGCCAGCTCAACGTCAAGACCTTCTTCAGCAAGGATCTCGTTGATACGGTCCTTGGCTTCAGCAACCTTCTTGTAGCGTGCCTGCTTGACGCGCTCCTTGTAGGCATCGGCCATCAGCTTGTTGCCGACCTTCTCGACGCGCTTGCGAAGGGCAATTTCTTCCTTCGTCAGCGACGGCAGATCCCACGGAGCCTTAGCTGCGTGTTCGGCCAGAGCGATAATGGCTTCGATCACAGGCTGGAAGGACGTGTGACCCAGGGTCACGGCTTCCAGCATGGTCTCTTCCGAAAGCTCGCTGGCTTCAGACTCAACCATCAGCACGCCTTCAGACGTACCAGCCACGACGAGATCCAGCGTGCTGTCCTTAACTTCGGACAGCGTCGGGTTCACGACGAGCTTGCCATCGATGCGACCAACGCGGGCAGCAGCAACCGGACCGAAGAACGGAATACCGGACAGCGTCAGGGCAGCGGAGCAACCGATCAGGGACACGATCGCCGGATCGTTTTCCATGTCATGGCTCAGAACCGTAGCTGTAACCTGAACTTCATTGCGGAAGTTGTCCGGGAACAGCGGACGGAGCGGACGGTCAATCAGACGTGCATTCAGCACTTCTGCTTCAGACGGACGACCTTCGCGCTTGAAGAACCCGCCTGGGATCTTGCCAGCAGCGTAAGCTTTTTCCTGATAGTTGACCGTAAGCGGGAAGAAATCCTGTCCCGGCTTGACGCTCTTGGCACCAACAGCCGTACACAGAACGACCGTGTCACCATAGGTGATCATGACAGCGCCGTCAGCCTGACGGGCAATCTTGCCGGTCTCAAGAATAAGCGGGCGTCCGGCCCACTCGATTTCCTTACGGAAATAATCGAACATATCGTTCTCCTAGATTAGGAACGAGCCATCATCTGGACATCCGGCAGGTGACGGAGCAGCGTTTCGGACGGCATGGCGGTGGTAGCGGGACAATTCCCGCAACGACACCATGTGGCCTGAAACGCCGGTCGCGCACCCCACCCCCGGAAAGACCGATGGCAGGGGTGTCCGGGAGCAAGCCCCCGGACGACGTATCAGCGACGCAGGCCGAGACGCTCGATCACGCTCTGGTAACGAGCCTGATCCTTGCGCTTCAGATAGTCCAGCATGCTACGACGCTGACCGACCATCATCAGAAGACCACGACGGGAGTGGAAGTCCTTCTTATGGGTCTTCAGGTGCTCGGTCAGGTTAACAATGCGCTCGGTCAGGATCGCAACCTGAACTTCCGGCGAGCCCGTGTCGGTCTCGTTCTGGCGGTATTCAGCGATCAGAGCCGTGCGGCGTTCTGCAGTAATCGACATCGTGTTCTCCAAAAAACTCGTGGTTTTCCAGCATCCGTGCTGCCCTGAGCCGTCCATCGCGGATCTGACACAAGCCAATCACGTGCTCTCCGATCATCGCACGCCACAGATGGTCTCCCTCCTGTGACACGGCCGGCAGAGAATATGTGAGATCCGAGGGGTCAAGAGACTGGCCCCAGATCAATATTCTTCCCTCCGCTTCGGTAACGGCCAGCGCCGGGATGTCGACCAGCGCGGTCGCTACATCCAGCAGAGGAGCCGGAAGAGCATCGGCGTTGTCCACAGTTTGAGTCGATTTGTCCAGTGCTATCTCGTCAATCGTCATGGCATGGGACAGATCAAACGGCCCGCATTTCGTTCGACGCAGGACAGAAATATGCCCCACCGTTCCACACGCAAGAGCGATGTCTCGCGCCAGAGACCGCATATAAACGCCCTTGCCAGACTGCACTTCAAAAACCGCAGTATCCGCATCCGGACGCTCTACCAGCGTTATCGAATCTATCCGGGCCGGGCGTGGCGGAAGCTCCGGTGGACGGCCGGCACGTGCGAGATCGTAAGCTCGTTTTCCACCAACTCTCAATGCAGAGAACACGGGGGGAATCTGCATCACATCGCCCGTCAAAGCAGGGAGACAGGCGCGTAGATCGTCATCTGTTGGACGATGAACCGACGTCGCAAGAACTTCCCCCTCGCGATCATCGGTTGTGCGGCTTTCCCCCAAAGAAAGGGTAAAGCGGTAACGCTTTGTCGCATCCATAATATAGGGGATTGTTCGCGTGGCCTTGCCAAATGCGATCGGCAGGACGCCCGAGGCCAAGGGGTCGAGCGTGCCGCCATGGCCCGCTTTTTTCGCGTCAAATTCCCAACGCAGTTTATTGACCATGTCCGTAGACGTTGGGCCAAGCGGCTTGTCGAGAATCAGCCATCCGTCAATCTCGCGTCCGCGTTTTCTTGCCACTGGTCCAGCATCCCTCACTCATGATCGGGCGCTGATAGACCAGTCTGACCTGTAAATGCAAAAACACCCCTGACCCGAAGGCCAGAGGTGTTGTGCAAAATCAGTCTTCCAGATCTCGGCTAACTTCCGGTGAACGAAAGAGCTGATCCAGTTCCATCGCATTATCCAGCGCCGTATCTGGCTGGAAATGAATTTCCGGAACACTTCGCAGTCGAAGCACTTTGGCCAACCCGGAGCGAAGGAAAGGAGAAACCCGCTTTAAAGCGGGAAGAACTTCTTCCACATCGCTTCGGCCCAGTCGGGTCACGAACACTGTCGCGTGACCAAAGTCTGGGGAAACCCGCACTTCCGTAACCGTAATGCGAACATCCAGCAGGTCAGGATCACGAAACTCCGTGCGGGCGAAGATGTCCGCCAGAGTCCGGCGAACCTCTTCTGCCACCCGAAGCTGGCGCGTGCTTGGCCCTTGGGCAACAACGCCTGCCGGGCCTTTCAGGTCATTTCTGGAACGTGAGCTCAAGCCGGGATCACTTCCATCTCGTAGCACTCGACGACATCGCCTTCGCGCAAATCATTGTAACCTGCGAAGGAAAGACCGCACTCATACCCACGAGCCACTTCCTTGACATCGTCCTTGAAGCGCTTGAGCTGGCTGAGTTCACCCTGATGGATGACCACGTTCTCACGCAGCAGACGCACACCACAGCCACGCTTGACGAGGCCTTCGGTGACGTAGCAACCAGCGACCTTGCCAGTCTTCGTGATGTTGAAGACCTGACGGATCTCCGCATAGCCGAGGAATTTCTCGCGATGCTTGGGCGCAACCTTGCCCTTCACGAGCTGCTCTACGTCGTCCGCCACCTGGTAGATGATGGAGTAGTAGCGGATATCCACACCTTCACGCTGCGCCAGTTCACGAGCCTGCGTCGTCGCACGAACGTTGAACGCCACGATGATGGCATCAGAAGCCTTGGCGAACTGGATATCGCTTTCCGTGATCTGACCGACACTGGCGTTCAGGACGCGGATTGCAACTTCCTCATGAGCCAGTTTCTGGACTGTCGTGGAGATTGCTTCCGCAGAGCCCTGAACGTCCGCCTTGATAAGAAGGGCAACTTCCTTCTGATCACCGGCCTGAATACGAGCCAGCATCTGGTCGAGTGTGCCACGGGCAGCAACCTGCGTCGCAGCCTGCTTTTCCTTGATGGTACGCTGACGGAATTCGCTGATCTCACGAGCGCGGACGTCGTTTTCAACAACAACGAACGGCTCACCTGCACCCGGAACACCCGCGATGCCGAGAATCTCGACAGGCATGGATGGGCCAGCGTCCTTGAGCTGACGGCCACGATCATCGAGAACCGCACGAACACGTCCCCACTCCGCACCAGCGACAACAATATCGCCGCGACGCAGTGTGCCCTTCTGAACAAGAACGGAAGCCACTGGGCCACGCCCGCGATCAAGGCGGCTTTCGATCACCGTACCTTCGGCCATACGATCCGGGTTAGCTCTCAGATCAAGCATTTCAGCCTGAAGCAGAATAGCCTCTTCCAGCTTGTCCAGACCCGTACGCTTCAGTGCCGAGACTTCGACATCCTGCGTATCACCGCCCATATCTTCGACCACGATTTCATGACTCAGAAGTTCCTGACGGACACGGGTTGGGTTGGCGCCTGGCTTGTCCATCTTGTTGATGGCGACAATGATCGGGGCATTCGAAGCCTTGGCATGCTTAATGGCTTCGATCGTCTGCGGCATGACACCGTCATCGGCCGCAACCACCAGAACGACCACGTCCGTCACGGATGCACCACGAGCACGCATGGACGTAAATGCCTCATGGCCCGGTGTATCGATGAAGGTGATCTTCTTCCCGGAAGGTGCCGTGACCTGATACGCACCGATGTGCTGCGTGATACCGCCGGCTTCTGCGCCAGCCACATCAGCAGAGCGGAGTGCATCGAGAAGAGACGTCTTACCGTGATCGACATGACCCATAACGGTCACGACCGGAGCACGCGGCGCCAGATCTTCTGGGCGATCTTCAACGCCCTTGATGCCGATTTCCACATCGCTTTCAGCAACGCGCTTCACACGATGGCCGAACTCTTCGACGATCAGCTCAGCAGTATCGCCGTCGATGCTCTGGGTTGCCGTCGCCATAACGCCCATTTTCATGAGCGACTTGATGACATCACCCTGACGGGACGCCATACGGTTGGCCAGCTCAGCGACCGTGATGGTTTCCGGAACAATTACGTCACGCACAACGCGCACCTGATCAGAACGAAGACGTTCAAGCTCAGCCTGGCGACGTTCACGATCGCGCTGACGGCGAACTGAAGCCAGCGAACGGGTTTTGCCGTCATCGCCTTCAATCGCTGCACGCACATCAATGCGACCGCTACGACGGTCATTGCCGCCCGGGCTCTTGCGAGGAGAAGGCTGGGTGGAACGACGCTGAGCCGGACCACTGGGTGCACCACCACTGCGGCGAGCAGGAGCACGACGCTCTTCTTCGCCACCCGCCGCGGCTGCGGGAGAACGCAGATGAAGCGTCTCACCACCACGGGGCTGTGCAGGAGTTGCAGCCGCAGGACGTGCGGTCTGAACCGGACGCTCCGGCATAATTGCGCGCTCTGCAAGAGGACGCAGACGCTGCACGGGGGCTGCTAGCTGCACGCCACCCGTTGAATGCGTACGCGGGTCAAGCGGAGCAGCACGCTGGGCTTCTTCAGCTTCACGTTCTGCCTGACGCGCAGCGCGCTGGGCTTCTTCTTCAGCGAAGATGCGCGCGTCTTCTGCGGTTTTGATCGCCTGACGATCACGCTCGATGCGTGCAGCTTCTTCAGCCTCTCTCGCCTCTGCGGCAAGACGTTGTTCTTCCTCGGCACGGCGGGCTGCTTCTGCAGCCGACATGATCTGGATCTTTTCGGCTTCGCGGCGTGCAGCCTCTTCAACCGCAGCTTTACGCTGTGCTTCCAGAACGCGCTGACGCGTTGCAAGCTCCGCAGCCGTCAGGGCGCGACCGCCAGCACCAGCACCACGACCACCACGTGCACCGCCAGCAGCCGAGCCACCCGGACCGGAAGCTGCGCGCTTGGGCTTGCGAACTTCAACCTGCACGACCTTTGAGCGGCCGTGGCTGAAGCTTTGACGCACGGAGCCAGCGTCGACTGTACGACCGACCTCCTGACGTCCTGCGGGGCGTAGGGACAGGCGGCCAGTCTTGTTCTGTTCGCCGCCCTGTGATGGGGTCTGTGTTCCGTCCTGGTTGCGCTCGTTGCCGTCGCTCATAGTTCCGCCTGTTCCTTACTGACCCCTTTGGGGTCTGGGAGTGAACGTCCTGCCACTCCCGAAAATCTCTCATGTTCGGCGATCAGGCGCTGTGCCAGCGCACCCGGCGCCATCACCGCATAGACCGCCCGGTCCCGGCCGAACGCCGAAGCCAGGACGCGATCGGGAACTGTCACCACCGGCAGAGATCGCCGGCCCGACACCAGTCTGGAGAACTCGTCCAGGCTTGCACCTTCGGAACGGATCACCACCCCTGCCCTACCGGAAATGAGCCACTCCCGGCATTTCTGAAACCCGCAGACAACCTGCCCCGCTCTTCGGGCCAGACTGACAGCGTCCAACATCCTCTGTCCCAGTGCCGCCTCGACGAGATCCGCCAGACAGTCCGGTACAGACACCTGGGCCTTCGCAGCACGTGCAAAAGCCTGTCGGGTGCGGGGGCTATCTAACACATCCCGGCTGGCACTCAACCACATTCCCCGACCTGGCAGCTTTGCAGCCAGATCTGGCACAACCCGATTATCCGGGCTGACCACGAAACGGATCATGCTTTCAGGCGGCCTCTGCTCTCGGGTCACGAGGCAGCGACGCTCTGAACCGCGGCGCCCTAAAGCACCGCGAATGGGACCATTATCAGTATCAGAAATATCAGACGTCGGTCGACTCCCCGTCCTTCTTTTCGGCTTCAGCCGATTCGTCACCCTCAAACCAGTGGGCACGGGCTGCCATGATGACTTCATTCGCGGCATCTTCATCCATGGCGTCTGCGCCAAGAATGTCCACGAGTTCATCACCTGCCAGATCCGCCAGATCGTCGAGCGTTTTCACACCCTTCTCACCAAGCGTCACCAGCATCTGGTTCGTGAAGACTCCGAGATCGACAACATCGTCCGTCACGCCAAGCTCTTTGCGCTTGTCGTCCAGCTCGTGTTCCTTGCCAGCCAGATACTCGTTTGCACGCAGCATCAGCTCTTCGGCAACACTCTCATCGAAGCCTTCGATGTCATGCAGTTCGCCCGGCTCCGTATAAGCCAGTTCTTCGATGGAGTGGAAGCCCTCTGTAACCAGAAGGCTGGCAATCACATCGTCCACATCCAGCGAGTCAACGAACAGTCCAGTCCGCTTGCGGAACTCTTCCTGACGACGCTCCGATTCCTCGGCCTCCGTCAGAATATCGATGTCCCAGCGGGTCAGCTGGCTGGCCAGACGCACGTTCTGTCCGCGGCGACCGATCGCGAGCGAAAGCTGCTCATCCGGCACCACGACCTCAACACGCCCTGCTTCCTCGTCCATCACCACCTTGGTGACTTCAGCAGGTGCCAGCGCATTCACAACGAATGTTGCAGCCTGCGGGCTCCAGGGAATGATGTCGATCTTCTCGCCCTGCAACTCAGCTACAACGGCCTGGACACGCGAGCCGCGCATACCAACGCACGCACCGACCGGATCAATCGCCGCGTCACGGGAAATGACAGCCATCTTGGCGCGGGACCCCGGATCACGGGCAACAGCCTTGATCTCGATGATACCGTCGTAAATTTCCGGCACTTCCTGTGCGAACAGCTTGGCAAGAAATGCCGGATGCGTCCGTGACAGGAAGATCTGCGGACCGCGCGGCTCGTCACGTACATCATAGATATACGCGCGAATGCGGTCCGAATTTCGGAAAGACTCGCGGGGGATCAGTTCATCACGACGCAGAAGGCCTTCGGCATTGCCGATTTCGACCATCATGTTGCCGTACTCGGTCCGCTTGACGGTACCGTTAACGATCTCGCCTACGCGATCCTTGAATTCATTGAACTGACGCTTGCGTTCATATTCACGCACGCGCTGCACAATAACCTGCTTGGCCGTCTGCGCTGCAATACGACCGAAATCGATCGGCGGCAGTGGATCAACGAGATGTTCGCCAATCTGAATTTCCGACTGGAACTTGCGTGCGATGTGAATGGGGATCTGTGTGTCCTCATTCTCCACCTGCTCGACAGCTTCCGTCCAGCGGCTGAGACGAACCTCGCCCGTCTTGCGGTCGATGGTCGCGCGAATGTCCTTCTCGTGACCATACTTGGCGCGGCCAGCCTTCTGAATGGCCTGCTCCATCGCTTCCAGCACTTCTTCGCGGTCGATGTTCTTCTCGCGCGAGACTGCGTCTGCGACCAGCAGCAGTTCAGGGCGGATAACAGATGTGTCCATCAGATCGGACCTCCAGCCAGCATGAGACGGGTCATTGTTTCTTCTTCCCCGGCTTCTTCGGATTCAGTTTCGGAACGCGAGGCGCCTCGCCGTCACTCTCCGCTTCAGGTGTGACACCCGAAAGGGCAGCACTTGCCTCAATCAGGGCATCCGTCAGGATCAGACGGGCTTTGCGAACTTCCGCCAATGGCAGCTCCGCTTCAGTCCCGTCGTCCAGACGAATCACGCCCTTGCCATCCCGCGTGCCCATCACCGTTCCAGAGAAACGACGACGGCCATTGAGCGGAACATCAAGCTCAGCCTTGGCCAGATGTCCGGCGAATCGCTCCCAGTCCTTTGCACGCGTCAAAGGGCGGTCGATTCCAGCTGATGAAACTTCGAGCATCCATGCGCCTGGTATCGGGTCATCCACGTCAAGGATGGCACCGACGGCGTGACTGATCTGCTCGCAGTCCTCCACCGAGATCAGGGAGCCGTTTGCACGGTCCGCCATGATCTGAATGGTCGGGGTGTCGCGCCCGAGAACGGAAAGACGGACGAGCTCGTAGCCCAGGTCCGCCAGCGTCGGTACGATCCGCTCCGCAATGCGGGCTTCAAGGCCCGTCAGATGAGGCAGTTCGAGGCCGGAAGATGTGTTCTGTTGAGACAAGACAAAAAAGGCGGCCTGTCAGGGCCACCCCCCGAAAAGAAGCGGAAGATGAATGGAATGACCTCTATCTAGGCCCTCCACCCTCGCAATGCAAGTAGAACGACAGGGATACAGCCCTCCAAGCTTATCGAAAGATTTGTTTACATTTCTCATGACGGAGAATGCTTGCCTTGAACGAACAGTCAGGGTGAGATGAAACCCTGATGACAGCCCCACACGAGCCTAAACCACATCTCCTTCCGCAGCAGGATGCTCCCCGGAGCCGACCTCTCTGGGCGGGAGGTAGTCTGCTGGCCGTGGTCACCATTGGTGCAGGGGCATTTTTCTACACTCATACCACGTCACCCAAGGCAGCAGTCCCGGCCCCTCCGCCAGACAATTCTGCCGTCGGCACGGCACCGGCGCTTCAGGCGGCGGTTCAGCTTTCCATGCTCTCCGCACAGAATGCCCCTAAGGCGCTTGCTGCCACCAGCTTCAATGCCCAACAGCGAAGCCAGATTTTAGCGGCCGTGCAGCGTGGCGATATGCGTCTTGTCGAAATGCCGGTTCTGGATGCCGCAGGCGTGACAGGGCAGACCGTTGATGTCACAGTATCCGGATTGACCCAGCGCGTTGTTTTGACAGGAAAATTCCAGCGGCTCATTCTGCCGATTGCCGAAGCCGCACAGGTTACGATTGATCCTGTCACAATGCCGCACGCATCCGCTCTCACCATTGGTGCCATGACGGCCCTTGGCCCCGAAGCCCTGCCAAGTCTGACTGCGCTGAGTCAGCGTATCGTGCTTGGTGTGATTGTTCAGTAAAGGCTACCCCGGTGTTCAAGTCTCTCGTCCCCATGCTCAACCGGGCCATGCCAGTTATGATGGCGGCCTTCCTGATTCTGGCGGTCATTCAGGTGGCCGTCATGCTACACCTGTCTCTGGATGGTTTCTGGAGAGCTCTGAACTGGGCACGGCCTGCCTATCTCCCCCTCGCAGGGATCGGCGCCCTCCTGACCGTCATGGGTCTGGGATACGAAACTTCTGCAGAAAAACTGGCGCGTCGTGGACTGCGCAGGAGGAAAGGTCTGATCATGGATGTTCTCAGCCGGCTGACCAATCGTGGTGCGCTTGAAGAACTCATGGCCCGCGAACAGCGCGAAACCGTCATCGATGCGGAGGAGCTTGCCGCATCTCTTCGGGCCCGCGTCATCGGGCAGGACCGTGTCTGCGAAGACATTGCCCAGCAGCTTCGCCGCCGCCTCGCTCTTCAGGTTCGTGGCAAGCCCGTCGGCATTTTTCTGCTGGCAGGGCCTCCAGGGACTGGCAAAACCTATCTGGCCAAGCAGATCGCTCGCCAGATGGAACGTCCTCTGCTCCATTTCGATATGACGCAGATGTCCAGCCCCCATGCAGCCACACAGCTCTTCGGCTCCCCGAAGGGCTATGTCGGCTCAGATACTTTCGGCAAGCTGACCGGCGGTCTCAAGGATCAGCCAGATGCCGTCGTGCTGCTGGATGAAATCGAAAAGGCCCATCCGGACGTGTTCAAGAAGTTTCTCACTGCATGGAACGATGGTCACGTTACGGAAGCGTCTACAGGCGAGCAGGTCTCCACAACCCGCGCCATCTTCATGCTGACGTCCAACATCGCAACGGACGCACTGACAGAAATTGCGGACCGTTTGGAGAATGAGCCCGACAAGATGCGCGCGGAGTCGGTGGAAGCACTCAAGCGGGCAGGCTTCGCTCCTGAGGTTCTGAACCGCCTCGACAGGATCTTCGTATTCCGCGCTCTCCGCGGTCTGGATCTGGCCCGTGTGGCCGCTCTGGAAATTGAAGCCATGATCGAAAGCTATGGCCTGCACGTTGAAACAGGCGGTATTGATCCGGCCCTGCTCTTCCAGGTCATGGTTAAGCAGAAGAATCTGGGCACCGGCGCCAGCGCTCGTGATCTGGTGCGGTCCATTGAAGATATGGTGAGCGAAAGCCTGATTATCGCCCGTCAGCAGGGCGCCAAGACGGTTCGCCTGACGGCAGGGGATAATGGCGTTGTCGCGGAAATTTCCAAGGATACCGAAGCGCAACTCGGCCGCCTGAGCCACTGATCCATGACAGCATTTGGACGACTCTGGCGCCGCGCGCCTCTCTGGCGCACAAGCCTTATCATGATGGTCGGCGGAATCGGGATGGCCTCGCTTTTCCCGACCCCGGCTTTGAAGAAAGCCATGCCCTGGCTCCCAGGACATGCTCCAGGTGCAAACATACCCCCTGCAACGGCCGCTAGCCCCCAAAACGCGGCTAGCGGCAACGCCTCAGACGGTGGCGTAGATCAGGTCGGTGTTCCCGATCCCGGCATCACACTCCGGCATAGCCTGAAGATTGCCGGGCGCACTATTCCGCTCCCGACCGGAGACTGGCACACCATCCTGACGGCCCGAAGCGGCCCTCACGGAGAAATTTCCCAGCAGGTTCTGGCGCGTACGGATAGTGGCGTTGTCTCGGCAGTGATTGTTGTCCGAGCCAGCCAGCAGACCCTTCCGCAGGAAGTGACGGATGGGCTGGAAACGCCGTGCCATGATGATCGCAACTATGCGTCACGTATCAGCGGGAAGCCCGGCGCTTCTGAAGAATGCAGCTATATGGGGAACGCAGTTCTGGCGAACAATACAGTCAGCCCAGACCCATTCATCACAGCGGCCTTCAACCGCATGGCAACACTCGGCTTTCCCATTCCACCACTCATGATCAATGTTGGATGGTATCGCGCGGCCCTTCAGGGCACGCAAGGCGTTCAGGTCGAGACTGTAGAGACGCTTATTGCTCCGATTGAGCATGGGTCCCGGCAGTTGCTGGCGCCCATTAACATCTGGGGCAAGGGCACAGTTCATTCCAATCCGGACTCCTCGCGCTTCATCACGGATCTGGATCGGTGGATGCTGAAATGGGCGGACGTTCTGCGACAAGGGTTTGACGGGACGCTTGACCCGAATACGCTTACACCATCCATCACGAGTGATCCGTCAGCGCCCAAAGCGTCCTGACAAAAAAAGGCTGCCCCCCAACAGAGAGGCAGCCTTTTTTAATTCATTGAACGAGGCGTCTTTCATGCCTACCAGTCAGTGGTGGCCAATATTGCCACCCATGCCGCGGCCCATGCGCCGTTCTGCCATACGGGCCAATCTCACGAACGGTAGCCCAAGCAGAAGATAAGCCGCACCCACCATCAGCCCCGTTCCGAAATAATCGTAATAGGTGGATGACAGACGGACATAGGTCTGACTGAGTTCCGTCAAGGTGATGACGGACACCAGCGAACTGTCTTTGAGCAACGAAATAAAGTCATTGGTCATGACCGGCACAACAGTACGGAAGGCCTGCGGGACCACGACCAGGCGAAGCGCCTGCCAGTGCGTCATGTTCAGGGCGATAGCGGCTTCCATCTGGCCGCGGGGGACAGACAACAAACCTGCACGGTAATTCTCGGCTTCATAGGCAGCGTAATTGAGCCCCAGTGACAACACGCCTGCCATAAAGGGAGACAGCCGGATACCAAAGGCTGGCAGCCCATAGAAAATGAACAGAACCTGAATCAGCAGCGGTGTACCGCGAACAATTTCCACATATAGCCCCGCCACAAGCCGAGGGACCGTCCCGCCATAATGCCGCGCTAACGCAAGAAGCAGACCCAGGGCGACCGCAATCACCATAGCGAGCGCTGAAACGGCCAGCGTCATCAAGGCAGCCTGGCCGATCAGAGGCAGGAACCCGACATAGCGGTGAATCAGAACTTTCCAGTTCCCACCGGTCGTGCTGGCCATGGCGGCCCGATACCGATCCCATTCCACCGGGGCAATATCCGGATGGGTATGGTCCCCCGTGTAGTTCTCCATCAACGGAGTCCACAGGTTCCAGCGTGCCAAAATCTGGTGAAGCGTCCCGTCCTTGATAAGATCTCCGAGGGCGGCATCCACCTGATCCCGCAACGCGCGGCTACCAGGCGCAAACGCAATGCCATATTCCATGCTGCCGATCGGTTCGCCCACCAGCTTCATGTCATCGGAAATGCTGCCGTAATACAGGGCGATGGGCGCATCCAGCAGGATCGCGTCCAAACGTCCGTTCCGCAGATCCGAAAAGGCATTTGTCTCTTCTTCATAAGACCGGATCGTAGAGCCACCCTGCCGGCGCAACATTCGCTCGGCTGTGGTGTCCTTGATCGTGCCAATCTTATGCCCTTTGAGAGCCTCCAGCGTGTCGAGACCCGTTTCTTCCTTGCGAAGAATGATCCGCTCGCTTGTCACATAGTAAGGACGGGAGAACAGGACCGCCGCCTTGTGCTCCGGCGTCATTTCGATGCCGTCTGCAACCATGCTGTAAAGGTCACGCGACAGGCCAGGAATCAGGCCATCCCAGTCATTCTGAATGAAACGCGCCTTGCGGTGCATTTTCTCCGCGATGGCATTGACCAGATCGTATTCGAAGCCCGTCATCCGGGATTCATGCTCGGGATCATGGAACACGTAAGGCACATTGGCCTCACCATCCGAGGCCCAGGGCAGATCGGTGTTATCCCGAGCCCCCGGCACGACCAGAGCGTCTGGCGCGGATGCGACAGTCTCGTCAGCTGCTACGGCATGAACGGAGGGTGCCAGCATGAAAGCCAGCGCCAGTAGACACGCAAAAAACTTGTTCATCACAGGAGCGTCCGCAGGAAGCGCCGTGTGCGCCCCTCTTTCGGGTTGGCGAACATCAGGTCCGGGTCACCGCTTTCAACGATTTCACCAGCCTCCACGTACAGCACGCGATCCGAGGCGGCACGGGCAAAGCGCATGTCATGCGTTACGACAAGCTGCGTCATCCCATCATCATCCAGATCCCGCATCACCGACAGAACTTCTTCTGAAAGTTCCGGGTCAAGTGCGGATGTCGGCTCGTCGTACAACATGACAGATGGCTTCATGGCGAGCGCACGGGCAATTGCCGCGCGCTGCTTCTGGCCGCCCGAAAGACTGTCCGGGTAGCGGTTTTTAACACCCGCCAGCCCCACTTTTTCCAAAAGCGTACAGGCGGTCGCCTGCGCCTCATCCCGTGAGACACCTTTCACGCGCATCGGCGCCATCATAACGTTATCAATGACGGTTCTATGAGGGAAAAGATTGAAGGCCTGAAAGACCATGCCGACATGCGCCCGCAAGCGATGGGCCTGTGCCTCATTGGCACGTGTCCAGCTTTTGCCAGTGCAGGCGAGTGTAACATCTTCAATACGGACAGTTCCGGCGTCAGGATGCTCCAGAAAATTAAGGCACCGCAGGAACGTGGACTTGCCACAGCCTGAAGGCCCGATAATCGAGATCAGCTCGCCACGTTCAACATCAAGTGACAGACCACGAAGAATTTCGTTGCCGTCAAAAGACTTGGCGATCCCGCTCGCCTGTAACACCAGATCAGTCAGTTCCAGACATCCCTTAACAAGACGTGTGATCATAATACCGTTCAGCCCTCTTAACGGACCTCGCACTGGCTATCGAGACCTTTCCTGCATGCGGGAATGAGAATTCACCAGATTGCAGCTTTTCAGACGCCCCCTTGCAGTTCCCGCGCTCAGAGGGTCTAAGCTGATGAGACCGTGAACCGGACAGAACGCTTCCCATGACGACCCAGCCGCCCGACCCGACAACACCTTCCGTGCTTCTGGATGTCAGGGATATTACGGTTTTCCGTGGAGACCGGCTGGTTCTGGATGATGTGAGCCTTTCGCTTGCGCATGGCGATGCCATGATACTCACCGGCCCGAATGGTGCGGGAAAATCCACTCTTCTCAGAACAATCGCAGGCCTTCGCAAGCCTGATGGTGGCACGATTGAGCGCTATGGAGCACTGGCCTGGCTGGGCCATCAGGATGCTCTCAAGCCTGGCCTGACGCTGGCGCAAAATCTTGCCTTGGCCGATCGCCTGGGCAGCGGAAGCATGGAAGACGTGTTGGAAGCCCTTGATCTGGCATTCCTGACTGACCTTCCAGCACGCCTCCTGTCCTCGGGGCAGAAACGCCGGGCGGCTTTTGCACGCGTCATGCTGTCAGGAGCGCCGCTCTGGCTTCTGGACGAACCGACCGTTGGTCTGGATGTGGCGAGCATCGAACGGCTTGGAGCGATCATGGCCAAACACCGTGACAACGGGGGCGCCATGATTGTTACGACGCATGTTCCGCTCCCTCTGGACAACACGCGTTCGCACGAACTCCCTTCCCTTGCTCACGCTGAACCGCTTTGGCTGTCATGACCGCTTTCTTTGCCCTGATCGACCGTGACCTGCGACTTGCCTATCGGTTTGGGGCGGATACGCTCGCGTCCCTGCTCTTCTTTATATTGTGTGGCAGCCTTTTCCCTCTGGCCCTTGGTCCCTCACCAGATCTGTTGCGTCATATGGGGCCGGGCATCATCTGGGTCTGTGCACTGCTCGCATCGCTGCTCCCGCTGGACAGACTTTTCGGCTCCGAACTGGAAGATGGCTCACTGGATCTGCTGATGCTCACGGGCCTTCCAGCGTATGCCGTTGCATTTGCTAAAATGATTGCTCACTGGCTGACAACTGGCCTGCCTCTTCTTGTTGCAGCTATCCCGCTTGGCATCATGCTGGGCGTAAAAGGGAGCGAACTCCCGCTTCTTTTGTTCGGGCTGATGCTTGGAACGATGTGCCTGTCCCTGATGGGTGGCATGGCAGCCTCAATCGTGTTGGGCGCCCGTCGTGGTGGTGTTCTTTTGCCACTTCTTGTTCTACCTCTCGCAACGCCGGTACTGATTTTCGGTGCGGCTTCGTCCTATGCCGGGCAGCTTGGTGCATCATCAAGCGCCGGATTCGACCTTCTGGGAGCATGTCTTTTCGCAATGCTGCCTCTTTGCCCACTTGCAGCAGGCTATGGCCTCAAATCTGCGGTTGGCTGATTTTTAATACGTTAATTTCCTTATTTAATTGAGTTTTTTTCGCTTGAGGCTTCGCAAGAGTCTCAACGGGCGATCCATAGTGCCGCCTCCGGTCCATTACATACTGTTAGAATTTTTCAAATCATTATTGACTGTTAGTTTTGTTCCAACTTATTGATGCAAATAAGTCATGACCTCTCACCGCATCAAGTCGCTGATACGGCAAAACAAGCATCCTTTTTTGATTGGAAAAAAAATATCGTGTCTAATACAATAGACTGGTCAAACATTCCCCAAAGCGGCGGTGATATTGGAACAGATGGTCAGGAAACCATCGTTACTGGTCACCCCACCACGGCCGTGAACAGTCTCACCATCCATGGTACCGTTACGCTAGACAATAACCAGAATGTGGAGGTTCAGGGCCTCACAATCGGCAGTGCCGCGAAGCTGGTTATCGCCACTGGTACCAACTTCAAGATGAATAACAGCACCCTACCTGCTGGTACTATCAAGGTAGATGGTGGCTCCTTCACGAACACCAACGCTTACAGTGCTTCCGGCCCGCTGACGTTTGAGTTCGGGGCCCCGGAGGCAGGGAGTGCCGTAACAGTCAACGCATATGCTACGAACGTGAGCTTCAGCAATGTTGCGCCCGGCGACAAGATCACCTTCGTGAATTCATATGGCGCTGTGAAACTTGTTGATGCAGGAAACGGCGTTGTTAAGGTCACAAATAGCAACGGTCAGACTCTCAGCACTCTTAACACTGCCAAGAACCCACAAGGGAACTACTACAAGGCTGCAGATTTCAGCTCTTCAAGCACCGGCAACGATTCAACCCTAACGTGCTTTTTGACGGGCTCCCTCATCCGCACCCAGGATGGTGAAGTTGCTGTCGAGGCTCTGCGGTTTGGCGACAATGTGGCCGTATATGTTAATGGCCGTGAGGAAATTCGTCCGATCACATGGGCAGGCCATCGTCACATGACGGTTCGTGCTGGCGCTCCTGCTGACGAAGCGGGATACCCGGTCCGCATCATGAAAGATGCCATCGCATCCGGCGTACCCCACACGGACCTGCTGGTAACCCCGGAGCATTGCCTGTTCCTTGATGGGCAGTTTGTTCCAGCTCGTATGCTGGTGAACGGTCGTTCCATCCATTACGACCTGAGCATCACGTCATACGACTACTTCCACATCGAGACGGCAGATCACTCGGTCATCATGGCAAATGGCCTGCTCACCGAGAGCTTCCTGGACACCGGAAACCGTGGCAGCTTCCAGCAGGACGGAAACGTCTTCAGCATTGGTAGCAACGTCAAGAACTGGGCCGACAATGCCGCCGCACCTTTGACGACGGATCGTGCAGCGGTAGAGCCTCTATTCCGCGACATCGCAGCGCGCGCAGACATGGCCGGCCTTGAATCCGTGGTCGCCGACACGGTCCTGACAGAGGATGCAGACCTGCATCTCATGACGGAAGACGGAACCGTCATTCGCAAGATGCGTGAAACCAATGGCTACGCCATGTTCATGCTTCCGCAGAATGTCCACTCCGTACGTCTGATGTCCCGCACCAGCCGTCCGTCCGACATTGTCGGTCCGTTCGTTGATGACCGCCGTCAGCTTGGCGTGCTCGTTGGCCATATTGCTCTTTATGATGCTGGCAGCACCTCTGCGCTTTCTGCTCACCTGACGGAAAGCGAGCTTGCTGGCTGGAGCGTACAGGAAGGCAAGGCGTCTCGCTGGACCACAGGGAACGCTGAGATCCAGATCCCGAACCGCGCTTCCCATAGCATTGCCATGCTAGGTGTGCAGATCCTCTCCAACAGTTCCTACGTGCTGGAGACAGAAGATAAGGTCACGGCTCTGACTGCCTGATCCGCTTCTTCACGGCAGATCACGAAGCGCCAGCCTATTACGGGCTGGCGTTTTTTGTTTTCTCGGCATCAAAACGCACCTGCCGTCTCGACGGCGATATGAAACCGCAGCATCATCGACGGATATTTTCATATGAGAAGTCCTTCACATCATGCGGTTTTCCCTCCGACGTTCCCTTCTCTCATGCGCGGCTCTTCTGGGGTGCACCTACGGGCTGACCGCCCAGGCTGAGCCCGGTTATTTTAGGGAGCCGTCAGTCACGGGGCAGACCGTTCTTTTCAGCGCGGAACAGTCAGTCTGGAGTGTGCCCCTGACGGGAGGTACAGCCCAGCGCCTGACCAGCGCACCCCGTGGCGCCAATGCTGTTGACCCGCAGCCTGTCCTCTCCCCCGATGGCAAAGAAATCGCATTTCTGGCGAATTTTGATGGGCCAACAGAGCTCTATATCATGCCAAGTTCCGGCGGCACGCCCCGACGTATGACGTTTGAAAACGCGCCAAAACTTCATATCGCAGGGTGGGATGCTCATGCAGGCATCCTTTACTCCATGCCGGACGCAACTGGCCCTTACTACAGCTATAATGTCGCAGCTCTGGATCCAAAGACGGGTGCAAAGCACGTCTATCCGCTTGCCAACGTCAATGACGCTTCCATTAGCCCGGACGGTAAATGGCTGTATGCCGTGCGGTTCGGGCTCGCCGTTACAGGCGATCATATGCGGGCCTATCGTGGAGGAGCACTCTCGCAACTCTGGCGGTTTGATCTTCAGTCCGGAGCCGAGGCCGAACGTATCGGCACACGCACAGCGAACCTCATTCGCCCCATGCCGTGGAAGGATCGTCTGATCGTTATTTCCGACGAAAACGGGCGTTACAACCTCTGGAGCACCGCCACAGACGGAACAGATGCCCGACAACTAACCCATTTTACGGATTACAGCGTTCTGGAAGCGTCACTCTCAGGCGACCATGTTGTATTCCGCAAAGGGGCGGATCTGTTTTCGCTGGATCTAACCTCTGGCGAGAGCCACCAGATCCCCGTTAATTTGGTCTCGGACAATGCACCTCGCGCACCGTACTGGCTGGATCGACCAACCCGCTTCACCACGTCGGAGACCATTTCTCCCAAAGGCGATGCCGCCATCTTCACTATGCGCGGCCACACGGTCGTGGCAGCAGCTTCCCCGCGGCGTCTGATCGTCCTTCCCACCCCGGACAATGTCCGCCTGCGCCTTGCCCGCGTGACGCCAGATGGAAAGTCCGTCATTGCGTTCAGTGATGCGGATGGAGAATCTGCGCTGTGGCGTTTTTCTGCTAATGGCAGCGGCAAAGGAGAAGCACTCAGCCAGCCATCCTCAACCGAACCTGTCGCTCTCGAAATCTCACCAGACGGAAAATACGCCGCACATACGGATCTGCTGGGGCGCCTGTGGTTGCTCAACCTTTCCAGCAAAGCTGAGAAGCTCGTTGATGATGCCACTCAGGACGGCACGAACGTTTTCGATTCCCTTTCATGGGCCGCAGACGGAAAGGCCCTCGCCTTCGTACGCACGCGCGGCTCCAATCTGCGACGTCAGATTGCCCTGTATTCTCCGGAAACAGGACGGACGGAGTGGGTGACGAGCGATCGTTACGAATCCTATAGCCCAACCTTCTCCCCAGATGGGAAATGGCTGTGGTTCCTGTCTGATCGCACATTCTCGCTGGCTAACGGTTCTCCCTGGGGAGACCGCAATCTGGGACCGGCGTTTCCACATCGTACAGGCATCTATGCCCTCGCACTCCAGGCCGGAGAACGCTTTCCTTTCCAGGCGCCAACCGAGCTGGATCATGATGACAGCAAGGAAAAGAGCGACAAGAAAGATGAGAAGAAGGACGCTCCCAAGAAGCCTCTTCCCGCGTTTGAATGGAGCGGATTGGCAGATCGTCTCTATCAGGTTCCCGTCCCTGCCGCGGATTATCACGGGCTGGCAGCCGCCAGCGATTATCTGTTCACCGTGGATGGTGCGGACGATGACGCCAACCCTCTGAAGTCCATCCATATCGATAACAACGAGCACAAGATCGAAACCTTCTCTCCCAAGGTTGAAGATTTCAGCCTCTCCGCAGACGGCAAAACGATCATGACCGTGGCCCCTCGCGCGAAGCTGGCGCCCGAAGTTCTTCTGCTGCCGGTCGGGGCCAAGAAGCCTGATGATGTCGCAGGAAAAGCGGTCAGCTTTGAGGGACTACGACTGCGCATCGACCCTGCTCAGGAATGGTCAGACGAATTTGTCGATGCCTGGCGCCTTCACCGTGATCATTATTATGACCGCGATCTGCATGGCGTAGACTGGAAAGCCGTTCGAGCCCACTTCGCACCATTTGTGGATCGACTTGGAGACCGTGCGGATCTGGATGATCTGCTTGGCCAGATGGTTGCTGAAATTGGCGCCATGCACTCCCAGCTCCGGCCGGCACAAAGCCTCGAAGACCCGGCTGCGAACCTGATTGCCGGACTGGGTGCACAGATTACCCGCGAAGCAAAAGGCTTCCGCATCACACATATTTATAGAGGAGACTGCGATCTACCGGATCAGAAGTCTCCATTGGCTGCTTCGGGCGTTGATGCGCAGGACGGAGATCTGATTGTTGCCGTGAACGGACAATCCGCAGCCGACGAGCCCGACCTTTCTACGCTTCTGGCCAATCAGGCTGGGAAACAGGTTCTCCTGACCCTTCTGCGCAATGGCAAAGAACACAAAACAGTCGTGACAGCCGTAAGCTGGCGCAAGCAGAAGTCCTTGCGCGCACGGGACTGGGAAGTCAGCCGTGCTGATCTTGTAGATCGTGCCAGCCATGGACGCATTGGCTATCTGCATCTGCAAGCCATGGTCGGCGATGACATGGAGGCATTCGCCCGCGAGTTCTATGCCAATATCGACAAGGATGGACTCATTGTTGACGTCCGCGGCAATAATGGCGGCAACATTGACAGTTGGGTTCTGACGCAGCTCATGCGCCGGTCCTGGATGTTCTGGAGCCGCTATGGCAACGCTCCGGCCATCGACATGCAACAGGCGTTTCAGGGCCATCTCATCGTGATTTCAGATGAAATGACCTACTCGGACGGTGAAACCTTCTCTCAAGGCATCAAGTCTCTCCATATTGCTCCGCTCCTTGGGGAACGCACAGCAGGCGCCGGTGTCTGGCTTTCGGACGGTGACCGTCTGATTGACAACGGCAATGCCCGGACAGCCGAAAACCCCTATTTCGACATGAACGGCCACTGGCTGGTCGAGAACAAGGGTGTCTCACCGGATATCGAGATCGAGAACATGCCGGTCGCCACCTTCAAGGGGCAGGATCAACAGCTTGATGCAGCAGTTTCGTATCTGAAGAAGCAGATGGCGGATCATCCGCGCCCTGCTCTCAAGGCTGAGCCTTTCCCGGTTCAGCAGCCTGCTTCACCGCAATAAGGCAAAAAGTCCATGGCCTCTGCACACATCTGCAGAGGCCTTTTTATTCAGAGCATCATATCCATGACCTGATCCCGCCGGGAAAAACGGTGCATCAGCGCCGCCACACAATGCCCGGCAATCAGAACACCAAGAATCCAGGCAGAAAACTGGTGCATGACACCCAGGATCGGCGCGAACAGCGCAGTTTTCTGAATGAGCGCCGGCAGGTGCACCGTCCACAGCATCTGGACTGGCGCACCGTGAGCAGAGGCCATCAGCCACCCCGTAAGAGGCGTAGTCAGCATCAGTAGATAAAGGCATCCCTGAAGCACGCGCGCCGCAATGCGCTGCTCTTCCGGAATAGTGTCAGGTAATGCTGGCGGCCGATGTGTTGCGCGCCAGGCCATTCTGAGAACAACAAGGATTACAACTGTCGATGCGATCTCCTTGTGAATGGAAAGCAGTTCTCCCTTCAAAGGAGAAGCCCCACGCGGCAACAGGCGCCCCGCATAGAATCCAATCATCCAGACCGGGATAATGATAGCAGCCATGCCCCAGTGAAACAGGCGGGCCAGAAGAGAGTAACGTTGGGGCACAGGGGATCCATTTTCAGAAAAGGAAGAGCTTTGTGCTTCCTTTACCCTGTTTTCCGAAGCAATGAATTTTCATTCAGTGACAGAGAAGGATAGGAAGACCGGATATTCCTCCACAGGACCAGACCGTGATCCATTCCCTCTATCGTCGCATCACCGACCTTGCTGCCTCACCCAAAGCCGTATGGTGGCTTATCATTATCGCCATGGCAGAAGCGTCGGTCTTCCCAATCCCCGTTGACCTGATGCTCGTTCCCATGATCCTGACGCGACAGGACAGGGCCTGGTTTCTTGCAACAGTCTGTACTGTTTCTAGCGTAATAGGTGGCGTGATCGGATGGCTGCTCGGCGCTTTCCTGATGAAGCATATCGGTATGCCCATCGCCCATTTTTATCACGCAGATGGGCGCATTCTGGCGTTGGAAGACCTGTTCCGCCGATATGGCATATGGATCATTTTAGGGAAGGGCCTCACACCTCTCCCCTACAAATTCGTCACACTGGCTGCAGGCGCGGCACACTTCCCGCTGCTGCCGTTCATCGCTGCCAGCATCACAACGCGCGGGGCACGTTTTTTCCTGGAAGCCGCCCTTCTCAAAGCCTTTGGGGAACCTGTGCGTGAGTTCATCGAAAAACGCCTGACAGTGATTTTGCTGATTCTTCTTGTGGTGATCGTTGCAGGCGTTGCGCTTGTTGAGCTCTTCTAACGAGATAGTCACACCAGATCATGCTTTGTTGGCATAAAAAATAACACAAATACTATTTGAATATAACAGATTCATGTTATCGTTTCTGCGATCGTACTCACACGGTTATCGGTAACGGCTTTCCTGCAGGCATGCCTGCCCCGTTCTCCTCATGCCAGAACGTCTCCGACGAGAATGACATGAAGAGAAAAGGATTGCCGGCCTCCGAACGACAACCCGAACACACATTCCCGCTGTCAAAGGAGTTCGCCATGTTCAGAAAAGAGCCTATCTTTATCGCTAAACGTTTTAACATCCTGCCGCCCGCATCACGCTCGGCAGGTGTGTTCAGTGGTATCGAAGCGCAATTTCTTGGACTGGCTTCTCCCGGGCTTGTCACATTGCGAGCCCCACTGGAAAGCACCGACCTGCCACCGTTGCCGTGTGAAGACACTCCATCCTCCCTTTCCCTCAGGAAGGCATGACATTCATGAGTGCCACAGAGCTTTCTCCACCCCATCAAGCAGTCATCACCAAATCCCGCATCCTCTGGGGCATGCCGGTGATGCTGCTGTGGGGTTATATCGCTGTTGCCCTGTACATGACGGGCGACGGCATCGAAGTTGCGTTCCTTGCCAAATACGTCACGCAGATCGGCTTTACGCCCAAACAGGCAGGAATGCTCTTCACCATTTACGGTGCAACAGCCGCCATTTCGAGCTGGCTGTCTGGCGTGCTGGCAGAAGTTTATGGCGCACGCCGCATTATGGCGATCGGCACCATCTGGTGGGCACTGTGCCACGTCGCGTTCCTCGGACTCGGCCTCGGACAGCACTCCTTCCCGATGATGATGCTGTTCTATGGTCTGCGCGGCTTCGCATACCCGCTGTTCTTCTATGCGTTCTTCTTCTGGATCGTCCAGAAAACCCCCGATCATCGTCTGGCCTCTGCCATCGGCTGGGTCTGGTCGATGTTCACGCTGGGTTACGGCATCATCGCGTCCTTCCTACCAAGCTGGACCATCCCCGCTTTCGGATTCATGCCGACCCTGTGGATGTCTTTGGCCTGGGTTCTGGCTGGCGGCGCACTGGCTTGCCTGACCATCCGCGAAGATCCCTCTGAAGCCAAGCCACTGGCAGCCAAGGTATCAGTCAAGGAACAGCTGATCGAGATCAGCCGCAGCCTGACGCTGATTGTTGAGAACCGCGATATTGCATTGGCACTCATCACGCGCGTCATCTGCAATCTGTCTCTCTTCGGCTTTCCGGTCATCATGCCGCTGTTCTACACGTCTCCGGAAGTTGGCTTTACCATGCCGCAATGGCTGCGGATCTATGGTGCGTTCTTCCTGGTTCAGCCTGTGACCAACGTGGTCTGGGGCCTTATTGGAGACCGGATCGGCTGGCTGCGTCAGATGCGTTGGTTCGGCTTTGTCGGCTGCGCAATGGCAAGCCTTGCCTTCTATTTCATCCCGCACCTGATGCCGGGCAACATGTTCACTGCGATTATCGGTGCCTTGTTTCTGGCTTTAACGCTCAACGCATTTGTGCCCATGGGAGCAATCTTCCCCGCTATTGCGCCCGATCACAAGGGTGCCGCGGTTTCCGTGCAGAACCTTGGCGGTGGCCTGAGCAACTTCCTGGGCCCGGCACTGGCAACACTGTTTGTTACTGGCTACGGCACGCAGGGCGTCGTTTACATCTACGCAGCACTGTATTTGCTTGCCGCAGTCATCACCTGCTTCATCCGCTTGCAACAGCCCAAGGGAGCTTCCGCCATGGAGGTTTACTCTTCCGCCAAAGCGTCCGCAGTTCATGAAGAAATGGAAGATCTGGGCATCCAGACTCAGAAAAGCTGAGCTTCAAACATAAAAAAGCCCGGCACTCAGGCCGGGCGATTTTCTGAAAAGACCTCGCATCAAAACGCTGATGCGAGGTTTTTTTATTCTTAGTTCAGCGCCATCTGCTCATGAGCCAGAGCCTGCTCCGCGCCAAATGATGGCCACTCAGAATGCGTCAGCGCTTTCAGAGACGGCGAAGAGAGCCCCATCTTATGTGCATACAGCCACGTATACGTCAGGGCGCGATGCACATAGTCACGCGTTTCCGTGTTGGGCAGCGTTTCCATAAAGAACAGCGGATCATGCAGATCTGCCGTCTGCGCGCTTTCCCAGCGGGCGATAGCGCCAGGCCCTGCGTTGTAAGACGCCAGAACCCGTACAAGATCGCCGCCCTCAGGCCGCGCCGACAAAGATGTATGGCTCGACTGAGAGGCCAAATACAGCACGTAAAGCTGACCAATTTCCAGATTGGATGACGGGTTGTGGAGGCGGTTTACCATGTCAGGCGGCACGGGAATAACAGCCATCCCATGGGCATCATATGTCTGGTGATGCAGGGTGATGAAGCTTGCCGTGATCGGTCGGATCTGCATCAGCCCATGCGCACCTGCCCCGGATGTAGCGGCAGCATCGAAATTCGATTCAACGCGCGTGAGGGCATAAACCAGAGCCGGGTTCATCCGGAAACCATGGTTCGGCTTGAGACGGGGCATCGGCAAATCCGCACCAGCCGCTTGTGGCCGGCTCTCCCCATTCATGATGAGCGACGCGAGTTGTTCGGACAGATCTTCAAATCCGGCAGTCTGGGCAACAAGCTGCAAGGACCGGGACCGTGCACTATCAGGCGCCACGTCCGTCCACATCCGTCGCATCAGCGCCTCGGCGCGTGCACGCTCGCCAATCTGAAGCAGGGCAAACAACTGTCGGCCCTGCGGAAGCGCACTGATGGCCTCGACGTCAATTTCCCCAAGAACCGGAACAGGATCACGGAGCGTGATTTCCGTTACGCTGTCTGGCAGGCGGGCATGCCCCTTACGTCCGAGCTCCAGTGTCTGAGCGGCGAGCATCCCATAAAATGTTTCATGATGGTTCGCTGCACGATGGAGCCAGGACACGTATGCCGCCATTGCGTGACGGCGAATTTCTGCACGTGCAGCCCAGAACGCTGCGGCTGCATGAAGCTCGGGCGATGTAACTGGAGCATTCGCCGCCGATTCAAACAGCTCATATGCCGCATCAAGATGACCCTGACGCCAGGCAGCCAGACCAGCAACATAAGCAGGAAGACCAACCTGATGGCCTCCTCGCTCGAAGCCGGCGCAACCATGACGCAGCGCGCTTTGAGCATCTCCCTGGGAGAGCAGCCCCAGAGAAATTTCTCCGTAAAGCTGCCCTGCATAGGCAGGGGTCATGCCAGGCGTAATATCCACAAGGTGCAATGCACTGGCTGCGCCCTTCACGCCCTGCATCACCCTCTCCTGAACCGTACGATCCAGAAGAGGGTTACGCGTGAAGGCATGCGCCAATGGATCCGCAGGGGAACTATTGGGCAGGTGGACAGTTTCAGGACGATCTTCAGGCGCCAGAGACCTCACAAAATTCTGGACCTGAACGGAGCCTGCCGGAGCAGTCCTTACCAGAAGCCCCTGAATTGCAGGGGCGTCCGGTTGGGTTGAATAGTTTTTCAACCAGTCGCGAAGCTGGTCCGCTCCTGGATGAGCACCAGGCGCAAGATAGCGATCTGCCAGAACATCGCCCAGCAGGACGCGATCCGTAAGCAAACGCGTCTGCTCCATGGCTTCTTGCAGGTCACCACGACGCTGCGCCTGCAGGATCAGACGATATCGACTGGCCATAGTGGCCGTCAGAGGGTGTGGCAGCGATACAATGCCGTCCCCACCGAGGCTGGGACGGGCTTCTGCAAACGCTGTTTCATCGCCAGCATGGTCTGGCTGAGGGGGCAGAGTCTGCACACCGTCAGCACGCACCGGGGAGAAAGTTCCACCGGTCAGAATCAGCACACTCACAAGCAACGCTCGCGCCGTGCCACCTGAGATGAAAGGGGTAATCCTTCGCATAGCCGCCGGGTGCTACCCGGTTTCTGGCACGCTGGCAAGTTTTGGTTAACCAGAACAGAGCCTCGGACTAAGCGATGATATCGTCACACACTGGAACAATCCAGTGGCAAACACCTGTTTTCGAGTAGTTTTTTGCGTTTTCGCGAAGTTTTTTACAGGTTTAAATCAGGACGTGTTTAGTTCTGTATTTTCCGCACTCAATCGCTCCATCAAAACCAGAAGATCCTGCCACGCATTCCGGCGTGCAGCAGGGCTGGCAGCGAGTTGTAACGGGTGTCGCATAGGCAGCAGAGCAACCGGTGCATCCAGCTCGGGAATCCGAATTTCCGTCCATTTGCCACGCAGCCGATTCAGCATGGCCTGATCCCCCAGAAGCAGCCGCAGAGGCGTTACTCCCATCGTCACCAGAAACGGTGGTCGGCACAGGGCGATCGTTTTCAACAGCAACGGACGACAGGACCGCATCTCCTGATCCGTTACACCACGCCCTCCTGGCGGCCGCCATGGAACTGCTGGTGCCATTGAGAGCACGGAGCGTTCCAGCCCTGCAGTGGCCAGCATTCGATCCAGAAGCTCACCGGCACGCCCCGCAAAAAGTTCTCCAGAGCGATCTTCATCCGCATCCGGCGTCTCTCCAATCAGCATGAAGCGAGCAGCATCGACAAAAACGGGCTTGAGCCGATGCGTTGCCGTCCGCGCCAGAAACAGATCATCAAGCGTTTCGCTCGCCCGAATCAGGGCCGGCAGATCACGTGCCTGTTCCAGCCCGGGTGATACCGGCGCAGGCGATGGCACTTCCCTGGGTAACGCTGGTCTGGCGTGTAAGGTGTCCACTCGCGCAGGCAGACTCCGAGGCACATCCGAAAGGCGGTCAATCGTCTCTTCCGAAAGAACCTCGTCCACACCCCAGTCATATTGCAGCTGTAGCGCGGCAAGCAGTTCTGCCCGGCTCGGAACAGGCTGGGGTGTCATGAAAAATCCGTTCAGGTTGGCGTATGACCGCATGCGGTCTAGAATTGACCCATTATGCAGATCACGCGCGGCTGGCCCAGATCAATTCCGGTTTTTTCGCACTCGCTTCGCGCGGGTCTCTCGGCACTTCTGCTGGCGGGAACCCTCCTGCCCTCAGCATTTGCGGCCCCTCCTCCGGAAACACTGCCCGCTATTGATCCCGGGAAATCCCTGACCGGCTGGCTGCTGGCGTCGAGCGTCATGATGCAACGCGGTGAGATCGACGCTGCCTATAACGCGCTTTCACATGTCCTGACGTTATCTTCCCGCGATCTGAAGCTGCGCGAAGATGCTCTGCGCTACGCTGCCATGACCGGACATGAAGATGAGGCTGTGACGTTCGCCAAAACGCTTCCCGCCAGCGATATTGCCACCCTCGTCCTTGCCCAGAACGCGGTTACTCGGAAATCCTGGACGGAAATGCGCCAGACCCTGAGCCGCAATAACCATCGAGGCCCTCTGGTCTCTGTTGCAACGCCAGTTCTTCTCGCATGGGCGCAGACAGACGAAGGCCATGTCGAGCAGGCACTTTCCACTCTCAACGCCGCTGCGACCTTTGCCCCGACACGCCGCCTCTACCTGTTCCATGCTGCGCTGATTGCAGAGCGACTGCCTTCTCAGCATCAGGCTGAACTTCTCTATCAGAAGACTGGCAACAGCCCCGATGATCCGCTGACGCTCCAGATTCTTTACGCCCAGATTTATGGTGGCTGGCTGGAAAGTCAGGGCCAGCATAAGGCAGCACTTGATGCCGTTGCTGCGCTGGGCGTGAGTTCCCCTCTCGCCTCCATGATCATTGGGCCACTTCAGCATAACCTGAAAAAACGACCTCCCCTTTCTCCCTCTCAGGGTGCGGCAATTTTGAACCTGCAACTTGCCCTGATGATCACGGACGTTATTCAGCAGGAAGGCATTCCTCACGATCCGGCCATCATCGCATTGCAACAGGCCCTCTATCTTGATCCCACCCTCACGGTTGCACGCATTTTCCTTGCCGACACCTTCCGTGACGGCAATCAGATCTCGAAGGGCCTCGAGACACTCAATTCGGTTTCCAGCACGGACTCTCTGGCAGCGCTGGCGGCCCAAGAGCGAGTCAATCTGGCCAGCCGCTCCCACGATCTTCCACTTCAAGCCGATGCGCTTCATCGCGCGCTGACCCTGCTTCCGGGTAACCCGCAATTTCTGGTTCAACTGGCTGAAGTTCAGGATCAGATGGGCCATCATGCCGAGGCGATCGATCTTTATACGAAAGCTCTCAAGGCCTCCCCTCCTCGAAAGGAGATTGCCTGGCCGATACTTCTCGGTCGCGCCATGGCTGCCCAGGAAAACGGAGACTGGGCCATGATGCAGGAAGATATGCACCATGCGCTGGAACTCGCCCCTGACCAGCCAGAAGTTCTTAACTTCGTCGGTTATGCCAGTATCGAACACGATATTGACCAAGACCACGCCTTACAGTTGCTTAAGCGCGCGGTGGAACTTCAGCCTAACGATCCATCTATTCAGGACAGCTACGCCTGGGCCCTTCTCAAGGCCAAAGGCGACCTGAAAACTGCACTACCCATTCTTATTCAAGCTGCGGAGCATGCCTCGAGTGATGCCGAAATCGGCTATCATCTGGGCGTTGCATATTGGTATCTCGGTCGCCACACGGAGGCTCAGGATCAATGGAACCAGTCTCTGGATGACAATCCGCAGCCTCAGGATCGCACTCTCATTCTGAATGCCCTCCAGCAGGGCGGCCCACATCTCAAATCATTCGAACAGAACAAATGACCCGTCTTCAAGATACCGCCCACGCCAAAATCAATCTCTATCTGCATGTCACTGGGCGGCGGCCTGACGGGTATCATCTGCTCGACAGTCTCGCAGTCTTCGCCGGGGCAGCCGACACGATCAGTGTGGGAGAAAAGTGCGATCGGTTTTCTCTGTCCATTGAAGGACGATTTGGCAAAGGCCTTGAAGCCGACGACAGCAATCTCGTTCTTAAGGCCGCCCGTGCGCTTCAGGCAAAAAGCGGCTCTCATGACGCATACCGGCTGACACTGAAAAAGGATCTACCTGTCGCATCAGGTATTGGCGGCGGCTCCGCTGATGCCGCGTGTACACTGCGCCTCCTTTCACGCGTCTGGAACGCAACAGAGTCCGATCTTTGCACACTTGCAGAGCCCCTTGGTGCCGACGTTCCCGTCTGCGTTCGCCAGCAAGCGACACGCATGGAAGGGATTGGGGAAATTCTGACCCCAGCACCAGAAATACCGAACGGCGGAATTCTGCTGATTAATCCAGGCGTTGGTGTGTCAACGCCCGATATCTTCCGCAGCTTTGCCGCAATGGGGGGTATCGTCCAGCGTACAAAACCGGTGCTCCCCAGCCAATGGTCGTCAATGCGGGACCTTGTGGATCTATTACGGCAAACGGCGAATGACCTTCAGGCACCCGCGATTGCTCATGCCCCGGTTATTTCTGACGTTCTCACTGCGATTCAAAGTCAGTCGGATTGCCTTCTGTCGCGTATGAGCGGATCAGGCGCTACCTGCTTTGGCCTCTTCCCTACCCCACAAAAAGCCCGCGAAGCAGAAGAAGCTCTTACCCAAACGGCTACACGCTTGGGTTGGTGGACATGGAGTGGTCCATTCCATCAGAATTCTCCCGTTGGAACCCCCTGAAAAGAGGCGCTCGAGATGACTAGCAACCCGCGCATGCAGGTAACCCGCTCAGAAGACGGGCAAAAGATCATTCTCTCCTTTTTGGATGGAAGCGGTCTGACCGGTGACATTTCTCTGGATGAAGCCCAGTTGAACCAGTTGATTACCAGCTTGGGGATGGCACGCACAGCGCTACTGGAAAAGCGTCCGCCAGCGCCGATTGAAGGAGCGCGCTTCGCTCCTGTTTATAAAACGAACTGGGCCTTACAGATTGATGCCTTGACTGAAGGGTCCTTACTGGCCTTTCAACATCCTGCATACGGTCCCGTCGGTTTCGTCTTTACCCCCTCAGACGCGGAACAACTTCTCCGTGGCCTCCAGAAGCATCGGACAATGGTTCATTCTCAGCCGGGAGACGCTAGTAAACCAAGCTAAATGGACACTAAAATAATTCTACATCAGCGCCAGCAGCATATGAGGCAATAGGACGCCCTCTGAGCACTCCGCGAAGGTGAGACAGCGTCAAATGTTCAATCGCGCGGTCAGAAATTTGCACACCCTGCACATCTGACTGCATTGAAAGGCGATGACACAACACGCTCATTTGCTCCAATTCCTGCATCAGAACATCCAGTCCCTGCAGGGAAGTACCCTCTTTTTGGCAGCAAGCATCAAGCAGAATTGCCTCAAGGCGTCTGCATTCTGAGAATGCTTTGGCATACTGCATTGCCATTCCTTCCAGCAAAACAGCCAGCTCGACCTGAGCCATGGGGTCAAGCTCCACAGATTGGGCCAAACACTGCCTCGATCCGAGATTTTAACGAACTCGTTGTAAAAGGCTTAGCCAGAAAATTATTTACTCCAGCCGAAATAGCCTGCTGCACCAACTCTTTATTCGCTTGGCCCGTCAACATGATGAACCCCGTTTTCCCAAACGCAGGCGAAGAGCGAACCGCCTTCAACAACTCCAGACCATCCATATCTGGCATATTGAAGTCTGATATAATCAGATGCGTTGCATTAGCCTTCAGATGGTCAAGAGCCTCCAGTCCGTTACGGACCCCAGAAACTTTGACAAAGCCTAATTGAACAAGACTATTCCTCAACAACGAGCGAATAGATGTCTGATCATCCACAAGAAGAACAGACATGGATGAGGCAGAAATCATTGATAATTCTCCATTGCATGCCGCTCAGCTAACCGCAAAATAGCAGGTCCGATTTCGCTTAAGGGAAGTTGCGTTTCCACAGCACCGCACTCGAATGCGGCTCTCGGCATACCGTAAATGACTGACGTCTGTTGATCTTGGCCAATCGTTCGAGCGCCCGCCTCTCGCATAGCCAATAATCCTTTAGCGCCGTCAGCTTCCATCCCTGTCAAAATCACGCCAACGGCTTGGGGACCAGCGGCTTGGGCCACAGAGAAAAAAAGAGCGTCAACCGAAGGTCGATGACCATTCATCGGGGGTTGGGACACCAGACGGCAAACATAAGAACCAGTTTTTTCAGCCTGAGAAATTTCTGTATGCGCCGGTCCGCCCGGTGCAATCAAAACTTTCCCACGTTCCAGTCGGCAAAAATCCTTAACTAGACCAACTTGTGGGCGTGAAATTGAATTCAGGCGTCGAGAAAAGTTCTCCGAAAACTGCTGTGGCATATGCTGCACAATTACCGTAGGCGGGCAGTCAACCGGGAAACTTTCCAGCACTTCAGAAAGCGCTTCAACCCCTCCTGTAGACGCGCCAATTGCCACAATGACGTTTTGAGCCTCCTCTTCAATTAAAGGAGCCTTTGCATGTCCTCCCGGTCTACAGAATGCCGCCTGAACCACAACGTCTGCCAACCCAGAGAAAGCGTCTTCTCCATGCAATACAGGTATTTTGGAGAAGCACCGTACAGCACCCATCTGCCGGGCCCGCTCTGTGATTTCTCCATAAGGCGACAAAAGACTGGAGACCATGACGACTGGCATCGGACGTAGGCGCATGATCTTTTCGAGAAACTGCAAACCGTTCATCCCCGGCATCTCAACATCCAGGGTCAATACATCTGGCTTTAACCTGACAATCAGATCTCGTGCCTCCAGTGGTGTACTTGCAGTTCCTACCACTTGAACCCGTTTGTCTTGCTTCAGCGACAGCGTTATGAGCGCTCGACTTGTCAAAGAATCATCTACAACCAAAACTGAAATTGGTTGTCGGGACGACATACAGTCTGAAATTTTGTAATCTAACCGTATCATAAGACCTTTTTGTACGCATTCGTTCCAATGGGCCGAAGGCCTAACTCTTGAGAATTTGGTATTCGCTCTGAATGTCCAATATAAATCTCACCATTAAGATGAATTCGGCTAGATAACCTCTTCCAGAGAAGATCTGTTGTTTGTTTGTCAAAATAAATTGAAACATTCCTACAAAAAATCGCATGAAATTTTGATTGAAATGGCCAATCCCTTGTAATATTTAATATTTTAAAAATTATTAAGCCTTTGATATTCTCCGACATAGAAAACGTATCTATATTGTTTACGCAAAATTTGTTAAATTTTTCTGAAGGAATTTTTGAAGCGTGATTTTTACAATAAATTCCGCTCCTCGCCTTCCCGATCATTTCTGGATCGATATCAGTACCAAGAATTTTAATTGTTTTTGAAGGCAAGCCACTCAACGACTCAACTGCCGTCATTGCGGCAGAATACGCCTCCTCTCCACTAGAACATGCAGAAGACCAAATACGAATTTCTTCTCCTGAATAAGCGTCCCTATAAAAATCATGCCGCAAAAGTCTGTCTAAATAATTAAAATGTTTCTTTTCTCTAAAAAATTCAGTCACATTTGTTGTAATGTCAGAAATTATTTTTATCCTTTCATCATTTCCTCTCCTGGAATTAATAAATTTATAATAATCCTCAATACCATTAATATTATTATCCATTATTCTACTTGATATTTTTGAAATAATAAGATTGTTTTTTCTTTTTCCTAAAGAAATGCCGGTTAATTCCTTAACCATTTTCGAAATAAGAAAAAATTCTTCTTCTCTTATTAAGAATTTATTTTTAGTCTCCATGGATACAATCTTTTATAAACAACGATTCATCTATTTTGAAAATATTTCTATTCTCTAAATTAATAATTCCCTCGAAAAAAGAACAATTTTCATTTAAATTCAAGTTAGAAAAATCTTTCAAATTCTCCTGTTCAAAATCTAATATTTCTAAAACATCCTCCACAGAGAATGAAATTATTTTATTATTTCCCTCCACAACAATAATTGCTTTTTTTTCATGTTTCATACCTGAAGCATTAATTTTTTTCGAGAAATCAATCAAAGGAATGACAGATCCACGGATATTAATGATGCCTTCAAGAAACTCTGACGAATCTGGGACAGGTGTCGAATTAATCCAATTTCTTATTTCTTTTACGCAACGTATATCAATGGAGTACTCTTGATTGTTCGATGAAAAAATCAAAATTTGCGACATACTTCCTCCTACACCTCGTCAATAATATTGCTTATTTCAATTAATAATTCGCAAGAGAATCTACGTCGACAATTAACGCCACGCTCCCATCTCCCAAAATACTAGACAATGAAAATCCTGATATTTTTTTATAGTTTTTTTCTATAGATTTAATAACAAATCTAGATTGATCTATTATTTCATCCGCCATTATAGCTAGTTTTGATTTTTTTTCATTCTCCACTACAATGCATATTTTTTCTTTTCTTGTTTTATCTGAAATTTCATTTTCTTCATTGAAATCTATCGGGATTATTTCATCACGATATGAATATCCCCATTTTTTTTCTGAAATTTTAAAAGTTCTTTTTCTATTAAATACAAAAGCTTCCACAACATTCGGGACAGGTATAATAAATTTTTGATTATTTATTTTAAAAATCAATCCCTCCAAAACAGAAAGTGTTAAAGGAAGAGAAATAGAGAATTTAGTCCCTTCTCTTTCTTTAGAGGAAATGATAATTTTTCCGCCGATATCTGATATTGAATTTTTTACAACATCCATCCCTACACCGCGCCCAGATAAGTCCGAAACAATTTCGACTGTAGAAAATCCTGGTGAAAAAATTAAATTTTGAATCTCTTTTTTTTCCATAGGAATTCCAGGAAAAATAACTTTATTTTCAATGGCTTTATTATAAATTTTCTTACAATCCAACCCTGAACCATCATCTTCCACTTCAATAATAACGCGGCCAGAATGATGAAAAGCTCTCAAATAGAGATTTCCTTCATATGTTTTACCTTCCATACTTCTGACATCTGCATTTTCTAGGCCGTGGTCTATTGCATTGCGAACCATATGCATCAATGGATCAAAAAGCTTTTCAAGTATTGATCTATCAATTTCTGTTTCTTCACCTTCTATATGCAATAGGACCTGCTTTCCAGAAAGACGGGCTGTCTCTCTCACAATTCTTCCCATGCGCTGAAAAACAGTCCTAATAGGATGTGCGCGCATCGCCATTACATTTTCTTGCAATTCGTGGGTGAGTTGATTTAACTCCGCGATTACTGCATCGAGCGAAGAACCTGGCTGGATACCGTATGATTGCATCTGGGTGCGAATAGCTCCTTGATTAATAACCAATTCACTTACTAAATCTACGAGTTTATCCACTCTGCGCGTATCAACACGAACTGTAGGGTTTTCTTTATATTCAGCTTTCGAAATCGGGGAAATTACAGGCGATACAACTGAACTACCCTCGAGATTTTCGTCTCCCACAAACGGATTAGCCGCTTTTTCTTGAGTATTTTCCTTATGAAAAAAATCGACAAATCCTACTTTAAGATCTTCTCCTGACCATTCAAATATTTCTTCAATATTTTTCCTGCCCTCAGAAGTCTTTAAGGTAATATTCCACTGTAAATATGTCACATCCGGCTCGAATGCGTCCAAAAGTGGAATTTTGTGGGGCTTTACTTCAACAGAAAGAAAACCCTTTTTTTGTAAAAATTCGAAGAGATTTCTTACATCGTCGCCATGAGAATACAACGAAAATAAAGGCTGCACCTCAATATAGAAGGTGTTTTCCTTTGGAACGTCGATATCTATCTTAACAGGCTGAAAATGAATTCCATCTATGTCTTCCAGGATGGTCGGGTTCAGTTCTGGCTGTGCACATAACGCAGAATTATCTTCCAAGCACAGGCTAAGGTCCCTCCAGACATCATCTTGGTTTTGTAATGGCGTCCCGAAGCGATAAAAAGCGACAATATCGGCTAAAGCATCCGTTGCTTTCAAAAATATTGCGATTTTATCCTGATCGATGCTGCATTGCCCTGAACGGATTTTCTCAAGGACTGTTTCAAACAGGTGAGCAGCGCGCACCAGATTTTCCATGCCAAAAGCACCTGCTCCTCCTTTGATGGAATGAACAGCCCGAAAAATCGTATTAATTTTTTCAGAAGACGAGTTAAACGTCTCAAGTTCATTTTCTAGCGCAGATAAATGCTCTTCGCACTCTTCGAAAAAAACCTGACGAATGCTTTCCAGTTCATCCATAGAGCCATTCTCACTCATGGTGACACACGCTCAATAGTCTCAAGCAGACGGTCCGCAGTGAATGGTTTCACTATCCATCCTGTCGCGCCAGCTGCACGACCTTCCTTCCGAGCCTCTGGACTTCCTTCGGTCGTTAAAAAAAGTATTGGTAAATATTGTGTTTTCTTTTCAAGACGCAGCTTTCTGACAAGCTCCAGTCCATTCATCCGTGGCATATTCAGGTCTGTAATAATAATATCCGGATCAAACTCTACTAATTGTGCCAGAGCATCCACACCATCTTCTGCCAGACAAACGATATGCCCTGCCGACTGCAGTACATTCCGCAAAAGATCCCGGATTGTTCTGGAATCATCAACGATCATGATATTCATGGCGTATCGCCTTCTTCTAGTAAGAAGGTCCCACCCATCGTTTCCAATGCTTGCGTGAATTCGGCTGATGGGTTTTGGATTAGAAAACGAGACTGCCGGGCATGAGCTGTCTTCTGAGCTGAAAGTAGAACTTCAAAACATCGTCCTCCCAGGCGTTTAACGCTTCCAGCATTCAACGTAATGTCTGTCGATTGCTCTCTAAGCTCCTGCAAAAGCGTTACCGCAAATACAGTCCCCATATCTTCTGGGAGACAAAGCACCGCCATTACCGAAATTCCTCCCAGCCTTCATCAGATGTTTGAAAATCATCCGTCGAGAATAGTGGTGACGATGGCACCAAATTATAGTCGGTCTGATGGCGTCCGGTTCCGATCAAGTCACGCTCCCCAACATGAAAATGATGGACAATCTGCACCAACTCCTTGGCTTCTTCACTAAGGTTATGACTTGCTGCGGTCGCTTGCTCGACCATCGCAGCATTCTGCTGAGTATTCTGGTCCATCTGATTTACGGCCAGACTTATCTCAGAGAGGTCATTTGCCTGGCTTTGCGCTGCAGTCGCAATTTCGCCAATCAGGACACTGATTTCGCCGACATTCTCAACGATCGTCTTCATTGCAGCACCAGTTTCCTGAACGAGTGCTGTCCCTTTGCCGACTTGCTGAGTGCTGGATGTAATCAGATTTTTGATATCTTTCGCCGCATTGGCTGATCTCTGTGCAAGGGCCCGGACCTCTGTGGCGACAACAGCAAATCCCTTCCCTGCTTCTCCCGCCCGTGCCGCCTCGACACCTGCATTTAACGCCAAGAGATTTGTCTGAAACGTAATGTCGTCAATCAGTCCTAAAATTTGACCAATTTGCTTGGACGATTGTTGAATATCCAGCATCGCAGCCGTTGCAGCAGCCATGATTTCACGAGAGCTCTCAGCTCGCTCCCGCGTCTGGGTAACGACAATACTTGCGTGCATCGCCGCATCTGCGGTCTTCTTGACTGTCTCGGTCACACTTCCAACGGAGTGTGTTGTCTCTTCAAGACGACTGACTTGCTGTTCCGTTCTACGGGCGAGGTCATCGGCGGCAGAAGCAATCTCGGCAGATCCAGAAGAAATCGTTCCTACACTATCGTTTAGAGACACTAGGATCTTCTGAAGGTCCGCAAGTGTCTCATTGAAATCTCGCCGCAACCGTTCGTATTTTTCCGGGAAAGCCTCTTCCAGTTTCTGGTCAAGACGCCCTGCTTTGAGGTTTTTCAAGGCACTCCCGAGCACCTCGATCATTTCATCGCGCGAGCGGGCTTCAGTCATCGCCTCGCTTTGTGACCGACTGGCTTCTTCCTGAGCATGACGGGCGGAAGTCTGCGCTTCAGCAACCTGCCTCTGACTTCTCTCCAGATCAGTTTGAAGACGTTGAAGACGCTCGCGCACGCCATCAAGAGCTGGAACCGTTATAGAGGTAGGAATGCTTTGATCTGCAAGTTGATGCGCAGCCTGTGCAAGCTGTTGAGCTGGACGAAAGACTGAAAAGAAAATTAGGATACCAGAGAGGCTTATGCCAAGGAAAATTAAGGCGTCAGGCGCAAGGAACTCGAAGAGCCTGTTGCCTGTCACGCTTCCTGCCATTCCTCGCACACGCCAATATGCCGCACAACAAAGAAGCAGCATGGGGAACAGCAGACCTATCCACAGCAGCGCTGGAGTTACGCCGCTGCTTTTAGTGCTTACGGGCTCGCGTGAGAAAGACATTCCAGATCACCCAGTCAAAACAGAACCTGCCCCCACCGTGCACAGCACAAAGGACATGAAGGACTGTCTTACCCGTGACTGATTGATACTCCGTTAACAGCACTTCCCGGATATTTCAGAGTTACGGCTGTCGAGCCGCACTCTGATCAGCCTCTCCAGCAGGGATGTCTTTATCGTGCTGAGCGTAAAGATAATCATCCCGAGAAATCCAGAGCCGATAGTGTTTCAGGAAATCACTCCCAAGAAGAGCCTCACTGCCCGGAAGGCTTTCAACGACATCCAGCCTGATATTCTTGAATGCGATATCTCCTACCTCCAACGTAGAGAAGAGATGTCGATAAATTTTTATCGGTTCGCGGGTAACACCATAGCCAGGAAAGACAGGATCGTTACTCAGCATCGCTCGAGTGACCCCTGCCCTCCGTGCAACGCTCATTGTCACAAGGCTGGAAGAGGCCCCGGTATCCAGAACAGCATCGGCTGATTTGCCATTGATCTTGATCTGCAGCCTTGTTTTCAACCCATCATTAGCTGAATGGGTGACAGGAATTTTGTGGATTGTGCCTTCCCATCCTGGCGTTGCAACCGCGCAGTCTTCGGTGCGAACCAACTGGACAACATGATCAGGCATGTCGACGATTGTGTCGTAATTGGCAAGAAACTCCTGCCCGAAAAGACCCACCACCGGAAGGCCGTCAGCTTTCTCCCCGAATTTTCCACCTGCAATGGTGACAATATTTCTGGCGCTGGAAGGCCCCATTTCCAAGCTTTTGATCATAACAGCCTGAACAAGCTCGCTTCCCCCCACACCCGTCATAGTGCCCACTGGGCCCATAACTTCCAGTCCAAGGGGCAAAATGTAGGAGCTTCCAATAACCGACGTAGCAGCCCCTGTGTCGATGATGAGTGCGGCTGGGTGACCGTTGATACCAGCCCTGACAATCGGAGATCCCGAGCTATTAATGATTGGCATGACGCCGCTGATATACAGCTTACATTGATGCGGCCCCGTCGGCGCACAAGCCGACAGAGCCACAGCAAGCAGCCCAACGGCTCCCAGTCGCTTCAACACCCACATTCCGGCACACATCCACCAAACGTTTCAAACAGTTACACTGTTCGCACCTCACGTTTTTCCTGCAAGTCATTTTTTTTGCTCGAAAAAAGCATTTTTTTTAAAAACGCTCTTGCCACCCCCAGAGCACACTGCTAAATCACCGCCACCGACCGAGAGGAAGCCAACACGGCCTCGAACGGACGGTCCAAAAATCGCCTAAAGCGATTTGCGGGTGTAGCTCAGTTGGTTAGAGCGCCGGCCTGTCACGCCGGAGGTCGCGGGTTCGAGCCCCGTCACTCGCGCCACTCTTTAAAGAGTGGCGCTGATTAACTCCCCCTAAAAATTCTATCTTTATCAAGCATAGAGCTTTTCCGTTTTTCTCGTATACGGAAAGAAGTGTTACGCTTGGCTACAAAGAGCCATCGGTTTCGTAAGAAATCCTTAACCGGCGAGGCAGACACTCTAAGCATCCCTCATCTTTGCAGGATGCAATTTATGTCTTCCATCTCCTCTCTTGACGCAGTTTCCAATCTATCGACGCTCTATGGCACAGCCGCGAATCAGAGCTCGAACACGACGCCCTCCTCTTCGGCCGAAGAGACAACCACGACGACAAACGCCGATGGCTCTGTCACCACCACGATTACGGATTCTTCGGGCAATATCATTTCTGAAACAACGACGAACAGCCCGTCTGACGCTACAGACAACCACAGGGACCTGCATATTACGGCCTGATCCCAAGGCAATCAGGCCGTCAGATAAACTTCCAACACCTCATCTGGAGGACCATCCATCCGGATCTTCCCATTTTCCAGCCAGATAACCCGTGTGCACCATTTCCGCATGATGTCTGGCTGATGGGTCGAAATCACAAGAATATCTGCATGCTGGACCATGCCTTCCAGCCGTTCTCTTGCCTTGTTCATAAAAGCACCATCGCCAGCCAAAAACCATTCATCCATCAGAAGAATTTGTGGCGTCATGGCCGTTGCCAAACCAAAAGCCAGGCGAACCGTCATTCCTGAACTGTAGGCTTTGACAGGCATATCCATATAGCTGCCCAGATCTGCAAATGCCTCAACATCCCGATCCAACTGAGCCGTCTGCTGCTTGGAAAGACCGCCGTGCAGGCCGAACAGACGGATATTCTCACGCCCAGTCAATTCTGTGTTCATGCCAAGACTGCTATCCAGCAGCGTCCCAATCGAACCTTCCAGCCGAACACGCCCCTGTACGGGTTCGTAAATGCCTGCAAGCGCACGGAGAAGCGTGGTTTTGCCCGCGCCATTGCGTCCAATCAGACCCAGTCGCTCGCCGGGGGCAAGACTGAAGCTGATATCCTGCAAAACACTGACAATGGTCCGCTCCCGGCCATCCTGCACCAGATGTGCCGCCGGAGAGCCGGGACGAAAACTGGAAAGCTTGTCCCCGACATGCCGCTTCAACGAGCGGCTTTGCCCATGATACAGGGGAAAATCGATCCGAAGCTGATCAACGACAATACTTGGCATTCTATCAGATCCAGTACGGAATACGGGCGCGCATACGACAGAACAGCGCAGCGGCGCCCCCCCAAAGAAGAATGCCCTGCCCGATTGCAGCATACCAGAGGACGGGCCGAACTTCGTATCCCATCAATGGGCCACGCATGATTTCCAAAATGGGGTAGAACGGATCCAAAAGAAGGTACTGACGTCCCACATAGATCAGATCCGGTTTCCAGATCACGGGTGTGACGAAAAAGAAGATCTGCAGAAGTGACGCCATGATGGGTGCGATATCTCGAAAACGCGCCCCAAGCATCCCGATCAGCAGAATGATCGAAAAGCTGTCCAGCAGCCAGAGCGGCACACTCAGCAGCAGGCTCCAGCTGTGCTTCGGCCAAACGTGATAGATGCCGAACACAACGACAATGACCACAACGTTGTGGAGCAACATCAGCACGTTACGGACAATCAGTCGAATGACCGGCAGTGTGGCGGGAATCCGTCTGGCATGAAACAGCGATGTACTCTGCGTAAAGGCCGTCGCAGCATCGTTTATGACGCCGCTGATATATCCCCACAATACAATTGAAAGCGATAGAAACGGCAGGTAATGCGGCAGATCCATATGGAAAAGATAGCCGTAGACCACCCCCATGGCTGCCGTCATGATCGCGGTCGAAATTGTCAGCCAGAATGGCCCCAGCACTGACCCGCGATATCGGAGCTTGATGTCCAGCCAGCCAAGAGCAACAGCCAGTGGCAGCAGCCGAAAGCCGGCCTTCAGGTCATCCAATGCGGCCCGGATACGGCCGAATCCCTTCTGCGGAGCCAGATCGAGTATGGGAGTACGGGAGTTGCTGTCTTCCATGGGCTTCTCCCTACCATGAAAGACGTTTCTGCCCACCCCTGCGGGCCGTCGAAACATCTGTCCGCAGATAAAAGAATGTTTTCCCTTGCATCTGGCCGCGTCCTCGCCGAAATGCTGCGGTCATGTCTTATGCTGTGAAGGAAATGTTCGTCACCCTCCAGGGAGAGGGTGCGCAGACGGGTCGCGCCTCGGTATTCTGCCGGTTTGCCGGGTGCAACCTGTGGTCAGGCCGAGAGCAGGACCGTGAAACGGCAGCATGCCGCTTCTGCGACACGGATTTTATTGGAACCGACGGTGAAGGAGGCGGCCGCTTTCAGGACGCAGCCACTCTGGCGGATACGATCGAACAATGCTGGCAAAGCGTCGCTGATGCTTCGGGCCGCCGTTATGTTGTGTTCACAGGAGGAGAGCCACTTCTCCAACTGGATGCGGAACTGATTGCTGCCGTGAAGGCCCGGGGGTTTGAGATTGCCGTTGAAACCAACGGAACAATCGCCGCACCGGACGGGATCGACTGGATCTGTGTCAGCCCCAAACCGGGTGGCGCCCTGGTCCAGAAAAATGGCTCGGAGCTGAAGCTCGTATATCCACAGATCGAGCTCCCACCCGAACTGTTCGACACGCTGTCCTTTCAGCACTTCTGGTTGCAGCCAATGGATGGACCGAACCGCCTGGAGAACACGCAGGCTGCTGTTGCGTATTGTCTGGCACATCCGCGCTGGCGCCTTTCCCTGCAAACTCACAAGATGATCGGAATTCCATGAGCAACGCCGCCCTCGTCCTGTTTTCTGGCGGCCAGGATTCAGCAACCTGCCTCGCCTGGGCTCTCTCCCGTTTCGATCGTGTTGAGACCGTAGGTTACGCTTACGGACAACGACATCTTGTCGAGCTTGAGTGCCGTGCCACCCTGCGCGCGCAGATGGCAGCCCATTCTGCAGAATGGAAAGCAAGGCTGGGTGAAGATCATACCATTGATTTGGCATCCCTTGGCGCCCTGTCCGAGACCGCTCTGACCCGAGAAGCCGAAATTGGCTTCAACGAAAGTGGTCTGCCCAATACCTTTGTGCCAGGTCGTAACCTGATCTTCCTGACGTTCGCAGCCGCATTGGCTTATCGTCGCAACGTCAAGCATATCGTTACGGGCGTCTGTGAAACCGATTATTCGGGCTACCCGGACTGCCGCGACGATACGATCAAAGCACTGCAGGTTGCCCTGAACCTGGGCATGGACCAGCGCTTCGTGCTGCACACGCCCCTGATGTGGATCGACAAAGCTCAAACTTGGGATCTGACGGAAGAACTCGGCGGAAAAGCGCTCGTAGATCTTATCAATCAGGAGAGCCACTCCTGCTATATGGGAGATCGCACACATCAGTACGCCTGGGGCTATGGCTGTGGCACATGCCCGGCCTGTCAGCTCCGTGCTGAAGGCTGGCGCCGTTATTGCGAGAGCAAAGCATGACCGCAGAACTCGTCTTTACGCGCCGTTTCTGCATGGGCCACAGGCTTATTACTGGCACCAGTGAGAAGTGTGCGGTTCCGCATGGGCATAATGAATATGTGAAGGTGACACTCCGGCCCGTTGACGAGAAACGGCTGGATGGTCACCAGAACATGATCCTGCCATTCGCAGAGGCCAAAACCCGCTGGCATGATTTCGTAGACAACAGTCTCGACCATGCTTTGCAGTTATCGGAGCGAGACCCGCTGCTGGCATGGTTCCGGGATCACGAGCCTGAACGCGCACGCAGGATCGTCGTCACGCCAGGCGACCCCACGACCGAAGTCATGACCGCGCTTCTGCTTGCCAAGCTGACAGCCATTCTCGCCGATCAGGGCGGAAAGCTTCGCGTTCATGAAATTGAGCTTGAAGAAACCCCGACCAACACGGTCAAGCTCAGCGGCGATCCCTCATTCTATCTTCCGCAAGTCGAGCGCGCTGCCCAAGCCTGCTGGTGGAACCGGGCAGACATGAGCATATCGGATCTTTAAAGCCTTTCAGCTTCGCAGAAGAGACAGGATCTCCATGCGGGCTGCATGGTCATGCTTCCAGGTTCCACGGGCAATCATTGTAACCGTAGTGGAACCCGGCGAGCGTACACCGCGCATACTCATGCACATATGCTCGGCTTCAATCACAACGAGCACAGCTTCCGGCGCCAGCACATCCTCCATGGCCTGCGCGACCTGATCGGTCAGGCGCTCCTGCAACTGGGGACGTCGAGCAAAACCTTCCACAACGCGCGCCAGCTTACTAAGGCCCGTCAAACGCCCGCCTGCCGGCAGATAGGCCACATGCGCCTTACCGTGCACCGGGAGAAGGTGATGCTCACACATGGAATGGAAATGGATATCCTTGACGATAACCGCACCATGGTGCTGGTCTGCTGAGAACTGCGTCTTCAGATGATCGCGCGGGTCTTCATACAGACCTTCGAACACTTCCAGATACATCTTTGCCACGCGCTGAGGCGTGTCATGTAAGCCCTCGCGCTCCGGATTTTCTCCGAGCGCTTCCAGAATTGTACGAACTGCGCCCGCAATCCGCTCCTGCGCATCGGCAGGCCGAGACAAGCCTTCGAGCGGGCGCAGGTCTTCATTGCTGGCTTTTGCAGCCGTGGCGTTCCGGTCAGTCATGTCGGGTTTCAGGCTCCTTCGTTCCCCGAAGCGGCACGATCCGGGTCACGCCGGGTCACATCTCCGCTGGTTCGAGGCAGGACTGCTAGCGCGTCCGCCACCCGACGTCCACCAATCACACGCCCTGCCGCTATTTCCGCCAGAGGTTCGAGAACAAACGCCCGTTCAAACAGATGGGGGTGCGGCAGCGTCAAAACACGGTCAGAAATACTGCATTCATCATAATGAAGAAGATCAATATCGATAGCCCGTGCCCCCCAGCGGACACCCGGCTGCCGACCCAACTCCCGCTCAATCCGCTTACAAATCGTCAGCACTGCATGAGGACGCAGCGTTGTCTGACCCGTTACACACAGATTGACGAATCCCGGCTGATCGATCCCACCCCACGGTGCACTATCGTACAGGGACGAGACGTTCAGAAGCTGCAAGCCGCTCTCCAGAGACAAACAATCTATTGCAGCTGCCAGGATTGCCTCACGGTCCCCCAGATTGGCGCCCAGCGAGAACGCAACCTCATGAACCCGCTGGCGCTCAACTGTCGTCGCGGTTTCCGATACGGGATAGGGCACGGGTGCAGACGGCTTGCGCACGGTCACAAGAACCTGCTCAACACGCCCCAGACGCCTCAAAACCTCATCAGCAATCCGTCCCGCCAGGGCCTCTATCAGGCCCATGGGCTTTCCGGTCACGATGTCAGAAGCGATATCGCACAAAGTGCCGTAGCAGACGGCCTGAAGGTAGTCGTCTGTTTCGATAGCCCCTGAGAGATCTGCACGAATCTCGATATCAATGATGAAGCGTTGCCCGATCCGGTTCTCTTCCGGCAACACGCCATGATAACCGAACAGACAAAGATCCCGAACAAAGACGGCAGTCAGCGGGGCGGTAATCATTTACAGTCCTTCAGGATCTGGCGCATTGCCAGCGCATCTGCATGCTCCCGAACGTCATGAACACGCAGAATATCAGCGCCAGCATCTGCACCGAAAAGATTGGCAGCCAGGGTTCCCGCCAGCCGTTCGTCTACAGGGCGCCCTAGAAGATATCCAAACATAGACTTCCGGGAGAGCCCCAGAAGGACAGGCAGACCATACTCCTGTTTCAGAATACCAACGGAGGCCACAGCCTGAACGTTCTGATCCTGTGTTTTTCCAAAACCAACTCCCGGGTCCAGAATCAGAAAGTCTTTCTTTACCCCGGCCTTCTCAGCCAGATTGAGTGAATGATCAAAAAACCGGTGCCAGTCCGCCAGTAGGTCCAGTTGATCATCGCAATCGTGCCGATTGTGCATGAGAACCGCCGAGGCTCCCCTGTCTGCCACCACGAACGCCATATCTGGATCGGCCTGAAAGCCCCAAACATCATTGATAACTCGTGCACCCGCCTGAAGAGATTTCCGAGCTACCACGGCTTTCGTTGTATCGACCGAGATCGGAACGCCCTCAGGCGCAAGACGGTTAATAATCGGCTCAAGCCGTGCCCATTCTTCATCGGCCGGCACTGAGCGAAAACCAGGTCGCGTTGACTCCGCCCCGATATCCAGAATGTCGGCACCATCAGTGAGCATGGACCGGGCGTGTGCCAGCGCTGTTTCCGGGGCCTGAAAATGACCGCCATCAGAGAACGAATCCGGCGTAACATTCAGGATACCCATCAATAAGGGCTGTCTTCCTGAAGGGGAGCCAGAAAGACGTGAAGCGCTATTTTCAGACGGAAACAGAGAGAACAGTTTCGATATACCTTAGTGCAAGAAGAGCCGGAGAATCCCAGCTTCTTCAACTGTAAGAGACCTGCATCGTAGTCCGCCCGCATGTGAACGGACAGTGGCGAAATTTTCGCCTTTCTACATGGAAGACGATCTTCACAAGAACGCCTCCATGCTCATATGGCACTCAATTACGGCACTAATTGGGATCCGAAATTTACGCTTTTCACATTCCCGGCGATGGCCCTTCCGGCACCTAAGAACTTCTCTTAAGAATTCAGGATTTTCTAGCCTGCTCCAGGAAGGCTTCCATCTGCTCTTCATTAAGAGCACCTGGAGCAACGGCAGCCGAACCGAAAATAAACGTCGGCGTCCCGTCAAGATTGATGGCACGGCCCTGATCCAGATTGGTCGTAATCAGAGCGACAGTTGCCGGCGAGCTCATATCTGCTTTCAGGCGATCGGCATCCAGACCGTTTGCCTTCGCAAGCTCCGTGATCCGTTCCATGGTCGGCTTGGTGGTATCTGCCATCAGAGCCTGACGCATCACGTCATATTTCCCCTGCGCGCTGGCAGCGAAGATGGCACGGCTATCGAGCACGCTGCCGCTCCCCAGCACTGGAATAACCTTTTCAACCAGACGGACATCTGGATGACGGGCCAGAAAACGATCAACTTCCGGCATCATGGCCCGGCAATACGAGCAGCGCGGATCAAAGAATTCCACCACGGTAATTTTTCCGTGCGGATTACCCCGAACAGCATAGTCGGGAGCCGTCTGTAGATCATGCAAATGCGTTTTGACAGCCTCAAGAGCCGAATCCTGCTTCTGCTGCTCCGCCTTCTCTCGCAGGGAGCGGATGGCATCCGTCAGAATGGAAGGATCTTCTTTCAGAGCCTGCCGAAGGATCTGAACCACTTCGGCACGCTGTGCAGGCGTAAAGTTTTCTGAGGGGCTTCCCGAAGCGGCCATCGCAGCATTCCCGTAGGAAGAAAGCGCAGCAAAAACGGCAAAAACCGTTGCGGACAGGCGATGTTTCACAGAAGGCTCCGGATTGCAGAAGACGCGGCACCGTAACTGTCCGCGGCCATTAATGAAAGACTGTCACAAAGAGAAGCGACCAAGACCTCTCCCACAACAGAGGGATTACCGTTATGACTGAGCAAACTGAATGTGAGGTCTCTTCCGAATGGGGTGCATCTCACTTGCCGGACCCGAGACCAGATAGTGGAGAAACGCCAGGTGGCGCACCGTCGAAACCAGATTTCCCTCCGCGGCTCCCGTAAGGCAGGCCGCGTGTCGTTCCACCTTCTGGCTTCGGTAGCCTCAGGGCTCCTGCTGACCGCCTGCTCAAGTATTCCTGGCTTCACGTCCCTCGTGGGCACAGCTCCCGCCCCGGCTCTCACAGGCAGCATCGGCACAGTGGTCGCTGACGAACCACAGGCAGCACTTGTTGGCCACGATGTTCTGGCACGCAAAGGCAATGCTGCAGACGCCGCCGTGGCCACAGCCATTGCCCTTGGTGTGACCCTTCCCTCCCGCGCGTCTCTGGGCGGTGGAGGCGCATGCCTCATATCCCAGCCCGGCGCCCCCGCGCAGAGCATCAGTTTCCTGCCCGCCGCTGGCAGCAGTGTGGGCGGCAATCGCCCGGCATCTACTCCCGCTACGCTTCGCGGCCTGTTCCTGATCCATCACCATTATGGCTCGGTTGAATTCAACGACCTGATCGCCCCCTCGATGAACCTTGCCAGCAACGGCATTACCGTCAGTCGCGCCCTCGCCTCCGATCTGGCAGTTGTGCGGACGGCCCTTCTGGCTGACGAGAATGCCCGCGCTATTTTCGGACGTGGCGAAGCAGGAACCTTGGCGTCTGGTGATAATCTGATCCAGCCTCGCCTGGCTGGCTTCCTGGAGCGTATCCGTTCGGCCGGCATTGGCGATCTGTATAATGGTGCCCTTGCAGACGTTTACAGTACGGCTGCTCAAAAAGCTGGTGGGGGTCTCAACACCAGTGACCTGCGGAAAACGCTCCCGGTCGAGACGGTCGCTCTCACCACACAGTCCAACGGCATCAGCGCTTCGTTCCTTGCACCACCCGCTGATGGTGGCCTTGGCGCAGCCATTCGCTATACAACCGGTTCATCAGCCCAAGGCGCTGTCAGCGCCTGGCGCGCTTCGGGCGCAACGGATATCGCTACCGCACAGGCAGCTCTGGATAACGGCAAGACAGGAGGTAGCGCTCTTCCTGCACTTCCCGCCTCCACATCCTTTGTCGTCACGGACCGTAATGGCATGGCCGTTGCTTGCAGCCTGAGCGAGAATAATCTGTTTGGAACAGGCCGTATCGCTGGCAGCACAGGCATCGTGCTTGGTGCATCTCCCGCCGCGACACCTCGCCCCCTCCTCGCAGCGGCAATTCTGAGAGACCGTCGCGGATTGAAGGCTGCGATTGCGGCATCTGGCCAGAATGACGCTGCGGATGCTGTGGGCGATGCGGCACGGGCCGCAACTCAGGGGGCAGAAATTGCCCATTCTGGCTCAGGTCGCGTCAATGCCGTGACATGCACAGGCGGCAATAACTGCCACGGAAACACTGATCCACGCGGCGCAGGCCTTGCCGCTGGAACGACGAACTGATCACCCGGTAAAACTTCTTACCAAGCTCCCCGCCACCAGCGACCAGCCATCAACGATCACAAAAAAGATCAGCTTGAATGGCAAAGACACTGTGCTGGGGGGGAGCATCATCATGCCAAGGCTCATCAAGACACTCGAAACAACGAGATCGATGACGAGGAATGGCAGATACAGCAGAAATCCCATTTCAAAACCGCGCCGCAGCTCTCCAATCATGAAAGCCGGCACAAGAACACGCCACGGTGTGTCCTCAATTTTTTGAGGCGGCTTTTCATGGGCAATGTCCAGAAAGGTTGAAATGTCTGCAGGCCGTGCCGTAGCGGCCATGAAATCATGAAAAGGCTGCGCAGACCGGCTTAGCCCTTCCATCTCACCAACCTGCCCCGCCATCATGGGAGCAACGCCTGTATCCCAGGATTTCTGAAGCGTAGGCTGCATCACAAATAACGTCAGAAAAAGCGCCAACCCGATCAGAACGGTGTTCGGCGGCGTGCCCTGCGCGCCGAGTGCGCTTCTCAGCAGCGACAACACAATCACGATCCGCGTAAAGGCTGTCACCATCACCAGAAGACTGGGGGCAAGCGACAAAACGGTGATGAGAGCACTAAGCTGCACCAGCCTGCTGGTCGTTCCAGCCCCGCCGGACTGCCCCAGATCAATACTGACGGCCTGACCATATGCCAAATGCGGGCACAACAGACAGAGCAGGAGCGCAAACAGGAGAAGGCAGGACTTCACGAAGCCTCCTCCAGTGCTGCAGCAAAACCGGTTCTGTCACCATGCCATTCCAGCAGCACATCCTGACTGCCACCAGTCAGTACCAGAACCTCACGGCTACCGTACCGTATGACTGAAAGTCGCCGGGTGCGATCCAAGGCCATCTGTCCCACAAGAGACAGCCCCGCACCGGACTTTCCATGCCCTCCCCGGCGCGAACTGACGAGCTTCAGCAAAGGCTTCAGACAGACAAGAAGCACAATTATGAACATCAACGCCGAACAGGCAGTCAAACCGTCATGTAAGGTCATGGCACCGTATTTCCTTCACTTTGGAAAAGAGTGCCGGATAAAGATTAATAGACGCCTAATAACTGCCGAAATTCTCCTCATCAGGACCCGGATTATTATCGGAGGCCGGAGAATCATGGATGGTATCAACCATTCATTAAGCACTTTCCGCCATGATCAACTCTATCGGGCCGAAACAGGGTTCTGCATGGAGGGAAACTGCAGCAATGCGCAACACGGACACCACAGCGACCAGTGGCACAAACCTGTTTGCCCTTGGTCAGGACCGTCTGAACTGGCTTCAGGCGCGTCAGCAGGTTCTTGCAGGTAACATCGCCAATGCAGATACCCCTGATTACACGCCCAAGGATGTCTCCCCTTTTGAAGCGGCATTAAGCCAGTTCGAGATCACGCCCACGGCGACGCAGCCTCAACATATAGGCTCATCAGCCTCCGTCACGCATGTGCAAGACGTTGAAACCGAGCAGTCTCTGGATGGCAACCAGGTTTCCCTCGATCAGCAGATGGAACAGGTGGCAGACGTGAGCGACCAGCAGCATCTCGCAGTCAATATCTACGGAAAATACATGAGCATGTTTCAGACAGTTCTCGGCAAATAAGGGGAGCTGACCCATGAACCTCTCCAACACCATCGGCATTTCTGCCAGCGGGATGGATGCTCAGGCCCAGCGCCTGCGGATTGTGGCCGAAAACCTTGCCAACCAAGACACGACAGGCTCCACACCCGGCGCGGATCCCTATCGACGAAAAACCATCACCTTCGCAGAACACGTGGACAACGACACTGATCGTTCCACCGTCGATGTGCAGGAAATCGGCCGGGACATGTCTGACTTCCAGACAAAGTATGACCCGTCTCATCCTGCGGCCAATGCACAGGGTTACGTAAAAATTTCCAACGTGGATTCAATGGTGGAGATGATGGACATGCGCGAAGCCGAACGCTCGTACGAAGCCAACCTCAACACCATGCAAAGCACCCGTACCATGCTGTCCCGCACACTGGACCTGTTGAAATAACTCATGATCACGTCCCTCTCCCAAGCGCATAGCGCATATGCCCAAAGCCTTCAGAGCCGCTTTCAGACAGGAGTGACGGACGACGTTCCTGATGGCACGGCTGCCTCAGGCGATTTTGGCTCTGTCATGTCGCAGGCGGTCAGCAGCGTCCTCAACACTGGCCATGACGCAGAAGCACAGTCTGCTGCCGGACTGCATGGCGGCGGGGACATGACCCAGATCGTCACAGCCGTATCCAACGCCCAGCTCGCGCTTCAGACGTCCACGGTCCTTCGAGACCGAATGGTGCAGGCGTACCAGGACGTTATGAAAATGACGATCTGACCAATGCAGGCAATCGATCTGGGCGCGATTCTGGAGCAGACCTTCATTGTCGCCCTCAAACTGAGCGCTCCGGCTCTCCTCACTGCGCTGGCCGTTGGTCTGTTGGTGTCACTCTTTCAAGCCGTCACGCAGCTGAATGAGAGCACATTGTCCTTTGTCCCCAAAGTGATCGCCATCGGTGTTGTCATGATGATGGCAGGCTCCTTCATGACGGCAACCCTGCTGACGTTCACCCGACATCTGTTTGATCAGCTCATTCTCGTCGGAACAACGTGACATCGTTTCCTTTTCCAACGGATCTGTCCGGACAGGTTCTGACAGAATGGGCCTTGGCGTTTGTGCTGGTTCTTTGCCGAACAGGTGCAACAGTCATGGTGATGCCAGGACTAGGGGAACAGTCACTCCCCATGATGATCAGAGCAGGAATTGCCCTGACACTTACCTTTCTGATCGTGCCGTTGGTCCTCCCTTTGCTGAACACCTCTCAGCTCGACACACTTGGCCCGATAGCTCTCGCAGGAATGATCTCTGCGGAGCTTTTCGCTGGCCTGCTGATCGGATGGATTGCACGCCTGATTACGATGGCGCTCCCTATTGCCGGTCAGATGATCGCCATGTTCATCGGTATTTCCAGCGTGCTCCAGCCAGACCCCGACCTTGGCTCCAGTAGCTCAGCGCCCGCTCGCTTCATGAATCTGCTCGCCCCTCTGATCCTGTTGATCACCGGTGCCTACCTTTTGCCAATACACGCAGTGATTGGCAGCTACGGCCTCATTCCACCGGGAGGGCCCCTCATGAATCATGCGGCAGTTCCGCACTGGCCCATTCTGGGAGATGCCGCTCGCAGTATTATTCAGATGACGGGCAAGGCTTTCACTCTTGGCCTGGAACTCAGTGCTCCATTTCTGATCCTGTCGCTTATCTGGGAAATGATGCTCGGCATCATGACGAGGCTGCTCCCCAATCTACAAATTTATAATGCCGCCAACCCTTTACAAATGTTGGGGGGCATTGCGCTCCTGGGGTTAACACTTCAGGCCATGCTGACAGTCTGGCAAGGACAGGCTTTTGATGTGCTCCGCGCACTGCCGGGGCTTTAACGCGTGGCAGACGCAGAAGACAGAACAGAAGCCCCTTCGCAACAAAGGCTCCAGAAAGCCCGAGACGACGGACAAATCGTTCTTTCTCGAGAAGCCATGAGCTTTACTGTCCTGCTCGGTGGCCTCCTGGGTATTTTCGCGCTTCTTCCGTTTTTGGTGCCCAACTTTGTGCACAGCATGAAAAGTCTCATGGCCAATGCCGGAACCATTTCGATGGTACAGGGCGACCTTCTTTCCACAACACAACACACCATCACCGCAGGGCTTGCACTCGCCCTTCCCGTAGCAGGGCTCATCACGGCACTCACGCTCGGTGTGGGCTTCCTGCAAACCGGCTTTCTGATTCATCCCGGATCATTGCTGCCCAAAATGTCCCGCGTTTCTCCTATGGGAGGTCTAAAGAGGATTCTGGGCGGCGACACCTTGCCGGATACGTGCAAAGCGCTCGTCAAACTGCTGATTTTCGTAACTGTACTCTGGCACTTGGCGAAAGGCATTATCCCTGACGCCCGGAGTATGACAGGCCTCAACGCAAGCGCCATTCTGACGACTGTTATTCGTCTGGGGCTCAGTGGCGCCACAGGCATGATTTTGGCTCAACTTGTGATTGCTGGAGGCGACATCTTCTGGATGCGATTTCGGCATACAGCCAAACTCAAAATGAGCCGGGAAGAGCTCAAGGAAGAATACCGAAATACTGAAGGCGACCCGCACGTTAAAGGAAAACTGAAAGCCATGCGCGCCAAGGTGGCCAGGCAGCGCATGATGGACGCCGTAAAAACCGCCACGGTCATTGTGACTAATCCAACGCACTATGCCGTCGCACTTGTTTATGAAAAGGGCGCATCAAGTGCCCCTAAGATCGTTGCCAAAGGTGTTGACGACGTAGCCGCGCGCATTCGAGAGCTAGCACAGGACCATCGCGTACCCATCGTAGCGAATCCTCCTTTGGCCCGCGCTCTTTATCCCTTGCCTCTCGAAAGTGAAATTCCGGCAGAGCACTTCAAGGTCGTGGCCGCAGTCATTGCTTATGTGTGGAAACTCAGAAGGCCAGCGGGCAACCATTCTCCGATCAGATAAAAAGAATCTTCTTTTTTCTAATGCTACCCCCTTGGCGAAGCCTCTTGTTCTCATGATATGGTGACCAGAACATTTGTGAACACGACACCTCAGAACACGATGAAATTCTCTCCGGTGAGAGGTGCCCTCCTATGCGGAGGGCGTGGCAAGGTCTATCGTGTTCCTACCCACCAGCCATGAACGATTACGAGGATTGAATGGACAAGACCAAGGCGCTTGAAGGCGCTCTCAGCCAGATCGAGCGTGCGTTCGGCAAAGGGTCGATCATGCGGATGGGCCAGCGCCCGAAAGAGCAGGCTGACGTCATTTCAACCGGTTCCCTAGGGCTTGATATCGCCCTCGGAATTGGCGGCATGCCCCGCGGCCGCGTTGTCGAGATTTATGGGCCGGAAAGCTCGGGCAAAACCACGCTGGCACTGCATGTTCTGGCTGAAGCACAGAAAAAGGGCGGTACGGTCGCCTTTATCGATGCGGAACATGCGCTTGACCCTGGATATGCCAAGAAGCTCGGCGTTAACGTCGATGACCTTCTGCTGAGCCAACCGGATGCCGGTGAGCAGGCGCTGGAAATCGTCGATACGCTGGTTCGTTCCGGCGCCATTGATGTTCTGGTTGTGGACTCAGTGGCCGCGCTGGTTCCGCGAGCAGAACTCGAAGGCGATATGGGCGACAGCCACGTCGGCCTTCATGCCCGCCTCATGAGCCAGGCCCTGCGCAAGCTGACCGGAACCGTCTCACGATCGAACACACTGGTCATCTTCCTGAACCAGATCCGCATGAAAATCGGCGTGATGTTTGGTAATCCGGAGACCACAACCGGCGGTAACGCACTGAAGTTCTACGCTTCCGTTCGTCTGGATATCCGACGCATCGGCTCCATCAAGGACAAGGATGAGGTCGTTGGAAACCAGACGCGCGTCAAAGTGGTCAAGAACAAGATGGCCCCGCCGTTCCGTCAGGTTGAGTTCGACATCATGTACGGTGAAGGCATCAGCAAGGTCGGTGAGCTTCTTGATCTGGGCGTGAAAGCGAACATCGTCGAGAAATCAGGCGCATGGTTCTCTTTCGATAGCCAGCGCATTGGTCAGGGACGTGAAAACGCCAAGCAGTTCCTGCGAGACCATCCTGAAATGGCGCAGGAAATCGAACGGCGTGTCCGTGCTGAAGCCGGGGTCGTGGCAGAAGCCATGATGACAGGCCCAGAGAGTGACGACGACGCATCAACTGCAGACTAATTTCCGCAAAAAGAGGCTCCAACAAGGGGCCTCTTTTTTTGACTTTTCGTCGAGGCGCAGAAGCCCGCACCTCATTGCCCCTTCCCCAACCACGAACGACCAAGCTTAATCAGGGTATAAAAAAAGGATCAGGCGAACCTGATCCTTTTACCGTGCCGAATTTCCAGAAATTATTTCAGGCAGCAGACTTCACGGGGCATAGCTTGCTGCGCAGACATGCCCATGTTTTTGCTCCCTTGATAATCGCTCTCGCAATGGCCGGAGTGGTTGTCGGCCGAAGCAACCGCGGATCATAGCCCGCAAAGCGGCGGTCATTCTCATCAAGGCAGAGCTGCATCAGGTCAGGAACATTGACGTCCATATTCGTCATGTCCTTGGCCCCAGTGACCGTGAAATTATTGTCCTGCGTGTGCTCTTCACCGCTTTCGTCGATGCTGCGCGCCAAGCCCATGCGCTCATACGCCAGGAAGATCCAGACGCCGATAACACGCGCTTCAAACCATGGACGCTTCCAAAACGGCATTGTTGCCCGATGCCAGGCCAGCCAGTTCGCAAACAGCAGAATATGGCGGCATTCTTCCTGCATCACAGGCTCAAATGTCTCGATCAGTTCCGGCGGGAAGAGTCCTGCACGCTCAGCCAAGGCAAAAAGGCCAAAGGCGAAGAAACTGTCCACACATTCAGAGAAGCCCGTCACCAGATAGGCCCATTCCGTGTCTTTCGGCTCCACATAGGGAGGCTCAGGCGCCATCGGAATTTTGTAGGCTTCAACCAGCTTGGTCAAAACTTCCTTATGGCGATTTTCTTCCCAGGCATTGCGGGACAGAGCGTCCTTCATGTCCGGGTCATCAATCATCGCCGCATAGGCGGCCATACGGAGGCGTGCCTTGCCTTCAGTCTGAACAGCGATATCCCAGATTGGCAGGGACGTAATGCGGTGCAGCGTTTCCGGATCAAGTTCCGGCCAGTCAATGACCGAAGGCTTGTATGGATTGAACGTGTCGCGGAACATCTGCGCGACAGCCTTCTTGTGCTCTTCCGTTCCCGGCTTGAGAGGCCCCTTGATTGGGCTGCTCCAGTGGCGCGCTTCATAATCGACGCGCTCAAGCGTCTTCTCCGACGGTGCGTCGGGAAGGTGGGAATAGATTTCGGCCAGGCTTTTCATGATAGTCTTCGCGGCGTGCCCTGCGGCACGCCGTGCCCCTTGGAGCTTGTAGTTTTACTTCAGGTCGGTCGCGGAGTGGATGATACGGTGAACAAGCCCGTAGTCGATCGCTTCCTTCGCGGACATCCAGTAGTTGCGGTCCGTATCCTTGGCGACCTTCTCGTATGTCTGTCCCGTTTCCTTGGCGAAAATCCGGTTCAGACGCTCACGCATCTTGATGATCTCACGGGCTTCAATGTCGATATCCGTTGCCGGACCGCGCACACCGCCCATCGGCTGATGAAGCAGGAACCGCGTATTTGGCAGGCAAACGCGACGCTCCGGGCGGCCCGCTGCATAAATCAGCGCACCTGCGGAGGCGACCCAGCCAGTACCAATCATATTGATGGGCGCAATCGAATCCACGAAGCGGATCATGTCATGGATGGTGTCGCCACTCTCCACATGTCCACCCGGGGAATTCACATAGACGTCGATCGGCTTGTCGGACGAACCGGCCAGCGCCAGAAGGCGCCCCGTCACGTCACGGGCGATCTTGTCGTTGATCCCACCAAAGATCAGAACCTTGCGCTGGTCGAACAGGCGGCTTTCGAGTTCGCTGATCGGGCTGTTCAGCGTCTTGTTGTCGTCTTCCGGGGCCTCTGGGGCATCGGGCTCGTCGTCCAGACGGGTAAGGGTCATTCTGGTGATGTCCATGTCGTTTCCAGATCCATCGTGCGTCTTCATCCCCCTATCCTGCTCTTCGTTTGCCTTCATGCCAAGTCCGGGAAAGACGAAGTCTCGCCATCCCGATCACGAACGGCTAGTCTCCGCCCTGTTCAGAGATTTGGCGAAGGCAGGAACGGCACAGTGGGTTCAGGGAACATGACGCATCCCGGGAGAGCGGTAACGCGCAGAAATACGGGAAAGATCCCGTTCATGCTGCTGCTGGCCACTCCCCTCTTTGCCGGCTGCCAGCATCAGGACCCCGTCGACGTACCAGCGGGGTGGTGGCATAGCTTCGAAGGTGGAGAAATTGCCAAGCTGCGTCCGCCTCCGCCGGGCCAGAACGAGCCCTACCCGCATGTAGGGCGCACCCCCACGAAACTGCCGGAGATGCCGTCCCCGGAAGCGCGCATCAACCTCACGATGCAGCTGGAAGCCCAGCGCAATCTTGCCCAGCGTGAAACCGCAGCACGTGGCACATTGCCGGTAGCGCCGCCGCCGCCTCCCCGGACAGCCCCTTCAGCCGTTAATCCAACGGGCACGGACTCAGACGAACAAAACAGCCTGACCATGACCTCTGCCGGCCAGCCCGCTCAGGATGCTGCCGCAACAGATACGGCGACGAGCGCGCCCGTAATGCCCGCCAAGGCGCCCGCACCGGTGAAGACTGTAAAGTCTGAGCAGCCAGAAGCAGAGCTTCCTCCCGTCATCGCCAAATCGATCCCGCCAACACCTCCGGGAGAATATCCGCAGATTGGCGCATTACCGCCACCGCCGCCTCAGTTCCCTGGCTTTGACATTCCGATGGACGCCAATCTGAGCGGCCCGCTTCGCCCGGATATTGACAGCTCCACGCCCGAAGGAACGCTGATCCGCTTTCAGCCTTCCACAGATCATGTAGTGGGCGACCCGTCTGGAGATTACCAGCGTCTGCTGTCCCATCGTGGCAAACAGAAAGTAACGATTCTTGGCTTTGGGGCAGCCATGAGTGCGGATGCAGGGCTTTCCGCCGCAGATCAGGCAAGAGAAATCTCTCTGGGCCTTCTGCGTGCCCGGACCGTAGCTGATGCTCTTGTCAAAAGAGGTGTTCCGGCATCTGACATCAGCATTCATGCGGAAGCCATTGGGGACGGTGTGCGCGTACGGATTGGGGGCTGAGCCCCTCCCTGTGCTGCGGGACCGTAAAGGACTGTTCCTCTTACGGAAAAACCTGTCTATCGTGCCTCCTCCCTTAATCTTCTCACCTTGAGCTGGTCATGACCGAAGAGTTCCACCGCATCCGCCGCCTGCCGCCCTACGTGTTCGCTGAAGTGAACAAGGCCAAGGCTGCCGCGCGAGCGGCCGGTGAGGACATTATCGACCTCGGCATGGGCAATCCGGACAGTGCTCCGCCGGCTCACGTCGTGCAGAAGCTGGTCGAAACCGTGGGTGATCCGCGCGCGCACGGCTATTCTGTGAGCCGCGGTATTCCCGGTCTGCGCCGCGCCATGGCGAACTATTATGAGCGCCGCTTCAACGTCTCCGTCGACCCGGAGACGGAAGTCATCGCAACGCTGGGATCCAAGGAAGGTCTGGCCAATCTGGCCGCCGCCATCACCAGCCCCGGTGACACGATCCTCGTGCCGAACCCCTCCTACCCTATCCATCAGTTCGGGTTCATCATCGCAGGCGCGTCCGTGCGCTCCATTCCGGCCACACCAGATGAGGACATGCTGCGTGCGCTGGACCGCGCCGTGCGCCACTCCGTTCCGAAGCCGACTGCGCTGATCGTCAACTTCCCGTCCAACCCGACGGCATTCGTCGCCAATCTCGATTTCTACAAGGAAATCGTAGCCTTCGCGCGGCGGGAAAACATCTGGATCCTGTCGGACCTCGCTTACAGCGAGATCTATTTCAACGCAGATGAGCCACCGCCATCCCTGCTGGCCGTGCCGGGCGCAAAGGACGTGGCCGTGGAGTTCACCTCCATGTCCAAGACATATTCCATGGCGGGCTGGCGCATGGGCTTTGCCGTTGGCAACCCAAAGCTGATTCAGGCCCTGACACGCATTAAATCCTATCTGGACTACGGTGCTTTCACGCCAATTCAGGTGGCCTCGGTTGCGGCTCTGAATGGCCCGCAGGATTACGTGTCGGACATCCGCGCCATGTATAAGGATCGCCGGGATGTTCTGCTGCGTGGCCTGAGCGCTGCTGGCTGGGACGTTCCTGCCCCCGCCGGATCCATGTTCGCATGGGCCCCTATTCCCCCCGCTTTCGCTGACATGGGGAGCGTGGAATTTTCCAAGCTCCTGCTGAAAGAAGCTGGCGTGGCCGTCGCACCCGGTCTGGGCTTTGGCGAATATGGCGAAGGGTTCGTCCGGATCGGACTTGTCGAAAATACTCAGCGGCTGCGTCAGGCGACGCGGGCCATCAAGAGCTTCATGAGCCGGCACGGTGCCGGCGCATCGACCGCTGACCTTCTTGGAGCTGCACAATCGTGAAACCACTGCGGATCGGACTGGCCGGACTAGGGACTGTCGGTGTCGGCGTCATTCGTCTCCTGCGGGAGAACGCTGAAACGATTACCGCCCGCGCTGGCCGCCCGATCGAGGTTGTGGCGGTTACAGCACGCAGCAAAAGCAAGGATCGCGGCGTCGACCTGTCTGCCACCCGCTGGCATGACAACGCCGTATCCGTTGCTCAGGACCCGGAGATTGACGTTGTTGTCGAACTGATCGGCGGCTCTGAAGGTCCGGCGCGCGATATGGTGGAAACAGCCCTGACGCGTGGTCTGCCTGTCGTGACCGCCAACAAGGCGCTCGTGGCCCTGCATTGCTCCACACTGACACGCCTTTCAGCCGAAAATAATGCGCCTCTGCTGTTTGAAGCCGCTGTTGCTGGCGGCATCCCCGCCATCAAACTTGTGCGTGAAGGTCTGGCTGCAGATCGTCTCCACAGCGTGGGCGGCATCCTGAATGGCACCTGCAACTATATCCTCACGGAAATGCGCACGACTGGCCGGGATTTCGGAGATGTTCTGACCGAAGCTCAGGCCAAGGGCTATGCGGAGGCTGAGCCTTCCACGGATGTGGACGGCTGGGACACGGCTCACAAACTGGCCATCCTCACAGGCATCGCGTTTCAACCCATCGAATTCGACACCCTTCCTGTCCATGGTATCCGAGATGTGACAGCTGCGGATCTGACGTTCGCCAACGAACTGGGATACCGTATCAAACTGCTCGGCATGGCTCGTGCCAGCAAAGACAGCGGGATCGAGGCGTGGGTTCGCCCATGTCTGGTCCCCGCCAAGGCAGCCATCGCCGCCGTGGAAGGGGTATTCAATGCCGTCACCACACAAGGCCCGTTCAGTGGTCCTATCACCATTTCCGGTCGTGGAGCGGGCGAAGGCCCGACAGCCAGTGCCGTGGTAGCAGACCTGATCGATCTGGCCCGTGGTGCAGACCTTCCGGTCTGGGGCGTTCGAAATACACCAGCCCCCGTTGCCTGCACCAGCCTCGGGGAACTGAAGAGCGCCTTCTATATTCGTCTGGATGTGGAAGATCGCTCGGGTGTCATGGCTGATCTGACATCGGTTCTCCGGGACCATGATGTTTCCGTGCACTTTGTCTCGCAACATGATGCTGCAGCGGGACGTGCATATCTGGCCCTGGTGACTCATCAGGCCCCAGAAAAGGCTATTTCTGCAGCTATCACAGCACTTTCCGCGCTCCCTGTTGTTAAGGGAGCTCCCCTGGTGCTCAAGATCGAGGATTCTCTCCAGTGATCGATCCTACAAATGTTCTTCCCTACCGCGTAACTGACCGCAACCTGGCGCTGGAGCTTGTCCGCGTCACGGAAGCGGCCGCCATTGCCTCTGACCGCTGGACAGGCCGCGGCCTGAAGAACGACGCCGATGGTGCGGCTGTTCAGGCCATGCGCGCCGCCTTTGATACGGTCGCCATTGATGGCGTCGTCACCATTGGTGAAGGCGAAATGGACGAAGCGCCGATGCTTTACATCGGTGAGAAGGTCGGCTCCGGCGGCCCAGCCATGGACATCGCGGTCGATCCGCTTGAGGGCACGAACCTGTGCGCCAAGAGCCTGCCGAATGCCATTACGGTGGTCGCCCTCGCCGAGCGCGGCAAGTTCCTGCACGCCCCGGACATCTACATGGAAAAGATTGTCGTCGGCCCGGACCTGCCGGACGATGTCGTCAATCTGGACTCTTCCATCGAAGAAAACCTGCGCAACCTGGCAAAGGCCAAGAAACGTGATGTTTCTGACCTCGTGCTCTGTACGCTGGACCGCGAACGCCATGAAGAACTGATTGCCCGTGCCCGTCAGGCTGGTGCCCGCGTTCAGCTTCTCAGCGATGGTGACGTTGCTGCGGCTATCGCAACCTGCATCGATGGCGGCGGCGTAGATCTTTACGCAGGTTCCGGCGGTGCTCCTGAAGGTGTTCTCGCAGCAGCCGCAATCCGTTGCATGAATGGTCAGATGCAGGGCCGTCTGCTGTTCGAAGACGATGCACAGCGTGAACGCGCCCGCGAAATGGCTGACGGCAAAGACCCCACGCGCCTTCTTGGTCTGCACGACATGGCCGCCGGTCACGTTTTGTTTAGCGCTACAGGCGTCACCACCGGCTCTCTGCTGAAGGGGGTGGAACGGATCAGCCCAACCCGCGCCAAGACGCATTCGATTGTCATGCGTTCAAAATCAGGCACAGTTCGCTATATTGAAAGCCATCACGACTTCAGTCTGAAGACAAATCGACCATCCTGAATGGAGTAGCATGTTAGAAGACGATACGGGCCTGGTCCTCGGCGTATCCCGCAGCGCAGGCAACCGTCGGTGGATCTGGCGTGATCCACGTTTGGCAGAGGCGGATAACCGCCTTGCCCTTGGAATGGCTCAAAGAGCAGCCATTCCGGAACTTCTGGCCCGTATCCTGACTGCCCGTGGTGTTACAGCCACGGAAGCAGCCTCCTTTCTGGACCCGCGCCTGCGGGATCTCATGCCTGACCCTTCCTGTCTGCAGGATATGGACAAAGCTGCCGACCGGCTTGCTCGGGCTGTCCGCAACCATGAACATATCGGCCTCTTCGGCGACTACGACGTGGATGGCGCCTGCGGCACTGCACTGGTTTGTGATACTCTCCGGGAACTTGGCTGCACCGTCAGCACCCATATCCCAGACCGCATGACCGAGGGCTACGGCCCCAACACACCAGCCCTCGAAAAACTGGTTTCCGAAGGCGCAACCCTGCTCGTCTGCATCGATTGCGGCACTGCTGCGATCGACATTCTGAACGGCTTTCACGGCCAAACGGACGTCATTGTGCTTGATCATCACAAGCCGGATGGTTCGATCCTGCCGAAGGGCATTGTCGTCAACCCGAACCGCCTCGACTGCACCTCTGGTCTTGGCGCAATCTGCGCAACGGCCGTCGCTTTCCTGACCATGGTCGCCACAGTACGTCTTCTTCGACGAGATGGCTGGTTTACGGATGGACGCGTTGCCCCTGACCTTCTTAAGCGCCTTGATCTCGCGGCCCTTGCCACGATCTGTGACGTCATGCCTCTCACCGGGCTGAACCGTGCACTCGTCATGCAGGGTTTGCGCGTCATGGCGCGAGGAGAGCGCTTGGGACTAGCCACCCTTTCTTCTGTGGCAGGCGTGAAGGAAGAAGCCAGCGCGATGGCTTGTGGCTTCGCTTTGGGGCCACGCATCAACGCGGGAGGCCGTATTGCCAAGGCCAATCTTGGCTTGCGACTTCTACTCTCCGAAGACGTCGTGGAAGCTCGTGCTCTTGCGGATGAGCTGGATAACGTGAACCGGCAACGTCAGAGCGTCGAGGCTGGCATTCTTGCCCAGGCTATGGAACAGGCTGAACAGCAGATCGAAGCCAATCATGCGGTGATCTTCCTGCATGGTGAAACCTGGCATCCGGGTGTTGTGGGAATTGTCGCGGGACGGCTGAAGGAGCGATTCAATCGTCCGGCTTTGGTCGGCGCTCTCGCGGACGGGATTATCAAAGGATCTGCCCGCTCTGTTCCTGGACTGGATATCGGTGCCGCAATCATCGCGGCCAGACAGTCCGGGCTTCTTCTGACGGGTGGTGGCCATGCCATGGCTGCCGGCTTCTCGCTGGAAGCAGGCAATGCGGCCACTTTCCATGAATTGCTGGACAACACGCTTTCCGAAGCCCGCGCTCTTCCGGTTCAGGACGCATTACGGATCGATGGCCTCACCACACTCAGAGGCGCTTCGCTTGAAGTCGCTGCTCAGCTTGCGCGGTTGGCTCCCTTCGGACCCGGCAATGAAGAGCCCGTTCTGGCAATCAGCAATGTGCGATGCGTCAAGACTGATCGCATTGGCAAGGACGGAAACACCCTGCGCGTGATGTTCCAGGGTGAAGACGGCGGGACACGCCTGAAGGCACTTGTCTTCCGTGCGGGGGACAAACCATTTGTCCCCTTGCTTGAAGATCGGACGATGCCGCTGTTGCATCTGGCAGGGCATTTGAGGGTGGAAACCTGGCAGGAACGACAAAATCTAACTTTTTTCATTTCTGACGTTTCAAGTGCTTGACGGCACAAATGAACCCCCTTATACACCCGCTCACGCCTCCAGTCCCGTTCGTCTAGAGGCCTAGGACACTGCCCTTTCACGGCGGCAACACGGGTTCGAATCCCGTACGGGACACCAAATTTTTTTGGTAATGATATCAGCAATTTAGAGCTGTATCGGGCGCCAAAACAAAAAAATTAAGTAGCGATTTTGGACCAATTCTGGACCAATGACGATTCCGTCCCCTTTCGGAGTTCGTCTCATGGCCCGCATAAAGTCCGCCGAAAATGCTAAAGATCCCGCCACGGGACGTCCGCTGCCCGATGGTGTGAGTTGCCGGGGGCCAAAGCAATACAGGGCCCGCAAGCTGGTCAACGGCCAGCGGATCATCAGAACATTTGACACCGCCCGCCTCGCCCGCGCCTGGCTCGAGGAAACCTCGGTCAAAGTGCGTGAAGGGCGTCATATCGACGTCCGGGCCTTGGACGGTCTCGTGCTTAGAACCCTGATTGAGCGCTACCGTGACGAATGCATGGCTCACCGCGACGCTGACCGGACAGGCCATATCCCGGCACTGCTTCGCGATCCCATCGCAGACCTGAAGCTCTCTCGCCTGACGGTTCCAGCGGTTCGAGGCTTTCGCGACCGGCAGGGCAAGGATCTGGCTGCTGCGACAGTCGTCAAGCGGCTCAACCTCCTGGCCTCCATTCTCAATCATGCCATGAGCGAATGGGATGTCCCGCTCTCGCTGAACCCGGCTTCGGGACGCATGATCAAGCGGCCGACAGGCGCCGATCGCAAGCGCAACCGACGACTGCAGGAAGACGCTCCGGAGAGCCCAACGAGCCCCATTCCTCCCAACACGACAGAAGCCAGCGAATATGACCGCCTGCTTGCCGCAGTGGCGTCCGAAAGCCATCCGGATGACGTCTGGTTTGTGAAATGGGCCATTGAGCAGGCCACGCGATTAGGCGAAGCCGCGTCCCTGCGCTGGCGCGATGTCAATCTTGTGGCGCGAACAATTTCGCTCCGACACACCAAGACCCTGCATCTTGCCGAGGAAATGGGCCCGGAACTGCGCCCGCTGATGCCCGGGGCACGAGCGCTGCTCTACGACAAGCTGAACACGCTTCCTGCTTCCCCTGATCCGGATGACCTGATCTTCCAGATCGGCGATGAACGCGCTTTTTCAGTACGATACGGTCGGCGTGTTAAGAAAGCAGGGCTCGCCGATCTGACGTTTCACGATCTCCGTCATGAAGCCACCAGCCGTCTTGCCAGATTTTTCCCCAATCCTTTGGACCTGTGCAGGGTCACCGGGCATCGCGATCTCAAAAGTCTGGACCGCTACTACCAGCCCGTATTGACAACCCTTGCTGAGGATGCGGAAGAGCGCGCCCGTGTACTTGGCTTCATTTATGACAGCGATGAAAGCGCGGCCAGGTAAATCCGGCCCACAGGATACATATGTGAGCATGACAAAACCCGCATTGAAATATTTTGTTATAATTCTTGCTGCTGCGGAAATTCTCTCTGCCCAGAAACTGAAAACGCCCCGCAAAAATAATATTCGTAACGAAAGCGGAAATACTTCCTTCGGTTTCCTGTTGAATTTTACTGGATACTTCCGACTATCCTGAATGCGGCACAGGGAAGCAGTGAGGACGGACGTGTGGATCACCGGAATAACGGCAGCGCCTGCGAGGTCATGACTTCGAGAGAAGCGGCGGAATATCTACGAATATCATACGATGCCTTTCGCACAATGCGATCCCGCGGCCAGGGGCCGACCGTCTTTATTGCGATCGGTCGACGGCTTCGCTTTCGCAAACAAGATCTGGACGCTTTTCTGGCATCGCACGTTCAGCGCAACACCCCTGTACCGGACATGAATAACTCTGCTGCAGCTGACCTGCATGGTCTTGCGGTCAGGCGTAAAAGAGGTCGCCCGCGAGCGACAGGCCAGATCGTGGTCATGCCGGCGTCTGTTTATGTAAATGCCGGTATTCTGCTCGTTTTGGCTATTGCCGGGCGCATTATCAGTCTTTTGTTTTCCTGAAAAGCCAGTGCTGACCTCGGAAAGAGTGAACTTCAGTCATGAGCGTCTGCAAAACTATGAGCCATGTAAACAGTAACCCTTTGGACGTCCTCCCGCACTGGCACATAAAGACGCCTCACATCCTGCAGGAAGCTGTCTCAGAAATCGGAAATTTTGAACCGGCTCAACGCATCATCGCTGAAACGCTGTTGCCTCGATTTCCGCGCTGGACAGAGACATGTAGCGCATTCAGCGAGCAGGATAACCGCGTTCCGCTTCCTGTTGCAGTTCATCAGAACTACCTGTGTGCGAATACACGGCAAGCGCGCAATATTTTGATCTGCCTTCTCAACCCGGGCTGGGAGACGCGCCTTGACTTGCTCCCGATCTCTGTCCGCCCCTGGATCATAAGAGATCGCATGACCGGAAAGGTTTTTGCAGTCCTATGGCTTGAGGATCCCGTCATTTTAGGAAAAGGGGCCAGAAAGGCACCGCAGCGTTACGCTGACCTCGCGGAAAGCCTGATAGGAAAATTTTTAGGAGCAACACCTCAGCCCTCGGAAACACTCATCCCTGCGCCCTGGGGGACACATATCGAGACTACGTCAGGAACTACACCGGTCGATCTGCATTTTCTCAATTGTGCATTACTGAAGCTTCTTGCAAAGCAGCCCACCATTAATGAACCTCTCGACGAGGGTTTGTCGATTCCCGAGCGAAACAGGCTGCTTTTTGACATCGTGCGTCTACGGTTTCGGAAAGCCACACCTCTTGAGACCATTTTACGCTTTGCCTACCAGACCAACGCTCGTTTCACGTCTCCCCTGAAGCGCCTGAATGTCCGTGAGATGTGCGAGCGTATTCAGGCCTATCGGGTAATCCAGGCCGAGAAGGATGCTCGCGACAGTATTCCGGGCCGGGAGCGACAGGCGGCAGCAGGACGAGAAAGTGCACGGCGCAGATCCGAAAGTTTTATTAAGCTGCTCGTCGACACCGTCCGCGTGTGGCCAGCAGGGAAGAAGATCACACAGACGGCTCTGGCCGAAAAAACCGGAGTCAGCGAGCGTACGGTCCGGAAATATTGGCGGTCAATACCATGTCTTACGGCGGACTCAACCGGCAAGACGCTTTGTCCATCTGGTAGTAATCCTGAAAAAGATAAGAATCTTTATAATGCGCCTCTCACTGCTCACATTTTTTGCCGCGAAACAGAGGTGAGGGATTGCTTGTATTATAAAGCACACTTCGCCAGTCAAAACCGGCGAGGCGCGCAGCCGGAAATGCCGCGCACTCCGGATTCTGGCTGGGATAATCCGGAAATTGCGATGGCGTATCGGGCGTCGGAACTAGCTTATGAAGATGCCTTACGGCGCGCGAGGGCCAGAACAAATGCTCACAGTCGCAAAAAGCTGAAGCACCAGTTGGGCATCGCGGGCGTCCAAGGAAACAAGGCGAAATTACAGGAAGCGATTGCCTTGGCGCGAATGAAATTCGAGGATCTACGCCAGATCCGAGAGACTTTGATTTCTCAATCAGCTTTTTTCAAATACCTTGATTATATTGAATTTCGGTCAATTTATGCACTTCGGCAGGCATACCGACGCGGGGCCGTTGCTAGAGCGATGTGCGAAAGCAGAATGGCCACAGCGACGTGCAGGAATGAATGCCATTCCTGAATGTCGAAAAGGGTATTTATTCACTTTTGGGCAGACTGGTTTGCAAGCCTGAGAATTCGAACAAGGTTGAAACTCTCCGACACAGTCGCTGACAGACAGTATCGTCGAGCAGGCTGCGGAAGGCCTGATCTGACAGGTGTCATAACAGCTCTATCATCTCGAAACCGGACCTCTCATCAAGGCTTCTCTCAACCCTCGACGTTCAGGGTCTGATCGGGCAGATTGTAACGACCTGTTCTGTCAGCCTGAAAGCCTGTTCCTATGCCCCGTGGCCGCCCCCGCAAGAACCCGGATGCCGCACCGGCTCCAAAGAAGACGACACGGACAAAAGCGAAGACAACAGCCGCCAACCTTGGCTTCGAACAGCAGATGTTTCTGGCAGCTGACAAGCTGCGCAAGAACCTCGAACCGTCCGACTACAAGCATGTCACGCTCGGACTGATCTTCCTGCGCTATATCTCCACGGCGTTTGAGGCGTATCACGAGATCCTTCTCCACGATGACCCGGCAGCAGCGGAAGATCCGGACGAATATCTGGCCGAGAACATCTTCTGGGTGCCAGAAACTGCCCGCTGGTCGCACCTTCAGGCCAATGCCCGCTCGTCCGGCATCGGCAAAATGATCGATGACGCCATGCTGGCCATCGAGCAGGCCAACCCTGAACAGCTCAAGGGCGTTCTCCCCAAGGATTACGGACGTCCCGCGCTGGACAGTGTCATGTTGGGCGAACTGATCGACCTCATTTCCGAGATCGGCATGGGTGGAAGCGAGGATCAGGCCCGTGACGTGCTGGGGCGCGTTTATGAATACTTCCTCGGTGGCTTCGCGGGCGCGGAAGGCAAGCGCGGGGGTGAATTCTACACCCCATCCAGTGTCGTCTGCACACTGGTCTCCATGCTCGAACCCTATAAGGGGCGCGTCTATGACCCCTGCTGTGGGTCGGGCGGCATGTTCGTACAGTCGGAACGGTTCGTGGAATCCCACGGCGGCAAACTGGGCGACATCGCCATTTACGGGCAGGAAAGCAACCACACGACCTGGCGTCTGGCGAAAATGAACCTCGCCGTCCGGGGCATCGGCGCGGACATCCGCTGGAACAACGAAGGCAGCTTCCTGCGGGACGAACTCAAGGGCCTGCGCTTCGATACCATTCTGGCCAATCCGCCATTTAATATCTCGGACTGGTGGAACGCCTCGCTGGAGGAAGACCCGCGCTGGCAGTATGGCAAGCCTCCTGCGGGCAATGCCAACTATGCATGGCTCCAGCATATCCTGTGGCACCTCGCCCCGAACGGGACAGCGGGCGTCGTGCTGGCCAACGGGTCCATGTCGTCCAACCAGAACAGCGAAGGTGAGATCCGCCGCCGCATGGTCGAGGCTGACACCGTGGACTGCATGGTCGCCCTCCCCGGCCAGCTTTTCTATTCGACCCAGATCCCGGCCTGCCTCTGGTTCCTGACCCGCACCAAAAACCCGAAAGGATGGCGCGACCGTCGCGGGGAGATGCTGTTCATCGATGCCCGCAAGCTCGGCACGATGGTCGATCGCACCCGCCGCGAACTGACGGATGCGGACGTCGCCCGCATCGCCGACACCTACCATTCCTGGCGCGGCGAGAAGGACGCGGCCCCCTATGAGGACATCCCCGGCTTCTGCAAGTCCGTCACGCTCGACGAGGTAGAGCAGCACGGCTTCGTCCTGACACCCGGCCGCTATGTTGGTGCAGAAGAGGCTGAAGAAGACAGCGTGCCTTTCACCGAGCGCTTCGCGGCGCTGGAGAAAACCTTGCAGGATCAGTTCCGACAGGGCGAGGAACTGAACGCGAAAATCACCGCGTCCCTGAAGCTGATCGTCCCGCAGGAGGCTTCATGACCCTGTACCTCACGCCACTGGAACGGGCGCTGGATCGTCTGAAGGAAGGCTGGGCGCGGCATGTTGCCCATCCTGATGATGAGCAGCTACGCGATGGGCTGATCCAGCGTTTCGAGTTCACCTATGAACTCAGCCACAAGACCCTGAAGCGATTTCTGGAAGCCAACGCGGCCTCTCCGGAAGAATATGACCGCATGGGCTTTCCGGACCTGATCCGCTCCGCCAATGAAGCCGGCTTGCTCAAAAGCGCCTGGCCGCAATGGAGCGTGTTTCGCAAGATGCGGAACATGACCAGCCACACCTATAACGAAGCCTCCGCAAAGCAGGTCGTGGCGACGATACCTGATTTTATCGACGAGGCGGCGTTTCTGCTGGCCGTTCTGAAAGACCGGACCGCGTGACGGACCGGATCGACATCACGCCTGAAGAACGGGCCATCGTACTGCATATTCTCAACGAGATTGTGCCTGACCGGGAGGTGCGGGCGTTCGGCTCGCGTGTGACGGGCAAGGCCAAGCCGTTTTCTGATCTGGATCTGGCGGTTATGGGGGATGAACCGCTGCCGTTGGAGACACGGGGGCGGCTCGAAGAGGCGTTTTCAGAGTCCGATCTGCCGTGGAAAGTCGATGTGCTGGATTGGGCGCAGGCTGAGAGGGATTTTCAAAAAATTATTGCAGATACTCATCTTCCATTGAAGGGAAGACATTAAAATGCATTTCTCACTTCTTCCTCTGTCAGAAAACTTAGAATTCAGAAATGGTAAAAGCTCTCCCGAACGTAGTGATAGCGGAGAATTTTTCGTCTATGGGTCGAATGGGATTATTGGAAAATCCGATCAAAACAATAGCTCAGAAAATACAATAATAATTGGAAGAGTTGGTTCTTATTGCGGCAGTTTATACTACAGCAATATCCCATGCTGGGTTACTGATAATGCAATCATATGCAAATCCAAAAATGGCGATGATCGATTTTGGTATTACGCACTGCTAAATTTAAACCTATCGCGATTGTCGTCGGGCTCCGGGCAGCCTCTTATCAATCAAGGTGTTCTACAAAGAACGGTTTGTGCAACTCCGCTCCTTGAAAAGCGCAGACAAATAGCCTCCGTTCTCGGTGCCCTCGACGACAAGATCGACCTCAACCGTCGGACGAACGAGACGCTGGAGGCGATGGCGCGGGCCTTGTTTCGGGACTGGTTTGTCGATTTCGGCCCGACACGGGCAAAAATGGCCGGGCAAACGCCTTACCTCGCCCCCGAACTCTGGGAGCTTTTCCCCAACAGGCTGGATGATGAGGGGAAGCCGAAGGGGTGGACGAGTTCAACGGTCGGGCAGGAAGTCGATGTTGTCGGTGGATCAACGCCCAGCACCAAAAATCCCGCCTTCTGGAGTGGCGAGATTTTTTGGGCCACCCCAAAAGACCTCTCTTCACTACGCAATCCGGTTCTATTGGAAACAGAACGCAAAATAACCGAAGAAGGACTTTCTCAGATAAGTTCGGGACTACTTCCTGTCGGAACAGTCCTTCTTTCATCGCGCGCACCGATTGGCTACACGGCCATTACACAGGTTCCCGTGGCAATTAACCAAGGCTTTATCGCCATGGTCTGTCAAAAACGCCTGAGCAATACATTTATATGGCTATGGACGCTGGCGAATATGGAAACGATTCATCAGAAGGCGAATGGATCGACGTTTCAGGAAATCAGCAAAGCCAATTTCCGTCCGATTGAGACGATTGTTCCGTCCTCAGATGTCCTTCGCGTTTTCGATGAGAAGGCCGGATTTTGGCTTGAAAAAATCGTGTCAAATGAAACAGAATCCCGCACACTCGCCCAACTCCGCGACCTGCTCCTCCCGAAACTGATGTCCGGCGAAATCCGCATTCGTGACGCTGAAAAAATGCTGGCCGACGCGCTATGAGCTTCCTGTCCGAAAACGAGATCGAGGACTGGGCCTGCGAGATCCTGCGGGAATGTGGCTACACCGTCACCACCGGGCCAGAGATTTCCCCCGGCGGTGCCCATCCCGAACGCGCTTCGTTATCGGACGTCATTCTGGCCGCCCGCCTTCGGGCCACCATTGACCGCCTGAACCCGCATCTGTCACAGGCCGCGCGGGATGAAGCCCTGCTGGCCCTTCGCCGGGAAGACACGCCGGATGTCGTGGACGAAAACCACCGTCTGCATGGGTATCTGGTCAATGGCGTTCCCGTGGACGTGGTGCGCGAGGACGGCACGCAATCCGGAGACCGGGCGCGGCTGGTCGATTTCGCCCATCCCGAGCGCAACGACTTTCTCGCCGTGCGTCAGTTCGTGGTGGAGAAGGACGAAGCCAACCGGCGGCCCGATCTCGTGCTCTTCGTCAACGGCCTGCCTCTGGGCGTCATCGAACTGAAAAGCCCGAGTTCCGAGAACGCCACGCTGGATTCCGCCTGGAACCAGTTCCAGACCTATCGCGCCTTCATCCCGTCCCTGTTCCGCTTCAACGAAGTGCTGGTGATCTCGGACGGCACCGAGGCCCGCGTCGGCTCGCTCACGGCGGACCGCGAGCGGTTCATGCCGTGGCGCACGGTGGATGGTGAAGAACTGGTGGCAAAGAACCATCAGGAAATGGAAACCGTGTTGCGCGGCGTGTTCACCCCGCGCTGGCTGCTCGCTCTGGTGCGGGACTTCGTGCTGTTCACGGAGATGAACGGCGGCCCGATCAAGATTCTGGCCGCCTATCACCAGTTCCATGCCTGCCGCAAAGCCGTGGCGCAGACCGTCCGGGCCACGGCACAGGGTGGCGACCGCAAGGCTGGCGTCATCTGGCATACGCAGGGTTCGGGCAAAAGCCTGCTGATGACGTTCTATGCCGGGGTCATCGCCCGCCATCCGGAGATGGAAAACCCGACGATCGTCGTTCTGACCGACCGCAACGATCTGGACGATCAGTTGTTCGCAACCTTCTCCGGCGCACAGGCGCTTCTGCGTCAGACACCGGAACAGGCGGACAGCCGGGACGATCTGCGCAAACTGCTCCGGCGGGCGTCCGGTGGCGTGATCTTCACCACGTTGCAGAAGTTCCAGCCCGAGGGCGACGAAGAGACCGTGCCTCTGCTGACGGACCGGCGGAACATCGTGGTCATGGCGGATGAAGCGCATCGCAGCCAGTACGGGCTGGAAGCGAAATTCAACCGCGAGACGGGCAAGGTCTCCTACGGTTTTGCCAAACACATGCGAGACGCTCTGCCCAACGCCTCCTTCATCGGCTTTACTGGCACGCCGATTGAAACTGCGGACGTAAACACCCGTGCGATCTTCGGCGATTACATCGACATCTACGACATCGCGCAGGCGGTGGAAGACGGCGCGACGGTCCCGATCTATTACGAAAGCCGTCTGGTCCGCATCGAACTGGATGGGGACGTCAAAGAAGAGCTTGACGACGAGCTGGCCGGGATCGTCGAGGGCTTGTCGGAGAGCGAGGAGCAGAGGCTCAGCCAGAAATACTCGCGGGTTGAAGCGCTGGTCGGCGCGGAGCCGCGTCTGAAGCGCGTGGCCGAAGATCTGGTCCGGCATTTCGAAAACCGGCTGGAGGCGCTGGACGGCAAGGGCATGATCGTCGGCATGAGCCGGGCCATCTGCGTGGCGCTTTATGACGAGATCATCCGTCTGCGTCCGGACTGGCACAGCGACGACGACAACGAAGGCGTCATCAAGGTCGTGATGACGGGCAGTTCGGCCGATCCCGCCGGGTTCCAGCCACATATCGGCAAGCGCCCCAGGACAAGACGCGAATTGCTGGCCAAGCGCATGAAGGACAACGCTGACCCGCTAAAGCTGGTGATCGTCCGGGACATGTGGCTGACGGGGTTCGACGTGCCGTCCATGCACACGATGTATGTGGACAAGCCCATGCGTGGTCATGGTCTGATGCAGGCCATTGCCCGCGTGAACCGGGTGTTCAAAGGCAAGCCGGGTGGTCTGGTCGTAGATTATATCGGCCTCGCGCAGAACCTGAAGGCCGCGCTTGGCGAATACTCCGCCGGAGACCGGGAGCAGGTCGGCATTGATGAGGCCGAGGCCATCCGGGCTTTGCAGGAGCGCTATGAGATTGTCCGGGCGATGTTCAATCCCGAACAGGCCAGCGGGTTTGATTACCGCCCTGCCCTTGTTCCCGGCACGTCTGCCAGGGTGAAGCTCACGATCATGGCGGGCGCGCTAGATCATGTGCTCGGCCAGCAGCAGCGGGAGAGTGCGCAGGCGACGAGTGATGAAGCGCGCAAGGCAGCGCAGAAACGCTTTCCCGAGGCGGTCAAGACGCTTTCGGTCGCCTTTGCGCTGGCCTCTGCCAGTGATCAGGCCGCAGCCTTGCGGGATGAAGTCGGGTTTTTCGAGGCCGTACGGGCGGCTCTGGTGAAACAGAGCGGGGATGACTCAGATAGGAAGAGCCCGCAAGAGCGCGAACTGGCGATCAGGCAGTTGGTCAGCCGGGCCGTGGTGTCCACGGATATCATCGACATCATGGAAGCTGCCGGGATTGGTCGGCCGGACATTTCCATCCTATCCGACGGATTTCTTCAGGAAGTCCGGGAAATGCCCCAGCGCAATCTGGCTATCGAGGCGCTGCGAAAGCTGCTGGAAGGCCAGATCCGCAGTCGCAGCCGGTCCAACCTGACCGAAGCCGAGGCCTTCTCGACGCGCCTTGAGCAGGCGGTCGGCCGGTATCACACCAATGCTCTGACGTCCGCGCAGATCCTTGATGAACTCATTCGGCTGGCGCATGAAATGGCGGCGGCCCGCTCACGAGGAGAAGAACTCGGGCTGACGCCGGAGGAAGTGGCGTTCTATGACGCCCTTGCGCGGAATGACAATGCCCGCGAAGCGATGGGCGATCCGGGCCTGCGCGTGATCGCGGCGGCCCTGGTCAGGACCATTCGTGAGAATGCGACGGTGGACTGGAACGTCATGGCCCCGACACGCGCGAGAATGCGCACGGCGGTCAAACGCCTACTCCGGAAGTACGGCTACCCACCAGATATGCAGGATGAAGCGGTGCAGAATATTCTCAGGCAGGCCGAGGAGTTCGCACCGCTATGGGCAGGGAGTGTTAGGTAAGCCACAGGCGTCTTATTTGGGGGGGGAAGCCGGTCTGTCCGCTTTGCGACTGCACGCTTTGAAAGCGGACGTTAACGCGGTTCACCCAACTTGCTTAGGTCGAGCGGCCAAGCCAAGTTATCTGTATGGACTGACGCTAAATCTGCCTCGTCGGATAGCGCACGTCCGAGGGACGCCGCCGTTACCTATCGTAGATCGTGAGAAGCAACGGGTATAAGATCACTGGGATCAGTTTTCCGCTGACGGAGGCGCATCATTCAACGCCAGAATTCTGCCCTTGAAGGTATAGATCCTCTTACTCACGCGAGCAGCATCGCCACTCAGACCGACCTGTACGGCTTTCTCATCTACGCTGACCCCCGCCTTAAATTTTCCTGACAGATCGTAGAATTCTTCGATTTCTACGGTTTCGGCTTCGGATATACGCTGCGCTATGGCTAACTCTTGAGCAATCTTTGCTTGCTTCTGCTCAAACTGTAGGCGCATTTCCTGCTTCGTGATTTCAGCCTGCAGTTCCTCGACGCCTTTATCAGCAGCTTTATCGATATTTTTGGTGGCAGCTTTGAGCGCTTCAGTAATTAGCATACCTGCGGGGTTGAATGCCCACCCTGCATATTTGACTATATTACTCAATGCGAAGGCACTCCTTATTATGCTCAAAGGGCGAGCGTGAAACCGTTAGAATTATACATCAACTCGTCGGTTTTCATAGCTGCATAGCTCGATGAAGACTTCTCCCGAACAGCGATGAATTACGTCGGATCGAGGGGGGCAGCGGATCTTGCCCTGGTGTCCGGAAAGAGGGCGATTGTCGCCTGTCTGCTTACGACGGGCTAAGCAGACCTCCCGCTTACGCCCTCATTTGGGACATTGTGAGCACTACGGGTTCATACCAAAAGCAGACGCTTTACGTGGCCGCTGGCTTTGAGAGGTGCTTGAATCGCGGAGACTTCGCGTTCATAGTCCCCAGCGGATCGCAATGGGCCAAGATCAGGGTGAGGTTTGACTTTGACGCATTCGGCATCGCGCAAGAAAGCCATCCGGACGGCACTGGAACTGAAGCTGCGAAGAGCAAAGGGTATACGGCTTCAGGAGTTCCTCACCGAACTGATGAAGGTGATTCACGGCGACAATTTCCAGCCCATAGGTACAGACTACTCTCGCGGTGACCTTCAATGCGATGGACTTCTGCAGAATCCGCTGACTATTTTCGCTTGTTATGGGCCGGTCAATGCAGGTGCGAACGCGACTGAGGCAGCCATGAAGACAGCCGTTGCCAAAGTCGGCACAGACTTCGCCGGGGCGCTCAAATACTGGTCGACGCTCAAGGTTTGGAAGTTCGTCCATAATTATGTCGAACAGCCCCCAGCACAAATCGTTCAGAAGATCCTAGAACTGCGTGCTCAACATAGCGCGATTGCAATCGACTTGTTCGGGAAGGAGCAATTCGAGGCTGCGTTACTTTCCCTGGATGCCGAAACGATCACCGAACTTGTTGGAGATGCCGCGAGTGACGAAGATTTTCGTGCACTTCAGCCGTCGGTTGTGCTGGCCGTCGTCGATAGCACCATGAAAGTCGTGGATCATCGTCAAGCCCCGGACGATGCCCCCTTGGAGGTTCCCCAGCAGAAGCTGCACTTCAACGGCTTGTCTGCTCATTCGCAGGACCGGATCGTGAAGGGTATGCAGAACGCTGCCCGCGTAGCTAAGCTGATCCAAGACCATCAGGATCCCATGCTCGAGAGTGACCTCGCTGGCGCTTTTAAGGGTAAGTACTTGGAACTGAAGGCACAGAGCCTCGATCCCGACGATATTCTCTTCAATCTGTACGATTTCTCAGCTGGCGGACACAGGACGTCTGCCGCCCTTGACGCCGCGGTATGGAGCTTGTTGGCCTATCTATTCGAGAAATGCATGATTTTTGAGGATAAGCCAGTAACGCAGGTAGCGGCATGATTCTGCCGACCAAAAATCTCCAACCCGACAGGGCGCTCCTCACGATCGGCGGCGAAATCCTCGCCGCCCTTGATGAACGGAGCTCTGTGTCCTCGGTTTGGGAAACCGTGCGATCGCGCAGGGCAGAGCGTGAGAACGCTTCGCCGTTGCCGTTCGACTGGTTCGTTCTGGCACTGTCCTTACTCTACGCCATCCGGGCTATCGATCTGGATGGCGATCTGCTGAGCAGAAGGTTGGCGGCATGATCCGCTCCATCAGCAGCACGTTGCCTACGTTTAAGGCTCTTAAATTTAGTCCCGGCCTCAACATTCTTCTGGCCGATGTCGCTGAGCGCTCTACGGACCGACACACCCGCAACTCGGCAGGCAAGACGAGTTTGGTCGAAATCCTTCACTTCTTGCTCGGCAGCGAAGCCGGAAAGGCGTCGCTCTTCAAGCACGAGGCGCTGATCAACCATAGCTTCACAGTCGAACTCCTGCTTGGGGGACGCTGGGTGCGTGCCACTCGCTCCGGTGCCAGCGACGATAAGATAACCTTGTCCTCGGCGGATGCCGAGGCGCTCGGTCTCGCTTCGCTACGGGATGTGTTCGATAGCGACGACACGCCGACTACGATCTCGCTCGATAGCTGGAAGGAAATCCTGGGCTCTCTCTGGTTCGGCCTGCCGGTGCACCAGCGTGACTCAAGCTTAGATGCCAAGGGAGCTCCAACTTTTCGGCAGCTGGTCGGATATTTCGCGCGCCGGCGAAAGGTCGGCGGATTCAGCACCATCGAGAAGAATAGCGGAGACCAGCAGCCAAGCAGCTGGCAGGTTTCCCTGTCCTACCTACTGGGCCTTGATTGGCGCGTCGCCCGCAAATTTCAAAACATGCGGGATCGCAAGAAGGTAATTGATGCACTGAGAAAGGCGATCAAGGATGGAGATCTCGGACATATATTCGGTTCCACTGCGGAGATCCGACCCGAGTTGGCACGGGTTGAAGATCAGGTCGAGAAGCTCCGGGTGCAGGTCGACAACTTTCAGGTCCATGAGAGCTATCGCGAACTCGCCGCTCAGGCGTCGGCACTGAAGGATCGTGCCAACGAAATCACCTTCGCACTCGCCGAAGCGAAATCGGCAGTAGACTATATCACCAAGGCGCTTGAGCAGGAGACACCACCCGGCTATGCCGATGTGGAACGGCTCTATGCCGCGGTCGGCGTCGAGCTTCCTGACGTCGCGCTACGCCGTTTCGATGAAGTTAAGGCGTTTCAGGCCTCGGTCGCGACCAATCGACGCCTGTACCTCCAAAAGCAGATCGACGAGGTCGTCGCCCGGCGCGACGATCTAAGCCACGAGCTTAAAGACGCCGCGGATAACCGAACTGGCATCCTTCAGACACTTGAGGGTACGGGGGCATTCGAAGACCTCATTCGCCTGCAGGAGCAGTTCGGAGAACAGGTGAGCCGCGCTGAAACCCTCCGCAGTAAGCTTCAGCACGCCGCAACGCTTGAGAGCAGCAAAACTCAACTCAAGGCCGAGGTCGCAGATCTGGAACTGACGCTCCAGCACAGCTACGAGCAGGCAGAAGGCTGCATCAAACGGGCGACCGTTCTAGTCGACCACGCAATCACGAAGCTCTATGATGATCGCACTGGCAACCTGATCATCGAAGCGTCGCGCACTGGCCCAAGATTCAGGATCGAGATTCAGGGTGGCGGCAATAAGGGCGGCATTGATATGATGAAGCTCTTTTGTTTCGACACTGCACTCCTTCGTATCGCATACGACCGCTTTGAGCCGGGGCCCCGGATACTCGTGCATGACAGTCACCTGTTCGATGGAGTGGACTCTAGGCAGGTCGCGCAGGCACTGGTCTATGGAATGACAATCGCCGAGGAAATAGGCGGACAATACATCGTAGCGCTCAACAGCGACGAATTCGACAAGGCTGACCGTGCAAGCGACGTTTCGTTCAAGCCTTACGTGAACCGGGTGAAACTGACTGACGACGAAACCGGCGGTTTATTTGGATTCCGTTTCGATCTAGAATAGAGCGCATGCACTCAGCACACGCCGTGATATTATAACTAGAAACAGCTTTCGGGGAAATTACTCAAGCTTCCTGATTGGCCAAGATAAGGGCGACAGCGGCAGGTCTGCTGTCGCCTACGTGTGAGCCGTTCAGTGTGATTTAGCGCTCACCGGATAACGGACATGATTTGTTCAATCCGTTATGGTTATGTCAGCGGGCACTTTCAAACTCTGGAAGTTTATGGTTTCTCTAAAGCCTTGATAGCCGAAATCACTTCAGATCCAAGCTGGCGGGTATTTTTCTTATTTCCTGTATTATTGAGAAGATTGACATTTAATGATGTGGCTAGTTCACGCAAAGCCGGCTTTGTGATCCTCTCGGGAATACCGTCTTTTTCCACTTGGATTGTGCCGCTTTCATATTCGATTACCTTGCAAGCTCCATAGGAAGCTTCCTGAACGACGCTCTGATCATGTATGGGCACGGAGACTTTTTGTCGACGTGGGGAGTAAATATAGACGCCTTCTCCTTCACGGCATAAGGCACGAAAATCAGATGATGACATATCAACGACCTCTTCGATTGATATGTCATCATCATCAAAATTTAATCGTAGAACGACGACACGGTGAACGACATCGAACGTGTTTCTGTTAAATCTGACGTGTTGGGTAGACGTGACAGTTTTGACGGATATCTGTTCGCCTTCGGCTGAAACAACATCGTAGCCCTTCTGATTGACTTCTGGTGCCATTTGGCCACGGGTTTTCATGGCGACGTACAGTTCGCCAATTCGGCCGGTTAGGTGGCGTAATTCGGCAGGATTGACGCCCCATTGGATTTCCTTTTCAAGCCAACCCAAAGCATCCCCAAGCGAACGAATAACCTGTATCTGAGAGAGGGCCATCAGAATCTTCGCGTCCAATCTAAAAATTATATCTAATCAGTTTAGCTGGTGATTTGGAGCCGAGGAATATCGAACCGTGCCTGCATTGATAACCTCCGTTTTCAAGTGGCGCTTGGCTCGAGGCAGGTACGTCGACGTACTGATCCGTCTTTCTGGTCAGGGATGTGAACCAGACAGGCGGCAGACGCCGTCATGTAGGACAAAAAGCTGAGGAGCTGTATTTCCTTAAACCGGACATACTCACCAAGACTGAGCTAATGCTGTAAAAAAATAAGTCGACATCGCAATGGTAACGTAACCCCGTGGCCGCGCCAGGTGGATAATTTAAAACATCTAATTACGTCCTATCAGACCAAAACAATTATCCAATACCTATCAATAAAAAATGCACTAATCATAAAAATATTTCCTATGTAAATCTACTTTTCAGTAAAGAGATATTTCCTTTCGAGAATACTCGATTGGATTTCCATGCGTAACAGCAGGAAGGCCGTATGCAATCCTTCTCATGACTGGGATACACAGTATGGTGATCGTATTAAGGATCGTTGTATTACTGAGCTCACGATTTGATAGATGATATTCTGATTCCTTGTTGTGAACGATAGAACATCTTATCTTGTAAATAAGGTTGGCGATTAAGTTAATGCGGCATTGAGGCTCGCTGAGGCCGCTCGGCGAGGCTATCATCAGGGCATTGAAAAAATTTAAAAGATTAGGTTCTGCAAGACCCTGTGGTCCGAGTAAGGCTATTAATGCATTAACTTGGCCAATAACGTAATTCTCAAGACTCAATCCGCCAATTATAAGGCTCTTGCATATTTTAAACAAATTCCTAAAATTGTCTTGTTCAGTTTTATCGACAGCGGAGTAGATGCTGCGAAACTGGCGCACACCGAACAAGGTTTGAGATTGATGAGCGCGCTCGACCTCTACTATTTTGGCTCTTATCATATAATTTTCCAGCGAATGGTAAGTGCTTAAAAATGCATCTAGCACAGTGCTGCGGCTATTAATCTCGCTCAACATTTCAAACGGTTCTATAAACTGTTCGTAGCGTCCAGAACGTTGCACAGTTTCTGCAATGTTCTCTGTGCCCGAATAGGAAGGGGACATGACCGGTGCAGTAAGAAGATATCCTGAAAGTAGCGCGTGGTACCGTAGAAGAGCCAAGCGTTTCTCTTCATTCTGGTTAGACGACATAACCCATCGATGTCCGGAGAGTGCTTCGTCTACGCGGCAAATTGCGGAGACTATAATTGCATTTAGCTCTCTCGAATGGTCGAATTCATCATCAGTCAATTCAGTATTGACTGCGCTAAAATCAAGATATTGAAGTGATTCACCGAGAGATTTGGCATTGTAATATGCAAAACTTGACAATGGCTTTCCATCGGTAAAATACAAACCATTTATAGAGGTTACTTTGTAAATTATAAAATCTACATGCAGCGGGCTCATTTGAGTGTCGAGTTGTTCGCTTGTAAGTGCATTTGCAAATTCTAATGCAAATATAAGATTTTTTGATTTCGGTAAAACTAACGTAGCATCAACACCGATTTCACCCAATACACTCAGCGCGCTGCTTACTTTATCAATGTAGACTGATCCGTTCTCAGAAAAAATATTCTCGATATCTGAAGAAATATCTATCAAACTCAAAAGAGTATCATTGGCTTTCTCTAAAATTTCATCAGGCAAATCCTCGATGGCCGATGTATCCTGCTCGAAGAGTGTCCTGACAATTCGTGCAATCTCAACCCGGACTGTCATGACAAAGTCCTAAAATAAGAATTCCATTTTATTGCATTGGTATTATTTTTCTTGAGAAAATCTAAAGTGGCTCTAAATACAGCAATCCTATTTACGGATCCTAAATTGACCTTAGAGAGATCAAGGCTGTTTCTAGAAAATTCAAAATCAGATAGGTTTAATATTTGTACGTAATCCTTAATATTATTGTCAAAGTTTTCTAGTGCGTTTTTTAGTGAACAATTTTTCTCATATGCATAAGCACCAATAGCACCAAAAATACCCACCAAGACAACTTCTCGTCCAAGCCACTTTATGCCTTCCTTATCCGTAAGTGCGGCGTCAAGATGTTTCAACACCCTGGAAAATGATATGAGAATTTCACTATCGGTATCCAGTAAGTTATCACTATCAATGACGTCATCAAATGACCTTTCAGCAGAAAAATCTGCGTTGGTCATAATGGGCTTGCCAGAGTTAAGCGATATGAAAGCAGATATCAGATGAGAGAAATGAAAGCCCCCAGCTTCTCTGTCTTTGCTATATGATATTGAGCTTTGCTTATTTTCTCTTATTATCTTTGTATCTCCTAATTCTTTCTGGAGAATTGACAAATAACCGATAAACAATAACTCGACTTGGTGTTTAATGTTTACTGACTTGTGTCCAGCATTTAGGATCAACATTTTCTGAATCTGTTGAGAATCAGTTAGACCAAACCAAAGTTCTAACCATATATTGTTGTTTTCAAACAATTTAGTTGCCCGAACTCCGTTTCTTTCCGTTTTTATAACCTTCTGAAATAAAGCAGAGTTGATGCCTTTTTCCTTTAGATCTTTGCCGCACTGCCTAGCAATTCGCACCGGGGAAATATCTGAATCATCTTTTATCGAAATATAGAAATTAGCTGCATCCCAAGCTTCCTTTAGACGGTGGCTGCGTTGTAGGCCGTCGAGAATTTTAAAGGAGATTATCTGATCAATTTCGTCGTTAATAGATGCTTCGGGGGATTGACCTTCACACACAAGGACAATTGATGGAATGTGCTTATTGTTCTCAAGTGTGTCCCAAAGGTTGTCAAGAAACCGGTTCGCTACAATGCCTCGTTGTACATAGTAGTCCCTAAAGTCGTCAGGTAGAGACTGTACATACTCAGATAGGCTCGTCCGGCAAAGGATGCAGGTGGCATTACCTTCCTTGAACTGGTCTATGATTGTGAATTTCATCTTATTTTTGATCCATTACGCATGATGTTTCCTTCTTATAGAGGAGCGTTTATAAAATAATTGAAGCCATAATAATTGAATGGATTGTAAAGTAAACCTGGTCTAGCATCATAGATGTCTGCTTCTGATTATTTTCAACGGAAAGCTGACATTCCGTTCTCACCCCCATAGCTGACAAACTTCTCCTACCCAGCACCCCTCAGAACCTTGAGAGCAGGATATTCCCCCGGCTGCGAGAACGGCGTTCATACCCACAGCGCCGCAGCACCGGAAAGACATCCTGGGCCCACCGGCCATGCTCGGTGTCTTCCATAATGATATGATCGGGCCACAACGTCGCAGGCGCCTCGCGGAAAAACGGTAGCAGCGCCCGGTCTTCATAACCTTCGATGTCAATTTTCAGCACATGCACGGCGGTCACATCGCAGGCCTTTAGAATGTCCAGAACCGGACGGATCCGCACCGCAGCACCGTGCCCTGCACCGATCCGACCGCCGCCAAAATCCCCGTTCACCTGCACGAGCTGACCAGAGCCCTCCTGATCTCCCACCGCGACACGCAAGAGATCGGCCCGCATCCCGTTCAGCCTCATATTGATGGCCAGACGCTCGAAAAGGATCGGGTTCGGCTCGATGGCGATGACACGGGCCTCCCGCTGGACGGCATAGAGGGAGAAGAACCCCATATTCGCGCCGACATCCACAAACGTGCCGCCTTTCGGCAGATGACGCCGCAGCCATTTCAGCTCGCGATGATTGTAGCACGTGCCACACACCGCTGATTTTGCGTCCGTCTGGTTATCCTGCGGATAAAACCGCACCTTCAGCCCGAACAGGGTCGCATCAACAGGACCTGAGGAGCAGTCTTTCTTGAACCGCTCCATGAAGGGCCGTCGCAGACGGCTGTATCCTAAGGGCGTGTTGAAGAAGACTTTCCGGATCTTCTTCTGCGCCTCTGTCAGCGGATAGGTGCCAAAAGGCACGGTACGCGCAAGGCCGTGTCCGTCCAGCACAATGTGCTCAGAAGACCGGTCTGAGTGTTCTGACATAAGAGATTGATGACCGTATGGAAGGGAACAACAGGGCTTCGACGAAGCCAGGCGGCAGGGTCAGGACGCGCTGTGTCCGATGGACCGTTCCATCACAGCTTCCCGACCTCGCGGCAGAGCTGGAGCAGACCGCCCATCCGCTGCTGCAGCACGGCCCCGAGCACCATCACACCCTCCAGCAGGCGCGCGCCTTCCGTGTCCGCCCGAAGGCTCTCCAACCGCCCTTTGAGCAGCGCATGCTCGATCTCGATCAGACGCAGGACATCGTGCAGGCCGGCATGCAGGTCCTCAAGACCGGCTGGACGGGGTGGTGGCAACAGTGGATCTTCAGGCATGACAATCCCTTGGACAAAAATGTCGGTTTCATGCGAGGATCTGACGATGACGAGTCACGGGCCACGCAACATTTCGATGCCAAGAGATACGGTTTTCCGACTTCCATATCAAGCGGAATATCGTATTCATGCCTCATTTCCGAATGAGGAACTTCTGCGTGCCCCGACATTCCAGGCGAAAGCGTAAACTCATGGACGACCAGATCCGCCTGATGCGCGAGCGCGGCGAGCGCCTCCGCGAAGCGGCCCAAAGTATTGGCATCACCCATGCCGCCAAGGCGGCGGGCGTGCCGTATACGACCCTGAGAGACTACATGAATGGCGGGGAGATGAAATTCTCCGCTCTTGCGTCACTGGCCCGGGTCTGCGGCGTGTCCCTGGACTGGATCGCCTTTGGCACGGCTGGCGGTTCACCTTCCGGGGCGCCAGAGGTCCAGACCACGTCGACCCGTCAGATCGTCGTACCCTGGTATGATCATCATGAAGACGGTCTGCGGATTGGCCGCGACTGGTTGCAGAGCGTCATTCCCCGGGATCTTGCGTCCCTCTGCCTCATCAGCAATGCAGGCGATGCGATGGAGCCGACCCTGTCCTCGGGTGATCTGGTCATCGTGGACCGGAGCGTCACGACCGTGACGGGCAGCGCGCTCTATGCGCTGGAGAGTGCTGGCGCCATCCTGATCCGTCGCCTTGACCCCAAACTCGGTGGCGGGGTCCGAGTGATTGCTGACAATCATCGCTACCCGCCTCAGGACGTTGAGGCCGATCGCCTGGAGTGCTTCAAACTGCTCGGCGAAGTGGTCTGGATCGGCGGCGTGCCTCATCCCTGAGGCGTTCTTGATATACGGGAACCTGTTTCTCGAAACGGGCGTGAATCCGTATTGACGACACACGGGAAATCGTAGATCATTGGGTTCGTTGAGTTCGCTTTGTGTGCAGGGCTGTCCTGCCACACAGGAACTGCAAGGAGCTGGCGATGATGTCTCTGTCCCGTTGTGTCTTCTGGTCTGCCCCCTGTTTTAGCCTGTCAGGGGGCGTCTGACATGGTCGTCTCCATCCTCCTTGTCCTGATCGTTCTTCTCCTGCTCGTTCTGGCGCTGGGGTCGTCGGTCAGGCTGTTCGCGTGGCTGAAGGCCCGCGACATTCTGCCGCCCGCGGCTCTGATGCTGGGTACGGCATTGGTAATCCGGGTCGTCTTCCATGCCCACTGGGGGAGATAAGCGCTCATGACGTCTTCAACAGACGGTCTGTACAGCGAAGCGACCGAAGCAAAACGCGCGGCCCGTTTGGCTGCCTATCTCGAAGAGTATGGTGCCGAGGAAGACGAGACGCGGCTTCTGCTGAGATATGTCTCGTGGTTCGGAGCGGGCATCTGTCTTTTGTGCGGCATCGCCCTGGCTCTGCCCTGGCATCCGCTCTTTGCGTTCATTCTGGGCATGAGCGTCTGGAGCGGGTCGCGTGAACCGTTTCTCCGGAAACTGAAAGCCGCTGAAGACCGCCGCAGGCTTCGCGGGCTGGACTGAGACGGTTCGTTCGTTTTTCGGCAGGTCGCCCGCTCTTTTCCAATTTTCCCGTCATCGACTGTTTTTGCAAAAACAGCAAAGGATCCCGCATGTCTGCACGTCTTCTCAGAACCCTTGCCGTGACGTTGTCTCTCACCGGGCTGATCGCCCTGACAGGCTGTGCCTCGGAAGGAAACGAAACCATCAAAAACGAGACCGGTGCGTCCATCGATCAGAAGATCCATGATGGCGTGACCACCAAGGACCAGATCCGGGCCCTGTTCGGAGATCCTCGCGAGAGCACATTCACCGATAGCGGTCATGAGCAGTGGCGCTATGCGTTCACCAATGCCTCGTCTGACGCTGCCAACTTCATTCCGCTCTATGGCGACCTGCATCAGGGCACCCATGGTACGGAAAAGACACTGACCGTGATCTTCAACGGCGATGTCGTCTGGCATCACACGATGAATGCTTCGGCTGTCAAAACCGGTCGCGGGCTGTTCTGAGGCTAAATAAAAGAAAGTCCCCTCCGCCGTTGCAAGCAGAGGGGGTTAACCCAGGCCGCTGAAGAGCTGGATGCATCGTCCGGGTCTGAGGACATTCTCAAACCTTCCCAAGTCACGGGCGACGCCTCCGCTGGTCACTCAGTCTTCCAGCATGGCGGGGCCTTGAGGCAGACAGCCCCACTCTGCGGCCTGGCCGAAAGGTTCCTCCTCGCCAGGTGGTGGAGAGACGACATTGCCTGACAGCACCAGCAGCCGGTTCAGCGGCTCCCATTCCAGCAGTGTCTCAAGCAGCGCGGCTGCGCAGTTCAAACGCAGGAAAGGGCTGTCCCGCGTCAGTTCTGTCATCAGGTCTGTCCGTAGTTCGAGGACGGATTCCTGCAACCCGCACGGCCGCAACCAGGACGCCCGCTGTCGTGCGAGCCGGTACAGACAGAGATCATGAGGCGGCCGGTCCTGCGGTCCACCCAGCACGCGATGCAGGAACGACATGTGAAACCCTGCCAGAACAAAGGGTCGCGGGGCATCCACCGGCATCAGGGCCCGGAACAGGGGATCGCTGATGGTCAAGGCAGGCTGACCATGCTCGTCGGGACTTTCTTCCAGATGACCCGAGGAACGCCGGGGCTCACTCAACCAGAGCAGGCTTCGCCCTTCGACAAAGCCGTCCCTTTGCAGCAGCGTGACGGGAGCGCCCGCATAGGGCGCTCCTTTCTGATCCGGCGTGATATCGAGCAGTTTCAGGCGCGTGACGGGCCAGCGCGGCAGCCGGATCGGACCAGGGGTCATGATCTGCCTCCCAAGCGCAGCTGCGCTACCAGGGCAAGGAAATGCTCCTGTAACTGCGCTGGCTCAAGAAGATCGTTGAGATACCAGATCTCGGGCTTAAGGCACTTCTGCCGGTAGACCTCCAGCCGCCGGTCAAACTGCGCCAGCAAATAGGCTTCCCAGTCATTGCGTGTCACGCGGTCCGCACCGCAGGCGCCCACGATCTCGATATGCATCACACGGGAGCCGTAACGGATGGCGAAATCGGAATAGAACCGCGGCTGCTGCAACGGGTCGAGGGCGATTTCCAGATCCAGCGCAACATCCCGCGGAACAATGGGTTTGATCGCCTCATAGGCAATCCGCTCCGGGACGGAATTCAGCCGGGTTCCATCAGACGCAACAGAGCCTTGGCTGGGCAGATCCGGCCAGCGCTGCTCGACCCTGCGCAGGAGACAGGCCCAGACACTAGGTCGTTCATCACCGAGTTGCATGAGATGACGCCCCGCCGGTTGAAGGTAGCGGAACAGGCTTGAGGGCGGTTGCGCCTTCAGTCTGACGCTGATGTCGCGATACAGATCGAGATCGTCATCCGTGGGCTCGAAGAAAGAGCGCGCGTGACGGGACACGGTCGCCGCAGCGACCGGGGTTTTTGTAAGAAGCATGAAGCCTCCAGATTTTTGTGGGGAGAAAATGAGAGGCCGGAGTTGTCCGGCCTGTCGGTGTCAAGTGTTACGGGCGATACTTGAGGCCGCTCCCAGGCACCTGTCCGGTCCAAAGGGTTTCGATCAGTCGGGCCGCGGCATGAATGCGGACGAGATCGGAAGCCGGATGAACGCCCGAGCGGTCTTCCGCTGCAAACCGGGCCAGAAGTCTTTCCGGATCATCTCCAATCCCTGCCAACTCTGGCGCAAGCTGGTGCATCAGATCGGCAAGGGTCATGACCTGCGCTGTTTTCGTTGAGCAGGGACCAAGCCAGGCCGTCTCCTGCACCCCCATGAGCAGAACGAGATCTGGATGCAGGCCAGGAGAAAGAAAAGCGCCATCTTCAGTGTCCTCCGCTGCACCGACTGGTAACGGCATGGGCTGCTGCAGGATCTGGTCCCGCAGAGCCTGTCTGTGTGCCGGTCCCTGATCGACCTCCTGACAGGGAAACCACAGACCCAACTGCTCAGCCACAGCGAAGGGCTCAGTCCGGGACAGAACAAGATCGTACAGACAGATCGCAGTCCCGGTCGGCCGGAGCGGAGCGTCCGGGCGATCGCGGGAGGAGACAAGACCCATCAGGCGGACAGCCAGGTCCGTGCGCAGGAAGGACGTCATGCCATCCCCTCCCCTACTGAAAAACGGTGCGAACCTTCTGAGTGCGTGCTGTCCGTTGCCGACCCCGCGAGATCGAGATTCTCCGCAAAAACCTGGTTCAGGTCCGCCGCAAGGTGCGTGATGACAACCAGCGCACCCTCCAGGCGTGCATCGTTCAGGGCCGCACCCGGAGAACTGATGACATCACGCAGAACGGGCAAAACGACCCCCTGCAGCACAACCGTCGCATCATACAGCTGATCGAGCGGGGCATATCCCGGCTCGAAGAATTTTCTGGATTTCATCATGAGTGATCTCTTGAAAAAGGAGACCCAAGAGAGAGAAAAACTCTTTCGTTCGTAAAGCGAACCACGGCCACAGGCCGCTCTGGGGTGAGGACGACAATGTCCTCAACCTGCGAAGCCAGGAGAAATCAAAAACAGACCAGAAATGAATTCCACAAAGATAAAATAACGGACAAGATTCTATGAAAATATGCAGACCAGGAAAGAAAAAGTCTTACATATCCATACTTCTGTTGCGCTGAGAGCGAATTAATTGCTTCCTTCGAAGCGCCTTTTTCTTTTTCTCCGTGTCAGCCTCCACTCTCGCGCGCTCTTCATCAGTACTGTGTCTGTCTTCGTGTCCCGTCTCCTGATCCGGCAACGACACAGTCTCACTCGCCTCGCGGGTCTTTTCCGCTGCTTCGGGCGCCTCGTCGTCGGAGGTACGACTTTTACTTTCATTCAAAAGAGCGCTTTTCTGACGCTCCTTTTCCTGTTTCTGAACCCGTGCGGCCAGTCTCTCTGGCTCGTCCCGCTTTCTCATTTTTTCCCGTGCCGCCAGAGTAATATCCATCATGGCGCGCGTCGCTCTTGCCCGGGCTCTAAGTTTCTCCTGCAGGGTCTGGTGTGCCAGCCCAGTCGGATCGCCAATTCCAGACAGATAGTCGTCCGTCATTCTGTCCATGCTCTTCTGCATGCCAGGCGTCACAGCGGTGATGTGATCATGGCGGTTTCTGTCATATTTCGGATTGATGCCGGTGGAACGACCCTGTCTTTCCTTTTTGCCCTTCTTTTCAGAGTTCTCGTCTGCAGCGTTCGGAAAGGAAACCAGTGAACAGGAAGGGCTATTCTTCCATGAAGACGGTGCAGGCGTATCATTTTCCCTGTGGTCGCCAGGATTCGGTCTCGGCCGACTATCTTCTTCTGTGGTGTCGATATCATCAAGGTAGCTTCTGGCCGCATCTCTCCATCTGGCGGAAAAGGAGCGATCTCTCCTTTTCTCTTTTCGTTCGTCTTCCTTCATTCTGGTACGATGCAGAGCCAGTTCGTACCGGGCAGCTGCGTGCAGGCTGTCCAGGTCTTCGATGCTGATGTCCGGATCCAGGCTTTTCATCGGCTTTCTGGAGCCGGGTGCCCTTTTCGTATCCGTCGCCCTGATAATGGACGTCAGCGCACTCAGGGTCGCTTCATTCGTCAGGCGTCTGGCAAGCTTGCCCCGTTCGATCTTTCGCCTTTCAATCATCGCCAGGCGGCTTTTCTCGGCCGTGAAAACTTCATGCCCGGAAAGGCGGATAGACCGAGGCAAACAGTTCTTGTGCTTCTGGACGCCGGAATACCCTTTGGTCGCAACTTCAATCGCATGTTCGACATCCTGGATTTTCACCCACAACGCATCTCGACGTTCTGCTGCGGCGGCTATTTCCTGACTAATCATCCGCCGCGTCCATTCGGAATCCATGACAGCGAATTTCGCGCTTTTGGATTTGTCTGCGATAATCCGCCTGACGTTTTTCATGGGAGCCACGTCCAGTCCCATGTCTTTGTACGAACGCGGGTCGTATCGGACGTCTGACTGGTCTTCTGTCATCACGCGGTTAACGATTTTCGAGAATTTTATCCTCTGGTTTTTGACGTTATGGATATCGTAGATTCGGGCCGGTTTCGTCTGTTTATAGGGACGACGTGTTCTCTGGTGGTTGCATTTTGAGATGTATGTCTCGACGATTGAAAAATCCCATTCCAGCTTTCCAGTCTTCGGGTTGATGATTTTTTTGGCCGGACGGGGCCCATAGACAATATGCGCATGGTAGTTTCTGGAATCATTGTCCTTTGTCGGTTTGTGGATGGCGACCCAGTAGGGAATTCCGGCGTCCTCAAATTCCTTTGCAAAGTCTCTCATTATCAGAAAGCGGCTTCTGTCATTGGCTTCATGAGGAAGTTCAATTGTCATGCGGTTCTGGAGGCGGCCGTTTTTTGGAGCGGCCTCTTCTGTCAGTCGCCAGAACTCTGCCCGTTCTTCCGGGGTAGCGCCAAGTGTTCCAAAGGAGTTCGTAGTTCCTGTCGTTTGATTGGCGGGGTCCATCTTGGAGACGTTTTCAATGTAGGCCTGCATCGCGCCAGCAGAAGCATTCTCTTCAGGAGTACCGTGTGACTTCCCCGTGCTGCCTGCGCCAACACTGTCTTTGGCAAAACCCGAAGCTTTCATGCTTTCCAAGTCACCGGGTCTTCTGAATCTGCCCTCGCCGGTTATGGGATCGGGCTCATGGCGGCCGGCATCCAGTATTCTGAAATCAATGCGCCCGCCATCCTGAAGCGCGGTCTCTCGTTCAATATAGCGCTGGTGTTTGTCCAGGGCGCTTTCTTCACCAAAGGCGTTTTCGATATCTGTTCCGATTTTGCTGGATCCGCTTTTCTTCGCGCCAGGCCCGCTCTTTCCACTAGCACCGTTTGCGCCTTTTCCGGATTTTCCGGATTTCTGTTCCACGGAAGGTTTGGCGTTTGTCTGATTGATGAAGCGGTGTGAAAAATGAAACGGACGCCCGCCTGTATCCGGAGCCTTCAGGCGGATTGACGGCAGACTCTTCACCTGCCGTCCCTGGGTTTCGAGTGCCCTTTTCAGGATTGTTCCCAGGATCCCAGTTCTTTTGCTGTGATACGCAAGATCGGACAGCAGATCGTTTGTCAGCTTCTGCGCGTCATGCTGCTCTTTCTTCCGGGCACGGACGATCGTTCTGCGAATGGCAGCCTCTCTCGTGAGGGCAAAGATTTCTGAAGGGTCCAGGCCTTGGGACATGACGCGCTTTCTGCAGACTGATCCAGTTCAGCGTAACAGCCGCGTCTTAGGACGCAATCACATTAAGCATTTCCAGTGTTTCGATCGGATGCGGGTTGTTGTTTTTCGACTTTGAGCGATCACTTTCCGTGAGAGGATCCCTACCCGGGCTTCTTGGTTTCACCCGTCAGCACTGTTCTCTTCGGGAATGTCTAAGGTCAGCGAACCTCAGATCAGGCAATTCAGAAATCAGAAAGCGGTTGTCATGGACTCTCTGCACTGCCGGAACCTTACAGGGGCCGGCGCGACACCAGAAGGTGGCGCGTGCATGAAGAGTGACGCGCACGAAGGGCGCCGACGCCCCCGGCAGGGCAAGGAAGAAAACATGAGCTTAAGCATTTGTTTTCTTTGGGTTTTTGCTGCCATGCGGCAAAAACCTGTTATCGTGCCTTCAAGCTATCTTTTCAGTCTAAAGGTGAATCTTTTGAACGTGTCTTTCTATTCTGTATCTGTTTCGCGTTCACTCCAGACCTCCCTAAGACTGAAAATTGTGCGGTTTTCAGGGTTTTTTAGGCCCGTATGAGGGATCTGAGGGCCTTCTGGAATCCTGTATCGGTTGGCCCGGGGTGTAGCCCTGAGGGCTTAAAATATGGCTGTTTTCTGCGGCTCTTTTTTCGGGTTTTTCGGTTTCACTGATTTTTCTCGAAAAGCGCGCGTAAATGGCGATTATGTGTCGATTTCTGGCTGTTTTTGAAAGAAGTCCTGTTTTGAGGCTTTTTATGACCAGCTTCGGATTTCAGCAGCGATGTTGAATGTCAGTACTGGTTTCTGAGATTTTACATGAAGATTCGGGAAACGACCGTTGATTCTCGACGTGTGTGTGTTTTGCCCTGCACATTCATGCACACGTCATGTTTCTGCTGTGTTGTTGAATGTCGGTACTGGTTTTTGAGATTTTACGTGAAGATTCGGGAAATGGCCGTTGCTTCTCGACGTATGTGTGTTTTGCGGTGTGCGTTCACCGGCACATCAGGTTTTCACAGTTTTGTTGAATGCTGATGCCGGTTTCTGGGATTTCAGATGAAGATTCGGGATCTGCTATGGTTGGCTGAGCGTATTCGGATTTGCGGATTTTTTTGAACGCTGTCTGATTTCGACCGTGATGCTGAAGGCGTGTGGTGGTTTCTGTCGTATTTGCGATGCTTCGCGATCTGGCTGAAGTGGTGAGCGTTCGACCTGTTTTTTCGTGTTTGTGTATGCATCCGGAAACAGGGCTGTTTTTGAATGTATGGTTCAGCCGGGATCGAGACGATTTCGGCTGAGGCTGGTGTACAGGACTACCAAAGCGGCATCATGAATCATGCCGAGCGCAGATTTTGGAGGCGTCGACCCCCGCCTATGAGTTGGACCAATTCTGGACCAATCCCCGCTTCACCGCGTGACACAACGCGACACACGTCGACACCATAAGGTACTGTTCTAATTATATTTATTTAAAAATATCTTTGATATGAAAAGGTTTAATTCGCCCTTTCACGGCGGCAACACGGGTTCGAATCCCGTACGGGACACCAAGCTTTTCAAAAGCTTACAGGCACATTTCTCAAAATGAAATGACGCAGATATCCAGCTTTGATCGTACTCTGTACGGTCTCAGAGCTGGAATTTTCTGTTTGTGCCCTCTGCATGAGACCGCGCTTATCGTTCAGGCATCTCAAGACTACCCCTCCCTAAAAATCGTCGTCCGACTCTGAATTTCTCCTGAAGTCTGAAACCTTTTTTAACTCCTGCAATCACAATTCCGTGTCATAGACCAGACATCTTTTGACATGGAGAGCGTACTTGTCCCGTTTCCCCCTGCACATGGCCTGCCGCTCTGTTTTTTCTATCCGCGGGCTCCTGATGATGAGCACAGCGTTCGGTCTGCTCGCAGCACCTTCGCAGGCCTACGCAGATGATGATGTGATGTCTCGTATGGAAAAGGAGATGCACCGCCTTCAGGAAGCGCAGGCGCATGTTCAGCAGGAACAGGAAGAGATTAATCGCGATCTTGTCATGCTCCGCTCAGAGATGGCCAAGCATCATCACATCGTTCACCCTGCAGACAAGACAACGACGAACACGACAACAGTCGCGCGGAGCACACCGTTGGGGTCTGCTCTTCAGGGAGCAGCGCCTCATCTGGCACATCTGCATTCGTCCCTACATCCAACGGAACTTGCTGCGGGGGAGACACTCGCATCACATGCCAGTTCTCCCGGGAAACGGGCTTCACACATTTTACCCTCACCTGAGGAAAGAGACCGGGTGGCGCTGGATCGTCGCGACCACGGGGTGACTGAGTCTGGCGCCGGATCTGAACTGGCCGTGGTCGGGAAGCGGACAGAAGATGTCATGGTGCGTTTCGCTGAAAACGGCGTCGGTCCCCATCCGCGTGAAACAATCGGCGCGCAGTCCGCAGGCGCCGTGGGCGACCATGGCGTGTTTCACCTTGGCCCTGTCACGCTCATGCTGGGTGGATTTGTGGACATGGCAGCCGTTCTTGAGAACCGCCATGTCGCATCTGGCACATTCAATTACTGGCAGGACATGCCGTATCCGAATGAACCGCGGTATCACACCAACAATTTTGAAGGGAGCGCCCGGTATAGCCGCCTCTCCCTCCTGGCACGCGGCAACATCAATTCCGAAGCCACCATTTCAGGCTTCTTTGAATCCGATTTTGGTGCTGGTGCGGTTACGACAGATCCGTATGAAAGCAACAGCTATGCGTTCCGGATGCGTCAGGCCTATCTAGCCTATGATGACAACAAAGCGGGCTGGCATTTCCTCGGCGGACAGGCCTGGAGCCTTCTGACACCTGGACGTATCGGGATCGTAGCCCGTCAGGAAAGCCTTCCGGAAACCATTGAGGCCTCCATGCTGGCGGGTCAGACCTGGGCTCGGCAATGGCAGGTGCGCGTCGTCAAGGATTTCATGGACCACCGCCTCTGGGCAGGTTTCTCCATCGAAAACCCGGCGACCCTGTATGACACCACTGGCTTCACGAACACCAACGGCACGGTGTCCCTGCCAAACGGCAACACGGCAACGATTGGCGAAAAAGGCGTTGGTCTGACGAATGACACAGCGAACTTCTCAAACGAAATCGCGCCAGATCTGATTGGCAAACTGGCTTACGATCCCAGTTGGGGCCATTACGAAGTCGAAGGGATTCTGCATTTCCCGCATGATCGCGTGACCATCAATCATACAGGCCACAACAACACCGCCATTGCGGGTGGCGCAGGGGGATCGCTGATCCTGCCAATCATTTCAGGCAAGCTGGAGTTCCGCGCGGCCGGCCTCGCGGGATGGGGCATCAACCGCTACGGTTCCGTGCTGCTTCCGGATGCGACCCTGAATGCCAAGGGAGACCCGGTGCCCCTCTTCGGTCTTCAAGCCCAGGCAGGCCTGATTGCACATCCCAACCCGCATATTGATGTGTATGGATATTTTGGCACACAGCGTGTGGGACATGCTTATTTCAACAGCGATGACTCGTCTTACGGCTACGGCAACCCACTGTATTCGAATGCTGGTTGCCTACAGGAGCTTTCGTCCCTCACCTGCTCCGCCAATACACGCGGCGTTTCAGAGGCGACGATCGGTGCCTGGTGGAGGTTCTTCAAAGGTCGTTTTGGCACTGTTGAAGGTGGCACCCAGCTTGCCTACGCACGACGGGATATCTGGAAAGGTATCGGCGGTGATCCGCATACCAGCATGAGCCAGATCTTCTTCGACTTCCGCTATCTGCCCTTCCAGTAAAATGCGCCTGCCCAAAAAGCCGCATGTTCAACACACGCGGCTTTTTCCATTTTCAGCCCTTCGTCCAGTACCCGGACGCCTTGATCCACTGCGGCGAAATTCCACGCTCGTTTTCCAGAACAGTCCGAATGGCGCGTGCAACGGATGCTTCCGCCGCAACCCAGATGAATGTCTGCGGCGCGATCTGAATGGTTTTCAGGGCGCGCAGGAACGGCTCGGCCTGATGCGCCTGTTCGCTTGGACGATGAACCCAGACAGGTGTGTAGGACGCCTTCGTTTCGAAGGACTGTTCCTCTGAGGCATCTGTCACCGCAGCCAGTGTGGTGACAGGCGTTCCGGCATCTAGTTCTTCGATGCGCCTGCCAATAGCCGGAAGTGCGGTTTCATCCCCGATCAGAAGCCAGTTCCAAATATCACCCGTAATGACGCGCGATCCTTTGGGGCCACCAATAGCCAGATGATCGCCGGGCTTGGCGCGCCGGGCCCAGTCCGCCGCCGGTCCGCCATCATGGTCCACAAAATCCAGAACCAGCGTACCAGCAACGCGGTCAAACACGCGCGGCGTGTAATCCCGACGGGCCATGTCCCCATCACCCTGTGGAACAAAGATCTTGATGTGATCATCTGGTGACAGGCTGGGAAAATCCCGAAGGCTCTCGTCCTGAAGCATGATGCGGATCATGTGTGGCGTCACGCGCCCGACGTCCACCACGGTCAGATCACGGCGTTTCAGCTCGTGCATAACGCGACGGATTTCCGGGGGAGCAATGGCTGTGGTGTCAGTAACGGTCATCTTCTCATCCTTGAATTAACCCTGAGCAACGGGTCTGAGGACTGCATGACGACAGACGCACAGGCCCGGCACAGCGCAGGGGCTGTTCGGTTCTGTGCGTTGATTGACGTTAACGCTTACGGAAACTGGAGACGTCCAGCCTCGATGTCATCTCCAGCCACGATCTGACTGGAGCATTCCTTCAGCTTTTCCCTTTACTGGTCCTCGACCGAAAATTCGATAGGAACAGTGAGAGAAACTGTCGCCCCTGCAATCTCTTCCGGGGGCGGCGGGAACGGCTCTGCACGCCGGACAACCGCCAGTGTTTCTTCGTCCAGCAATGCAAAACCGCCACTTTTCCGGATTTTTGCAGATAAAACATGTCCACGCCGATCCATGACGAAAAACAGCACAGGAGCTCCCTCCTGATGCTGCGCCAGAGCGTCTGCCGGGTAACGCTTGAAACGTTCGAGACGCGCCAGAATATCGCCCTGCCAGGTCACGGGCGCGTTGCTGGAGTGACTCGCGTGAGAGGCAGACGCTGCGCTACTGCTCTGGGAGGGCGTACTATCGGCAGCAGGCGGCGCTGTCATCTTGTCGGCAACAGGAGCCTGCATCGGGACCGGTTTCACCGGCTGAGGCGGGCTCTTTGCTGTCTTCTTGTGAACCTTGACCTTCTCCACCTTTGGAACTGGCACAGGCGGATGTGGCGCCGGAGACGGCGGGGCGTCCACCTGTTGAGGCGTGTCCGGCTGCGGTTCCGGCTGTGTGACCATCTGCTGTGGACCGGGATCGACATCCTGCGGAGGAGCCGGTGCAGGTGTTGGCATGGGGGACATGTCAATCGCGATTGCAGGCGGGGGAGCTGCACTTGGTGCCGCAACCTGTGGCGGCGCATGTGCCACGGCCCACCAGAGTGCCACGCCTGTCAGAATAGTCATGGCAGCACCAGACAGGCCCCAGACACGGACACTGCGCTGGTCTTCGGTCTGCTGATACGACTGATACCAGTCCCGGAAGGTCGTGGGGAGAGACGCGTGTGAAGAACTCACGGCCCTTCCCCAGCCTCCTGCCCCTGAAGCGTGACAAGCGCGACCTTAAGGAAACCAGCCTTCCGAAGCTGCCCCATTACGTCCATCAGCGTTCCATAATCGACGGTCTTGTCCGCCCGCAGAAAAATGCGCTCTTCCTTGTTTCCCTTACTGGCTTTGCCGAGTGCATCAACGAGCTGATCCGAACTGACGGCATCTTCGCCCAGAGCCAGCGTATGGTCAGCCTTGACGGTCAGGAACACCGGTTCATCCGGGCGGGGAGCAGGCGTTTCAGTAGAAGATGGCAGATCAACCGGCACGTTGACCGTCGTCAGAGGTGCCGCGACCATGAAGATCACGAGCAGAACCAGCATGACGTCGATAAACGGCGTCACGTTGATTTCATGCGCTTCCAGCACCGCCTCATCGGCATGACGAATGTGAATAGCCATGCCTGCGATTACTCCGCAGCAGCCATGAAGCGGACGACATTGCCGCTTGCTGCAAGCGCCGCGCGGGCCAGATCACGGGAGACCAGACGCATCACAAGTGACGTCAGATCCGCGACGCAGGCGCGACAGGCCGCCGTCTGACGGGCCAGATGATTGTAGATCACAACGGCAGGAATGGCCGCGACCAGGCCAAGTGCCGTGGCCAGCAGGGCCTCGGCGATACCAGGAGCAACAACGGCCAGGCTGGTCGCATGAGCAGCTGCAATGCCCGTGAAGGAGGACATGATGCCCCACACCGTTCCGAACAGGCCAATGAAAGGAGACGTCGCACCAATCGTAGCGAGCACGCCGGTTCCTCTCATGAGGCGGCGGCCTTCGGCAGCTTCCAGACGCTCAAGATGCAGGACAATCCGCTCTTTAATGCCTTCACGATCGGCAGGAATATCTTCCGAGCGACGGCGCTCCGCTTCTGCGGCCAGCACCATGGCATGAGCGATACCCGCACCATCGCGCGTCCATTCTTCCCCCAGATGCAATGTGTCTGCATCTTCCAGAGCCGTTTCTGATTTCTTGAGCTGTCCGCGCAAGCGAACCAACTCAACGGTTTTGGCAATGAAGATCGTCCATGTGACGACGGATGCCGCTGCCAGAAGTGTCATGACACATCGGACAACCGGCCCGGCGCCCAGAAACATCTGCCAGGGAGAGAACGTAAGAGACATCAAATAGGCCTGTCGGGGCGACTCTATGCGCCCTCCTGTCTCGAGGTTGGAACACCATATCCTTGCAGAAAACCGACATCTATCTCGCGCAGTCCGGGCGACACGCACCACATGGATTGCAGAAACCCGCAAAGACCTTTAAGGGACGATAATGAGAGTCATTCTTAATTACAAGCAAGATTCTCAACCGCTTTGAAAAAAGCCCCGAGAGCCGTCCAAGGAAGACCACACCCATGTTGATCCACATCCCGAACGTCCTGTCTCCTGAAGAGGTACGCTATTGCCGCGACCAGCTTGAGACGGCGCAGTGGACAGACGGACGTGTCACAGCGGGAGAACAGTCTGCAAAGGCAAAACTGAACCTTCAGATTCCGCAGGATTCAGATGTGTGCCGTGAACTGGGCGAAATTGTTCTGAGGGCTTTAGGCCGCAACCCAACTTTTAATAGCGCGGCCCTGCCCCTGCGAGTTTATCCACCACTTTTCAACCGATACGACACCGGAATGCATTTCAACGCACATGTTGATAATGCCATCCGCCCTATTCCAGGCGCTGGTTTCCGCATCCGGACGGACGTTTCCTCCACACTATTTCTGTCCTCCCCGGAAGATTACGACGGTGGAGAACTCGTCATTCAGGACACGTACGGCAATCAGAACGTCAAACTCCCTGCGGGCGACATGGTGGTCTATCCGTCTACCAGCCTGCACAGCGTTAACCGCATTACGCGCGGTAGCCGCTGGGCGTCGTTCTTCTGGTCGCAATCCATGATCCGCGACGATACAAAACGCGCTCTTATGTACGATTTTGACCGCTCCATCATCGAAACACGCAAGGCGCTACCCGATGATCACCCAGCGGTTCTGGGTCTGACCTCAACCTATCATAATCTTCTGCGGCAATGGGCGGAGCTCTGAAGTCGTCAGCTCTCCCTTAAAACGAATGAACCAGCACCCGGTATGATCGTTCGCCGGGTGAGATTTATGCCGGAACAGCGCTGAGCCGTTTCACGAGACCCAACTGACGAACAGCCTGCGCACCAATGCTTTTTAAAGCAGGATCAGCATAAGGTTGGACAGCAGCAATGATTGCTCGACAAACATCTGGCAACCCTGTCTTCAAAGCCCGTTGAAGACAGGAGGCTGCCACTGCAATGTCCTGATGAGCGAGCGCAAGACGTGAAAGATTAATCTCGGCCCAGCAATCTCCCCCCTCAGCCGCTGCTTGAAAAAAGATTTTTGCACCTTCCAGGTCGGGCGTTCCGGCAATCCCTTCCTCATGAAGCAAACCAAGCATATTGAGCGCTTTTGCATTTCCTTTTTCAGCAGAAAATACATACAGCCGATATGCTCGCGCACGGTCTTTGGGAGCACCATCGCCGAGTAACAGAAGATCGGCCAGGTTAAACATGGCCCATGCATCCCCGAGCTGTGCCGCTTCTTCAAAATATAAAGACGCCTGCCCTGCATTACGGGCGACGCCCCAACCGCGCTCATAAGCGCGTCCCAGCATGTTCAATGCTATAGGATGGCGACTTCGCGCGGCTGCTTCAAAGTATGGGAAAGCGTCTGCAAACCGTCCTGTATCCACATGCATCTGCCCAAGAAGAAGCTGAGCCTGCACCTGAGGAGGACAGGTGATGGCCGGTATTTCCTGTTCAGAACAAAAACCGGCTGACCGCCCGCACGAAGCCATATTTATCTACCGTTAATTCAGCAGAAAGCCCTCCCGGCCAGAAGTCGGAAGGGCTGAAACTGCTCTTGTCGTGACTAACCTCAGAAATTGAGGCCAAAGCTTCCCATGAACGTCCGCCCCGACATGGGAACGGCACGCCCTGTGTTGAAAGCCGAACCATAGTTCAGATGGTTGGTCAGATTGTTGGCATTAAACTGCGCATGGTAACGACCGTAGTCGTAGGACACGATGCCATTCAGCGAGAAGTTGTAAGGCATCCGCGCTGTATTGGCTTCGTTAGCCCAGTAGCCTGAACTGTACTGGGCACCGCCACCAGCCTTCAGAGTGCCCTGCCCCGCTCTCAACACCAGATGGGACAGGTTATAGGTGCTCCACACCGAGAACGAATTGTGCGGAAGCTGGGGCGCCTGATTGCCGTGCAGCGTAGCGCTATGCGTCACCTTGCCGCCCATGTAAGCGTACGTCGCATAAAGATCCCAGTTCTGGGTAATCTTTCCAGTTGCGCTCAGTTCGGCACCACGAATGCGACGGCCGGTTCCCGCATCCTGGAAGCCTGTGATGATGTTGCCATCGTCATCATAGGTGTAGGAATTGTTCTGATTGATCTGGAACAGGGCGCCCGTTACGCCAAGGCGCTTGTTAAAGAAGTCGAGCTTACTTCCAACTTCAAACAGATCACTACGCTGTGGCTTGAGGTCACGCCCGTTATTCGCGACATCCGCGCTCCCGGCATTATTCGTCACAATAGACGAAGCATCCGTCCCAACCGGCTTATACGAGCGCGCGAACGTGAAATAAACGGTGGCATCCTTGGTGATGTCATACATCACGCTCGCAGACGGGCTGAACTTGTTCGAAGATTGGGATTGCGTTCCCGCGGCAGACGTCGTCGCACTCCAGAACTTGCTCTGATAGCTATCCCACCGGAACGTTCCGAATACGGACAATTTGTCGGTCAGATGGATCTTGTCTGCAAAGAACAGGCCCAGATCCCGAAAATCCGTCATGCGCCGGCCGGTTGATGGCCACGTGATGTATGTTGAGGGAGAGGAATAGTAAGGGCTACGGATTGTCTGATTGTTTGATCTGTTGACGTAGGTTCCCATGCTACGGTCATCCTTGGTGTAATTGATATCCACACCAGCCCGGATGTCGTGCTTCAGGAAGCCTGTATTGAATTTCGAACGCCCCATCATGACATTCTGAATGCCCCAACCGTCCTGCTGGTAGGCAACGCCGCCACCTGCGCCATAGGGCAGAGTAGGATTTCCACCAGATAGAAAACTCGAAGCACATGCGCCGGAACACGCACTCGGGGTCGTCGCGGCATATTCACGATGATAATGGCTGAAGCGCGTGTCATTGCTCAGCGTCAGCCACCGGGCAATTTCGGTCGCAAACTTTGAGGTGACCATGTGAATATTAGAATTGTCGCGATCAAAGCTGCGCGTATATGTCGTATCGCGATTCAGCCCGTGTTCTGTAATGGGCGAATACGTATTACCCGTCAGGATCATTGGCACGCCATAATCCGGCATTCCGCGGCTGCCGAGCCACTGATAGTTCAGGTGATAGGTGGTTTTCGTTCCCAAACCAAAACCAAGATCAGCCGCCACACCATAACGATCTGACCGCACATTGTTCCGGTCTGCCACATCCTGCTTGTTATACATGCCGTTCACACGAAGGGCTGTATGCTTGCCAAGCTGGTAATTGACGTCTGCCGCACCGCGATACTGCATGCCGCTGCCAATCGACTGATCAAAAGCATAATGGTTTCCCAGATGCGCCTTTTTCAGCGTCTGGTTGATCACACCACCAACGTTACCGGCACCGAAATATTCACCACTCGGTCCTTTAACCACTTCAACACTTTCCGTATTGAACGTGTCACGAACATACGTTCCAAAATCACGCAGACCGTCTTCGTAAATATCGCCACGCGCCTGCTGACCACGAATGCGGAACTGGTTGCCATTCATGCCGCCATTGCCCTCCCCCGTAGACATCGTAATACCGGGAACATTGGCCAACGCCTGATCCAGAGTGAACAGACGCTGCTGTTCGATCAGAGCCTTGGGCACAACGCTGATGATCTGGGGCGTCTCCCGCACGGTATCCGGCATACGCCCGATATCCAGTGTCGTGTTGTTCGTATTCGTGGGTTCGGGTGTGGCCGTTTCGGTCTGTCCGTGAACCTTGACGGCAGGCAGACTGACAGACGCCGTATCATTCGTAACTCCGGCATCCTGCGCGTCTGCTTCTCCGGTTTCCGTCACACCGAGACCCGCGCCTAAAGCCAGAAGCACCAGTTTCTGCCACTTCCCAGAGGAAGAATGAGCTGCCTCAGTGAAAACCTGGCCCTCTGTCAGAGCGTGCGGGCTAAAATGTTCGTTTTTCGACGGCATGGAATCACCTGAACTCATGGACCTGACAATGTGCCGAAACAGAAACAGGCAGCTGGCCCGGGGATGGCACTCCCTTCCGTCACGATGGGTACATCGTCTCCAGGAATTCAGAGGTCTCTCATGGTCAGGCAAAGCCCAGGTTCAGCACACTGAAACTGGCGCTATCTTCCTCAGAAGAGTTGTTAATGCAACTGATTCTCATTAACTAGGCCATGACATAACATTTCACCTGGCTCCCAGGCGTCCCATTTCCCCACGAATGGCCTGTGAAACCGTATCCCGCATCCATCGATGAAGCTGATCCATGTCCAGTCGTGGATGCCAGGCCTGAAACGCGTGGACTGGTGGAAGTACAAAAGGAAAATCAAACGTTTCAAGACCCATCTCCGCCAATGGCAGACAGTCAATAACGATCCGCGGTAAAGGAAGGATCATGTCTGTTCCACGCAGTGATTCGATAAGCGAATAATACGTCGGAACCACCATCGCGATGCGACGTGAGAGCGCATATCGCTCCTTCAGGATGACATCGATCGGGCCAAACGCACGCCCTTTCCGCGACACACTGACATGATCGTAAGCCACAAGCGCATGAGGGGTGATTTTCCCCTTAAGGATCGGATGCCCCGCCCGGACGAGGGCACTGAAAGACGTGTCGAACAGGGCCTTGCGCATGATTTCCGGTCGCAGATCGTCAGTCGCCCCAATATAGAGATCTATGCGACTTCCACGCAGGGCTTCGCTGGCGGTCTCTTCAGACTCCGGAGAGAAAACAATGCGGCATTCCGGGCAATCCTTCCGAAGGGCCAGAAGAATTGCAGGCCCGAAAGCACCCACAACAATATCATTGGCGCGAATGGTGAACTTTGGAGACATCGCCTTCAGATTCAGCTCCGCCCCTTCATTGAGCAGATCATCCGCATCCCTCACCAGTCCCTGAACACGGTCCCGGATACGGTTGGCGAAAGCCGTTGCAACCATGCGCCGACCGGACATGACAAGGATGGGGTCATTAAAAACACTTCGCAGACGCGCCAGATGCCGGCTCATGGCAGGCTCACTGACCTGTAATCTACGCGCGGCGAGCGAGACGCTCTGCTCTTCCACCAGCACCTGGAGATAACGCAACAGATCCAGGTCGTAGCGGCGCCCTCCTGACTTCCGGTTTGCCATACACTTATCTCCCCTAATCGTGAGCGCCCTGTTCCAGCCGCATCAAACAGGAATAACGCAGTCCAACATACAGAAATGAAAGGCTTAAGAGAAACACTTCCAGAAAGTGGAATCCTCATCTGCCTGAAGTGTGGGTTTTTCTCCACCTGCGCATCGCCGATAGAAGCTCTCTGGCATCACGAGAGCACCTTATGGCTTTACCTTCACCCACCGCAGCAGCACCCGAACAACCCTCCTACATACCGCCGTTCGGAATGCGGACCATTATAGGGTGCCTTGGCATGTTGCTGGCTGTGCATGTTGCCGGATTCAACGAGCACATTACCGAAATCGGCCTGTCAGACATTCGCGGCGCCATGCATATCGGTCATGACGAAGGCACGTGGTTCATCTCGACCTACGAGGCCTTCAACATTGCCGCCATGGCCTTCACGCCATGGTTCTACATGACATTCTCGATCTACCGGTTTTCGATCTTCATGACGGCAGTGCTTGCCCTGCTGTCCATTCCGCTGCCGTTCATGCCTGACATGATTTCCTTGTGTTTCCTGCGCGCTGCACAGGGTCTCAGTGCAGGGTGTCTGCCGCCCGTCCTCATGACCGTGATGCTCAAATACCTGCCGCCGCCTATCAAGGTGTTCGGTGTGGGTGGATACGCCATGAGCGCGACATTCGGCCCTAATCTGGGTGGCCCACTGGAAGCCCTGTGGTTTGAGCATTTCGGCTGGCACTGGCTGTACTGGGAGGTCATTCCACTCAGCGCCATTGCCATTGCCATGATGGCTTATGGACTTCCCAAAGACCCGGTGCATCTCGAACGCTTCATGAAGTTCAACTGGCGCGGCTTCTTCATCGGTGTGCCGTCCATTTTATGCGTCGTCACAGTCCTTTATCAGGGTGATCGACTGGACTGGTTCCGCTCTCCGATTATTTCCCATCTGACGTTCTGGGGCGGAGCGCTGTTTGTGGGCTTCCTGTTCCACGAATGGCACCATCACAGCCCGTTTTTCCGACTTCAGTACTGGAAGAACCGTAACATCGCGATGGCCATGCTTACTCTTGTAGGCGTTCTGGTCATCTGCAGTCTGATGATACAGATTCCGTCCACCTATCTGGCGGAAGTTCGCGGATACCGTCCGTCCCAGACAGCCCCTATTGCGCTGATGGTCGCTCTGCCACAGCTCATCATGCTTCCGTTGACTGCAGCCCTCTGCAACATGCGCTCGGTGGACTGCCGCTATCTGCTCGGCATCGGCATGAGCTGCCTCGGGCTGGCGGCGTTCCTCGGAACCTGGCTCACACCGGACTGGGTACGGGATAATTTCTATCTTCTGCAGGGCCTACAGGTAGTGGGGCAGCCCATGGTGGTCATTCCCGTTCTGGTGCTTGCAACCATGTCCCTCGGGCCGGCGGATGGGCCATTCATTTCCGGCATGGTGAACATGCTCAAGGGAATGGCCAGCGCCGTAGCTGTGGCTCTATTCGAGGTGCTGCTCAGACGTCGTGAGCAATATCATTCAAACATGCTGCTGGACCGCTCCGGCAATAACGCGACGTCCCTGTCCGGCATGGGAAACCCGATCGAAAACGCGATCCAGAACACCTCGCCAGATACAGCGCATGTCTCCCGCAATGCGTTGGAAATCTTCCATGACTACCTGCACGAGCAGTCTGTCGTGCTTGCTCTGGCGGATATCTACCTCGTCGTTGCGGTGGTGTGCGCCGTCTACGTTGTTTTGAATTTCATTCTTCCGAAACGCGTCTATCCACCCGGCAAAGGCCCGGCACCAAAACCTGCAGCAACTCCCACTCCTGTTCCGGCGGCTCCCGTGACCGCCCCCGCACATTAAGATCCGGATCTCTCAGACATGATTTATGGAAAGCCTCTTCTTCTCGCCGGTTGTGCAGTCGTGGTTCTGACCGGACTGGCCTGGAGCGCCGATCGTTTCTTCGTGGGTGATGGCGTTCACCAGAAAACCAATGATGCCTATGTAACGGCAGACTTCACGACCGTTGCTCCCAAGGTTTCGGGCCGGATCGACCGCGTGCTGGCGGAAGATAATGAAAACGTTCACGCTGGCGAAGAACTCGCCCATATCGAAGACGATGACTATCGCGCAGCCCTTGCCGCCGCCAAGGGTGACATGGCAGCCGCAGAAGGTGATGTAAGCAACCTTCAGGCCATGCTGGCCCGTCAGGACAGCCTGATTGCCGCCGCTTCGGATACGGTTAAAGCTGACGAAGCGAGTCTGGCCTTCGCGCAGCAGAACGCCACCCGCTATCACAATCTTTCTGCAGGTGGGGCCAGCACGCTCGAGCAACAGCAAGGTGCCGATGCTCATCTTCGGGAAGCCATGGCAGCCCTCGCCCGCGACAAGGCTGGCGTTGACAGTGCCCGACAGCAGATCCCGGTTCTTCAGGCACAGATCCAGCGTGCACAGGGCGCCCTTCTCAAAGCACAAAGTACCGAACATCAGGCAGAGCTGAACCTGTCCTACTGCACCATTCCAGCACCGGTAGACGGCATTGTCGGTGAGCGTGGCGTGCGCGTTGGTGCTTATGTGCATCCGGGTACAGGTCTACTCGCTGTGGTTCCGGTTCAGAAAGCCTATGTGCTGGCCAATTTCCAGGAAACCCAGCTGACCAAGATGCAGACAGGCCAACGGGCCACCATCTGGGTTGATACCTTCCCCGGTCATCCGCTCCACGCACATGTGGACAGTCTGGCCCCAGCAACGGGCGTAGCCTTCGCTGCGATTCAGCCAGATAATGCGACAGGCAACTTCACGAAGGTCGTCCAGCGCGTTCCCGTCAAACTGACAATCGATGCAGGACAACCACTGGCAGCCAAGGTTCGCGTCGGCATGTCTGTTGAAGCGGAAGTGGATACGGCCTCGCAGCCGGAAGGCCCACATGCCCGTGACAACCGCTACGCCTGGCAGTGAGACAGTCCATGCGCTTTTCCCTATCGCCGCGAATAACTATCCTTCTGTCTGTTACAGCGTTGAGCGCCTGTACGGTCGGACCGGACTATCATAAGCCCACTGACAACGCGCCCGCGCACTACCATGAGAGTGTTGCCCCAGCGACAGACCGCCCGACAGAAGCCACTCTCGACCCGCAATGGTGGCACCTCTACAACGACCCGGTGCTCACGCAACTTGAAGCAGACGTTGTTCGCAGCAATCTGGACCTGCGGACAGCCGCGCTGAACCTGGCTGAAAGCCAAGCAGAGCGCCGGATTGCGAGTGCCGCGCAAATGCCGCGCCTGGATGGCGCAGCCTCCTACGCACGGGAACGCGCCAGCACCAACGGTATTCTGGGGCTACTAGGAACAACTGAACAGGCTAGCCCTGGCGATATTGCCAGTGGTGCACAGGGGTTTGGCCCTGCCGCTGCCGACGGCGCCAAAGGAAATCCAGCCTTTAACCTGCCTCAGTATGGCTTAAGTGCCTCTTGGGAAGTCGATTTCTGGGGACATGTCAGAAGGCAGGTTGAAGCAGCCACAGCTGCCATGCATGCAACAGAAGACATGCAGCGCAATGTCCTGGTCTCCCTGATGGCCGAGACAGCACAGGACTATATTGCGCTCCGCAATGTGCAGGCACAGATTGCCATTACCCAGCAGAGCATCGAAATTGCCCGTCACAGCGTGGACCTGACAACACTGCGCTTTACACAGGGAACCGCTACCAAACTGGACGTCGCCTATTCCCGCGGACAGATGCACAGCTTCGAAGCGCGGTTGCCGCCCTTAAAAAGCCAGAGCGTGCATCTCATCAATGCCCTCAGCTTCCTTGTCGCACGCGAACCGGGAGCGCTGGCCAGCACATTGAATAAGCCCGGCATTATTCCACCCGTGCCAACCAACATTCCGACGGGCCTGCCGTCTCAACTCGCGGACCGGAGACCAGATATCCGCGCGGCAAGGGAACGTCTGCATGCTGCAACGGCAAGTATTGGCGTGGCTATTGCAGACTTCTACCCCCGTGTAACGCTATCCGGCAGTTTGGATATTCAGGCACTCCAGTTCAGCGGACTTGGGTCCTGGGCATCGCGTCAGTATGGCTTCGGCCCAACCATGACGCTACCGCTCTTTGAAGGCGGCCGCCTTACAGGACAGCTTCATCTTCGGAAAGCGCAGCAGAAAGAAGCCGCCATCGCGCTTCAAAAGACAATCCTGCATGCATGGGAAGAAATCGATGATGCCATGACGGATCTGAGCACAGCTCAGGAGCGTCAGAAGCGGCTGGAAGAAAGCGTCACCGAGAACGAAACGGCCGTTCACATTGCCCAACTTCAGTATAGTCAGGGTGCCGGGGACTTCCTGAATGTCCTGACAGCACAGAGTGCGCTTCTCTCGACGCGAAGTGCCCTGTCAGAAGCCCGTGCAGGCGTCTCCGTTTCAATGACGCATCTTTACCGCGCCCTAGGGGGCGGCTGGGAAGGCTCTCTTTAAGCGTACTGGGTATTTCCCAACCCTTCATTCTGTCGTTCGGCGAGAGACGTCGCAGCCGGACGACAGATCTGACACCCTTCACGGTGCATCCCCGGCTGAGGATAAATTCAGCAAATCCATGAAATACTGCGCCCTTAGGATTTTTTGTATTTTCCTGACGGCCTTTTCTACCGAACAAAAAGATTTTGCCTTGACGCTTTTGGCTTAAAAAAGGTCTTTTTGTGATATTATCTTTCAGATATACCCTCTCAAAAGCACCTTGTTAGTATTTTTTTAGTGTTTTCTCGCGACACTCGGACCTATGGCCAAGCGGGACAGACTTAGTGAACACCTATCAGGAACAGAATTTCGGAACTTATCTTGAATCACTTCAGGCATGGTCCGAAAGTTCTCATGATTCCTTTGTTCTCCATGCTCTTGATTGCTCGGCTATTGTCGCCGTAACGAATACTAAAGGAAAAATTCTCTCAGTTAATGAAAAATTTGTCGAGATCAGTGGCTATTCCAGGGCTGAACTGATCGGACAGGACCATCGAATGCTTCACTCGGGCGTTCATGATTCCAATTTCTTTCAGAAAATGTACAGAACCATTGCACAGGGGGGCGTCTGGCATGGTGAAATCTGCAATAGAAAGAAAAACGGAAAACTATACTGGGTCGATACAACAATTGTTCCCCGATGCAATGAAAAAGGGAAGGTCATTAATTATGTGGCGATCCGCTTTGACATCACTGCCCGCAAACGTGCCGAACAACGCCTGACAGCCAACCGGCTGAAATTGCAGGAAGCCGTCAATACTGACTTCCTCACGAATATTTCCAACCGCACATCATTCTCACAGTACCTGAAAGTGCTTTTCGCACAGGAACATCCAGACAACCGGCATTTCTGTCTGTGCCTGCTCGATATCGATACGTTCAAAATCATCAATGATACATCTGGCCATGAATCCGGTGATCGCCTGCTAAAGAAAATTGCAGGGCGCCTGAAGACTTTCCAATCTCCCGACTGTTTCATTGCCCGTATTGGTGGAGACGAATTTGCCATCATCATGGTGTCAAACGACCCGCAGACATTTGAACTCAAGCTCCAGAAAATTCTTGAGGCTATGCGCTTCCGGTTTCGTAGCGGAAGTCTGACGCATCTTTGTAGTGCCAGTCTGGGCTATGCGGTCTCGAAGCTGAACGACAGTCGAAAACGCGAAATTCTGCGCTGTGCAGACCTTGCACTTTATGAAGCCAAAGCAGACGGTCGCAACAGAATCAAAAAATACGCGCCCTTCATGAAAGAAAAAACCGAGCGCCGCTCTCGACTGAGAACAGCCATGCAGGCCGCTCTCAAGAAAAAGCAATTCAAACTTTTCTATCAGCTTGTTCTCCCCTTAAATCAGGACAGCCCGCCCTCTTTCGAAGCTCTCCTGCGCTGGGATCATCCAGAGCGCGGACTGCTGAGCCCACAGTATTTTTATGATGCTTTTGACGATGCAGAACTGAGCATCGCAATCGGAAATTTCGTCTTGCGGCAGGCACTCACGGATATCCGGTATCTTCTGCAGCACAAAATCCCGTTTGACCGCATTTCCATCAACGTAACGTCAGATGATTTTCGGGATCACAATTTCACGGAACGGCTTTTCCGTGAAATGAAAAAACATGGTGTTCCGGCTGAAAAACTGACCATTGAGATCACAGAGAAAATTCTCTTTGGTCAGCACAATCAGCATATTCTGGATGAACTCAAGAAACTCCATCGTGCTGGTGTTCAGATCTCATTAGATGACTTTGGTACCGGCTTTGCGTCTCTGACCCATCTACGCACCGTGACGTTCGATCATATCAAGATTGACCGGGTCTTTACGTCAGGCGTTACGGAGCGCGGCATTGATACTGCTATTATCCGCGGCGTTATCGATATTGTTCACAGCATGAACCGTGTTGTTGTGGCTGAAGGCGTGGAAACGGCCGAGCAAGCCGAAGAACTGCGCCTGATGGGATGTGACTTTTTACAAGGATGGCATTTTTCAAAAGCGGTTCCACTGTCCCAGATTCCACATGTTCTCAACATGGATGGACCGCCCTGGATCAAAAGTGAGTCGATCGTCCCTGAAATGGACGTTGCAGAATAGGTCGTCCCACCTCTCGATATAAAAAACGGGGGCAAGCTGCTTTCGCAACCGCCCCGCCTTCAACTTCAGACAGTCCCTAAAATTAGAACCGCTGATCAATGCCGGTCAGGATGGTACGACGCAGGCCATACTGTGGCGCCCCCACGCCAATGCCGCTGCCGTCACGCAGCAGGTACGTCCTGTCGAACAGATTGGTGACATCCAGACGAAGCTGCGTCTGCTTCAGGAATGGAACGTGGAACAGATCCTTGAAGGACTGAACCAGAGACAGATTGAATGTCGCATACTGCGGCACAGAAGCACCATTCGGCGTCGCGCCATCAGCTCTCAGACCACTTCCATAAACCATTGTCGCAGACAGGCGCAGCGGGTGGCCGGTTCTGTAGAAAGCCGTGTAGCTTGTCCCCGCAGACGCCGTCCAACGTTGGTCATGATCAAGATGCACCCAGCGGTTCTTGATGTAAGACAGATCTTCAGGATCGAAGTTCCACTCACCCGACACCACGTCCTTGCCAATGGCACGTGACCAGGAGAAATTGCCATAAACACTGAAGGCGCCACGCGTGTAATCCGTGGAGAACTCGTATCCGTGCACCTGTCCACGACGGTAGTTGAACACTGACAGAATAACAGGCGAGCCAAACTGCCCCTCATCAATCATGTTCTTCGCCAGTTTGACGTAGGCATCAAACGAAGCGTGCCAGCCTGGCAGGATCGTTTGAGAGAAACCGGCGTCAAAGTAGTGATCGCGCTCAGACTTGACCGTGCTGTTCTTGTAATTGGCAGGCTCAGCAGAGGTTCCCGTGTATTTATACAAAGCCGTTCCGGTCACGAGTTCAAACGGCGGCGGCGTGAAGTAACGGGAATAGCCCGCATGGAAGGTTCCACCGTGCCAAGGCTTGTAAACGATATTGATACGCGGGCTGACCTGCTTTGAATGTGTGTATTCATCCACACCATCAAACCGCAGACCATAATTGATGGTCAGGTTCTTGATCGGACGCCATTCATCCTGAGCGTACAGCCCGTACATCCAACCCGTACGGCCGGAGCCATCATGGATGTTCGCCGTATCGCCGGAGTAAACAGCGTTGCCGTCCTCGTCCTCACCGGACTGCGTATAAACTGTTGAGTCAGACTTGGACGTATTACGCTCAACATAGATCTGATAGCCGAAACGAACGGTATGATTTCTTGCAGCCTGCCAGGTTGCATCCGTCTGTGTTCCGGTTGAGAAGACGGATCGCGCAGCACGCTGTGCAATGCCGTTATATACCAGATCGCCTAGCGGATCAGGTGAGTATCGCAGAGAGCTGTATCTCAGCACGGCGGACGTCTGGAAACTGAGACGCCCCATATCCTTCTGCAAGGAAAGTATGCCGAAATCCGTGATTTCCTTCTGGTGCTCGCTCAGGCTGCTGCTGTCCCCTGTGCCATACTGGCTCTGGGACAGGGTGCTTCCGAGATAGGACGGATTGGCGAACTGGCGCTGCTGACCCGGATTGTTCGGGAGCTGATACTCAGCATTCGAAACACCGGCGGTTAGACTGATCCGGGTATTTTCATCAACCGTGTACCGAGCATGCCCCAGGAAGTGGTACTGGTTCGTCAGATCGTGGATCGCATTGAAGCTGGGGGTCGTGTTTTCAATGCCAACACGGTTGTGAATATAGTCAGCGGTAGCAAACCAGTCCCACTTCCCCTTGTGGCCACCATATTGCAGTGACGGAAAGAAATAGTCCCGGGCGCCGCCATAAATGGAGACACTACCGCCCGCATCGGAATAGCCATTCTTGGTGTTGATATCGATCACACCGGCCTGAAGAAATCCGTACTCGCTGGGAAGCGCGCCCGTCGTGAGGGACATGGAATGTGCAAAGCGGGTCATGAGCGCCTGACCGAAAACACTCATGCCTTCTGGCAGCGCCACACCATCCAGACGGAACTGGACTTCGTTATGGTCGCCACGGATATGAATCTGACCGTAGCTGTCCTGCGCGACGCCTGGTGCCTGAAGAAGAACAGACGTCAGGGGCGCGTTATCGCCACCCGGATTAGTCTCGATGTCCTGACGGCTGAAACGATAGGTCGTGGCCCCTGTGGAAGACTGAAGAGCGTCCCGGGCCCGTTCCAGATGAGCATTGACGACAAGATCGTCTTCACCTGTGCGGCTCGTTTCCGTCACGGTCGTTCCGTGCTGGTTGTCAGAATGACCGAAACTGGAACGAGAGGTTTCCGTATCGGTACCTGTCGTTCCAGCCGTTGTTTCCTGAGCATGAGCAGCGCCACACAGAGCCGTCGTGCATCCAAGAAGCACAAGGAAAGATCGGGCAGACACAAAAGGCAGCATGAGGTCCTCAACAGACGAAAGGTATTTTCAGCGCCAACTCTCTATTATGTTATATCATAACAGATCAAGCAGAAGCGGACCTTTTTCCTCCTGATTGTTTGCTCTGGCATCCCGGTGAGATATAAAAGCCACAATTCTGCCGCTGCCCGGCATTTTCCTTTCAGAAGAGCATCTTTTTCCATGGCGTTTCGCAGGGTTCTTTTTCTTGGCGTCAGTCTCCTGGGAGCGTCTTCAGTTCTCGCGGCAGCGCCTCCTGTTCAACACAATAAGAAACAGCGTCACGCTGCTCCAAAATCTCTTGAAGCTCATACGGACGAAACCATTAAAGTCAGCATCAAGAGAACGGATTTTGCATTTCAATCTGCCCAGAAACAGCCGGATGCCGATACCCGCCTGACTGCGGAACGCCTGATCGAGCGTGGTGTCGTGACGTTGCGCGACGTCGAGCGCGTGGCACCCAACCTGACCATTCAGTCCATCAACGGAACGGCTTCCACGAATTTCTACCTTCGCGGCGTGGGCTTTAACGACTTTACCCAGAATAATATCCCAACCGTTCTGACCTATTTCGATGACGTGCCTTTCGCGTTCTCAACCATGGCCAGCGGCCTGATGTTCGATCTGGCAGACGCGGCCGTCACACCAGGCCCGGTCGGCACGACACATGGACAGTCGGACACTGGCGGTGAAGTGCGCTTCCGTACGGCGGACCCGACCAGCAGCTGGCATTACGGAGCCAGCGAAGATATCGCCTCCTATGCCCGTAGCCGAAGCGAGGCCTATGTGTCAGGCCCGCTGGCGAAAGGACTCGATTTCCGACTTGCGGGTCAGACACGACAGGGCGGTGGCTGGCAGACCAACCCCCTGACGGGGGCTCATCTGGGCGATGCAGATTCCTGGGCTTTACGTGGAAAGCTGCGCTGGCGCCCTGACAGCCGGACCACAATCATGCTGTCAGGTCACTTTGTGCAGGACAACAGCGAGCTCGTCGCTGGCGTTCCGGTGCACCGCCTGATTGGCTCTCAGGGACTACCCTCACTGGAACATCAACAGGCAGAATGGTCTCTACGACCTCAGTTTGCCGATCTGATCGGGCGCCCCCGTAGCCTCAAACCAAGTGAACACAATCAGTTCTGGGGCTGGGATCTGCATATTGACCGTGATCTCGGCTTTGCAAAAATTACGTCCGTCAGTGCCTTCGAGACAGAACGGCAAGGGGAATATACGGATCAGGACGGCACAGCCGCTTCGCAGGCCGATACATATCGAACGATCAGCGCGAACGCTTTTACGCAGGAGTTGCGCCTGTCTTCAAACGATCCGAACAGCCGTTTGCAATGGGTTGTCGGAGCATTTTATCAGCGCAGCCGGATGAAACAGCGCTTCCTGTTCGATTACACAGACTACTCGGCCCGCGGCTATATGATGTCCACCAATTTCGGCATGAATCAGGAAAGTACATCCGAATTTGGTCACATCAGCTATCGCCTGCCGCATAACGTCACGCTTTTTGGTGGCCTTCTGCATGAAATCGACGACCGCGCACTCACAGGTCTGAAATCAGAAATTTTCGCTGGCTCGACACATATCTTCCAGCCTGAGAGCACTGCCTCTGCCCAGTTCGCAGGTCAGGTTGGAGTGTCGTGGCAGATGCTGCAGAGTACGATGGTGTACTACAAGCTGAGTAAGGGCTTTAAACCCGGCGGCTTCAGCGCCAACAATACTCAAATTCAGGCCCAGCTTGATCCGTTCGGCCCGGAGACAGTCCTGACCCACGAGGTCGGCTTCAAAAGCGATCCAATCCCGGGAAAGCTCCGCCTGAATGGTGCGGCATTCTATAATGATTTCCACGGGCAGCAGGTTGTCGGAACCGTGATGATTCCGAATTACGGGCCACTCAGCGAGATTACCAATGTTCCCAAGTCAGAGAGTTGGGGCTTTGAAGGCACCCTGGAAATGCACCCGGTTCGGCATGTTTTTGTCACACAGAACATTGGCTGGCAGCGTGGAAATTATCAGGATTTCCCGAACGTCAATCGGGCTGCCACGAACGCTTATTATGCCAGAACAGGCGTCTGGAAGGCCATCAACAACAATTTCGCTGGGGTTGATAACGGTCAGCCAAAACTCACCCTGAACGGACAGGCAGAGTGGCGGCAGGCACTGACTGACCACCTGGGGTTGGATATTGGCCCGGATTGGTCTTATCGCGGCAGTCAGGCCATTGCCGTAGGAGGAACCGGCTTCTATCGCCTGCCTCCCTACTTCCTACTCGGCGCCCATGCGACCCTTCGCCCCTCATCCGGGCACTGGGAAGCAACGATTTACGCCTCGAACATTCTGAACCGCCAGTATTTCGAAAGCGGAGGAATGGCGACAACAACGTATTTCTACATTCCCGGCACACCACGCTTCATCGGCGGCCGCGTCTCCTGTGGCTTCTGAAACGCTCCGCTTGGAACCCGCCTATTGGCGCGTTCCAATCAGGCAACGGACCAGAGCCTTGAGATCCCGGATATTGACTTCGGTTTCAATGCTCTGGCTCCACAACGTATCCATGGCACGAAAGTGGATGGTGCTGAGAATCACATCCAGAACCGTATCCGCCGGATAACAGAAAGCTTCTTCATCGCGCTTTTTTGCGCGCTCAAGAAAGCGATGCATTTGCTGTCGGGCCGGCTCAATACTGACTTCGCGCAGCACAGTCCCGAACTCCGGGTTATGCACGGCTTCACCTAGGAGCGTACCGTATGTGCGGCCCAGCGGCGTTGCCAGAAAGCGGATACGCGCTTCGATCAGCTGATCGACATCTCCCAGAAAACTGCCTGTATCGATTTCAGGCGTGAGGCTGAACTTCCATTGACGGATGGCATCAAAGAACATGGCCTGCTTGGTAGGCCAGCGACGATAGACCGTGGCAGTAGAAACACCGGCCTCTTTGGCCACTTTTCCGATCGTGAGGCCCTGATACCCTTCTTCTGTCAGGACCGCGGCAATCGCTGAAAGAATCGTATCCTTCAGCAGAAGATTGATTGGCCTGCCCGGTGAGCGACTGACCCTCATATCTGCCAGATGCGGCGGAAAAGCTTCCTTTACCGCTAAAGATGATGACTGGGACATGCCCTGCCTCCCTGATTGAATAAGGTCTTGTCTCTAGCCTTAACGAAACCGAGAGGCTTTCCACAAGCCTTAAGATTGGTGCGTTTCTCCTAAAAAACACCCCTCATGAAATTGTGAGCAGTGACCGGGAAAGTTAAGACCACCTCATTTCTGTCTGGTTGGGACAGTATAGCGAAGTGTGTCCAACCTCTTTATAGATTTCTGCCAACGCGAGCCGGACTTTGCGATCAGGCGCCCGACCCGTCTGCATTGCAATTCTGGAAACATTGGGAAGAGTGAAACATGGCTATCGTGCGGGTTGTGATGATGCAGCGGGACGAAGGTACAGCCCTGGCGCGATGGATCACGCATTACGCATGGCTCTTTGGTTTCGAAAACCTCACCATCCTTGATAACGGCTCAGTCGATCCGCAGACACTTTCCATTCTCGACGCCGTTGAAAAGCAAGGCGTCACAGTCCGACGGGATCTGAACCAGTCGCATGATTTTCATCGGAAAGGTGGCCATCTAACCCGGATCATCCAGGGATGGGACGGGCTTTACAATTATGATTTCGCTTTGCCGGTGGATTGCGATGAACTGCTTGCTGTCTTTACCGAAGATGGCCTCTCTTTGGACAAGACTGCCATTCATGAAGCTTTTGACGCGCTAAAGGGTACGGATTGCGCGCTCAGAATTGATACATCCCTTTTCAATGTCCCAGGCCGGCCCGGCTGGTATGCTCCTATCAGGCACTTTCACAAGGGATTTGTAGCGGCCAAGACAATTTCCATCTGTGATGATGGGCAACATGAACCACGATCAGCGGTTCGGGATGAGTTCAAAAGCACCGCCTTCACCTATTTGCATAACCATCATCTTCCCTACACCGACTGGAGAGAACGCCTGAAAAACAAGGTTTCCGGGCTTGTCGATGTGAATGATGACGCTGCCCTACGCGCCTACCTGACCCAACCTCACGCCGAAGGCGCTCATGCTGTTGAGGCACTTCTGGTGACGCCTGAAGAGTATATGCATCTGTATGATGACAGCGTGCGTGTCTTCGTAGGCGTTGGCTCAACACCGATTACTTTTGTTGAAGGTCCAGAGGTGAAGACGACGGTGTGGAACACCGACGCTTATCTGGCAGCCCATCCCGACGTAAAGCAGCACTATACGATCGGCGCGCTCCAGCATTATCTTCGCGATGGCTTCAGGGAAAAACGCCCTCTCACAGCATGACACACACGACGCTGAGCGGACTGGGCCGATCAATTAGAAGGTTGGCGGCGTACACGAACTGATCACTTCACAGGCTTCCTCGCTAATACAGCGGAAGCGATGGGGTTTGCGGCTATCAAAATAGTACGCGTCTCCCGGACCGAGAATATGTGACTGGTTTTCTACCGTCACCTCGACCTGACCACGAATAACAACACCAGCTTCCTCGCCGTCGTGTGCATAGGCAACACCTGTATCGGCCCCAGGCTCATAACGCTCGTGCAAGACCTGAAGCGAGCGACCAAACAGGTTTCCTCCAACCTGTCGCAGGGAGATGCCGCTCTGCCCGATCTCAGTCAGGTCTTCGGCGGAATAAAAGTATTTTTCCTGCCCTTCCGTCTCGAAGCTGAAGAAATCTCCGAGTGTGACAGGAATGCCGTCCAGAACGCGTTTCAGCGTCCCAATCGAAGGATTCATGTCCCCCGACTCAATCAGTGAAATTGTGGAATTGGTGACACCGGTGCGCTTGGCCAATTCGCGCTGGGAAAGATTTTTTGCAACACGAACAAGTCGCAACCGCTGACCAACATCCGTCACCATTCATTCTCCCACTCACCTGACATTCCATCTCAGTATGTCATAACGATTTAGGAATGGAACACGGAAAAATACTGTTTCACCAACGAGATGCTGGCAAACTGCTTTTTCCGCACTCCCATTTTTCATTGATGCCCCCGGAGCCAACACAATGAAGTATGCGTGTTGAGCGAGGGTTCTTTTTCAAACAGCCCCCGTCTACCTACCCAGGATGTAATATTTTCCGCAGACGGAATTATAATGAATTTAGATGCGAAATTCTTTCGAAAGTCTCGCAGACAAACGTTTCACGAAACAAGCCGGTTCATAGATCAAAGAGCGGTAAGACTTCGCCAGATCATATACGTGGCCACTACGAAGATCACACCAGCAAAAAACGTCGTAAGCGCGCCCCCTGCTCCAGCCAGACGTCGGGCCGCAGAGGTTCCAAGCGTACTACCAAGTACACCTCCCAGAACGAAAAGCGCGCCCATCGTCCAGTCAACATACCCCGACAACATATAACTTAGGGCGGTACTCGCCCCAAAAGCGGCCACTGCAACCAACGATGTTCCGATTGCATTCAAAATTGGCATTCTCGTGCAGGCAACCAGCGAGGGGACAATGAGAAACCCGCCGCCGATGCCAAAAAAGCCCGACAGAAGCCCCGTTACCGTTCCGCTTGCCATGACCTTGGGCATATTGTCGCGATTACAGGCTGCCCCAGCGATGCCCGGATTCCGCCGTCCCCGCAGCATTAGAATACCCACGACAATCATCAGCACCGCAAAGCAAAGCAGTAGTTTTTGCCCGTCAACAGCCTTGCCCAGCGCAGCACCAACCAAGGCTCCCACCACACCAAATGGCGCGAAAACTGCTGCGCAACGCCATTTAACGGTTTTCTGCCGGGCATGACTGACAAGCCCTGCCAGCGCATTGACGGCGACTGCCATCGCACTCGTCCCGATCGCGACATGGGGGTTTTTCACCCCCACGACATAGACCATCAGTGGAACAGCCAAAATAGAGCCACCGCCGCCGATCAATCCCAGCGTAAAGCCGATAATGACGCCACAGAACAGTTCAAGCGCGATTTGCATCAAAGCAGCCAATACTTACTTTTTGCCGGACTTCAGAGCCTTCGGAGCCACAAAGAGCTCATGCCCCTTGAGCATGCCTTTCCAGTAAAGAGCCGGCATGATGTATTTTTTAAGCCACCAAGCGAGACGGGTCGCTTTCTGGCCATTGAGCAGCCACTTCGGCAGCGCCGGCGCCAACTTCCCACCATAGGCGAACTCAGCAAGAACAATCTTGCCGTTCTCAACGGTCAATGGGCATGCACCATATCCGTCATATCCAGACACCGGGCTCTTACGCTCCAGGAATGCCAGAACGTTTGTAGCAACAACGGGAGCCTGCACACGCACAGCTGCCGCCGTCTTGGCGCAGGATGCTCCAATCACGTCACCAAGAGCGAAGACCTGCGGATACCGGACATGCTGGAGCGTCTCCGGATTCACCTCAACAAAACCGTCCGACCCGGCAATGGCGCTCTCTCGCACAACCTTGGGAGAAACCTGCGGCGGCACGACATGCAGCATGTCAAACGTGCACTCCACGCGCTCCACGCCAGCATCCGTCTTCCGCTCAAAAACAGCCGTCCGTGCAGGACCATTCACTTCAACAAGCCTTGAGCCCAGATGAAGTGCGATACCGTAATCCCGCACATAATCCATCAAAGACGGCACAAACTCTTTCACCCCGAACAGACCCGGCGTTGCCGTATTGAATTCGACGGAGATATTCTTCAATACCCCCCGACGACGCCAGGCGTCACTGGCCAGATACATGGCCTTTTGTGGAGCGCCAGCACATTTGATCGGCATAGGCGGCTGCGTGAAAATCGCCTTACCGCCTTTGAGCTGTTCAACCAGCTGCCACGTGTAAGGCGCCAGATCAAAGCGATAGTTGGACGTCACTCCATTCTTGCCAAGCGTTTCGCTGAGACCAGGGATAGCATCCCAGTTCAGGGAAATGCCTGTCGCTACAATCAGAGCATCATAGGACAGAACCGTGCCGTCCTTCAGCACGACCTCACGCGCCTCGGGTCGAAAAAGCTCAACAGACGTTTTCAGCCAAACGGCGCCTTTGGGAATCAGGTCCTGTTCCCGACGTCGTGTCTGCGATGCCTTGAAAACACCGCCACCTACAAGCGTCCAGCCCGGCTGATAAAAATGCTCTTCGGAAGGCTCGACAATACCAAGAGCGAGGGTGGAGTTACGTTTTAGCAGACTGGCAGAAACGGAAAGGCCGCCCGCACCGCCACCAATAACCAGAACCTGGAAATGCCGAGCGCCTTCACGAGCAGCCATAGTCGGAGCAGGCACAGCCTCAAGACGCGATTTCAGTCCACCCAGATCAATACCGGCCCGTGCGGCTTCCGCCAGAATCTCCGCAGCAGGACGAGTACCCGCTTCAGCAAGCGCCCAGATCTGTGCTGCGCGCGTTCCCGAGCGACAATAGCCAACGACTGGAGCGGGAAGTGACGCAAGTGCTTCTCTAGCCTGCAAGACCTGAGCATCACTCGGCACCGTTCCGGCCTTCACCGGAATGGCCAGAAACGCCAACCCTTCTGCCTTTGCTGCGGCCTCTACAGCAGCGGCATCGGGCTGGTCTGGCGCCTCACCATCCGGGCGAAACGAAACAATACTCCGAAATCCTTCCGCTTTGAGGTCCGCAACATCCTGCGGCGTGACCTGAGGGGAAACAGCGTAGCGATCCGTAAGAGAAGTGGTTGGCATGACGTGCTCTCCGACAAAAATATCTTGGTAGATCAACCTGCTCAGAGGCGATTAACGGGTATCTTGATGTAGCTGATGCCGTCAGCTTCCGGCTCCGGCATGTGACCGCCGCGCATATTGACCTGCACTGAGGGCATCAGGAGTTTCGGCATGGCAAGAGTAGCGTCCCGCGTTGTGCGCATCGCCACGAAATCTTCCTCACTAACTCCATCATGAACGTGAATGTTGTGCTCACGCTCCAGAGCCACCGTGGTTAGCCAAGCGTACTCGTCGCGCTCTGGCGCCTTATAGTCATGGCACAGAAACAGACGTGTTTCCGGAGGAAGAGACAGCAGACGGCGAATGGAATGGTAAAGCTGGCGCGCGTCCCCACCGGGGAAATCCGCGCGGGCTGTCCCGAAATCCGGCATGAAAATCGTGTCGCCCACGAAGGCACAGTTTCCAATTACGAACGCCATGTCCGCAGGTGTATGGCCTGGTACATGCAACACCGTGACCGGCAGGTCACCAATAGAAAAAGTCTCGCCATCATGAAAAAGGTGGTCAAACTGGGATCCATCCCGCGCAAACCGGGTGCCTGCGTTGAAGATCTTTCCAAACACATTCTGGACCCGCACGATGTTCGCGCCAATTCCCAGCTTGCCGCCCAACTGTTCCTGTAACCACGGGGCTGCAGACAAATGATCGGCGTGCGCATGGGTCTCCAGCTGCCAGTCAACAGACAGCCCTTCCCGACGCACATAATCCACAATCGCCTGCGCAGAGCCATTGGACGTCCGACCCGCAGCGGCATCGTAGTCCAGTACGCTATCCAGGATCGCAGCACGCCTGGTGCCCGGGCAGTGAACAACGTGACTGGCGGTATTTGTCGCTTCATCGAAGAACGTGCAAACTACAGGAGATGGAACCTCACCACTCTGCACACGTCCGATCTGGGCAGTTGCAGCTTCAATGGCAGCATCAGGCATGACGTTTTCACCTTTGGAGTTACAGTTTCCAAGAAAACAATTATATGTTTAATAAAGTCATAAACTATCAACAGTCAAGACCCAGACAGGCTGGATACAGCATCATGACAGGCCCCCTCACTGAAGACTCCGCCTTTTTTCCCCTTCGCATTGGCGACGAAGCCCCAGACTTTACGGCCCGCACGACCCACGGTGAATTCGTTCTCAGTTCACTCAGAGGCCGGTGGGTCATGCTGTTTGCACACCCAGCGGATTTTACCCCCGTATGCACCAGTGAGTTTATTGCTTTTGCTAAGGTAGAAACCTTTTTCCGAGAGCGAAACTGCGTTCTCCTCGGGCTATCCGCAGACAGTCTTCCCGCTCATCTGGCATGGATTACGGCCATTGAAGATCGTTTCAATGTCCGCATTCCCTTTCCGATTGTGGAAGACCCATCCATGGAAGTCGCCCGCGCCTATGGCATGATGGATCTGGAAGCACAGGACAGCGCCACGGTGCGTTCCGTCTTCTTCATCGATCCAACAGGCATCATTCGCGCCATTCTGAGTTATCCGGCCAGCGTTGGCCGGTCAGTGGCAGAATTGCAGCGTATGCTTTCTGCCCTGCAGGAAGTTGATCGCTCCAACGTCCTGACACCTGAAGGCTGGCAGCCAGGTCAGGCTGCCATAGCGCCTCCTCTCCAGACCCAGGAAGCAGTTCAGAAAGCAGGTCCGAACTGGTTCCTTCAGCCGAAAAAGCCGCGCCCATGACTCTTCTTGCCCTTGAAGAAAGCCGAAACCTCGCTGAGTGGCTGCGCCTGCTCGCCCAGCCACAGCGCCTCATGATTCTGTCCGCCCTGCTAGATGGCTCCCATGCCGTCAGTGAGATCGAAACCATGACGGGCATAGGCCAACCGACCCTGAGCCAACATCTTGGCACACTCCGCCGCAGTGGACTGATTGAGTCCCAGCGAGAGTCCCGCGCCATCAGCTACTGCATGGCTGATACGCCAGATGCTGCGCGCGCCAGAATGCTCATCATGACGCTTCGTCCTGACGGACTGGCAGTCTCACCAACTGCAACCACTCCACTACGAAAATCCAATACGCAGCGCTCTTCGCTTGAAGGAGCAAGATTTGCCCGCATCGTCCGCCCACTCCCCCGGTGATCAGAATGCGGACCGCATAGGGCTCTTTTTCAACATAAAAACAGCCGGAAACTGTCCCGCTTATCAGACGCTTTTATACGGAATAAGGAGAAGGTTCATGACCCGTTACCTGATGCTTCTGGCCTGCCTCACCGGTTTTGCCACCCTGTCTGGCACTGCGTCAGCCGCGACACGCGATGAGCAGAAACAGGCGTGCCAAGGCGATGCCATCCGCCTGTGCACTTTTGCCATCCCCAACGAAGCCAAAATTACGGCCTGCATGAGGAAGAAGATGGATCAGCTCAGCCCGAAATGCCGGGCAATGTTTGAACCTGTTCCCCAGAAAAATACCGCTACGACAAAACCTAAAAACTGAGACGTTTACCCTCTTGTCGTAATTGTGAAGATAGGCGGAGAGTGAGCGAGCCAGTATTTACCTGAAACACCGACACGAAGGAGCCTTCGCGTTCTTCAGTCAGGATTGCACGAAGGCAGCGTTTTCATTATTGGATAACATATGAAAACAACCCGTCAGTACGGTCGTCGCAAGGTTACGCTCAAGGATGTAGCGGCACAGGTCGGGGTGTCTCATACGACAGTCTCGAACGCTTATATCCGGCCGGGTCAACTCTCGGCTGCGCTGAGGGAAAAGATCTTCGCGGCTGCGCAGGAGCTGGGATATACAGGCCCTGATCCAGCAGCGAAGCAGCTTGCAACCGGGCATTCCGGTGCTCTGGGCTTCCTTTTCAGTGAAGACCTTCCATACGCATTCTCTGATCCGGCTGTTCTGGCAGTTCTGAATGGCGTCGCGAAAAGCTGTGACGAAATGGAAACCGATCTCGCCCTGATTTCAGCAGGCAGCAGCCTTCGCAACATGAACACACCTGTTTCGCTCGGCAATGCTGCAGTCGACGGATACATCCTCTATTCCGTGGCCCCCGACAGTCGATGCGTTCTGATGGCGCAACAGCGAAACGTGCCACTCGTTGTGGTGGATCAGCCTCGTTTGGACAACGTGCCATATGTTGGTATCGATGATCGCGGAGCAGCCTACAACGCTGCAAAAACGCTTCTTGAGCTGGGACACCGTCGCTTTGGTATCCTGTCTCTCAAAACAGCCCATGACGACTATTTCGGCATTCTGACTGCCAAGCGTCGTGCCAATATTGCCCACAGCACGATTGCCATGCGCCTGGAAGGGTATCTGACAGCTCTGCAGGAAGCGGGCATCGCGCCTGAAAATGTGCCTGCTTGGGAAATCCCGATCAACTCTGAAGAGTCCGGCGCGGAAGGTGCGCGCTTCCTGCTGAACCGTCAGAATGCACCAACAGCCATTCTGGCGATGAGTGACCGCGTCGCGATTGGCGCCATGCAGACGATCCGTGCCGCGGGTCTCAGCATTCCTGAAGACGTTTCGATTTTTGGATTTGATGACATCCCCGCCGCTGCCCTGGCGGACCTCAGCACGATCCGCCAGCCTCACGAACGCAAAGGCATGGAGGCAGTCCGTCTCCTGACCCAGCAGGACGGCGGGCAGAACAAGAACGTCATTCTGGAAACAGAACTCGTCACCCGCGGCAGTATTGGTCCAGCCCCGAAGGGCTGAACCACACCGTATCAGCGAGCGACGTTCAGCAGTTCGGCAATACTGTCGATCCGGAAATCCGGTTTGAGGTCGATGCACTGGGTAGCAGACCCGTGCCCGTAACTTGCCCAACAGGACGCAATCCCACTATTGCGGGCAAACCCGAGATCGGCAGCCGTATCGCCGACCATCAGGAAATCTGATGCGGGGACTTCGGGGAATAACGGGCGCACACGGTCCGTCATGACGCGGGGATCTGGCTTATGAGGATAGTCTGGTTCGGAACCCATCACATTGCTGATCCAGCCACCCAGACCAAAGCGCTCAATGCTGGCATGGACAGTGGGAGCATGCTTGTTGCTCAAAATGACAAGCGTCGCCCCTGCAGCCTTCAGGTCATCAAGTACTGACTTGACCCCATCAAACAGAACGGTCTCTTCCTGATCAGCCCTGGGATAATATGTCCGATAATGACGGACAAAAGCCTGCGCAGCATCTGCCTCACTGTCAGGAACGATCGCCTGAAACAGTGTTTGAAGCGTCCCTCCCTTTGAAAGCTGATGCTTCAGAACGTCTGATGAAGGACCTTCGTAGCCACTGGCTTCGAAGGCTTCCTTCAGGCTGCGAAGAATGGCCGGCTGCGTTTCCGCCAGTGTACCATCGTAGTCGAGAAGAACGATCGGGAATCTTGTCATCCCCTTTTGTCACCCTGTTCGCAAAGGAAATCCAGCCCTCCCCTCCCTACTCGGGACGGCGCCCAAGAAGGCGGCAAAGGGCTGACACTGTATCCGCATGATTCAACGTATAGAAATGGAATTGCTCCACCCCTTCAGCCTTGAGAGTCTGGCAGAGACGGTCAGCAACAGTGGCTGCCACAAGAGCACGCGTCTGCGGCGTCTCATCCAGACCATCGAACAGATCGCGCATCCACTGCGGAACATTCGCGCCGCACATCTCTGCAAATTTCCAAGCCTGCGCAGCACTTCCCACTGGCAGAATACCAGGAACGACCGGCCGGTCTATTCCAATCGCGGCAGCGCGGTCCCGGAACCTGAGAAACGTTTCCGCGTCAAAGAAGAACTGCGTTAGTGCCCGATCTGCACCGGCATCAATCTTTGCGCGGAGATGCTCCAAGTCTGCCTGAGGACTCAGGGCTGCCGGATGCGTCTCCGGATAGGCTGCAACGGAGATTTCAAAAGGCGCAATATCTTTCAGCCCTCGAACCAGATCTACGGCACCTGCATATCCTTCCGGGTGAGGCTCATATACCCCACCCGCTGAGGGTGGCGGATCGCCGCGCAGAGCTACAATATGCTTCACGCCCGCATCCCAATATGCATGCGCCACTGCGTTCACGTCTTTTTTGGATGCGCCTACACAGGTCAGATGCCCTGCCATTGGCACGCCGGTTTCCCGAACCATCTCCTTCAGGGTGGCTAAGGTGCGGTCTCGTGTTGAACCGCCTGCCCCATACGTGACGGACATAAACTGCGGACCGAAACCTGCGAGTGTCTTTGCATTGGCAAGCAAAGTGGCCGCAGATTTCTCTGTCTTGGCTGGAAAAAACTCGAACGAAATTGCGGGCAGAGGCCCTGTCTGTGCAGGCATCATGCCAGCTCCTTGTTCAATAATTCAAATCAGTTGGGGCGTTGGCCAAGCCAGAGCTTGACGGTCAGTTCGCCTGCAAGAGCGACAGGTGCTGCGGAGATTAAGCCGGCAGCCTGAAACCACGCGGCAATCTGCGCATCTGTAAATCCAAGCCGGACATGCGCGTCCCGTGTGCGAAGCTCCTCCCGGTTATGGGAGGCAAAATCGACAACCAACAACCGACCCTTGGTGTCCAGAATGCGTGCAGCCTCTGCAATCACAGCCGCAGGATGCTGCGCGTAGTGCAGAACCTGATGCATGACCACAACATCGGCTGAGCGATCCGGTAAAGGTAGCACCTGAAAATCTGCCTGTCGCAGATCAGCCTGCTCCAGCCCCGCTGCCGCAAGTTTCGTACGGGCAAGACGCAGCATGGCCGGACTGCGATCAAACCCGATGACTGTACTTGCTCCTGCTCCAAGCAACTCCATCATGCGCCCGGTTCCGGTGCCGATATCCACAAGCCTGCCAACCGGAGACACGGACAGCCTCTTCACGATGGCCGCTTCGACTTCCCGTTCAGAAACATGCAACGAGCGCAGTGCATCCCACTCCGCCGCATGGGTCTCAAACCAGTCTTCTGCGGCAGTAGCGCGAACGTTTCGGATCGCTTGTAAACGAATACGATCCGCGTGGATTTCCGCAGGCTCACGCATTGTCCACCGATCAAGCGCCATGAAGACAGGCTCCAGAACGTCCGTGGCACCCAACGTCAGAAAAACCCAGCTTCCTTCCTTGCGACGTTCAATCAGAGCAGCATCGGCAAGAATTTTTACGTGCCGTGAGACGCGAGGCTGGCTCTGCCCCAGAACCTGCGCCACCTCACCGATGGACAGTTCCATTTCATGCAGAAGAGCCAGAATCCGCAGACGGGTCTTATCTGCGAGGGCCTGAAAGATGGTAAGCGCTTGCTCCATGGGGATTACATATAAGGAGTTCTTTATATGAGCAAGATCATTAGGCTCTTTCTGAAAACCCACCATTCATGAGACTTGTCATAGGTTTTATGGTTAGTTCCACACGTGACATGACCAAGACGCAAACCGAGGCAGTTGGTATTGAGATGCGCCAAGACTACATTTGATCGCCTGGACCGGCTCTTCTTTCCGTTTACGAGCAGATTCGGAAGGGTCTGAGACAAAAAGGCCCAGACTGACCAACCATGTCTGTTCTGGATCTGCCAGAAAATGCTGCTCCGGCGTTCAGGAACGCAGGACAGCGTGGGCTGCCACAGCCTACTTCCATGCGCCCGCAAAAGAGCCAACAGATGGGGTGGTCATCCACCCCACCTCACACGCACTGACCTGAAACCAGATACAGCTTGCCCCCTAGGCGCGCATTCTACGCCAGACCTATCCTCAGAACAGGAAGGCAAAGCACGCCATGAAACATTAGTTCTGGCTTGCAACCAGCGCTTTGATCCCTGGAAGAATGGCAATCAGCAGTCCCCCTGGAGGCTGCTCGCGCCTCAGGGACAACAAATGGTTGGATGAATTGTGGAACAGTTCTTCCTGTGCAGCGATCAGGTGCTGCGCATCCAGACGCCAAGCTGTTCCTGATGCTCCATTCAAAACATTCAATCCTGCATTGGAGAGGGCTGCAACCGTATGAGATACGGGTGTGACTTCCTCAAGGGCAGGCACATCTGCGGCAATCGTGACGAAAGCTTCATCATTGCCAGCCCAGCTTGCCAGCATGGCCTTCAAGGGAGCCTTCAGACTCTTTTCGCCCGCAACATACCGTCTCACCATGTCGTTGAAGCGGATAGCCGCAAAAGCATCCGGATTAGCAATCGCGATCGGAGCCGACAGCATGGCATCGCCACTTTTGGAGGCCAGACGATTCAAGGCGTAATTGCGCACCGGAACCGTAACGCTCAAAAGCGTGGAGAGAGGGCCGGTATGCGCAGGTGCCAAAGCCTCCTTCAACGCATTTTCATGCTGCGCGGCTTGCAAACCTGTTGATTGGAGTTCTGCCATGATCACAGGCAGCCGGCGCTCCAGATCATCCACATCCCGCACGTTTTCAGAAGACCAGAATCGTTCGGCCAGAGCTGCAGTACGAGGCCACAAACGGGCATCCAACATGTTTTCGGAGACAACTTCCGTCCAGAGTGCGGCTTCTGCACCCAGAACCATTTTCTTCTGGTCATCGGTCAAAGGCGCTGCATTCGGGTCCTGGATGAAAGCCTGAAGCAGCGGGGTGATCTTCGGATGTGTCTCTGCCAGTTCTTCCGGCGTGATGCCATTCGCCTTGGTGTCATACGGATCAATGGCGTAATGCGTCCGGGACGGAGTCAACATATCCAGATAATAGCCCGAAGACACGACAACCGGATGCCCGGCCTGTGTGGCAGAACCCGTCCACTTTGAGCCGCGCCACCCCTCAACAACAACGTTTTTAGGAATTGGCGCTTCGCTGACTTCGTCCCACCCGATCATGACGCGGCCCTGGCTGGACAGGATTTTTTCCACCTGCGCCGTGAAGGCTGCCTGAAGAGCTGGTGCATCCTTGTATCCATGCACCTTCATATAGGCCGCAATTTTTGGATTACTGGTCCACTGAGAGCCCAGAACCTCGTCACCACCCGAATGGAAATAATGATCCGGAAAGAGTGTTTCCATTTCCGCATAAAGCGCACGAATGAATGTCAGCGTCTTGGGATTGGTCGGGTCCATCGCCGGGTTGTTCAGGTTTTCACCAACGGCGTTGACCTCCGGCAGTGTCTGGGCCGCCAGTTCCGGATAGGCCTGCAACACCGCAAGCGCATGACCCGGCACGTCAAATTCAGGCACAACGCGGATACCGCGATCCGCAGCATATGCCACAATGTCTCGAACCTCAGCTTGCGTATAAGACTGCCCGTGCGATCCAACGCTCGTCAGCTTCGGGAAAACACGGCTCTCCACACGGAAGCCGGTCCCGTCATTCAGATGCCAGTGAAGCACGTTAAGCTTCAGAAGCTCCATGGCATCAAGCTGGCGTTTGACGGTCTCTACAGAAGCGAAATGCCGGGACACATCCAGCAGAAGGCCACGCCATGCAAAGCGTGGAGCATCATCAATATGCAGCCGTTCTACCACAACCCCATCTGATGTTTTCTGAACAAGCTGCAGGAATGTAGCCAGCCCATGCACAACGCCTGCCGGTCCATCAGCTTCCAGATGGGCGCCATCCGCTGATGTCGTGAGAGCATAATGCTCTTTGGCCCCAACCGTGAGATAGGCCGGATCATAGGCTGCGCTGATATGCAGAACGTATGGGCCACCATGCGCAGAAGATGCGCCTGTCAGAGCACCAAGCCGTTGAGAAAAACGGGCTGCAGCTCTTTGCAAAAGGGGGGACGGCGGGGTGGCCCAGACAATCCGGACACCTCCTGCAAGGGATGCAACACCATTGGACGCCGAGACGGATTGCGGCACAGGCATCAGAGCAGGTGCCGCCTGGGCCATGCCTCCAAAAACCGTGCCCGCCAGCAAAGCACTCCCCAAACACACTTTCTTCCAGAAAGAACCATAAGGGAAAGACGTGGTCCGGGTCATTCAAGGCTTCCTTGCAGTTACGGATCAGTATCTGAAACGATTTTTACCGTATCACTCTGCCTTATCGTGTCACTCCGGCGGCAGAGCTGCAAGCATGCGACGCGCATCCTCAGTCCGGAGCGTAATGCCGTAAAACTGACGATAGAACTGCTGCATCTTTGCAATCATTCCGACCTCGTCCACATGACCCGCCTGAACAATCTGGCGTGCCCAGTCGACCTGCAAAAGCAATTCAGGGCTGTACCGATCCCACGGGAAAATTCCTGCCGGATTGCGGTAAACACGGCCTGCTTTGACAGCAGCGAGCTGAGACCAGACGCCATCGTTGGCAAGCTGGGCAGGATCTCCTGCATTGGCGCCCACAATAATAATGTCCGGGTTCCAGGAGAGCACCTGCTCGACAGCGACAGGCTGCTTGTTTCCATGCACGCCCACAGCCGCATTACGTCCACCAGCAGAACGGATCCACTGATCGATAATGCTTTGATCTCCATCCACGCGCAGAGGTTTCAGAGATTCAACGTGAAGGACTTTGGGCCCTTGCGGGTTGGTTGCAGCCTGCGAAATTTCCTTGAGGAAAGCCACACGATAAGCCTGCGCGCGCTGCGTCGCCAGGGGCGTCTGAAGAAGGGTGGCCGTGCTATCCACACATTCCAGAAGCCCTATAAAACGATCAAAGCCCTCAGGCACAACATGCAGACCAACCTTGGAGAGCGCCGCGACGGAATGGCTCGACGCAGTGACAAACACCAGATCCGGCGCGAGACGTAAAAGCTCTTCTCCGTTCAGATTCCCCGGATCCAGCGGCTGTGCTTTGGAAAGCGACGGCACCAGACGGAACATCCACGGCATGATTGATGGCTTGGCGACTGTTGCGATGATCTTGTCCTGCGCGCCGAGCATAATGAGCGTGGCGTTATGGGCATACCATCCCTCCACCAGACGTGTGGGAGGAGCAGCGAATGCTGTGGTGGCCATGAGTGAAAGACCCAGAAGCCCTCCAGCCAGTCGAGACAGTCTCATCATTCACTCTCCTCACGATGGAAAAAACGTTTCCCGGCATGATCAATCTGCGCCAGAGGAACACCATAAAGACGGGACATCCGCTCAGCCGTCACAATAAGCTCGGGTGGGCCGTCCGCCACAATTTGCGCTTCTTCTAAGATAAGGGCGCGATGGCCCGCGGAAAAAAATTCTTCAGGCCGGTGGGACGTCAGAAGAATGAGATGTCCTTCAGCGGCCAGTTCTGCAAGCAGACTCATCAAACGAAGCTGATGACCATAGTCCAGACCGCTCATTGGCTCATCAAGAAGAAGCCCGACAGCTTCCTGTGCAAGGGCCCGCGCCAGTACGACACGCTGCTTTTCGCCGCCGGATAGTTCAGTCACCGGACGCTCTGCCAAGGCCAGAAGTCCCAGACGATCCATGGCCTGATCAACGCGGAGCCGGTCTTCCGCTCCGAGGCGCCCTGCCACGCCATGATGGGGAATACGCCCCAGTTCAACCATCCGCCGGACCGTGTAAGGAAACGTCATCGCGTGTGCCTGAGGCACATACGCCAGACGCCGCGCCACGTCTAAAGGCCGCAAAGATGATAACAGCGTACCTTCCAGATAAACCGCACCGGACGTCGGTTTAAGCACCCCCATCAGAATGCGCAAAAGGGTGCTCTTACCCGCGCCATTGAGGCCAAGAAGCCCAATCAGTTCACCACGCTGGAACGTCAGGCTGACATCATTCAGCACCACGGATCGAGACGATCGTTTCAGCGTAATACCCTTGCAGGACAGAAAATCGCCACTCATGTCGCGTCTCCGCGGAGACGACGGAGCACGAGAATGAAGGCAAGTGCACCGAAAAGCTCCGTCATGATCCCGAGTGGTACTTCCCCGGAAGTCAGGCTGCGCGACACGGTATCTGCCAGCAGAACGCCGGCGGCTCCCAACAAGGCACAAACCGGCATCATCCGCCGATGCTCCGCACCCGCCAGCATTCTGGAAATATGAGGCACCAGAAGTCCGACCCAGCCAATAATACCCGCCATGGAAATCGTCATGGCACAGGCCAGCGTCGCAAGCAGAATGACGAAAGGCCGCATAATCTGAATAGGAACCCCAAGGCTCCGCGCTTCATCGTCTCCGAGAGAAAGTACATCCAGTAACGGGGCAAGTAAAACCAATACGGAAACCAGAACAAGCACTGGAACAGTCAGCCAGGAAAGCTCTTTCCATCCCGTCTGAGACAATGTCCCCAGTAACCAGTTCACAACAGCAGGCAACTGATCCATCGGATCGGCAGTGTATTTCACAAGAGACAGGAGCGCTGTGAAAACGGCATTGGCCACAAGGCCACCCATCAGCAATGTCAGGAGGCCGCCCTGTGGCAACAGACGGGAAATGGAAATTCCAGACCCCACGGCCACGACACCACCAGCAAAAGCACCGATCTGAATCCATGCAGGGGACGCACCCCACACAATCATGAGTGCTGCTCCAAACGCGGAGCCACTCAGAACACCCAGAAGGTCAGGCGAAACAAGGGGATTTCGAAGGACAGCCTGATAGGTTGCGCCACCGCAGGATAGCGCACTTCCCACCAGAATTCCGGCCACAACCCGCGGCAACCGAACCTGCTGAACCACAGCATCGGCAACAGGATCAAGCCCACCCCAGAGGTGAAGCAACCGCCCAAGCACCATCACCACACGATGCGGAGACAGCGGGTAACGGCCGCAGCACAGGGCCAACACAATGGACAGCAAAAGAGCCCCGCCCGCGAGGCTCCGGACATATGCCGGACGATTGAAAATGAGCCGCCCTTTCACACACAGGATCTGCCCTACTCTACTCCGGCACAGACGCACTCGGAAACAGGGCACGTTTTCTTTCCATGCGACAGGATTGCGAACAGTCCCGGAAGAACCCATTCATTTTGGCACTGGGTGACAAAATATTCAATCAGGCCGAATCGTTTTTTCAAGAGTGAACAGACAATGACACACCGATATAGGACCAATAAAATCCCTATTTTGAAATATGAATATTGGCGCATCATCTCGTAAATTTGAGTGAACACCCTCCCCATTTGTGTGACATTGAAACCCATCCCCGATGAAAACTGCACTTTGACCACGCGCAGGCCGAATTTTGAGTTATCTCAATCTTCCCTTTCTGGCGCCCGTGCCATATTGAGGGGAACAATCATCCGTCACGTTGTGGACGGCAGTTTTTCAAACAGTGCCGGGACAGTACAAGAATGCTCAAACGGATAGCCGCCAGTATTGTGGGCCTCGGTGCAGTGGGCGGCCTCGGTTTCCTCGCCTATGCGTGGTACCCCGCAATCGCCCCCATCTCCCCTCCCACTGCGGCCTCTTTTTCCGCAGACGCCATCAAGCGTGGCGAAATCGTTGCCGCCGGTGGATACTGTGCCGAATGTCACACCCGCGTGGATGGCACCCCCGGCCCCGAACTGGCCGGTGACTTCAAGATGGCCACCCCATTCGGCGACATCTTTTCTTCCAACATCACGCCTGACCCGGAATGGGGTATCGGCAACTGGTCTCTGGAAGCCTTCAAGCGTGCCATGAACAAGGGCATTGCCCGTGATGGCTCACAGCTTTACCCTGCGTTCCCGTTCGACCATTTCACAAAGGTCAACGATCAGGACGTCTCGGACCTGTATGCGTATCTGATGACGCGTCCAGCCATACATCTGAAGCCGCGTGACAACACGGTCCCCTTCCCGATCAACATCCGCCTGATCGGTCAGGGTTTCTGGAAGCTCCTGTTCTTTACGCCAGGCCGCTACCAGAACGACCCGAAGCATGATGCGCAATGGAACCGCGGGGCCTATCTGGCCGAAGGTAACGCCCATTGTGGTGCCTGCCATACGCCGCGTAACCTTCTGGGTGCAGAGAAGCTGAGCCATGCTTATGACGGTGCTGTCATTGATGGCTGGATTGCTCCACCGCTGAATGACCACAACCCAACACCGGTTGTCTGGACGGAAGACGAGTTCTTCCAATACCTGCGCTTCGGCGTCGCTCCGCTGCATGGTTCTGCTGCTGGCCCGATGTCTCCGGTGCCGCATCGCTTCCTGTCCAAGATTCCGGAAGACGATGTGCATGCCATTGTTCATTATTATGCAGACGTCGCGAAGGCTGCCCAGCGTTCTCAGGGCGATCAGGCTGCCATTACTCGCGCCATGCAGATGTCCGGCAAGGATCTGACTGGCCCGCAGACACTGGATGCGGATGCGCGCCTGTATCAGGGAGCCTGTGGCGCCTGCCATTACAACTCTGGCCCAATGCCCGTTTCCGGCCGCCCGGAACTGGCTCTGAACAACGCACTTTGGCTGGATGAGCCGAACAATCTCTTCCAGGTGATGCTGCATGGCATCGGCGCTGCCGAAGGTCAGGACAACATCGCCATGCCAAGCTTCTACACGGCCCTTTCGGACCATGACATGGCCCGCATCGCCACGTATCTCCGCCGCACCCGCACCACTCTGCCCCCCTGGACGGATCTGGAAAAGAAGGCCGCGGCTGCCCGCGCCACGCTGTCCGCACCGCCCGTTAACGCCTCGCACTGATCCGGGCAGGACAGGGAAAACGAAATATGACCACGAAATTTGAACTCAACGGACAGCCCGTTTCGGTCGATGCACCGGATGATACCCCTCTGCTGTGGGTCTTGCGGGACGAACTGAACCTGACCGGCACCAAGTTTGGCTGCGGCATCGGCGAATGCGGTGCCTGTACCGTTCATGTGGGTGGGCGCGCAACACGCTCCTGCATCACGCCGCTGTCTTCCATCGAAGGCGCCTCGATCACCACGATTGAGGGGCTGGACCCGGAAGGCAATCACGTCGTGCAGGTTGCCTGGCGTGACCAGCAGGTGCCGCAGTGCGGCTACTGCCAGTCCGGCCAGATCATGCAGGCCGCAAGCCTTCTGAAAGATTATCCGAAGCCGACGGATGAAGAGATTGACGGCGTCATGGGCGGCAGTCTCTGCCGTTGCATGACGTATGTCCGCATCCGCAAGGCCATCAAGGAAGCAGCTGCCGCGCAGCAGGGAGGCGCCACCAATGGCTAAGATCGAACAGATCGCCAAGAGATCCGACGCAGGCCGCCTGTCTCGCCGCAGTTTTCTGATGACGGCAGCAGGCGCAGGTCTAATGTTCGGCTTCGCCCGCAAGGCCGAAGCTGCGCAGACCTACCCCTCTGCTATGCCGCCGGAAGCCGCGTTCGAGCCGAACATGTGGTGCGCCATCGCGCCGGACGGTTCCATCAACGTGAACGTTGTCCGTGCCGAAATGGGTCAGCACGTCGGCACCGCCCTCGCCCGCATTATTGCGGACGAAATGGAAGCCGACTGGGATCACATCAAGATCACGGAAGTGGACACCGCCCCGAAATGGGCCGGCAAGTTCGTAACCGGCGGGTCCTGGTCCGTCTGGGATACGTGGGACACGTTCCGTCAGGCTGGCGCCGCGGCCCGCACGATCATGCTGGAGGAAGGCGCAAAGCTGCTCGGTACCACGCCGGACAAGTGCGTTGCCCGCAACAGCACGGTCACGGCAGGCAGCAAGAGCGTCTCTTATGGCGAGATCGTTTCCAAAGCCAAGCCGACGCGCAGCTTCACGGCTGACGAAATGGCCAAGCTGCCACTTAAGCCTGCCAGTGAGCGTCGCCTGATCAGCAAGCCGGTTCCTGCTCTGGATATTCCGGACAAGACGACCGGCAAGGCCATTTACGGCATCGACGTGAAGCTCGAAGGGATGGTCTATGGCCGCCCCAAGATGCCGCCGACGCGCTACGCCGCGAAGGTTCAGTCTGTTGATGACAGCGAAGCCAAGAAGATCCCGGGCTACGTCCGCTACGTTATTCTGGATGACCCTTCGGGCATCGTTCCGGGCTGGGTCGTGGCTCTGGCCAAGACCTATCCAGCCGCCATCAAGGCTGCGGACGTTCTAAAGGTTCAGTGGAATCCCGGTCCGACGATCAATGTCTCGGAAGCAGACATCATCGAGCATGGCCGCAAGCTGATTGCAGATCAGAGCACTGGCGCTCGCGTCTTCAACGATAAGGGTGTGGACGAGGCATTTGCCCATCCGGCACACTCCTTCGAACGCAGCTACACCTGTGCCTCTGTCGCGCATTACCAGCTTGAGCCGGTCAATGCGGTGGCCCGTCATATTGATGGCATGTGGGAAATCCACACCGGCAACCAGTGGCAGTCCCTCGTTCTACCGCAGCTCTCCAAGGCGCTTCAGGTGCCCGAAGAGCAGGTTGTCATGCGCACTTACCTGCTGGGCGGCGGGTTTGGTCGCCGCCTGAATGGTGATTATTCCATCCCGGCAGCTCTGGCGTCCAAGGCCATCGGTGGCGCACCGGTCAAGCTGATCCTGACACGTTCGGACGATATGGCGTTTGACTCCATTCGTTCCCCCTCTCTTCAGACGGTTCGCGTCGCACTCGATGCAGACCAGAAGAAGATTGTGGCGATGGATTACGCTGCAACAGCAGGCTGGCCCACACTCGTCATGGCACCGGCATTTCTGGCCAAGGGCGAAGACGGCAAGTCCTACGATCCGTTTGCCATTGCGGGCGCTGATCACTGGTACGAAACCGGGCCAACCCGCATCCGTGCCATCACGAACGATCTGGCCAACAAGACTTTCCGTCCGGGCTGGCTCCGTTCCGTGTCCGCAGGTTGGACGCCCTGGGCGCTTGAATCCTTCCTCGACGAACTGGCTCACCAGACGAAGCAGGACCCGCTGGCATTCCGCCTGTCCATGTTCACAGCGACAGGACGGAACGAAGGCTCCGCTCCCAATGCTGTCGGCGGTGCCAAGCGTCAGGCCGCAGCCCTTCAGCGCCTTGCCGACAAGATCAACTATGGCAAGACGCAGCTTCCGGCGGATACCGGCATTGGCATCGCGACCAGTTTCGGACAGGAACGCGGTATGCCGACCTGGACGGCTGGAGCGGCACAGGTCCACGTTGATCGCAAGACCGGCGTCATCACCTGTCAGAAACTCTGGCTGGTTCTGGATGCTGGCACGATCGTTGATCCGGGTGGCGCACTGGCACAGACCGAGGGTGCAGCTCTATGGGGCCTGAGCATGGCGCTGTTTGAAGGCACCGAGATCGTCAATGGCACGATCAAGGACAGCAACCTCAACACCTACACACCGGTCCGTCTTCCGGACGTGCCGGACATGGATATCGAGTTCGTCCAGAACACCGAAAAGCCTACGGGCCTTGGTGAACCGGGTGTGACGGTTGTGGCGCCTGCCATCGGCAATGCCGTGTTCAATGCCATTGGTGTGCGCCTGCGCCATCTGCCAATGCGTCCGGCAGATGTGCTGCGTGAACTGAACGGTCACAACAGCTAAAATCCGGCTTTATCGTCGGAAAACAGAAACGCCGCGCCCCGGATTGGGACGCGGCGTTTTTTTATGGCTGCATCAGCCGTTGCGGTAATAATAGCTGTAGCCGTTCAGGGCCGGTGCGCCGCCCAGATGAACGTACAGAACCTTCGACCCGTCCGGGAAATATCCCTTCTTGGTCAGGTCAATCAGACCCTGCATGGATTTCCCTTCATAGACAGGATCCGTCATCATGGCTTCCGTACGGGCCGCCAGTCGGATGGCTTCGTTCGTTTCTTCGGACGGGACGCCATAGGCGGGATAGGCGTAGTCCTCGAGGATCACGATCTCATCGTCCCGCACTGTCCGACCAAGCTCTACTAGCTCGGCTGTGCGGTCCACGATCTCCCGCACTTGCTCGCGCGTCTGCTCCGGCGTTCCGGAGGCATCAATGCCAATGACCCGATCTGCACGGTCCTGCGCTGCAAATCCGACGATCATTCCCGCCTGCGTCGAGCCCGTCACGACACAGACGATAATGTAATCGAACGTGAAGCCGAGTTCCTTTTCCTGCTCCGCGACTTCTTCCGCAAAAGCAGCATAACCAACGCCGCCATATTGATGAACGGATGCACCAGCCGGAATGGCATAGGGCTTTCCGCCTGCATCCTTCACGGACTGGATGGCATCTTCCCAGCTCTGGCGGATACCGATATCAAAGCCATCTTCCACAATGCGGGACTCAGCTCCCATGAGGCGTGTCATGAGGATATTGCCCACACGATCATAAACAGCGTCATAATGCGGCACCCATTTCTCCTGCACGACAACGCATTTCATACCCAGCTTGGCCGCTGTCGCTGCGACCATGCGGGTATGATTGGACTGCACACCGCCGATAGAGACCAGCGTATCTGCGCCAGAGGCCAAAATATCCGGAACAATATATTCCAGCTTGCGGAGCTTGTTGCCCCCCATCGCCATGCCCGAATTGCAATCTTCACGCTTGGCATAGATCTGCACTTTGCCACCCAAGGCTTCGCTCAGACGTGGAAGATGCTCAATAGCCGTTTTTCCAAAAGTCAGCGGATAGCGCTCAAATTTCTCAAGGTTCACAGACAGCCTCCCAAGGTGTTCACACCCGAAAGCAGTAGTGAAATATTCTTCGAAGGTGCTTTCTAATTCAGGCAATAATTTCTGTATTTTAGTCTTAAAATAGAATTTTAATGGATGTTTCTTTTATAACTTGAGGAAATAATGAAAGATTCCATCACACCAGATCTGGACGCAATCGACCGGAACATTCTTCGCCTTCTGCAGGGCAACGGGCGCATGTCCAATGCCGAGCTGGCCGAGCGTGTAAACGTGAGCGCCGCGACATGTCATCGGCGCACCCAGAGACTGTTTCAGGACGGTTATATCCGCGGCGTTCGCGCCGAGATTGATCCCGTCAAAGTCGGACTGGGAACAATCGCTCTGGTCGGCGTCGTGCTGGACCGGTCCACTCCCGAGAGCTTCGCGGAACTGGAAGAGGCGGTGAAAACCATGCCCATGGTGCTGGACTGTCATCTGGTCGCAGGCGATTTCGATTATCTGCTGAAGATCCGTGTGGAAGACATGGCAGATTTCAATCGGCTTCACGCAGAAAAGCTGATTGCCTTTCCGGGAGTACGACAGGCACGGACGTTTTTTGTCATCAAGGAAGTCAAGGACAGCGGGCCCCTCGCGTTCTAGAATTGCGTCCGCATGGAACGTCCTGTTGCCTCTGTGCAATGACTTCCTTTGCGGTATTGTCACGTCCTTGCCTGCCACCAGCTATGGAACCCTCTGCCCATGCCCCTTCACCCCACCGTCCCGAAGCCGGAACGTTTTAGAAAAACGCGGAAGGCCCTGCGCCGCACGCTGGCGCTTGGACTGGTCGCTGGCGGCCTGCTGGCAGCCTCCGCGCAGGCGAAAGCTGACCCACGCCTTGTCATTTTTGACGATGATGGCTTCAGCATTGCCCAGTGGATGATCATCAAGGCCCCCAATGTCCGCGTGCTTGGCATCACGACTGTCACGGGTGACGTCTGGCAGAAAGAAGCGACGAATGACGCACTCCGTGGCGTGGAAGTGGCAGGCCGGGCAGACATTCCCGTTGTTCCGGGCGCCACCTACCCGTTCCTGAACTCGGAAAAGCTGACGGACCGCTGGGAAGCCCTTTACGGAAAGCTGATCTGGAAAGGGGTGTGGATGAAAAAATGGGTCGAAAAGACCGAGCAGCCCCTTCCCTACTATCATGGCCCGGATGTTGTTCCGGACCTGCCATATGGCAACCCGGTCAAGAAGCCCGAAACCGAGCGCGCAGCTGACTTCCTCATTCGGATGGTTCACCAATATCCTGGACAGGTCAGCATCATTGCAACGGGTCCGATGACCAACATCGCACTGGCCCAGACGCTTGATCCGGAATTTGCGGGCCTTGCAAAAGAACTTGTTTACATGGGCGGTGGCCTGAACCCGCGCCAGACACGGCCCGGCGTTGTGGCACACCAGTTCGCGCGGGAATTCCTCAACAGCCCCCGTCGTGAATTCAACTTCCGTCTGGACCCGGAAAGCGCAAGTGCGGCCCTTCGCGCGCCATGGAAGCACATCGTGATGGTCCCGGCCGATCCATCAACGGATACCGAGCTCACGCCGGAATTCCTGAAGAAACTGGAAGCGACCGGCACGCCGGTCGGGCATGTCATGAAGTGGCATCTGAGCGGCTTCCCGCTCTGGGATGAAATTGCAGCATCCGTCTGGCTAGACCCGAGCATTATCACGGAAAAGCAGGATCTGTTCGTAGATGTGAACAGCCAGTTCGGCCCCGGCTATGGTGACGTTGTGTCCTGGACGCCGGGCTATGAGCCAGGTCTGGGCGAACGCAAGAACGAAGTTGTCCTGCGCATCAATGTTCCGAAACTTGAAAAGCAGATCCTTGATCTGATTGGCAGCCCACAGGCTCCTGTCAGCGGACATCCTCTCCCCTGAAACACAAAAGCCCCGTTGCCATCCGGCCGCGGGGCTTTTTTCAGACGGCGGGAAGAGCGACCTGCTCTTTGGGCCAGCGGCGATGAAGCCAAAGCCATGCTCCTGGCCTTTCGCGGATCCACCGTTCCAGCGTCTCGTTCATGGCGACGCAGATTGACCGGATATCTGCATGACGATCGCCCGTTCGTTCAGCCTGAAGCGGGGCTTCACACACCATGCGGAACCGCCCGTTCCCCAGTCGCACGATATGGACGGGTATGATGGGCAGATTAAAGCGCAAGGCCAATTGCGCCACAGCCGGTGCCGTCATGGCATCCCGCCCCAGAAACGGAATGGCCAACCCGTCATTCATTTTCTGATCCACCAGAAAACCCAGTGAGCCACCGCTCTGCAGATGCGTTAAGGCCTGTCGGGCACCCTTGGGGCCTTTGGGAAACATGGTTCCTGTCGGGCCGAGAGCTTTCTGTCGCATTCTCTGCGTCAGGAGATCAATGACCGGATTGGACGAGGCTCGATAAAAACCCGCAACTGGCATACCCAGACTGGTTGCGATGGGCAGAATGAGCTCCCAGTTCCCCAGATGCCCTGAGAAGAACAGAGCCTGTGATCCGTTCGCTTTCAGAGCATCGATGTGCTCTTCGCCTTCAACCTCCCAGCCTGGCCCGCTATCCGTGCGGGTAAACGATGCAAGGTGGGGCAACTCTGTCACGTTCCGTCCCAGATTGGTCCACACATCCCGAATAATCTGCTGCCGTTCCGCCGCCGACAGGTCAGGGAAAGCCAGCTGGAGATTCTGGTCCGCAATGCGGGTTGCACGAAGCTTCATCCCCACATTGCGCATTAGCCAGCCGCCAGCTGTCGAGGCATATTGCGGACCAACACTGCGCAGGAGGTTAATGACACTCCCGAGCGCAGCTGATTGCACATGATGAGACAGACGGGACAAAACAGGAGCGATTGGAGCCATGCGACGATAGTCGCGTTAAAAACAAGATAATCAATTCTTGTTTTGTATCTAATTAATACATGCATTTCTTGTTTTATACTTTATTTGTAATTTTTTTGAAATATTCAGATATAATTTTGTTTTTTAATAAATAATGATTTCGAATTTTATTTTTAAATTCTTACGTCTAGGGCCTGTGCCTCACTGAGACACAGGCCTGAAACATCAGGAGAAAAGTTCCCACGACACCTTCAGACTGGCATCGCCACACTGTGTTCTCGCGCAAACTTTTCCAGTGCATCGAGATAAACCGTCCGCTCCTCTTCCGAAATCCAGGCAGCCTGAAACGCATTTCGGCTGATCTGTATGAGTTCGTCCTGTGTCAGGTCCGCTGCACTTTGCGCCTTGGCGAAACTCTCCGTCATATACACGCTCTGCATGTAACCCGGATCGTCGGAATTGATCGTGATTTTCAGTCCCGCTGCCAGCATGTCCCGAATATCCTGACGGGACCGCCCCGGCCTGATGACATCGTTCGGAGACGGACACAGCGTGAATGTCACGCCCTTGTCCCGAGCCATCGCAATTAGTTCGGGCTTTTCCAGCACATTCAATCCATGATCGAGGCGCTCGCTGCCCAGATCCTGAAGAGCCTGCCGGATATGCTCATGCGTATTCTGCTGATCGAGATCACAATGCATGGTCAAGTGAAGGCCCAGCGCTCTTGCACGGGCGAATGTTTTCGCAAATTTGGCTGGCGGATTACCCTTTTCGTCTGAATCCAGACCTACACCAATGATGCGGCTCCGACCCGGTCTTTCAAGATAAGGGAGAGCCTGGGTAAAGGTCTCGTCGGCAGAGTCCGCACTCATTTCACGTATGAAGCACATGATGAGGTGAGAGCGGATGCCGAAGTCCTCCTCTGCTTCCTCCTGCGCTGCATTGAAGCCCCGGATGACTGTTCCGAATGATATTCCGCGACGGGTGTGAAGCTGCGGGTCGAAGAACATCTCAGTGTAAAGCACATTCTGCTGCGCGACTTTTTTCAGATAGTCATAGCAGAGATCATGAAAATCCTGCTCGGTCTGCAGAAGTTCGACGCCTTCGTAATACAGCGTCAGAAAAGATGGCAGGTCATGATAGACGTAACCCTGTCGAATTTCTTCAGCAGAGCTGGACCTGAGAGGATGATTATTCCGCTCAGCCAGCTTGATTTTCAAGTCCGCTTCCAGCGTTCCTTCCAGATGAACATGAAGTTCAGCTTTGGGGAGCTTTTCAAGAAATTTCTGCATGCAGACAACGGACATGACCTGCTTTCCTTATCAGTCGTGATAAGCCCGCATCATGCATGTTTGCTGGAGAATTGAAACGATATCGACATGATATCTTTATTTTGAAACGGCATGGCACGTTACAAGTGCTTTGTCGTCCATCTCACTGGAAAAGAACGCGTCGTTTCCTTTGTTCCACCAGACATACTGAGCCGCAGCATATTTGGCGCCATCCGCAGCAATTACGTTTGAAAACACCTGCATGTGCCCTTCAATTGGCAGGACAGCCAAACTGATGGCATCTGCATTGATATATTGAACGGCAACGCGTTTTTGCGGCAAGCGCGAGAGAAGCTCCTTGGCCGCCTCACCGTTTCCCTGACAGGTATAAAGCACTGTCTGGCGGTCAACTGTTGTGGGAGAAGCGAGTTTGATCTGAAAACTAGTGACCTTTGATGCAAAAGCCGGATTTATCCCCAGACAAAGAACAGCCATTAAACCAAACGAATATTTTCTCATCACTTGACCCTTCCCAGCAGATTGAAGCCTTCAGTATTGCCTGAGACATCTCTTTCAGTCAGATTGAGCCGCCATTCTGTCAGCATGATGACAACTGCCCAAACCAAGGACGGACTGTGAGCTGGTTTTACGAAGAACACGGAAGCCGCAAAGGCCCGCTTTCTGAAGATGGTATGCGTGCCCTCATCTCGACCGGCAGTATTGAGCACTCAACTCTGTGCTGGACCGAGGCCTTCGGTGCGGAATGGCATCCGGCAGGCAGTTGCGCGTTCTGGCCGCCCCAGCCCGAAGGAGTCCCGCCTGCCCTGCCCCCCAGCAGGGTCTCGAACCGCTGGGCTTGGCTGAGCATTCTTGGCCCCTTCGTCAGCAGCATGATCGTCAACGTTCTGGCCTGGTTCGGCAACATCCCTGACCGCCAGTCCAGCATCATTGCCGTTCTTCTCAGCTTTGCGATCATCTTCACCTCCATGCTGACAGATCGCCGCGCCCTGATTGCTGCTGGCTTCCGTCCCGGCTCTGCATTCTGGATCCTGATCCCGCCGCTCTATTTCTGGCGGCGTATCCAGTTTGTCGGCAAAGGAATGCTGCTGTTTTTCCTGTCGCTGCTGGTCTTCCTGTTCCAGTTCGTGCCTTCTTTTTCAGAAAGCTGGCACATCATGCACAACCCGAATGGCCTCTCCAGCTACGTCTCCAAACACTACGATCTCTGATCGCGATACTCAGCAGAAACGGCGATAGAACTGCTCTGTCTTGAGGGCCTGCTCTTCCAGCACATGGAAGGACAGGTCCCATGTTCTGCCCGGCTGCTGCCTCAGGCGCACAAGCCCAGCGGCAAGTGCGTCGATACAGTCCGGCTTAACCAGACAGTCCGATACATTTTCCAGAATATCCAGAACGCCCCCCGCTGCTGTCGCGCAGACAGGTAATCCTGCCGCCATCGCTTCCAGCAGCACCAGCCCAAATGGCTCCCGTCTGGAGGGCAGAACAAATCCGTCAAAGGCACAGAACACGTCCGGCACATCTGACCGGTAGCCCGCGAAAATGATGCGATCCCTGTACTCTGCGCAGACGTTTTCAAGCCGCGCACGTTCTGGGCCGTCCCCAATCAGAACAAGATATGTGTCGGTCGGCAGAACAGCCTGTCTCCAGGCCTGAAGGAGACAATCAAACCGTTTCTCTTCCACCATTCTTCCAACGGCACAGATCACAAAAGCTTCCGATGGAAGGCGATGCTCCTGCCGGAAGCCTTCCCGAAGCCTAGTACGCTCCGGATGGCAGAGGACGGAAGGAATGGTCCAGTTTGCAATCACTGCGCTCTGGTTCCGACAGCCTGCCGGCAGGCTGTCCTGTTGCCACCGGGCAATGCAGATCAGGCCGTCATGTTTTCCATAAGTTCTGACACGATAAGCATTGTGGAGCGTACCGATGACGGGGGTCTCACCCATCAGTCCCAGAATCTTCAAAACTCCTGCCCGGATCGACGCCTTACCCAGATGAGTATGGATGATATCGAAGGTCTCGTTCCATACCAGCGCCGTCAATGTCGGCAGATATCCTGCGCGATAAGCCCTTACGATACGGACTGAGGGTGAAAAGTGATGCGCAATATCTCCGCCTGTTCGAAGATCAGCGGTATGACGCTCCAGAAGCACCGTTACGTCATGCGTCTGAGCCTGCTGGTTCGCGAGTTCCGCGACATGGCGTTCCGTGCCCGCGAATTCCCGCGTTAGAAGACAGTGAAGAATCCTCACTGCCCGCCTCCTTAGCGAATACTACCGTTCCCGGCCCAGACGCCTTCAATGATAGGGCCTGTCCGCGAAGACATCCGCTGTCGGGGCGGCTGAGGCTGGCAGGCCACAAAATACAGACCGATCACAAACGTCAGCTGAGACAGTGTCATGAGCTGAGATAGAATCCAGCCAATGCCGACCCCGTCCACGCTGCGGAAAAGCTGATAGATGAGAAATGCCATGGCAATCATCCGCATGCTCAGCATCATGGGGCGAAGGGGATTCAGCATGTTTGGCCGGATCATCGGGATCGTTTTTTTCATGCCCAGAAAGAAGGCAAGGTTCATGAACCAGATCAGCGATGTATCCACCACACCGCCCATCGTTGCGCCAAACAGCACGATCGGCAGAAGCAGCGCTGCGCCGTTCAGCATCAATGAGCCGAGCTGAAAGCTCATGCCCAACTGCACAACGGGAAGAACTGACGGCAGTCTGTTCGCGACGGGCTGAAAAAGCCGGTCAATCAGCCAGTCATCAAAGCGGACGATAAAATTGGAAGAGGTCATAGTAGTTTTATTCTTAGCGGCCTCTGATTGACCGCGTCACATGATTTTTTATTCATCCTTCGGCAATCCTCCTTCGGTAGACAGCATCCCTGACAGTCGATTTACTGCCGGGCAGAACATTTTACCCGTAGGAAGTTCATAACCTATGCCCGGTTTTTCCCGCCTGACCCGTGTGACCCTGCTCGCAGCCTCCATGCTGGCCCCGCCTCTCCTGACGGGCGCACATGCTGCCCCTGCGGTGCCTCAGGCTGCCACGGCAGCACCGGCCTCCGTCACCCGTGCCACCTTGCCCAATGGCCTGCGTGTCGTGATTGTGCGGGATACTCTGGCACCCGTTGTACAGACGATGCTCAATTATGAAGTGGGCTCCGTCAACGCACCCAAAGGTTTTCCGGGAACGGCACACGCCCTTGAGCACATGATGTTCAATGGCTCCGAAACACTCTCCCGGGACCAGCTTTCCACCATCAGCGCTCAGCTCGGCAACAATGATAACGCCGACACGACGTCTGACGTCACCCAATACTATTTCAAGGCCCCTGCTGCGGACCTTGATGTCCTTCTGCGGATCGAAGCCGGTCGTATGCGCGGTCTGAACATCACAGAGAAAGAGTGGGCCCATGAACGAGGCGCCATTGAGCAGGAAGTCTCACGCGACCTGTCGAGCCCCATCTACCGCTATCTCTCTCAGGTGCGCGCCGCACTTTACGCAGGCACACCTTACGAGCACGACGCACTCGGGACGCGTCCCTCTTTCGATGCCACGACTGCCCCGCTTTTGAAGCAGTTCTACAACTCCTGGTATGCTCCCAACAACGCCATCCTCGTTATTACGGGCGATGTGGACCCGCAGGACACTCTGAAGAAAGTTCAGGCAGCCTTTGGCAATATTGCCGCGACCACACTTCCTGCCCGCGCCGCTGTCACCCCCACGCCAGCCAAGGCACAATCCCTGTCGTTGGATACAGATCTACCCATCGGCCTTGTCACCATGGCCTGGCGGATGCCGGGGCAACGTGACCCGAACTATGCTGCCGTAACCCTGCTGGCCGATGCCATTGCCAGCCAGCGCAGTGTGCTTTTCGGTCTGGTGCCGGATGGCAAGGCTCTGGACGCAGGGTTCATGTATGACCCGGATGCGCAGGCTGGCCTCGCTGTCGCCTACGCAGGCTTCCCCAAGGGAGCCAACCCGGATGAGCTCCGCCGGACGCTTGCGTCTCTCATGGATAACTTTCGCAAAAACGGAATTCCTGCGGACCTGATCGAAGCCGCCCGTCGCAAAGAGATTGCATCTCTGGAGTTCAATGCGAACAGCATTTCGGAACTCGCAGAGAACTGGTCCCAGGCTGTCGCCATCCAGCATCTTGAAAGCCCGGATGATATGATCGCGGCCTTCCGGAACGTCACGAAGGCACAGGTGGATGAGCTGGCCAAAACGCTCCTTGATCCGCAACACGCCATCAGCGCCACCCTGACGCCGAGTGAAAAGGGCAAAGCCATTGGCGGTAAAGGATTTGGTGGCGCAGAGTCTTTCAACACACCACCATCAGGCAAAGTCAGCCTCCCAGCATGGGCGGAAGAAGCCCTCGCACGGTTGAGCATTCCGGCCGCGGCACCTCTTCCCAAGGCCTATACACTTTCGAATGGTCTGCACCTTCTGGTCCAGCCCGAGCATGTCAGCCATACGGTCGAGCTGATCGGCTCCATCCGGCAGAATGCATCCCTGCAGCAGCCTGCTGGCAAGGAAGGCGTTGCTGGCCTGACGTCTGACATGTTCCTGTATGGCAGCACCTCTCATGACCGTCTGGCCCTTGCCAGCGCGCTTGATGACATCTCGGCAGATGAAAGCGCTGGCCCTGGTTTCAGTCTCAGCACACTCACCCAAAATTTCAGTAAGGGCCTGTCCCTGCTGGCAGAGCACGAACTGCACCCTGCCTTCCCGGAAAAGGCCTTCCATGTCACGCAGATGGAAGCCATTCAGGCCCGCGCGGGTGAGCTTCAGTCTCCAACCTACCGCTTTGGCCGTGCCACCCGCCGGGCGCTTGTCCCTGCAACTGACCCGACCCTTCGCGAGGCCACTCCAGCTACGTTGAGCAAAATTACGCTCGCTGACGTCAAAGCCTATTACACGGCCACATATCGCCCGGACTTGACGACGATTGTGGTTGTCGGGGACATCAGCCCTGAAGATGCTCATGAACAGGTTGAAAAGGCTTTTGGCGGCTGGAAGGCTGAAGGCCCTGCCCCTGTCGTTGATCTGCCATCCATTCCTCTCAGCAAGGCCTCTCAGGCTGTTGTCGCAGATCCAGGACGTTCACAGGATGACGTGAAACTCGTGGAGACCATTGGCATGAAGGTCACGGACCCGGATCGTCATGCTCTAGCTGTCGGAAACGAAATCCTTGGCGATGGGTTCTCTTCCCGCCTGATGCAGGATTTGCGCGTTCGCACAGGCTATGTGTACGGGGCAGGAAGTGCCTTCAGTTACTCCCGGACCCGCGGCTCCTTCGGCATCAGCTTTGGTGCGGACCCGGACAAAGTGAACAAGGCACGCGCCCTGGCAATCAAGGACGTGCAGGATATGCGCAGCCAGCCTGTCTCTCAGGAAAGTCTGGATCTGGCCAAAGCGTCTCTGCTGCGTCGGCAGCCTATGGCACGCGCCAGCTTCGGGGCTCTCGCTGGCAGCTATCTGGATCTGATTGATCTGGGGCTGCCTTTGAATGCGCCAGCAGAGGCAGCTCAGGCGATTTACGACATGACACCTGCGCAGGTGCAGGCCGCGTTCAGCAAGTGGGTTCGCCCAGATGATCTCGCGCAGATCGTCCTTGGCCCACAGCCGAAGTAAACACTCTACTTCAGGCCGGGATATTCATATTCCGGCCTGATCCCTTAACGCCAGATCGTCATCAGAACACCACCTGAGACGATCAACAGTCCCCCGACGCAGACAGGTAAGGTCAGGCTCTGACCAAACGCAAAATACGCTACCACCTGAGCGGCAATAAAAAACAGCGCAACATAGACGCCCATCAATCGCCCGAAGTCCCAGTCCGGAAGATTGACGGTTATTCCATAGATGAAAAGTACCAGCGCGCCTGCGGAGATAAAGCCTACACGCCCCAGACCTGCCGTATGCAGCCCGGTTCGCACCAAGGCGTCACCGCCGACTTCCAGAAATGCGGCGATCAGTAGAAGCGCCATGAGCCAGACAGTCTGCATTTCCAGATATCCTTACAAAAAAAGCCGGGCACGACAGCCCGGCTTTTGATGAAATTACAAATCCTGCAGCTTTTCAGCCTAGGAACCCTTCAGCCTGAAGAACTGACAGCGCCTGCTGGATGCGATGCTTGTAAAGATGCTGCTCCATCGTTCTGGCCTGTGCCTTACGGCTCATCGCGAGACGGGCTTCATCATCCCCTACGTATTTCTCAACCAGCCGCTCGAAATCAATCCGGTTTGAGAAAACCGGAATTTCGTCTGCATCGTAGTACCGGCGAAGCTCATGCGTATCTTCGTGAAACACCTGGAACGCGCCTGCCAGAGCAGCTTCAAACGTCCGGGGGCCAGGCGTGGAAGGAGCGATCACAAAACGCTTGTTTTCGAAGTGGAGTGAGCGCCCCAGATTCAGAACCAGCTTGGACCGGCGATACAGTTCTACCAACTGGGACTTCTCGATCCGGGCATCGGAGAAACCAATGCCCAGCTCGCCCCAACCTGGACCGATAATCTTGATATTCAGGTTACGCAGGACCGGCAGCAGATTGCGGACAATGTCCTTCCGGCTCGTGAACGCCACGCCACAGAACAGAACATCGATCGTTTTTTCGACATTCTCTTCGATCGGCATGTAATGCAGGCTCGGGCTTGCTGCCAGCGGAAGATGGAACACCAGATCGCGCTGATAGAAATTGTGGCCCCAGCGGTCACAGGAGAAAACGACGTCGAAGTCATCGGCGATGCGATAGTTCGCATCCTGCTCATAGGGATCTTCTGTCGCCCAGAAAACCGTCACAGCGCCAATCTTCTTGGCTTCGCGACAGACTTCGCCGAAATAGGTGCTCTCCGGCAGGTACGACCCAATGGCGAAAACGATTGTGGGCTTCAGGATCTTAATGGATGCAGCTGCTGCGGAAATATGAACAGCTGTAACGTTTTCTTCGCCAAAGCACTCAGCCCACCCATCCATGATCGACTCACGGATCTGGGCATTGGCCTGACTTTCATAACGCCCACCACTGCACACCAGAACACGTCCGGTCAGGCCAGACACTTTCCGCTCCGTTTCAGAGGAACGATCTTTCACTTCTGTCGACATAGCCTCACCTGTTTCCTTAAACTTCATGCCCCGGGTGGGTGGCGTCTTCAAGCTATACACGCCTGCAGGATCTTGGACAGATCCTGTCGGAACTGCGCTGGCGCACAATCCCGCTCCACCGCCTTCAGCGCTTCACTTCTCAGCCGGGCCCAGAGTTCGCTATCCTGATAAAGACGGGCGACATCTGACGCAAATGCTTTGGCATCATCGGCAGGCGCAGACAGCAATTCCACATCATTTGTCCAGCCGACCTGACCCGCCAGGAGGGTCGTCACAACCATTGGAACCCCGAATGCCGCAGCTTCCTGGACCTTGAACGGCAGACCGCCCGCAAACCTTGTTGGCGCCACGAAGACACGATGTCTGTCGAACAGCGGGGCAAGATCATGCACAGGACCAACGATATCCACGCGAGGATGCCGCGCAAACGCACTCACATCCACAGAAGGATGAATGAAGCCCGCGATCGTAAACCGAACGTCCGGAGGCAGAAGTTCGTCAAGGACTGGTAGAACCTCTCCGACAAACCACTCCAGACTGTCATGGTTCGGCGCGCCCTCATCATGCAGTGCCCCCAGGAAGAGAATATCTTTCCGGGCCTCGAATGCTGCGCGCGTCGGACGGGTTCGCATTTCATGTCCCAGCACGGAAACATTCTCATACCCGGCACGGCGCACAAATCCGGCATCCTTCTGCGTTACCGCGACGATCTGCTGGCAGTAGTGGGCGCATTCCAGTTCCCGACGCAGCATCTCGTCAAAGCTCAATGCCGGCTTGGGCAAATCAAGCACCTTGATGCGCTCCAGCGTACGGGGCGTGGAAATCACTTCCGTATCCAGAACAGCTCCACCCGTTGGCAGGTAACGGCTGGCCTCGTTCATAATTGGCAGGAGCCGCGCCATGTTATGCGTACGTCCGACCCACACAAGATCGTAATATCCGGCCCGGGCTTGGATAAAATCTGGAAAGGTGGAAAGATGCTGATCCGCAATCAGCTCTACTGTCTCCGGGAAATCTCCAAACAGATCCAGCTCGCTCTGATCCCTGGGCAGCATGGGGAACACTGTGACCTGATACCCCAGTGCGGCCATAGCCCGAACCACATCATTGGAACGGACATACCCTGAGCCCAAGCGCCTTAATGGCAGGCGGTCTTCAATGAACAGGATGTGCTTCCGATCTGAACGCCGCTCGCGAGCCTGCACTGCATTTCGGATATGAGCCGGCTGCTGATGGCGCAGAAAATCCTGATGCACGCGCGAAAAAATCCGCAGATTGGCATGCATCAGGGTCTGAGATCCGGCAGAGCCAGAACTGCCGTACTCAAGATGCTCAACCACCACGTTAGGATCATAAACGATCCGCGCACCCATCTTGAGAATACGAACGCACAAATCCGCATCTTCAAAATAGGCCGGACGGTACCGTAAATCGTAACCGCCCAACTGAATCAGAATGGACGACCGCACCATGAGAAATGCTGCGGAACAATAGTCCACATCTCTCACGAAATTCGCTTCAGGGAGGTTCGGACTATCTTCGCGGCGATATCCATACGTCGCGCCATCACGCCAGATAATGGAACCTGCTTCCTGCAGGCGCATATTGGTGCGGATCAGCTTCGCCCCCACCGCCCCGATATCGCTGTCCGAACGCAGACGCTGCAAGGCATGTGCGATACTGTCCGGGTAGAGACGCAGATCGTTGTTCAGATAAAGAACAAATGGCGCATCAACTTCTGCAAGACCTGCATTACAGCCTTCCAGATATCCAATGTTATACCTGAAACGCAGGATCTTGGCGCCGTGAACCATTTCGTCGAGACGACGTGTCTGATCGTGTGAACCAGAATCCACAACGATCAGCTGGATGGCTCCGGCATAGTTTGCGCGTAGGGACGCCAGAGCCTGCATTGTCAACGCAATCCGGTCATAGACCACGACAATGACACTGAGTTCCGGCACACCCGCAACAGTGAAATCCAGCGGGTGCCGCGCCAATGCGGGAAGGAGCGCCTCAGCTTCCCGTTCAAAAACCTGCCTTGACTGACTTTCCTCAATCTCCGGGGCTTCAACCAACGAAGCGCGCTGCCCCTCTCCCATTCTGGCCGCAACCAGATGAGCAAAGGGACTGTCATACAGGTGATTGCGAACGTCGTTGCGGACCTGTGGGCGGCTCAGGTGAGCGGCAAGATCCACGCCCGCTTCAGGCGCGCGCCCTTCATGCGCGCCGAACAGCAGAAAATGCTCATAGCCGTTCCGAAAGGACCCCATATCCAGACAGGCAACCACATCCGGATGTGTGTCTGCGTAGAAACTCTCGGAAAACATTTCCTGCGGATTAAACAGCCGAGGTGTTTCATTGGTAAGGTAATGATGAAGGGCGCTGCTGTACCGCCCCTCAGCAATTTCACGCCGCACTTCCGGATAGCGTTCCAGATACCAGACAGGATCAAAATACCAAGAGACACGCCCTGCATCCGCAATCTCGGACGGCAGACTGAGCCAGGATGCAAACAGGCCGATACGGCTGTCAAAATAATCCGGAAAGCGGAGGGCAAGCCGCCGACAGAGCTCATCATCGAAAAAACGATGGCCGCTATAATAACGTGCCTCGCCAATTTCCAGATAATGGTCGTAGCCGTTGAAAAACCCCTGCTCTTCCAGCGAGCGACGGGTCAGTTCAGGATACCGTCGAAGATAATCAACTTCGTCAAAAAGCCAGTGTGCCGAAAGGCCATGATATCCTTCGGCGCAATAATGCTCGAAACCGGACCGATATTTTTCCTGAATCAAGTCCCGACGAACGTCTGCGTGGGTTTCCCGATACCAGATTTCATCAAAATACCGGTTCGGAGAATGACCGTATCGCTGCCCTGTTTCAATATAGAACGCGTGAAGGTCCTGATGACCTTCATCACGCATCCAGTCCCCAACCTCCGGATAACGCAGCAGATACCACTGCGCATCAAACTGGCGCCAGCGAGGCTCGCGCGCAGCCGAGGAGGACTCAGGAACCGGATCGGACATAAAAAAACTGACCTCCAGGTTCAGGCGATGGCTTTCTCATTCAAAAGCTGTTCAGACCGCTCGGCCTGCTCCGGCGTCAGATCTTCACGGCCTGTGGAAACAATGCGTCCACCATCGAAAGCTGCAACCAGATCAGTAATGTATGTGCCGAAAACGTCGCCCGTCACATTGATCAGAGCTACCCGATAAACCCCATCCATCGGGCGGGCATAACCCTGCATTGGGTTCAGTATTCCGGAGAAACCCGCACAAAGCGGAGCATCACGATGCACAACCGCTACATCCTGGCGGGCAATACGGTCCATGCCGAACAAAGTGACTTCATCACGTTCTTTATGGATAAGCCCAACATAGAGCTGGCCTGCCCGGGACAGATTTTTCAGGAACGCCCAGCCGCGCACATAGATGCCCCCGAACGGATCGACATCCTGCACAGGAGACCCAATGACGCCTGTGAACTCGTCGATGAAATTCTCCAGCATTCCGCTGCCATACGGATGGAGGTCTTTCTTCTGGAAGCCAGACAGCTTGATGCCGCGCAACAGACCGTCGCTATGAGAAATCCGATTAAAATCAGACAAAATGACATCGTTGGAAGGCATCGAACGATGAATTTTGTCGATCTTACCGCCCTCGACCTCAATCTGGACCGAAGTGAGCTGGAACGCTGCCTGCCCGTTGATGACATTGATCAGGCCAACGCGGAAACGACCTTCACACCACTTCCCACGCAGAGCTGTCTTGCCGGAGAAGCCAGAACGACGTGGAGACCCGTTGAACATCTCAACAATGTCCCCACGAATTTCACGTTCACACTCAAGGAAAATCAGCGGACTGTCTGCACCTTCTTCGATCAGAACTGCCAACATGCGGCCGGCTGTACTGATCCCAGGAAGAAGGAACCAGCCCCGGATATGAAATTCGTTGGCGCCTTCGAAATCTTCATCTTCGCTCGTGGCAAAGACGTGATGACAGACGTCATCAATATAGCACTCAGCGCCCTGGATGGAGAACCAGTCCGAAACAGGAATGGGCAGCTCAACAGAGAGATCACGTGTGGTCGGCGGATCAAAAATATGACGCGGCGGAGCCTGATGGCGCCATGATGGATGCGGAAGAAGGTGGACTTGCCCAGCATCCAACCGCAGGTCCGAAACGCCCATCGGACGACGCGGCACCACATCCTGGTAAAGCTTCAGCAAACCGTCCGCATACTCACGGGCATGCGTCCAGAGATGCGGGCCAATGTTTGCCATGATTTTCTTGCGCACAGGCTCAGAAGAACGCAGCAGTTCAAGGCGCTCCAGAACCATGCTGGGGCGATTGATCGGAACCTTGAAACCGTTAACACCATCTTCGACGCGATCCCCCAGAGCGCCGACATCCGTCACAATGGGGATCAGGCCATTCTGCCAAGCTTCGGAGAGGGAAATACAATAGGTTTCCGGCCAAATTGACAGGTTGAGTGCAACATCTGCCTTTTTCAGGGCCTCGATATCGCCCATGTCATATCGGCCGTACAGCTTCACGTTCGACCGGCTGCCAGCATTCAGAACAGCTTCGTATTCTGGATGCACATAACCGAAGATATGAAAGACAAAATGATCCGGATGAGCGATTTCGATCAGACTCAGGATCGTATCTGCCCCCTTGGTGCGCAGGAAATTACCAACTATCGCAACATGCAGAGGAGCATCACCCAACGGAGCATAGCTCTTCGGCTTCACCGGCACCGTGTTTTCAGGGCTCGGAATACCCGTGATCAGGCTGATTTTTTCATTAAGGATCGGATAGATCTCATGCGTCAGATCACGGGAATGCTGTGTCCCAAACATGATGGCATCAACAGAGTGAAGCATCTTGGCGACAAAGGCCCGACGCGTCTGCTCGCCACCATGATCCACATTTTCGGAAGCCTTTAGCGTGATATCCGCTGACAGGACAGAGCGGACCTCGTCTTCCACATACCGCAGTTCATGGTTCAGCAGGTTGTACCGCGCTGAGACAAGCCAGAAGTCATGCGCAGAGAAAACCACACCGACACCATTGGCCTTGGCGATGATCGGCAAGGAAAGGGCATGATGTCCGAGATGCTGGAAATGGACAATGTCCATGTTGTACTGGCTGATGACGCTTGAAAACGCCATTTCCTCTGGCGCATCGCACATTGCGTCTTGCCAGCCCACTTCCGGCACATCGAAGCGTTCGAGCTCCTGACCACTTGCCGTCGTCAGACGGCAGAATGTGCCACGACGCAGCCAGTAAAAGAACTCAACGTCACGTCCAAGCAGGGAGCAAAGAGCCTGCTGGTAAACTTCAACACCACCCCAGGCCTGCTCGTGAATTGTGGAATGCGTGCACATCAGCACCCGCAGACGGCGACGACGCTCAACCGGGAGGATATCAGCAGCCTTACGGCGACCAAAATCAGCACCAGTGATGTCACGCATCTTTTCGAGACGGTGCTCATAAAGATGATGTGCCAGCACCGACTTCTGAGACGCCTGAGCTGCTTTGCGACGCGTATTCTTGTTGTTAAGGATGCGAGCAACAGCATCCACGACGCCATCAGGATCACGCGCAAGGCTGATCCCCTCTACAGTATCGAAATGCTCGCTGCCCATGCTTTCAGGCGCTTCGACCACCTGTGCCGTACCGCCCAAAGCCAACTCGAAAAAGCGTGGTCCCGGCGCCGTCGCCTGACTGACATCGCCATGGCTGGCATAATCGCGGAACATCGTCAGAGTAACGGCGCTGACATTCGCAAAATCAATAAAGGCTTCGTGGCTGATCGGCCGCTGGATCGCAAGTGCGGCAAGGTCTGCGGGCAGCGGTGGCAGGTACTCGTTACCCGGGCAAACAAGCTTCAGTCTGGCATCCGGGAAGGCCGCAATCACGCGCCGCAGTGTCTGAACGCGGTTCGGCCACATCGTGCCAGCAAAGAAAATATCATATTCCAGCTCTGCGGCAGAGAGAACCTTGCGCTCATGAATGGAACGACTGGCCGCCAGAGGAAGATAGTGCCCCTTGCCATGGTAGTATTCGGCGCAAGACGGATCATTCGTAAAGACGAAGTCAAAAAGGCCGGCATTCTCAACATTGAAGTCCCGCATGAACGGGTCTTCAAAGGTCCAGAGAATTAACGTCTTGAATGCAGGGCGAACGCGACGAATCAGTGGAAGATTGATCCGTTGTGCGTCCAGACAGATCAGAACGTCATGCTCACCGGAGGCAGCAATACTGCCCAGGGACATATTGTCAGCGACAACAATCTGGTCATTACCAAATAGAGATCGAGCAGCCCGTTCGACCGCCAGCGTAAGGTAGGAATTGGGATTGTGGGTATAATTTGTGTTGTAAATAACCGCCATCAATCTCCTGAGCGCAGAACGCCCACTCCCATCTCAAACTGACTTCATCAGTCTTCTGGACATGAGACCACAAGACCGCTGCCGTCACGATACTCTTAATTCTTACCTGAAGGTTTACAGCAACAAAAGCCCCTGACAAGAAAGAAGATCATTACATCTCAAATACAAAAAAGGGCCGCTTGCGCGGCCCTTTTCTAAAATCATGACAACATAGAGTTATCTGATTTCCAGTCTCTTCAGACGTCTGTAGTACGACGACGGATTGCCGCGCCCAGAATGTCACCCAGGGAAGCGCCCGAGTCAGAAGAACCGTATTCGTTGATCGCAGCCTTGTCTTCCTCGACCTCACGGCCGCGGATCGTCAGCGCGAGCTTACGGGAAGCACGGTCAACGGAAACAATCTTCGCATCGACCTTTTCGCCAACGGCGAAACGCTCCGGACGCTGCTCAGCCTTGTCACGAGCCAGCTCTGCACGACGGATGAAGCCGGTCAGCAGATCGTCGACCTTCACTTCGATACCGTTTGCCTGAACTGCCGTTACGACGCAGGTCACAACAGCACCCTTCTGGATGCGGGACAGGGTGTCGGCTGCCGGATCTTCCTGAAGCTGCTTGATGCCCAGGGAGATGCGCTCCTTCTCAGGATCCACGTCGAGGACCTTGGCCTTAACGACCTGACCCTTTTCGTAGTTCGCCATGGCTGCTTCGCCAGCTTCGTCCCAGGACAGGTCGGACATGTGAACCATGCCGTCGATGTCTGCGGAGAGGCCAATGAACAGACCGAACTCGGTGATGTTGCGGATTTCGCCTTCGATGACAGAGCCAACCTTGTGCTCTTCTTCGAACTGCTCCCAAGGGTTGCGCTGAACCTGCTTGAGACCAAGCGAAATACGACGCTTGGAGCTGTCCACGTCCAGAACCATGACGTCGACTTCCTGGGAAGTAGCGACGATCTTGCCCGGATGGACGTTCTTCTTCGTCCAGGACATCTCGGAAACGTGCACCAGACCTTCGACGCCCGGCTCCAGCTCGACGAATGCACCGTAGTCGGTGATGTTCGTGACGCGACCCGTGAAGCGGGCACCAGCTGGGTACTTGATGGCGACGTTTTCCCACGGATCAGCTTCAAGCTGCTTCATGCCGAGGGAGATACGCTGCGTGTCCGGGTTGAAGCGGATGACCTGCACGCGAACCGGCTGACCGATCTGCAGAGCTTCGGACGGGTGGTTGATGCGCTTCCATGCGATGTCGGTGACATGCAGGAGGCCGTCAACGCCGCCGAGGTCAACGAACGCACCGTAGTCGGTGATGTTCTTGACGACGCCGTCAAGGATCATGCCTTCCTTCAGGCCCTGGATCAGCTCGGAGCGCTGCTCTGCACGGGTCTCTTCAAGAACGGCACGACGGGACACAACGATGTTGCCACGTGCGCGATCCATCTTCAGGATCTGGAACGGCTGCGGCTGACCCATCAGCGGGCCGACGTCACGAACCGGACGGATGTCAACCTGGCTGCCCGGAAGGAACGCCATTGCGCCGCCCAGATCAACCGTGAAGCCACCCTTGACGCGACCATAGATCGTGCCGTTGACGCGCTGGTTGTTGCCGAATGCACGCTCCAGAGCGGTCCATGCTTCTTCACGACGAGCCTTCTCGCGGGAAAGAACGATGGAACCGTCACGGTCTTCGTAACGCTCGACATACAGCTCGACAACGTCGCCCGGCTTTACGTCCGGAGCAGCGCCTGGCGGGCCGAATTCCTTAAGGGAAACGCGACCTTCGCTCTTGAGACCAACATCAACGATAGCGAATTCGTCGGTCAGACGGATCACGCGGCCCGTGACGACGGAGCCGTCAAAACCGGTGTCGCGGCCCAGGGTCTCTTCGAGGAGGGCTGCAAAATCTTCCATGCCGTGAGCGGCAGGGGCCTGTGTGGCTGAAGCCATGTAAATACAATATTCCCGGATTTTCGGCCTGAAACCGATCATCCACGTCTGCGCCACGCGGATCGAAATCTGGCATGGCGACTCCCCGCTGCCTCAAAAGGTCAGACCGGGTCCGTTAAATTATGGCCCGCACGCAAAACGCATGACGGACGACACTTTCCCCCTTCGGGCAAGGTGCTAACCCGCAACAACACCTTCCACAGGCGCTCTGTCAATAAAAAAACAGGTGTCAGACGGGCAGATACCGCAACTCAGATCCGAGTTATGCGCCGCCTGATTTCTTCGTGCGCCTTTTCAAGCACTTGCTCTGCAGAAAGCTCATCTGTCTCAATCAGAAGCGCATCTGCGGCCTGCACCAGAGGCGCAGTATCCCGCGAAGAATCCCGCGAGTCACGCGCGATGATCTCAGCGATCGCAGCGTCCAGCTCAGCCTCTGTGATCGCTGCGTCCCCGTGCACTTGGCGATGGCGACGAAGGGCCCGCGCCCTAGGGGAGGCCGTGATGAAAAACTTTACGTCCGCATCCGGGAAAACAACTGTGCCGATATCCCGCCCGTCAACAACGGCCCCTGTCTGGGCGGCGAACACACGTTGACGCTCCAGAAGAGCCTCACGCACAGCAGACTGGCTAGCTACCAGTGAGGCACCGCGGTCGATTTCCGGAACGCGCAGATCCGTTCTCCGCAGATCCCCCTGCTCAAGTGCTTCCGCCTGTGCAGAAGCATCGCCCGCAGGGTCAAGACCGGCATCAATCATGCGCCTTGCAACCGCACGATACAGGAGGCCCGTGTCCAGATAGGGCAAGGACAGCCGGGAGGCGAGCGCCTTGGCCAGCGTCCCCTTTCCAGCAGCCGCCGGCCCATCAACGGCAATGACCAGCGGACGGCTCATGCCCGGATATCCGCACCCAGACCATTCATGAGATCAACGAAACCGGGAAAGCTGGTTTCAATGAAGGCAGTATCATCAATATAAACCGGCTTCTGCGCAGCCAGACCAAAGACAATCCCACTCATGGCCAGACGATGATCCATGTGCGTCGTCACGCTTCCGCCACCCAGTGGGCCCTGAAAACCACGAACAATCAGGTCATCGCCAACCACTTCGGTTTCGGCACCATTCACATTCAGCAGGGAGACGGTTGCGGCCAGACGGTCACTTTCCTTCACCCGAAGTTCTTCCAGACCACGCAGACGGGAGGCCCCTTCCGCAAAAGCACAGGCAACGGCCAGAACGGGGTATTCGTCAATCATGGACGGTGCGCGCTCTGGCGGCACATCCACACCTTTCAGCTTGCTGTATCGTGCGCGAAGGTCACCCACAGGCTCCCCGCCCTCAATGCGCTCGTTTTCAATGGTCAGATCAGCACCCATTTCGAGCAGGGTAGTGAACAGACCCGTCCGAAGCGGGTTCAAACCAACATTCTCAATCAGCAGATCGGAACCAGGAACCAGCAGCGCAGCCACAAGCGGGAATGCAGAAGACGACGGATCACCCGGAACTGTCACGTCCCGTGCGGTCAGCTTCACCGGTCCGGTCAGCTCGATTCGGCGTCCACCAGCATCCAGAACGGAGACATCAACATCCACGCCAAAATGACGGAGCATATTTTCCGTATGATCACGGGTGGCGACCGGCTCTTCCACAACCGTCCGGCCAACGGCATTCAGCCCGGCCAAAAGAACTGCTGATTTTACCTGCGCAGAAGCAACTGGCAGACGGTATTCAAGCGGTTTCGCCTGACCATTGCCACGCACGGCCATCGGCAAACGGCCGCCCTCACGGGACAAAAACTCGGAACCGTTCTTCGAAAGCGGGTCCATCACCCGACGCATTGGACGGGAGCGCAGGGAAGCATCCCCGGTCATGACGCTGTTCATCTGGTGGGAAGAAAGAATACCGGACAGGAGCCGTGCTGCTGTCCCGGAATTCCCCATATCCAGCACATCTGCCGGCTCCGTCAGCTCACCGACGCCACGGCCATCAATGGTCCAGACGGCGCCGTCACGCGTGATCGTCGCACCCAGCGCGCGCATGGCGTCTGCGGTGCGCAGAACGTCTTCACCCTCCAGAAGGCCGTAAACCTTCGTACGGCCATGTGCGAGGGAGGCCAGCATCAGCGAACGATGGCTGATGGATTTGTCACCCGGTACGAGGGTACGGCCGGAAAGTCCCTTCGGGGACGCGGAAACTGTCAGAGGTCGCGCTTGCATGTGCACTTTCATGCGAGGGTCATTCCTGTGTGTCAATCACCCTGAAATACGTCCCCTCATGCAGATTTCGGGACACTTGGAGTTTGACATGGCGGAAACAAGCTGGCATGGCCGCGTTCCTTATCCGAGGCATTGGCAGGCTTGCGCAACATGGCAAAACCCGAACTCGGTCTAAAACGGACGTGCGTTGAGTGCGGCGCCCGCTTCTATGACCTGAACCGCGTCCCTACGGTGTGCCCGAAATGTGGCACCACCCAGCCGAACGATATCGGCCGTCTCAAGCGTAGCGAAGGACCGCTGCCTGAGGAGAAAGATCCGAACGCTCCGAAGGACGAGAACGAGGATGATGTAGACGTCGATCTGGACACGGACGATGATGCAGATGACGATGTCATCGCAGCAGACGACGATCTGGATGATGACGATGATCTCTCGAACGACATCGAAGTTTCGACTGACAAGGACGACCGCGACGACCACTAAGGTCGTCCGTGCTCTTTCCTTTGCAGCAGTATTGAGCGGCTGTGCCGGTCCGGGAGACGCCTTGTCCCCGGATGGCGCAGCCGTTCGTGCATTAAAGGACCGCCTGGAGCGCCATCCCAGCGCAACAGCAGTTCTTCAGGAGCACTGCTCCGTTCCCATTCGCGTCGTGCGCCTCTCCGTTGGAGAGCAGCCTTCACAGGAAACCCTGCGTCTTCTGGAAGTCTCAGACCCTCGGCAGGTTCGCACACGTCACGTTCAGCTTCTGTGTGGGGATGTCCCGCTCTCTGATGCCTGGAACTGGTATGTGCCGGAACGCCTGACAGATGACATGAACCATCTGCTGGAAACGACAGATACGCCTTTCGGTAAAGCTGTCTCGAAGACGAATTTTTATCGCCAGCGACTCGAAACACGTTTTCCAAATAACGCCACAGGAATCGTACTCGAAAACCGTGCGCTCCTCAGACGTGCTTCAGACAACGCACCAATTTCTCTGGTTGTGGAAGATTATCTGCCTGGTGCGCTGAAACCTCAGCCCTGATTTATCGCGCAGGCGACCAGTTCAGGTGCTGCCCGCCATCCATGGCCAGCATTTGCCCCGTGACGGACGGGAGAGAAAACAGCGCGAGCGTGGCTTCAGCGATTTCTTCGGGAGACGACCCACGCTTCAGGGGCGTTTGTGCGCACATCTTGTCAAAATGCTCCTGAGACTGTCGGCCTACCGTTGGCAGAACAGGCCCTGGACCAATGGCATTAACGCGAATACGCGGCGCCAGTGCCAGCGCAAGCGTTTGTGTCAGTGTCCACAAGCCAGCTCGGGACACGGTGTAGCTGATAAAATGTGGCGTCAGATTCCACACGCGCTGATCCAGCATATTCAAAATCAGCCCTTCAGCCTCTGCCGGCAGGGCTGCTGCCACCGCCTGAGACAGGACGAACGGAGCCCTCAAATTCGGCTCAAGATGCTGGTCCCAGCTTTCACGAGTTACAGTCTCGACTTCATCACGAATGAATGCTGAAGCGTTGTTGATGAGCACACCGATCGGCCCAAGCTGCTGAACTGCTTCAGCAGCCAGCCTGTTCACATCCGCTTCACACGACAGATCTGCGCCAATCACACATCCTCGGCCGCCAATGTGATCGAGCAGATCCAGCGCTTCTGTTTTGCTATCGCGATAATGAATGGCAACAGAAAAACCCTGCCCGGCCAGCATTTCAACCAGCGCCCGGCCAATCCGACGCGCACCACCGGTCACAATCGCCGTACGGGGGACTAGAGCGGAAATCATAATGCGCGTCGTGCAATCAGGGCAGCAGCCAGCGTGCCATCATCCAGCACGTCCAGAGCGCCCCCCATGGGAACGCCATGTCCGACACGGCTGACGACCACACCCGTTGATGCCAGTTTTTCCTGAAGCCAGTGCGCTGTGGTCGCCCCCTCGACTGTCGCACCAAGAGCGAGGATGACTTCTCTCACGCCACCTTCGGCAATACGGTCCAGCAGAGAAGAGACATTCAGATCTTCAGGGCCAAGACCGGCAAGCGCCGATAACGTTCCACCCAGAACCTGATAGACCCCGCGATGTACGCCAGCACGTTCCAGGGCCCACAGATCACCCACAGTTTCGACCACGCACACCAGACCGCCGTCACGGGTTGAGTCCGTACAGATGTGGCAGGGATCGATGGTGTCGAGATTGCCGCAAAGGGAGCATGTGCGGACGCTTGTGGCAGCCCGTTCCATGAGATGCGCCAAAGGCAACATCCGCGCCTCTGGCTGCCGCAGCAAACTGAGCGCAGCGCGACGGGCCGACCTCGGGCCGAGCCCCGGCAGGCGAGACAGCATGGAAATCAGCTGCTCGATGTCATTGCTGATCATCATGATGTGACGCCCGCAGAAAGACTATTCAGATCAGAACGGAAGCTTCAGACCTGGCGGCAGGTCCAGACCGCCCGTAACGTCTCGCATGGCTTCAGAGCTGGCCGCTTCAGCCTTGTTCTTGGCATCCGTGTAGGCTGCCACGATCAGGTCCTGAAGCATTTCCATCTCGTTCGGATGGGCGAGCTTCGGATCGATTTTCAGACCACGCATTTCGCCTTTACCCGTAAGTTGAAGTGTCACGAGACCAGCGCCAGCCGAACCATCTACCGTCAGATTTGCCAGATTTTTCTGGGCCTCTTCCATTTTGGACTGCATCTGGCTGGCCTGCTTCATCAGTCCTGCAAGGTTCTTCATAACGTCTCCTGGTCTTTCAGTTCAGATCATCTTCATCAAGGAAATCAGCGTCCAAAGGCGCGAATTCCAGATCCGGAGGAGAGTCCTCCGTCAATGGTGCGGTTATTTCGGGTGGAAGACCGTATTCATCAAGGGAGTGGTCTTGCACATCGCCGATTTTCGCACCGGGGAAAGCATCAAGAATGGCTTGGACCAACGGGTGTGCCTCAACCATTGCACGGTTGATGGCCACCACCTCCGCACCCTGTTCGTCCAGAGTTGGCTCACCTTCGGCTGTGGAAAGACTGATGCGCCACTGGCCGGGAAACATCTCTTCAAGAAAATTCTGAAGGAGACGGTCCGCCTTGGTGTGCTGGTCTTCCAGGCGAACCTGCACATCGGGGGGCGAAAAACGTACCAGATGCACCGACGAGCGCAGAACCCCATGCAACTGCGGCTGCTTGTCCCAAACCAGAGCGACCATCTCGCGCCATGTTCGTGGCGGGGGCGGAGGAAGTTCGGGTTCCGGGGCCAGCTCAGGAGCGGCCTCCGCATAACCCGGCTCAATAATTTCGCCGCCATTGGCCACCAGACGGACATGCGCACGAGGGCCACCCGTGTCAGTGGGCGATACGGACGTCGACAGCACAGGCGCAGTCTGCAACCCAGACGACACCTCTCCGGACGGAGCTGCTCCACCCGAAGGGCCTGATGGCAAGGAGAGATCGACCCCGCCTTCAGTCAACTGACGGATCAGACGGTCAGGCGTCGGTAGAAGGCTGGCGTGGCACAGTCGAATCAGGACCATCTCAGCCGCCTGACGACGATCCGGCGCAGATTCGACCTCGTTCACACCCTTCAGAAGAATCTGCCAGGCGCGTCCCAAACTGCTGGTTGAGAGCCTGTCTGCCAGCACGCCACCACGCAGTCTTTCGGCTTCTGGAAGGTCCCGGCTTTCACGAAGACCCGGCATCGCCTTGAGACGGGAAACAAGATGCAGAAGATCCAGAAGATCCGTCAGGAGAACGCCAAGATCAGCACCACGCGCATAAGCCTGATCGGTAAGATCCAAGGCCTCTGCTGCCTTGCCGGCCATAAGGGCATCAAGCAGATCAAAGACCAGTCCACGATCTGCCAGACCCAGCATGTCTGACACGGCATCGGCGTCGCTCGCACCCTGTGCAATCGCCTGATCCAGCAGAGATAGTCCGTCACGGACCGAGCCATCAGCTGCACGTGCAATGAGCGCCAAAGCGTCTTCGGAAAGAGTGGCTCCTTCCTTTTCGGCAATACGTCCAAAATGTTCGGTCAGCAGCGCCTGAGGCACGCGCCGGAGGTCAAACCGCTGACAGCGGGAAAGCACCGTCACCGGTACTTTCCGCAATTCCGTCGTGGCAAAAATGAACGTGACCTGTGACGGAGGCTCTTCCAGCGTTTTCAGCAGAGCATTGAACGCATTGCGAGACAGCATGTGCACTTCATCAATGATGAAGACTTTCATGCGCGCTTGCATCGGGCGGAAACGGGTCGCCTCAATGATTTCACGCACATCATCAACGCCCGTGCGAGACGCTGCATCCATTTCCAGAACGTCCGGATGCCGGTCCGCGAGGATGGCAGTGCAGTTTGCACAGACGCCACAGGGCTCCGCGGTCGGTCCACCCTTCCCGTCTGGCCCAATGCAGTTCAAGGCGCGTGCGATAATCCGGGCGGTCGTAGTTTTCCCCACGCCGCGCACACCCGTCAGCATGAAGGCATGCGCCACACGCTTCAGCTCGAACGCACGACGCAGGATTCGTACCAGCGAGTCCTGACCAATCAGATCATCGAGTGTCTGGGGACGATATTTTCGGGCAAGGACACGATAAGGCGTGCTTTTTTCTGCCTGAACAGGAACTGGAACCTGCTCGGCCGGGGCTTCACCAAAGAAGCCACCACCGCTCTCGGGCGGCAGGGGAAGATCGTCGATATCGTCAGTCATGAAACTGGAAAGCCGTCAGAGCGGGGAATGAGACCGCACTCTGTCGGTCTTGCACCGGGGCGCCTGACAGTAAAACTGCCGCGCCCACAGGCTGCACTAGGTAGGAGGCCGGACATTTAACCCGGATAAAACTCACTGCGGCTGCTTCCTTCCGGACCTGACCGGGTTGGCAAGGTATCCGTCCAAAGCCGACCTCCCGGCGCTCTCCTAACACGGAGATAGGGGTGTCTGACAACCCCCTATCATTCACCCGCGGCTTCACCCCCGGCATGACGCGGATCAGCAGCCCCATAAATGAGCCCGGTTTTGTGTGCAGAGAGGCTTGGACGATCCGCAAGAATACCTTCTGCCACACCCCATGGGCGGTGCAGAGACAGCGCATATCCTTCAGATTTCAGCTTATCCATGACGTCATCCGCCAGGGCACCTGGTTCCAGCTCAACAGCAGATGGCTCCCACTGCTCGTGGATTCGCGGCAGATCAACAGCCTGACGGATGTCCAGCCCGTAATCGAGCACGCCCAGAATGGCCGAAAGTGTGATCGTTGGAATACGGGAACCACCAGGGCTGCCGATCACCATAATCACCTTTCCATCCTTGGAGACAATCGACGGAGACATGGACGATAGCGGCGTTTTGCCCGGAGCAATGGCATTGGCTTCCGAGCCAACAATCCCAAACATATTGGGGGCACCTGGCTTGGCCGAGAAATCATCCATCTCGTCATTGAGCCAGATGCCGGTGTTGCCACCCATGACACCTGAGCCGAACCACCCGTTCAGGGTATATGTCGCGGAAACGGCCATGCCGCTCTTGTCCAATACCGAGAACTGGGTCGTCTCGTGCTTTTCCTGCGTGTCAGGAGCAGCCTGGGCAGCTTTAACCGGAAGCGCCTCACCAGCGCGGAGGGTGCTGGACGGCAATGCCTGATCAAGCGGGATCCCTGCCCTGACCTGTGCGGCATATGTCGGATCATTCAGGTGCTCGATCGGATTCTTGACGAATGCCGGATCCCCGAGATCGCGTCGATCCGAGTACGCATGTCGCATGGCTTCAATTTCACGCTGCGCAGACGCCGCCGTGTGCAAGCCAAGGGCGTGCATATCGTAGCCGGAGAGAATATTCAGAATTTCGCATAGCGCGATGCCACCACCGCTCGGAGGGGGTGCCGTGTCGATCGTGTACCCACGATAGGTGCAGCGGATCGGCTCAAGAAACCGGATATGATAATTCGTGAAATCTGATGGCTTCAGAAGGCCACCGCCTTCTTCGCTGGCCCGCACGATTTCAGCGGAAATCGGACCTTCGTAGAACGCTTTCGGACCATTCTTGGCGACCAGTTCAAGAGAATTGGCCAGATTTTTCTGAACCAGCCGGTCTCCAGGCTGAAAGGACGATCCGTCCGGACGCAGAAAAATAGAACGTGCGTATGGGTCCTGACGGAAATACTTCGTGGACGTGTCGAGGAGCTGTACGTCGCCTTCATTGAGCACAAACCCATCACGGGCGAGCGCTATGGCTGGAGCCATGACTTTTGCGCGTGGCAAACGCCCCCACTTCTGAAGGATCGTGTCCAATCCTGCGACAGTCCCCGGAATGGCGACCGCTTTCCAGCCTTCCGTTGAAAGCCCCGGAATGACTTTACCAGACGCATCCTGATACATGGTGGCTGTCGCAGCACCCGGGGCATGCTCCCGGAAGTCCACAAACACTGTCTGCCCGGATTTCAGGCGGATCGTCATGAAGCCGCCACCGCCGATATTACCCGCAGCGGGGTAAACGACAGCCAGCGCATAACCCACCGCAACCGCTGCATCGATGGCATTGCCACCTTCCGCCAGGATTTTGGCGCCGGCATCAGAAGCGAGATGCTGGGCGGAAACCACCATGCCGTGCTTGCCAGAGACCAGAACGCCCGGAGACGTATGATCCGGACCAAAGGCCAGCGGATCATGGGCAGAGCTCAAAGGGGCTGCCGTGGGAGCAGCCAGCGCCGTGCCCCCCGTCAGGCCCGCAACAATCAGGGCAAACAGTTTTTTCATGCGCCAGCTCCGTATGGGGGCTTGTTGTAACCTTTCGGGGACAGCGTGAAGATTTCACATCCGTCGTCCGTCACGCCAATCATATGCTCGAATTGTGCAGACAGCGTCCGGTCACGCGTGACAGCTGTCCAGCCATCATCAAGAATTTTCACTTCAGGTTTGCCGATATTCAGCATCGGCTCAATGGTGAAAACCATTCCCGGCACGAGCTTCACGCCCTGCCCTGGCTTGCCGTAATGCAGAACGTTCGGAGCGGCATGGAATTCCCGGCCAATGCCGTGACCACAAAAATCACGCACGATGGAGAAACGGTTCTTTTCCGCATGGACCTGAATGGCATGACCGACATCGCCCAGCGTCTTGCCTGGCTTGACCTGCTCAATGCCGAGCATGAGGGACTCATAGGTCACCTCAACGAGTTTTTCAGCTTTCTTGGGGGCCTTGCCTACGATGTACATCCGGGAATTATCCCCGTACCAGCCATCCAGAATGGACGTGACGTCAATATTGACGATATCGCCGTTGGCCAGTTTCTTCTCACCGGGGATGCCGTGACACACAACATGGTTGATCGAAATGCAGCAGGATTTCGGGAAGCCATGATAATTCAGAGGAGCCGGTGTAGCGCCGTGCGCCAGAGTGAACTCATGAATAAGGGTATTGAGTTCTTCCGTCGTGACGCCGGGTTGAACATGCTCGGTAATCATATCCAGCGTTGCCGCTGCCAGATGCCCAACCGTTCTTAGATGTTTGAAATCTTCACTGTCATAAAGAACAATCCCACGCGAATTATCACCCATGTCTACCGCCCGATCCTAAATCTCTTAACTGGTCGGGACAAAATGCGACCGTCCCGACCGGATCGCAAGGCAGTGATGCGAGTTTTTCACCCGCGCGGGTGACGGCCCGGCTTGTGATGGGCAGCAACATGGTGAGCACTGACCATGCGAACAGAGGCTGAATGATGCGCAACACGGCCATAACGGCGCGGTGACGTTGGCGCATCCGCCACTTCAATAGGACGGCTGGATGCAACCATTGTCCCATGATGAGCAAAACGACCACCACGACGCGCAGACGCGATCATGACAGTGCGCGGAGCGACCGGATGAAGCAGAGGCTGTGGCGCGACGCCTTCTGAAGCGAAACCATCATCCAGAATGGACGCCATTTCCATCGAACGACGCGCATTTGAGGACGACCCAAGGACCACACCAATCAGACGAACATTTCCACGGATGGCAGACGTGACAAGATTCCGCCCCGCAGCATCGGTGTAACCCGTCTTCATGCCGTCAGCGCCCGAATAGATTTTCAGCATCGGATCATGGTTGGGAACCAGATGACGATGGAAATAGAAGGAAGGCACGCCGAAATAGTGATAATACTGCGGGAAATCGTTGATAAGGTGCTGCGCGAGAAGCCCTAGATCATGCGCTGTCGTGACCTGATCGGGGTCAGGCAGGCCGGATGCGTTGCGGAACGTTGTGTTGGCCATTCCCAGAGCACGCGCCTGCTGCGTCATGAGCTGAGCAAAACGGACCTCGTCGCCCCCCCCCAGGAACTCACCCAGAGCGCACGCAGCGTCATTGGCGGACTTGGTGACAAGCGCCAGAATGCCCTGCTCAACGGTCAGCCGAGTGCCTGGGACCAGTCCAAGCTTGGATGGAGCCTGCATGGAAGCATGAATGGAAACCGGGACTTCCTGATCCAGCGTAATCTGATGGGCTTCCAGCGCACGGAAGGTCAGATACAGCGTCATGAGTTTTGTCAGGGATGCAGGATACCGCTGAAGATCGGCGTCCGACTGGGACAGAACGGCACCTGAATGTGCATCCATCACGAAACTGGACGTGTGGCCTGCGTATTGTGCCTTGGCAGAGCCCGCACCAACTGCAGTCAGAGCGCATAACAGAAGGGCCTTGCGGACAGGGAAACGCATTATGTGGCAGCCTCTGAACAAAACATTGAACGCTGGAAAGATTGAACTGTTTAACGCAGTCCTTAATCCCGTTACTCTAGGCGCAACAAAAAGCGCCCGTCCACAAGGTTTGGGGCAGTTTGCTTAATTTTTCGTAAGCATGACCCAAACCCGACCAGAACATGTCAGGAAGATGGCGATATTCACGAAATGTACTCATCCTTACCCCCTTCTCAAGTCGGGGGAAGCGTCCCATATCATACCAGTCATGTCTTCTTACGATCTCCCTTCACCAGCCACCTCCCATTCTGAAGCCGAGTCTATTTTCGGACCAGTCAGGATGGGGCCGGGATCATCGGACCCAAAAGGTCCGACAAATCCACGCCTGCCCGATGACGAAGATCTTGAGATCAGCGTTGTCGTTCGCCCTCGTACACGAACGCGCAAGCCGTCGATGTACAAGGTTCTTATGCTCAACGATGACTACACACCGATGGAGTTTGTCGTGCACGTGCTGGAACGGTTTTTTTCCAAGAACAGGGAAGAAGCCACCACCATCATGCTGCATGTGCATCAGCGGGGCGTAGGGGTCTGCGGCGTCTTCACCTACGAAGTTGCGGAGAGCAAGGTCGCTCAGGTTATGGATCTGGCCCGCCAGAACCAGCATCCGCTTCAGTGTACGATCGAAAAAGACTGATTTCCCGCCACAGTCATACAGGCATCGGACAATTTCTTGTTCAGCCTTACGTTTCTGACTGGCGTTACGTGTTGCACCACGACAAGATACCTCTTCCACGAGAGGTCGAGAGGAGCGCCACCCTATGCTGTCCCGTACGCTCGAACAGACGCTCCACCGCGCCCTGACATTCGCAGGTGATCGGCGTCATGAGTATGCCACCCTCGAACATCTGCTGCTGGCTCTGACAGAAGACGCCGACGCACTGACGGTTTTCCGCGCCTGCGGAATTGACCTCGACAAGCTGCGCTCGGACCTGACGGACTTTCTGGACAAGGACCTTGCCGGTCTTGCGTCCGACCGTCCGACAGAACCAAAACCAACGGCGGCTTTCCAGCGCGTAATTCAACGCGCGGCCATTCACGTGCAAAGCACAGGCCGCGATGAAGTTACGGGTGCCAACGTTCTCGTTGCGCTCTTTGCGGAACGTGAAAGCCACGCCGTGTACTTCCTGCAATTGCAGGACATGACGCGACTCGACGCCGTGAACTTCATTTCGCATGGCATCGCCAAAGCGCCGGACCGTGGCGCTGGCCGTAAGGCTGCCGCTGCATCCAAGGATAATTCCGAGCGTGAAGAGCGCAAGGAAACAGCCAAGGACGGCGCCCTCGCGACCTATTGCGTCAATCTGAACGACCGTGCCCGTGAAGGGCGGATCGATCCACTGATTGGTCGCGATCAGGAGATCGAACGCACGATCCAGATCCTGTGCCGCCGCACCAAAAACAACCCGCTGTATGTGGGTGACCCGGGCGTCGGCAAGACTGCGATCGCGGAAGGTCTGGCAAAGCGTATTGTTGAGAAAGACGTGCCTGAAGTCCTGCAGGACTGCACGATCTACTCTCTCGACATGGGCTCCCTGCTGGCTGGCACACGTTACCGCGGTGATTTCGAAGAACGCCTCAAGGCTGTCGTGACGGAAATGGACCAGACGCCCGGTGCGATCCTGTTCATTGACGAAATCCACACGGTCATTGGTGCGGGCGCGACGTCTGGTGGTGCGATGGATGCATCGAACCTGCTCAAGCCAGCTCTGGCTGCAGGTACGCTGCGCTGCATCGGCTCCACGACATACAAGGAGTTCCGTCAGCACTTCGAGAAAGACCGTGCACTGGTCCGGCGCTTCCAAAAAATTGACGTCCCTGAGCCGTCAGTCGAGGACACGATCAAGATCCTGCGCGGCCTTAAGGGCAGCTACGAGAAGCACCACAAGGTTCGCTACACCGACGAAGCCCTGCGTGGCGCCGTCGAACTGGCAGCCCGATATGTGCATGACCGCAAACTGCCCGATAAAGCCATCGACGTCATTGACGAGGTCGGTGCGGCGCGGATGCTGGTGCCTGAGAACAAGCGCCGCAAGACCGTGACGCTGCGGGATGTGGAAGATGCAATCGCCAAGATTGCCCGCATCCCACCCAAGAGCGTCACGGCGGATGATCGGGAGACCCTGCGCCATCTGGAGCGGGATCTGCGGAACATGGTGTTCGGGCAGGACAAGGCGATTGATGCACTGGCTGCGGCGATCAAGCTGTCCCGTGCGGGCCTGCGTGATGCGGAGAAGCCGATTGGCAACTACCTGTTCTCCGGCCCTACGGGCGTCGGCAAGACGGAAGTTGCACGTCAGTTGGCGTCGTCTCTTGGCATCGAACTGATCCGCTTTGACATGTCCGAATACATGGAGCGTCATTCGATCTCCCGTCTGATCGGCGCGCCTCCAGGGTATGTCGGGTTTGATCAGGGGGGACTGCTGACGGATGCAATCGACCAGCATCCTCATGCCGTCCTGCTGTTGGACGAAATCGAAAAGGCCCACCCGGACCTTTACAACGTCCTGCTTCAGGTCATGGACCATGGCCGCCTGACAGACCACAACGGCAAGACAGTCGATTTCCGCAACGTGATCCTGATCATGACCACGAATGCGGGCGCGGCTGACCTGTCCAAGGAAGCGATCGGTTTCGGCCGGACCAGCCGTGCGGGTGAGGATGAAGAGGCAATCAAACGCACCTTCACACCTGAGTTCCGCAATCGTCTGGATGCGATCATTCCGTTCGCTAACCTGACGCCGGAGACCGTGGGCCGCGTGGTGGAGAAGTTCGTTCTCCAGCTCGAAGCCCAGTTGGCTGACCGTCACGTTACGATCGAAATCTCCTCTGCTGCCAAGGAATGGCTGGCCGAGAAGGGTTATGATCGCCTGTATGGCGCACGTCCTCTCGGCCGCGTCATTCAGGAGCACATCAAGAAGCCATTGGCCGAGGAACTGCTCTTCGGTCGACTGGCCAAAGGCGGGGCCGTCAAGATTGGCCTCAAGAATGACGTACTGGACTTCGAGATTATCGAAGGGACCGGCGTCAAAGGCGACAGTAGCGCCGAGAAGAAAGACGAAGCGACCAACTAGGCCGCCCGTCACGAAAAAGCCCGTAGGACATTCCTACGGGCTTTTTTTATTCGTAGCGGTGTCCGTTGACGGTCACATAGCCGGGCCACGGCCATTTGCGGCTGGTGCCGTGATGCGTCCAGTCAATCCCCTGCTTGCGCAGGCTGTCGTAGTAGTACCGCCCCTGAACCTCGACGGTGTCGCCCTTCTGCACCCAGGGCCATTGTGGGGCAGTCATTTCATCAAGCCCCGAGACAATTCGGATAGATACGCCCTGCCCTACATCCAGGTAGAAATAGCCATGCCATCCGCTGCGGGTCCGCTTCGCATGGGGTGCAATGGCGATGACGCGCCCGCAAATATGCTCGGGAAGATCCGTCCGGGTGGCGCCACGTTGCTCGAAGGTCTGCTGGTCACTCAGGAATTTGGCGTTGTCACAGCTTGCCGGCATCGGCGCTATCGCCTGTGCCAGAGTAGGAAGTGGCGCACCCAAACATGCCATTGCAGCCAGAAGTCTCAGACGGGACATCATCAAAAGCACTCTCCAGTCAGGAAAGTGCTTTTATGCGCCGAAACACATCCTGAAACAAATGCCGTCGCCCGTTTACAGGGAGCCGAACAGAACAGCTGTATCGATCATGCGGTTCGAGAAGCCCCATTCATTGTCATACCATGAGCAGACGCGAACCATTCGACCACATTCCATGATGGCCGTCTGCGTGGCGTCAAAATTCGAAGATGCGGGTGAATGGTTGAAGTCGCTACTGACCAATGGGGCACTGCTATAGGCCAGCACACCTTTCAAGGGGCCCGAAGCAGCTTCCTGCATGACGCGATTGACGTCTTTGGCCGTTTCCGGTGGACGGCGGGACAGGAAGTCGAACGATACTAGAGAAACATTAGGCGTTGGCACGCGAATGGACGTGCCATCCAGCCGACCCTTCAAGTGCGGCAGAACCAGACCAATTGCCTTGGCCGCCCCCGTGGACGTAGGCACCATGTTGAGCGACGCGGCTCTGGCCCGGCGAAGGTCCTTATGGCGCCGGTCAACGATCTGCTGGTCTCCGGTGAAAGAGTGGATCGTCACCATGTATCCGCACTCGATACCGTAATTGTCGTCGAGCACTTTCACGAGCGGCGCCAGACAATTCGTTGTGCAGGAGGCATTGGAAATGACCGTCATGTCCGGCTTCAGCATGTCATTGTTCACGCCGTAGACGATGGTTGCGTCCACATCGGTGCCAGGCGCTGAAATCAGGACTTTCCGGGCACCAGCCTGAAGAAGCGTGGAGGCTTTTTCCTTGGTGGTGAACAGGCCGGAACATTCAAGGGCTACATCAACACCGTCAAATGGCACCTTCGACGGGTCACGCTCGGATGAAATGCGAATGGGACCGTAAGACCGCCCGTTATGGGTCAGGGTCAGCATATCGCCTTCGACGTGGACTTCCCCTGGCAGGCGGCCATGCACGCTGTCATACGTCAGCATGTGAATCTTGTCTTCAACGGACCCAGGGCCATTGATGGCGACGGGCACAACGTCATCCCGGCCGCTTTCAAGAATGCTGCGAAGGGCCAGTCTGCCAATACGGCCAAAACCGTTAATGGCGATCTTTACTGTCATTGTCTTTGGTCTCCGTCAGGGAAAACCGCCGCAAAGGCGGTTTGTCCCGGCAGGTGTGAAAGCGCCGGGACAGTCGTGCCGAGGGGCAGGATCACAGACCGATCCGGTTGAGTGGCTTGCCCGCCATCAGGTTCCGCTCGATTTGCTCAAGGGAAACACCGCGCGTTTCAGGCACAAATTTCAGGGTGAGGTAGATAAAGAACGCATTGAACGCCGCGTACATCCAGAAGGTCTGGGCATTCCCGATGGTGTTCAGGAGCGTCAGGAACGTCAGGCCGACGATCATGTTCGTGACCCAGTTCGTGAAGGTGGAGCAACCGATGCCGAAATCGCGCCCTTTGATGGGCTGAACTTCCGAGCACAGGATCCACACCAGCGGACCGGCAGAGAACGCAAATCCGACGATGAAGGCCAGCAGCATGATCACGGCGCCATATCGCGCAAGTTCGCTATTGCCGGTTCCGAAGTAGAGCAGCGTCCCAACTGAAGCCATGCCGATCGTCATGATGATGAAGCCGGCAATCAGCATCGGGCGACGGCCCCATTTGTCCACGAAGCCAATGGCAATGAACGTCGACAGCACATTCACCAGACCGACAATGGCCGTACCCCACATGGCTGCGTTATCGCCAAAACCTGCGACTTCGAAAATGCGGGGCGCGTAGTACATCACCACGATGATGCCCGTGAACTGCTGCATGGTCTGGAGCAGGATGCCCAGAAAAACAGAGCGGCGGAAATTTGCGTTGGCCTTGAACAGGCCGTAGCCGCCTTCAATCTGCGCAAGCTGCTCTTCAATGTCCGAGATCTCGGCGCGTGCGTCGCCTTCATGGCCACGCAGCTGATGCAGAACCGTAAAAGCTTCGTCCTTACGGCCCCGCAATACGAGCCAACGTGGGCTGTCAGGCAGCAGCAGCACGCCAAGCAGAAACACGACGCCTGGAATAGCGACAATGCCGAGCATCCAGCGCCATGAGCCGGAATAAGCCAGCAGCGCATCAGAAATGAACGCTACAAAAATCCCGACCGTAATCATGAGCTGGTAAACCGAGATCAGAGACCCACGGTAGTGCTGATGCGCAATCTCGGAGATATAAAGTGGAGCGGTAAAGCTTGCGATGCCAACAGACACGCCAAGCACCATACGCCCCACAATCAGCAGCGTGACGGATGTTGCCAGCGCACACAACAGCGACCCGAGAACAAACAGGACAGCTGAAGACAGCAGCAGGCGCTTCCGGCCGAAGAGATAGGACAGGCGCCCACCGCAGACGGCACCTACCGCCGCACCAACCATCATCGATGAGACGATGCACTCCTTGCCGAAGTCCGTGACGTTGAATTCCAGACCGATGAATTTCAGAGCCCCTGAAATCACACCCAGATCGAGACCAAACATCAGACCCGCAACAGCAGCCAGAATTGCCGTCAGGACACTTTTACCATTCAGAGACACTGGCGGCGGTGGTGCCGAAAGGTCGATGCCACTCATTGCCTTATTCCTTAATTCAGATTCCCATTATGGGAATAGTCTTTCAACGCAGCATGTTCTCAGGTTGTTTATTCAAGTAAAATCAAATAAAAGAGACAGGTTGTATTTCTTTTTATTTGAATTTACATGTTTGGATAGTTCGGGCCATCGCCTCCCTGCGGCGTTGTCCAAACGATATTCTGGCTTGGATCTTTGATGTCGCAGGTTTTGCAATGCACACAGTTCTGGAAGTTAATCTGGAACCGTGGCTGTTCATTCTCCGGACGCAGAACCTCATACACGCCCGCCGGGCAGTAACGCTGGGCAGGCTCAGCGTAGAGCGGCAGGTTCACCTGGATTGGGATGGATGGATCACGGAGTGTCAGATGGCAGGGTTGGCGTTCTTCGTGGTTGGTGAAGGCAAACGCCACATTGGTTGTGCGATCAAAGCTGAGTTGCCCGTCCGGCTTGCGATATTCAATCGGCTTGAAACTGGCAGCCAACCCTGTTGCCGCGGCATCGGACTTTCCGTGTCCGAGCGTTCTGAAGGGAGAGTGTCCGGTCAGAGTTGTCATCCACATATCCAGACCACCGAGCGCAACACCGCCCAGGAGGCCAAACCGCTCCCACAGAGGTTTGACGTTACGGACGGCCTTTAAGTCTGTCCCGACAGGGCCGTTTCGCAGTTCTTCCTCATAATCCGTCAGTTCATCCTGAGCGCGCCCAGCCGCCAGCGCTGCGCGGGCCGCATCGGCAGCGGCAATGCCGGAGAAAATGGCGTTATGGCTGCCCTTGATGCGCGGAACATTCACAAGCCCGGCGGAACACCCGAGCAGAACGCCGCCAGGGAAAGTCACTTTCGGAATGGACTGCCAGCCACCTTCGGATAGCGCACGCGCACCATAAGCCACGCGTTTTCCGCCTTTCAGCAGTTCGGCCACCATCGGGTGGTGCTTGAACTCCTGAAACTCACGGTATGGGTCCAGATACGGGTTTTCATAGCCCAAATGGACGACAAACCCGACGCAGACCTGATTGCTGTCGAGATGGTAGATGAAGGACCCACCGCCCGCCTTGCTATTCAGCGGCCAGCCCATGGTGTGTGTGACTGTGCCTTCATGATGTTTGGCGGAATCGATCTCCCAGATTTCCTTGAGGCCCAGCCCGAATTTTTGCGGGTCCTTGCCCTCGGAAAGCGCGAAACGATCCATCAGCTGCCGGGCCAGTGATCCCCGCGCACCTTCGGCGAAGAACACGTATTTCCCGCGCAGTTCCATACCAGGCTCGTAAGCATCCCCCGGCGTTCCATCCGGGTTTTTACCGAACTCGCCAGCCACCACACCCGTAACGCGACCCTGATCGTCATAAACGACTTCGCTTGCTGCCATACCGGGGAAGATTTCCACTTCCAGGCCCTCTGCGACCTGTGCCAGCCAGCGGCAGACATTCCCCAGCGAGACAATGTAATTCCCGTGGTTGTCCATGAGCTTTGGCATCAGAACATTCGGCAGGCGGATCTGGCTCTTTTCCGTCAGCAGGAAGAAATTGTCTTCCCTTACCGGCACGGTGATGGGCGCGTCCATGGTCCGCCATTCGGGAAGCAGCACATCCAGCGCGCACGGATCAATGACCGCGCCTGACAGGATATGCGCCCCGACTTCAGACCCTTTATCCAGTACGACCACGGAGAGGTCCGGCTCATTCTGTTTGAGCCGGATCGCCGCGGAGAGACCGGCAGGGCCAGCGCCGACGATGACAACGTCATAGTCCATGCTTTCCCGTTCGATCGTAGTCATGGTCTTTCTCCTCCCTGCAGGCTGCCGGGGCCTGTCAGAGTTTTGCCGTCAGTTCGGGAAGGATGGTGAAGAGGTCTCCCACCAGCCCATAATCCGCGACCTGGAAAATCGGGGCGTCTTCGTCCTTGTTGATGGCGACGATCACCCGGGAATCCTTCATGCCCGCCAGATGCTGGATCGCCCCGGAAATACCGACTGCGATGTACAGATCAGGCGCCACGATCTTGCCCGTCTGCCCAACCTGCCAGTCATTCGGCGCGTATCCGGCATCAACAGCAGCACGGCTGGCGCCGATGGCGGCATTCAGCTTGTCCGCAAGTTTGGCGATGGTGTCGAAGTTCTCTTTCGATCCGACGCCACGGCCGCCTGAGACGATATTCTTGGCTGCCGTCAGTTCCGGACGTTCGGATTCAACTGCCTTGTCTTCCACCCAGGACGAGAGACCCGGATCAGCAGGCACGGAGACATTGTCCACACTGGCTGAGCCACCTTCACCAACAGCCGAAAAGGCCGCCGTACGAATGGTGAAAACCTTCACCGGATCGGAGGACTGCACCGTCTGGATCGCATTGCCGGCATAGACCGGACGATCGAACGTCTCGGCATCCTTCACAGCCGTTACGTCTGACAGGATCATGACATCCAGAAGAGCGGCAACGCGTGGCAGAACATTCTTGGAGAACGCCGTCGAGCCCGCAGCGATATGGCTATACCCGGCTGCCAGAGACACAATGAGGGCGGCGACAGGTTCAGCCAGTTCATGAGCCAGAGACGCATCATCCGCCAGCAGGACCTTGGAGACACCCTCAAGCTTTGCAGCTTCGGCGGCAGCTTCCGCGCCGTTCTGGGTAGCAACAAGAACCGTCACATCGCCCAGCGCTTTGACGGCAGACAGGGCCTTGGCAACGGTATCGGTTACGAGGTGGCCGTTAGCCACTTCAGCGAGCAGCAGAACAGACATCAGATCACTCCTGCTTCATTTTTGAGTTTCGAAACCAGCTCATCAACGGAACTGACCTTCACACCAGCCTGACGCTGAGGCGGTTCAGCCGTGCGAATAACCTTCAGACGTGGCGCAATATCCACGCCGAGGTCAGACGCCTTGCGTTCTTCGAGCGGCTTCTTCTTGGCCTTCATGATGTTGGGCAGAGCGACATAGCGCGGCTCGTTCAAGCGCAGATCCGACGTGATGATGGCGGGCAGCTTCACGCGGATGGTCTGAAGACCACCATCAACCTCACGGCTGACGGTTGCACTGTCGCCCTCAATCTCGACGGATGATGCGAAGGTGGCCTGGCCCCAGCCCAGCAGGGCGGCAAGCATCTGACCAGTCGCGTTCATGTCATTATCGATGGCCTGTTTGCCTGCGATGACGAGGTTTGGTTTCTCATCCTCAATCACCTTCGCCAGCAGTTTGGCGACAGCGAGAGGCTCAATATCCACATTCACATCCGTCGTTGCTTCGACGAAAATGGCACGGTCCGCGCCCATGGCGAGCACGGTGCGCAGTGTTTCTTTCGCCTGCGGCACACCGATAGAAACAGCGACCACTTCCGTGGCGATGCCTTTTTCCTTGAGACGGACGGCCTCTTCGATGGCGATTTCGTCAAACGGATTGACCGACATCTTGACGTTCGCAAGCTCGACCCCAGATCCGTCACCCTTTACGCGGATGCGGACGTTGTAATCGACGACACGTTTGACAGGGACGAGGATCTTCATGATGCCCTCCGATGGGTCAGCAGACAGTGCGGAAGCGTTCGACCATCGTGTCCAGCACGTCAGCCGGGTGGCGCTTCCACCAGTTATTCGCGGAAAAGATTTCCACCTCGCAGAAGCCGGAATACCCGGCGGCTTCCACCTCCCTGCGGATCCCCCGCAGGTCCGCAACGCCGTCCCCCATCATCCCGCGGTCAAGCAGGATGTTGGTTGTGGGAACGAGCCAGTCACAGAGGTGAAAGCCCAGAATGCGGTTTCCCGCACGAGCGAGCTGGCGTGGCAGGTCCGTGTCCCACCACACATGGTAGATATCGATCGCAACGCCCACGCTATCCGACGCCAGAAGGTCGCACAGATCCAGGGCGTCACGGGTGGTCGTGAGGCAGGAACGGTCTCCGGCATAGGCCGGATGCAGCGGCTCCAATGCGAGTTTCACGCCACAGGCTTCAGCGTAGGGAATGGCCTTCGCCATCCGGTCCGCCACGATGTCCAGGCTGTGAGCCACGCCCTTCGTGCCGGTTTCCACACCACCGACAACGATGGTCAGAACATCGGTTCCGAGCGCGGCTGTCTGATCGATGGACTGACGGAAATCCGACAGGATTGCCTCTTCGCTCTGAAGCCCCAGCGGACCGACCAGAAAGGGCGTCCGGCACAGGCCGACAACCTGCACCCCGGCCTGACGCGCCCGGTCTCCAATTTCCGCAGCCCGGCCCTCGATCTCCCGCCGCCAGAACACGATCCCGCCGATGCCACGTTCAGCACAGGCGTCGATCGTCTGTTCCGGTGACCACCCTGCCCCGACACCCGGCACATTATGGCCAAGCGTTGCGGTATTGAGGGCGAGAGCCGAATGATCGTGGCGAACGTCCCGCATGATCAGGCCCCGTACACCGACAGAAGGGACTTCATGCGGTGCACAGCCAGATCCGGGTTCCGCAACAGGCCGCAGCCATCAGCGAGACGGAAGATCTCCGTGAAATGCTGGAGGGACCGCATGGACTGCGCACCATTCAGCATGACGAAGTGATCCTGAAAGCCATTCAGCCAGGCCAGAAACACCACGCCCGTCTTGTAGTACTGTGTGGGGGCCTGAAAGATCACACGAGCGAGTGGAACAGTCGGGTCGAGTGCGTCGTGAAAACCTTTCACGTCCCCCTCGCCAAGCAGTTTCACACCACGCGCCGCCAGCGGTGCAATCGGATCGAAAATGCCTAGAAGCGCGTGGCTGTAGCCCTGCTCGTCACCGGCGATCAGTTCCGGGTAATTGAAGTCATCACCCGTATACATCCGCACGCCCTTGGGCAGGCGACGACGCATGATGATTTCCTTCTCCTTGTCGAGAAGGGAAATCTTGATGCCGTCCACCTTCGCAACGTTTTCTTCAATGATGCTCAGGACTGTTTCCAGCGCCTCATTGAAATCATCCGTGCCCCAATAGCCTGCCAGAGCCGGGTCGAAATCCTTGCCCAGCCAGTGCAGAACGACAGGCTCATCACAGGCAGAGAGCACTTCGCGGTAGACCCGCTTATAGTCCTCAGCACTGGACGCCACGCGAACGAGGGCACGGCTGGCCATCAGAATGACGCGTGCGCCAACCTTCTGGATCGCCTCGACCTGTTCCATGTACGCCGCGAGAACATGATCGACGGACCGTGCATCCTTCGGGTCCAGATGGTCTGTCCCCGCACCGTTCACGACCATCGCATCCGGCAGTTCGGCCTTGGTGCGACGGATCAGATCCAGCGCGCCGGGCCAGTCCAGCCCCATGCCGCGCTGGGCCGTATCCATGGCTTCAGCAATTCCGAGGCCCATGCCAACGAGATAGCGACGGAACTCAAGCGTCTTCTTCCAGTCGATCGTTGCGCGGCCGGACGGTGCATTATCCGTGAACGGATCAGCGACGACATGGGCCGCCGAATAGACGATCCGGGCCGGATTGGCCGGAAGGACACTGCGAGGAACAGGAGTACCGATCAGATGGTAATCCATCTTCCGGCCGGTTTCGTCGGGCAGGATGATCTTCATAACCGTTTCTCAGAAGCGCGGCACAAGCATTCCGGCATCTGCCGAAATGACCTGGCCTGTGGTGTAAGGCAGTTTCCCGGTGGCAAGGGCCGCAATGATGCGCCCCATGTCCGAGGGCTCTCCAACACGCGGAAGCAGGGTTAGCCCCTCTTCCGCGCGCTGGCGGTAGTGCTGAATGACGGCAGCCGTCATTTCTGTAGCGATCAGGCCAGGCTGAACGTCATAAACCGCGATATTCTCGATCCCGAGACGCACAGCCAGAGCCTTGGACACCATGGCCGCCGCAGCCTTTGACGCGCAGTATTCAGACCGCTGCACTGCCACAGCCGTCGCATTTGACGATGTGACGTTGACGATCGAATGGAACGCATCGGCTGACCGTTCCCGGTTCAGAAGGCGCTTTGCGAAAGCCTGTGACAGGAAGAATACCGCTTTCGCGTTGATCATCAGGCAGCGGTCCCAGCTTGCTTCGGACACGTCCAGCAGGTCACCCCGCTGGAGAACGCCGACGCCCGCATTGTTCACCAGTGTTGTCAGCGGGCCGAGTTCGTCCTCAATCCGCGCCAGAACACCCTCATGGGCGCTGATGTCGGACACATCGAACGGGGCGGCTACAACCTTGGCACCCAGCCCTTCCAGACGGGCCACGGCTGCACGCAGTTCTGCATCATCAACCGGCCCGTTTACCGCTAAAGAAAATCCTTCTTTAGCGAGCGATTCCGCGGCGGCCAGGCCGATCCCGCGTGAAGAGCCGGTGACGAGAGCGACCTGTCTCATGTACGGGCGCCCTTCTTGAGCAGTTCACGCGCAATGATCATGCGCTGGATCTGGTTCGTGCCTTCATAGATCTGCGTGATCTTGGCATCGCGATACAGACGCTCAACTTCAAAGCCACGAATGTAACCGGAGCCACCGAAGACCTGAACTGCATCCGCCGTACGGGCCACAGCCACGTCACCAGCAAAGCATTTTGCCATGGAGCAAGAGCGAGTGGCGTCCTGACCGTTATCGATCTTCACCGCGGCGGAATGAACCAGCAGACGGGCCGCTTCGATGTCCTTGGCCATATCGGCCAGAAGCCACTGAACACCCTGGAATTCGGAGATGTGCTTGCCGAACTGCTTGCGCGTTCCGGCATAATCGACAGCGGCTTCAAGACCAGCCTGTGCGATCCCAACAGCGAGCGCTGCGATGCCAACACGCCCCTTGTCCAGCACACTCATCATCATGTGGAAGCCCCGGTTCATCTCGCCCAGAAGAGCATCCGGGCCGAGGCGCACATCGGAGAAATCAAGCGCACCAACCTGGCTGGCCCGCTGACCCATCTTGTGCTCTTTCGGGCCGCGCTCAACGCCTTTGGCATGCAGGTCCACAATGAAAATGGACATGCCACGGTTTCCGGCTTCCTTGTCCGTCCGCGCCAGAACGAACCCGAGATCCGCCACCGGGGCGTTATGGATCCAGATTTTGCCGCCGTTCAGAATCCAACCATCGCCATCACGTTCAACTGTGGTGCGAATGCCGGACACGTCCGTGCCGGCTTCCGGCTCAGTGATGCAGTAAGCAACCTTGCGCTTCATGGAGAGAATGTCTGGCAGCAGTTTCTTCTGCTCATCCGTGCCGTGACGCACCAGAAGCGTGGAAATCAGTTCCACCAGGCCACACTGATCGGCGATACTGGCATAGCCGCGGGACAGTTCTTCCATCACGACGGCATAGGTCAGGGTATCGAAGCCAGGCCCTCCGAGCTCTTCCGGAACAGCAATGCCGAACAGGCCAAGACGGCCCATTTCCTCGTAAATTTCGGCCGGAAAGCGTTCTTCACGGTCGAGGGCCTCAGCAGCAGGGCGGATGACTTCATCCACGAAGGACCGTGTGGTCTCGCGAACCTGCTCCTGCATTTCATTGAGAAACATAACCCGATTCCCTTAATTAGTAACTAACCAGTTAGTTAGTATGGTGACTGATTTGTTTTCAAGGCCATTCTGCGTTTTGAAATCAAAAGAACTTGATATTCATAATACTCAGAATGAATTCGTTCTCACTAAGGAACAGTTTTTACTTCGCCATCTTTTTCTACCTCAGCAGAATAGCGCGAAAATCATTGACGTTTGTCCCGGTAGGGCCTGGCACAAATAGGTCATCTAATGCCTCAAAGGCAGTATAGGCGTCGTTTTCCGTCAGCAGGACCGACGGATTGATCCCGCGCGCGCGCAGTCGTCCCATACTTTCGCCATCTGCAAAGGCACCGGCATTGTCCTCAGACCCGTCAATTCCATCTGTATCCGCAGCGAGTGCGGAAACCGGGAGCCCTTCAGCCGCGAGCGCAAACGACAGGAGAAACTCCGTGTTGCGACCACCCCGTCCACGTCCACGCAATGTCACCGTTGTTTCTCCCCCCGAGAGGATGACAACCGGCTTCTGGAATGGCTGATTACGAATAATCACTTCACGCGCAATCGCTGCATGGACCTTCCCGACATCCCGGGCTTCCCCCTCAATCGCGTCGGACAGGATAACAGCTGGAATTCCAAGATTCCGGGACGCTGCGGCGGCTGCCTCAAGAGACAGATGAGCCGACGCCACGATACGAACTTCGTTCCCGGCGAATGCCGGATCTTCCGGACGCGGCGCCTGCCCCAGTTCTCCGTCGAGCCATGCCTGCACTTTAGACGGCAGTGCGAGCTTCCAGGCCTTGGCCATATGCCGCGCGTCTTCGCGTGTTTTTGTATCAGGCACGGTTGGTCCAGAGGCCACCTGTGCCGGATCATCAAACGGTACATCCGAAACTATGAGTGAAACGACTCTCGCCGGGGAAGCCGCAGCGGCCAGACGACCGCCCTTAATCCCCGAAAACTGCTTGCGGATGCTGTTCATGACAGAGATCGGCGCGCCAGAAGACAGGAGAACCCGGCTGAGCTCCGCCTCATCTTCCAGCGTGAACCCTTCTGGCGGGCACGGCAGCAAGGCCGAGCCGCCCCCGCAGATCAGTGCAACGACCAGATCATCCGGACCTAATCCACGCACCGCCTCAAATAAAGCCGCCGTTGCAGCCAGACCGGCTTGATCCGGAACCGGATGGGAAGCCTCCAGAACGCGGATCTGTTCTGTAGGGTAGCCATAGCCATAACGGGTGACGACAACGCCTTCCAGCGGACCATCCCACACGCGCTCGAAAGCTGCTGCAAGCTGGGCTGCCCCCTTCCCGGCCCCAACCACGACCGTCTTGCCTTTCGGGCGTTCCGGCAGATTGGCAGCCAGCACGAGGTCTGCATCAGCTGCAGTAATGGCGGCATTGAACAGACCTGTCAGGAAACTGTGATCGTCGACTGTCATGGCTTCTTTCAGACTCCACTCACGGAAAAGACGGCCTGGGGCGTTCAGAGCTCGAGCCCCATCACGGTATCCCTGAACAGAACGGCATCCATTTCCTTCAGTTCAGGAGAAACCTTCAGAGGCGTCGATGCCTGATCGAGCACGTCTTTCTGCAAGTCGATGCCCGGCGCGATTTCCGTGACCGTCAGTTCACCGTTCAGAAGCTTGAGAACACAGCGTTCCGTCACGTAGGTGACGTCCTGTCCTGTTTCGGTGGCTCTGCGCCCTGAGAAGCTGACCTGATCCACCTCTGGCACGATCTTGGAAATCTTGCCTTCCCGATCAATCACGAGACGGCCGTCCTCGATGTGCATCTTGGCTCCGGCATTGAAATTGCCTGAGAAGATGATGCGCTTGGCCCGTGCCGTAATGTCTACGAAACCGCCCGCCCCTGCCGTCCGATGCGGCGTGGCAGCAAGGCGGCTGACATTGACCGACCCATCAGCCCCGATCTCAAGAAAGGACAGCAGGGAGCAATCAAAGCCGCCCGCCTGGAAGTAACTGAACTGATGAGGAGAGGCCACAAACGCCTCGGCGTTACTCGCGCAACCGAACTTGAAGTCCAGCAGCGGAACGCCGCCAACCGGTCCCTGTTCGATAACCCATGTCACGCTACCATGCAGCCCTTCTTCCAGCAGGATGCGCGGCACATTGGCGGAAATACCGAAGCCGATATTGACGGCCCAGCCATCCTTCAGCTCCTGCGCCACACGTCGCGCAATCACCTTGCCCGGATTGAAATCCGGAATAGCGAAGGACGACAGAGGCCGGAAAATCTCACCAGAAATTGCAGGATCATAAGGCGTAGCAGTCGTCTGCAACTGATCCGGGGCTTCCACAACAACGTCCACCAGAATACCCGGCACTTTGACGTCATGCGGCTTCAACGTGCCCTGTTCTGCCACGCGCCGAACCTGCGCGATGACCAGCCCACCATTGTTATGAGCCGCCAGAGCCATTTCCATGGCACCAAGGGTGGCACCTTCCTGCTCGAATGTCAGATTGCCATTCTCGTCCGCTGTCGAAGCACGAATGATGGCAACGTCCGGCCTCAGCGCCGGGAAATACAGCCAGTCTTCGCCCTCGAAGTCCATGTGACGCACGATGGGATTGGAGCGTGCGGTCTCATTCATCGCCCCGCCTTCCCGCTTCGGGTCTACGAATGTATCGAGACCAACTTTTGTCAGGACGCCGGGACGCAGGGCCGCACCTTCACGCAGCATGTCGAAGATAACGCCAGATGGAAGGTTATAAGCGGCGACGTCCTCGGCCAGAATGCGTTGCCAGATAAGCGGTGGCTCAGCATTGCTGGGACCGGACGGATAAGACCCGCCGATGATCTTTTTGATCATGCCAGGCTGGGCGATATGATCCACGCCCTTGGTCCCAAACATGTCACCCGTCGCGATCGGATGGATCGTCGTCAGGTTCTTCGGGGCCGCTTCCTTTTCAAAACGCTCCCCGAGCGCCTTCAGAACATCGTCGGGGCACAGAAGCCCGGACGATGCGTTGATCGCAATGGTGGAACCATCCTTGATAAGACTGACGGCTTCCGCTGCGGTTCTGGTCTTGGTCATTGCCTTTGATCCACTATAACTATCTTGTTAGTTACTTATGATCTTGTAAAAATCGCGATGCATTAGGCGCCGCTTGAGAAGGTTATCGTTCTCAAGCATTCCCCAGAATAAAGTCCGCCGCTCGTTCACCAATCATGACCGTTGCCGCATTGGTGTTAGACCCAAGCAATGATGGCATGACCGAGCTATCACAAATCCGGATGCCCTCCAGACCATGCACATGCAGGCGTGGATCAACAACCGCCATTTCGTCCCTGCCCATTTTGCACGTGCAGGTCGGATGATAGGATGTGCGTCCCTGCTGGCGGGCATAATCCTCATATGCCTTGAGCGTACGGCCACCGCCTTCTGGCAGGCAGACCTTGCTGATGTATTGTTGCAGCGAGTGGCTGCCGAACATTTCATAGCTCAGGCGAACGCCCTCGGCCGTTGTCCGCAGATCGTCTGGGTGACCCAGAAAATTCGGATCCACAATCGGTGCTTCCCGAGGGTCAGACGAACGCAACGTGACAGACCCACGCGCTTTTGGCCGAAGCGTATAGCTGTTGAGCGTGATGCCGGACGTCCCTTTCGGAACAGACGCCACACCCGCTTCCGCGCCAGCGCCCGCCAGGAAGTGGAACTGAAGATCCGGGCAGCTTGCAGCCGGATCGCCGTACCAGAAGGCTCCGCCTTCCACGACGTTCGACGCCACTGGACCACTTCTAAACAGCGAATATTGTAGGCCAGCCCACATCATCCACTTGTACTGGTTGTACTTGTCGAAACTGTCATGGCCTTTCAGCTCAGCAACAATATCGACACCAAAGTGATCCTGAAGATTCTGACCCACACCCGGCAGATCATGAACAACGGGAATACCGTGTTCTTTCAGATGTGCAGCCGGACCAACACCAGACAGCATCATCAGCTTTGGCGTTCCGATTGCACCGGACGTGACCAGCACTTCCTGCTCAGCACGCGCAGTGTGCATCTGCTTGTCCGCAATGTACTGCACGCCGACTGCACGCTTCCCCTCGAAGACGACCTTCAGAACCATCGCGCCAGTAATCACCGTCAGGTTCTTACGCTTCAGAGCGGGACGCAGATATCCAACGGCCGTAGAGCAGCGCCGGTTATTGCGCACCGTCAGCTGGTAAATACCAGCACCCTGCTGAACTGGACCGTTAAAGTCAGGGTTATACGGAATTCCGATTTCCTGGCAGCTCTGTACGAAGGCGCGGCTGACGGGATTGGGGCAATCCAGGTTCGACACGCCGAGTGGACCATCCGTTCCGTGCCATGATCCCGCAAGAATGGAATTTCCCTCAGAGCGGATGAAATACTTCTGAATGTTCTTGAAGCCCCAGCCGTCAGCTCCCTCCTGCTCCCACCGGTCGAAATCAGATGGATGGCCACGCGTGAAGACTTCGGCATTGATGGATGAACCACCACCGAGAACACGCGCCTGCACATACGGGATCTGGCGGTTATTGGCGTGCTTCTGCGGTGTGGTGACAAGCCCCCATGTCAGGGGGCCTGTCGTCATTTTCGCAAAGCCAACCGGCATGTGAATGAGCGGATTGGTGTCACGCTTGCCTGCTTCGATCAGGCAGACGCGCACCGCCGGGTTTCGGGAGAGACGGGCGGCAAGAACACATCCTGCCGAGCCGCCACCAACGATAACGTAATCGAAACCAGTCATCATTATGCGATCCAGTGCGTCCGTTTGCCGAGATCTACGTGAACGGATTTGATCTGGGTGTATTCTTCCACCCCATACATGCCCGCTTCACGGCCCCAGCCAGACTGCTTGAAACCACCCAGCGGCATTTCAGGGCCGCCAGCCATGATCGTGTTAACCCAGAAGCGCCCGGCCTGAACCTTACGCGTCACCTTCAGGGCCTTACTAATGTCCTTCGTCCAGACAGACGCGGCCAGACCATAAACCGTGTCATTGGCCAACGAGATTGCTTCTTCCAAGGTGCCAAACCGGAAGACGGACAGCACCGGACCAAAGATCTCGTCCGTCGCAATGGACATATCCGGCTTCACATTTGTGAAGAGCGTTGGCGCAATGTACTGCCCACGACCCAGATCGACCTTGTTCCCGCCACACAGAACGCGCGCGCCTTCGGCCTTACCCTTCTCGATATAGTCGAGAATGGTCTTGTTCTGCGCATCCGTTGTAATGGCGCCAATCTGCGTTTCCGGGTCAAACGGGTCGCCCACGCGGATCTTTTCCATCTTAGCGACAACAAGCTTTTCGAACTTGTCGGCTACAGACTCTTCAACGATCAAACGGCTGGACGATACGCAGCATTGCCCGGTGTTGAAGCTGATCCCAAAGGCCACCGCATCGGCCGCATCTTCCAGATCGCTGTCCGCAAAGACGACAATCGGGTTCTTGCCACCAAGCTCCAGACCAAGCTTCTTGAGGTTGCTGTCTGCGGATGCATGGATACAGGATCGGCCAACACCCGTGGAACCAGTGAAGGACAGCATATCTACATCCGGGTGCTGCGTCAGAGCCTGACCAACACTCTTTCCGGTGCCCGTCACGACGTTATAGACGCCCTTTGGCAGGCCGGCTTCCGTTAGAATATCGGCAAGCATCAACGTTGTAGCGCTGGTGACTTCCGCTGGCTTCACGACGACCGTGCAGCCTGATGCCAGAATGAACGGCACTCGCTCACACAGGATCATGAACGGGAAGTTCCAAGGCGTGATGAGGCCAACGACACCCACCGGCTCGCGCAGAACCATTCCGAACAGGCTTTCGCCCAGATTGTTGAAGCTGTCGCCGTGCAGAAGGCGCGCGGCACCGGCAGCCATCTCGAAACAGGAAATACAGTTGTCGATCTCGGCCTTGGCCTGTGAGATCGGCTTGCCGTTTTCCAACACTTCCCAAAAGGCGATGTCATCGCGACGCTGCTTCAGAAGCTCAGCCGTTTTCAGCAGGATCGCACTGCGCTCTGAGCTTGCCAGACCAACCCATGTGCCGTTCTCAAACGCACGACGCGCGGCGGCTACCGCATCATTCAGATCGTCTTCCGTGCAACGTGCAATTCGCGTGACAATAACATCATGACTGGGAGACTTGCGCTCGAACATCTCACGTCCGTGGCGCCACTCACCATCGATGAAAAACCCAAAGTCACGAGCCACTCCGGATGGAGCCAGTTTCTGTGCCATCTTGTTCATTGACGGCTTCTCCCTGTCTTTTTTGACGAGCGCTCAATGACGCATCGTCGTTTCAGATTGTCCCGTGAGCAGACGGTCAGCGCACCAGGATTATTTAACGGTAAAGATACTGTTGAACCGCCTACGGCTGGCGGTGCGCTGGAGGGAGTTTTACCTCATTTTCAAAATGTGCGCTGTGGACAGGACCCTCCACAAGAAGACTATTTCTCCGAAAATGTTTCCGAAAAAACTACTGTTCGAAATGTTTTCCTCACTCCCGCTTCCTGATTTCACCCCTCCACCATGGAGAGATCAAATCGCCCTTCGCACCATCTGGTTACTTTGGTAGCGCATAATGAAAAATCCCATAAATCACGTTATAGTGATAGATAAATCTCTTTTATATGTTATTTTTTATGTGATGTTTTGACGTCTGCGCGTTTCCGGCCATAAAGCGGGAACTTCAGGCCCGGCTCCAGCAAAAAGCGAGATTTCCCGTTGAGTGCACAGTCCCCAGACACACAGTCGCCCCGCCCTCGCATCCGCGACGCCGAGGCTACAAAGAGCCGGATTCTCGAGGCGGCAAAGAAAGAATTTGCGAAAAATGGCCTTGAAGGAGCCCGTGTCGATACAATCGCGCTAGAAGCCAATGCCAATAAGCGCATGATTTATCACTATTTTGAAAGCAAAGAGAAGCTCTTCCAAACTGTTCTGGAAAACGCATATTTTGATATTCGGGAATCCGAGAAGAAGCTGGACTTGGATAGTCTGGACCCAAGAGAAGCTCTGGAACGACTCGTCCGTTTTACCTGGAACTACTACATTCAGAACCCTGAATTCATTTCACTGGTGAATAGCGAGAATCTGGCTCAGGCCCGGCATCTGAAGTCTTCCGATGCCGTCAAAATTGTCAGTCGACGCTTCGTCGGCCTTGTCGACACGATTTTGACGCGTGGGGTGGCACAAGGCCTCTTTCGAGAGGGCGTTGATCCCGTCCAGCTCAATATCACCATTGCAGCTGTCAGCTACTACTACTTCACAAACCAGTACACCGGCTCAATCATTTTCGAACGAGAGCTGATGTCTGAGGCCGCTCAGGCAGAGCGCATTCGCTTTAACATCGAGACAATATTGAGGATTGTTTCTCTTTGAGCACTGCACAAACTTAAAGAGGACGCAGGACGATCTCATAATAGCCAGCTCGATCCCGACCGTGAGGATGCACAGCCCCTTCCAGGAGCGCTGGTCGACCAAGGCATGCTCCACGCGCGAGCGTATCAAACGACAGACGCCTGTTTTTGCTTTCTTCCAAATACGTCAGGATTTTGCCCAGATTTGGTTGAAATGCCTTAAAATCTACAGTCCGCGAAATGGCTTTCAAACGGGCTAGGCGCTATCAGAAAAACCTACGAGTAAATTTCTGATACTAATTATTAAATAGCTACCACTCAGACGGGATAGAATTGAGATATGAAGATTTCAGAGTGGATGGTGCAGTCTGGCGTCCCATTCGGAACGAGCGGGGCCCGAGGCCTTGTTACGGCCATGACAGATACTGTGTGCTTTGCCTACACTGTGGGGTACCTAAAGCACCTTGAAACACTAGGGGAATTTGCTCCCGGAACATCTGTGGCTATTGCTGGTGACCTTCGCCCCAGTACACCGAGCATTCTAAGGGCGTGCGCCGCTGCAATTGCCTGGATGAAGGGTGAGCCAGTCTTCTGTGGTTTCGTACCGACACCTGCCCTAAGCCTCTACGCCTTCTCTCGCGGTATCCCGTCTCTCATGGTGACCGGCAGTCACATTCCTGATGACCGCAACGGGATCAAATTCAATCGTGCCCATGGCGAATTCCTGAAAGACGATGAAGCTGCCATGCGGACACAGGACGTTGTTCTGCCTGAGGGTTGGTTTGACGCACAGGGTCATCTGAGAACAGACTTCACACTTCCTGCCGTCACCGACGTTATTGCCGATTACATAGAGCGCTATCGTCACTTCTTTGGTGCCGCCTCCTTGTCCGGTCTGACACTGGGAATTTACCAGCACTCCGCGGTCGGTCGTGACGTTCTGGTCACCATTGTCGAAGCTCTGGGCGGAAAAGCGGTTCCACTAGCACGCTCTGATGTATTCGTTTCCGTGGATACGGAAGCCGTGCGTCCGGAGGACGTGGATCTGGCGCGCGACTGGGCTAAAGAAGGGCAGTATGATGCCATCCTTACCACAGATGGTGACTCGGATCGTCCTCTTCTGGCCGATCAGAAAGGCCGCTGGATCCGGGGAGACGTGCTGGGTATTCTGGCTGCCCGGAAGCTGGGAGCTGCAGCAGTCTCAACTCCAATCAGCAGCAACACCGCGCTTGAAGCATCAGGATTTGTCCCCTCTGTCCGACGGACACGAATTGGCTCGCCATTTGTTGTCTCCGCAATGATGGATGCAGCGGCAGAAGGCTTCGTACCTTCCATGGGCTATGAGGCCAATGGCGGCTTCCTGTTAGCCAGTAATATTGTTCAAGATGGAAAAATACTTCGGTCCCTCCCAACGCGGGATGCGGTTCTTCCCATGCTTTGTGCGCTCATTGAAGCACAGAGCCGTCAGGACGGTCTTGCAGGGCTTCTCCCCACCCTTCCACCCCGCTTTACAGTCAGTGACCGGTTGAAAGAGATCGCTACGGAACGCAGCAGAGCACAGCTTCAGATACTCCGTGACGATATTCCTGGTGTGACCAACATGCTGGGATTCGTGACCATGTGTGGTCCTGTGACGCAGGTAGATGAGACGGACGGCATACGTATGACGTTCAAGCAGGGCGACATTATTCATTTACGTCCGTCAGGCAATGCTCCGGAATTACGCCTCTATGTGGAAGCTGAGACTCAGGAACGGGCTGAAGAATTACTCACTCAAAGCCTGCAGAATGTTGCTAAATGGCTAGCCTAACAATCTACAGCTCGCCGGTATCTCTAAGTAATTATCCAGAGAATGACTGGAAGACGGACTGCCTGATTCTGGGGTCCAAACTTTGCTGACGTATTTCTAAGGCTTTATAGGCCGTAAGCGCGTATCTGTGTTTTGGATAAAATCTACAAGGATGGCCGCAGAAGCGCAGCGGCCTATTCTTATATCGCCAGCTCATTATACAGTCAGCGTAGACAACGAACACCGCTGAACAAGCGGTGTTCCGTTCGGAATGATGGCGCAATTCTTAGGAAAGAGCGTGCGGCGAGATTAAAATGCTTTATGGGCATCATACTCAAGCACGCAGTGGCAGCCTTGTCTGGCTCGCTCAGTTAATTCTTCTCAAACCTTGATGTGGCCTACTGTAGCAGCCAAGGCCAAGCAAAGCTTCAACGATTTTCTGGGAAAAGACTGGTGCTGCTGGACAGGATTGAACTGTCGACCTCTCCCTTACCAAGGGAGTGCTCTACCACTGAGCTACAGCAGCAGTACCGGTGCCTTGGCGCGCTTCGTATCTCTTCAGCGCGCCAAGTGCAACCCCCTTAATCGTCGCGATGTACCTTTTCCATGCGCTCGTGACGTTCCTGAGCGTCAATGGAAAGCGTAGCAATCGGACGTGCTTCCAGGCGCTTCAGACCGATAGGCTCGCCGGTTTCTTCACAGAAACCGTAGCTTCCGTCTTCGATCCGCAGCAGAGCCATATTGATCTTGGCAATAAGCTTACGCGCACGGTCACGGGTTCTCAGCTCGAAAGCACGATCCGTTTCGACGCTTGCACGGTCTGTAATGTCAGATTCATGAATCCCGCCTTCTGAGAGACTGGCGAGTGTCCCGTCAGCCTCTTTCAGCAGGTCCGCACGCCAGCGCAGAAGCTTCTGCCTGAAGTACTCCACCTGGAGGGGGTTCATGAATTCTTCTTCGTCGGAAGGGGTATAATCCGGCGGTAGCGTAATCATGCGCATCCAATCCCAGCTAATCCGCCAACGTCCGATCGATAGCCGCGGGCGATAACGCGCGGCTTATAGCCATCACAGATCATTTCGCCAACCCCGTAGATCTTTATTCCATATCTCCTTCAACCGCAGAATTCCGCGCCCGTGTTAGGTGTTTCTTTACGATACCGCGTCATCCTGAGTGTCAAAGGGTCTTTGTTACAGTTTAACCCGTCAGGATTTCACTGAACTTTCATGTCTGTCGTCTTCAGCTCTCATCCAATTTTTCGGCGCCTAACCGCTATTTTCTGCGCTTTTATCCTGTGCATCCCGTCTCTGACGCTGGCTGCCACCGTCCGCATCAAGGACATCACGGACATGGAAGGCGTCAGAACCAACCAGTTGATTGGCTATGGCCTCGTGGTCGGTCTCAACGGCACAGGGGACCGGCTGACAAATTCCATTTTTACCCGAGAGACTCTGATTTCCATGCTCAACCGGCTCGGTGTCAACATTCGGGATCAGGAGACACAGTTACAGACTCATGACGTCGCAGCGGTCATGGTCACGGCAGACCTGCCAGCGTTTGCCCATGGCGGGAATCGGATTGACGTCACCGTCTCTGCCGCTGGTGATTCCTCATCGCTCACAGGGGGAACACTCCTCGTTACCCCTCTCATGGCAGCAGATGGCGAAGTTTACGCCGTCGCGCAGGGTAGCCTGGCGACAAATGCCTTTAGTGCACGCGGTGCTGCTGCTTCCGTGACCCGCAACGTTCCAACCAGTGGCCATATCGCAAATGGTGCGGTTGTAGAGCGTGAGGTTCCGTTCGATCTCAGTCACCGCAAAAATCTGCATCTCAGTCTACGGAACCCTGATCTGACGACAGCAAGCCGAATGGCAGCCGTTATCAACCGCACAATAGGTCCCATCGCTGTTGTCGAAGACCCTCGAACAGTCCTTCTGGACCTCAGTACCCGTGACCCGGTCCCCACACTGTCTCGCATTGGAGACCTGCTGGTGACGCCCGATAACCCGGCTAAGGTCATCGTGGACGAAGCCAGCGGAACAATCATCATGGGTGCCGACGTCCGTATCAGCACAGTGGCGGTTGCGCAGGGCAATCTGACCGTTCAGATCACGGAAACCCCACAAGTTTCTCAGCCTGGGCCGTTTTCAAACGGCCAGACTGCTGTTGTCCCTCGTACCAACGTCAAAGTTGACACAGGCAAGAATAGTCATTTGGCCGTTCTTCCGGGTGGAACGACCTTAAGAGAACTGGTGTCCGGCCTGAACGCACTCGGGGTTGGCCCACGTGACATGATCAGCATTCTGCAAGCCATCAAAGCGGATGGAGCCCTGCAGGCAGAACTGGAGATGCGCTGATGACTGTCTCAAACCTAAAGCCGCTATCACAGGGCTATGCCCTTCATGACAATGCCCCGGATGCTGCAAAGACCCTTAAAGCAGCGAGGGATTTTGAATCCATGACCATCAACCAGATGCTTCAACCCATGTTCCAGTCCAGCGATGACAGTCAGAATATGTTCAGTGGAGGAGCGGGAGAGCAGCAATTCCGTCCCATGTTGGTGGAGCAAATTGCGAAGCAGATGGAGAACAACGGCGGCTTGGGCATGACAGACGCCATTGATCGACAGATGCTGGCCATGCAGGAACAAAAATGATGACCACGTCCATCATCTCAGCAATGAAAAAGCTTATTGCGATTCTGGCGCTTGAAAATGATGCCCTGTCAGAAGCGCGACTTTCTGACGCCCTGAAGCTTATTCCACAGAAACAAGACATAGCAGCAGAACTGGAAACAGCCATCGCAACGGCCTCTGAAAAGGATGCGTGTGCTTTTGCAGGTACACCATTGTCTCCAGAGCATCGTAGTCTTCTGGAAGAGATGATCGCGCTAGGAAAGCGAAACGGCGAGTTACTCCAGCACGCAATTTCTTCGCAGAAACGCGTCATAGAACTCCTGACAACTTTTCCACCGTCAGAAATGGTTCAGGGCTATGGGCATACAGGGACGTATGCCCAGGAGGAAGGACAACGGCAGGCACTGTTCATTAGCCGTGCCTGACCAGAAGCAGAATTAGTCTTCAGCTAGAACCTGCCTGCTAACCTTAACCTTCGAGACGCGGCGGCGATCCATTTCCAGCACTTCGAACAGCCAGCCTTCAAAGGCGACCTTATCGCCTCTAGCTGGAACACGTCGCAACAAAGCCAGAATTACCCCACCCAGCGTATGATAACTGCCTCCCCCGGGCAGCTCCGGCAGGTCCAGGCGAGAGCGGAGCTCATCGGCAGGCATGAATCCATCAAACAGGTATTCATCTCCGCCTTCGGCAGCCTGGAGTTCGAAGGAATTGGCTTCGGTCTTTTCTTCACCGACAATGGCTTCGAAAACGTCAGACGGTGTCACGATGCCTTCGAAAGAGCCGTATTCGTCCAGAACGAAAGTTATGCCGATATTTACACCGCGCAGGCGTTCAATCATGTCCTGCGCGCTCAGACTATCAGGAATGACAGGCGGTTCGCGCAATGCTGCCTCAATGGACACCGGCATTCCTAGCAACAGACGGTCCATGATGTCTTTGGCAAGAATGACGCCAACCGGATGATCGACGTCCCCTTCACACACCACGATCCGCGCATAGGATGACTGCCTGAGCTTGCGCACGAGCGTTTCTTGATCAGCGTGACGATCCACCCAGAACAGCTCATTACGAGGTGTCATGATGGCTCGGACGGGACGGTCAGCCAGCCGGAGCAGGCGTTCGATCATGGCCTGTTCGTCCGTTTCCAGAACGCCCGCGCGCGCGCCTTCAGCGAGAACAGCTCGGAGTTCCTCCTCCGTCACAGCGGCACGGGTTAGAGGTCCGACACGAAGCAGGCGCAGTACAAGCGACGACGTGCCGCTCAGAAGCCACACGACAGGCTGAGCCACACGGGCGACGACGACCAGGAGCCAGGACAGGCGAGACGCGATGATCTCAGGCTGCTGCAACGCAATCTGCTTGGGAACCAGTTCACCAAATACCAGCATCGCAAAAGTTATGATCGCCACGACCAGAACAATCGAGAGCTCACCCGCAAAGGGGTGCAGAGCGGGAACGGTTGCTATCCAGTCCCGGATGTTGGCTTCAATCTGGCTACCACCAAACGTACCTTCCAGAATCGAAACCAGCGTCATGCCGATCTGAACGGTAGGAAGAAACGCATGCGGGTCTTCCGCAAGGCGGAGTGCTGCGGGCGCGCCGCGGAAACCCTGCTTTGCAAGGACTTCCAGCCGAGGGCGCTTGGCTGAAATAAGTGCCAGCTCTCCCATGGCAAAAACAGCGTTCAGAAGAATAAGCAGGCAAATAACAAAGATCGGGGTCAACATGGTCCGGCCGGAGTAATGAGACCCTGATGATAGTCAGGACTGCCGTTCGACACCATGACATTCATGCCACACTCATAGTTCTGTATGACAGAATACAAAAAAACCGGCCTTGAAGGCCGGTCTTTCTGCATAACCCAGTCCAAAAAAGACTGTGTCAGTCAGCGGCGTCAGCTGCCGCAGTCACAGTATTGGCTGCCGGCCGGCCATTTACACGGACACGCGGACCACGAGCCGGTTTGCCACCTGTCGTGATCTTTTCCATCTGCTGCTCAACCTGCGCTTCATAGCCGTATTCGGCAGGACGCTGGTTGGCGAGCGAGATTTCCGGAACCATCGGCTTTTCAGTTTCCGGCCCGAACAGTGCGACCTTGGCGATGTGCCAGGGACGACGAACGGCATCCATCACAGCTGTGGATTCGTAGCCTGAGTGAACCATGCAGTCAGCGCATTTCTCATATGCGCCTGTGCCATACTTCTCCCACTCGGTGTCGTCCATCAACTCCTTGAAGGTTTTGGCATAGCCTTCACCCAGCAGATAGCAGGGACGCTGCCAGCCAAACACCGTACGAAGGGGCTTGCCCCAAGGTGTGCAGTGGTAGTTCTCGTTACCAGCAAGGAAGTTCAGGAACAGCGGCGACTGTGTGAAGCGCCACTTCTTGCCCTTACCCAGACGGAAGACATCGCGGAAAAGCTGCTTGGTCTTCTGGCGGTTCAGGAAGTGAGCCTGGTCCGGAGCGCGCTCGTAAGCATAGCCCGGAGCCGTCATGATGCCATCAACGCCCAGAGCCATGACTTCATCGAAGAACGCAGCCAGACGCTCGGGAACCGCACCATCAAAGACCGTGCAGTTGATGGAAACGCGGAAGCCACGTGCCTTGGCGGCCCGAATTGCTGCTGTCGCCTTCTCGAACACGCCGTCCTGACAGACCGACGAGTCATGCATCAGCTTGTCGCCGTCCAGATGCACGTCCCAGGAGAAGAAGTGGGATGGCTCGTAATCGTCGAGCTTCTTCTCAAGGAGAAGACCGTTTGTGCAAAGGTAAACGTACTTCTTGCGCGCAATCAGACCCTTGATGATCTGAGGCATTTCCTTGTGCAGAAGGGGTTCACCACCTGCAACGGCAATGACGGGGGCGTCTGCTTCCGTGTCGGCATCCAGACATTCCTGCAAGCTCATGCGCTGGTTCAGGATCTGTGCCGGGTAGTCGATTTTACCACAACCGGCACACGCCAGATTGCAGCGGAACAGCGGTTCGAGCATCAGGACCAGCGGATATCGCTTGCGGCCCGTGAGGTGCTGCTTGACAACGTACCGTCCGACTCGGACAGCCTGCATCAAAGGAACGGCCATTATAATCCTCTGGTTCTAGCCACCGACAGTGTGCGCCGTGACAGCGCGCCGGGGCCCTAAACATCTGAATGAGGCCCGTATGGCCTAGGCAATGTCGGTTTGTGTTAACCGGCACCGAGAAGGCGCATCGGACTCTTGATTGACTGGCTATAGCCTCATTGCCATGTGGGCCTCAATGTCGTTGGTTGCAATTCTATGTAGTGATGTGGCCATTCGACCACAGAACGATTTCCGCATCCGGCGGTTGATACCGTGCAGCAAGAGCATGACCTCTTGCATAAAACGTCTCAGAGGACGAAAGCATGACCATGAATTCCCGATTTGCCCAGAACGCGACTCTGTCCCTTCTTGTGACCAGCCTCTTCGCAGGCGTCCCGGTGGCAGCAGCGCAAGCCCAGACCGCCCCAGCAGCCAGCGAAAGCTCTGCATCCGCGCCAGCCGCGCCAATTCAGGGTTTGTATGATGCTCTGAAAACTGCGCAGACGACGGGCAAGACTGCACAGCAACGCGCCGCGATGATTGCGCCGGCCGTTGACCATGCGTTTGATCTTGAGGCCATTCTGCGTCGCTCTGTGGGGGTGCGCTATAATAATCTGAGCGCAGCTGATCGCACCCGTCTGCTTGGATCGTTCCGTCAGTTCACAATCGCGCGATATGCATCTTCTTTCAAACCGGGAAGCAACGCTGTCTTCACGATCCTGCCACAGACCCGCCCTAACCCAACGGGTGGACAGATTGTGGATACGACCATTGGCGGCGGTTCTGATGGTGGCACGCCAATCGATTACATCATGACGAATGGCCCATCAGGCTGGCGCATCACAGACATTCTTCTGGATGCCCATATCAGCCAGGTTGCCGCACAACGTGCCGATTTCGGCGGCGCTCTGTCTCAGGGCGGTGCAAGCGGTCTTGCAGATCTGCTGGACCGGAAAACGACCAAATTCCTGCATGATTGAGTCCCGCGCGGCTACGAAGCTCTTCCTTCCTGATGTGAAGGGGAGATAAAAGACCGCCGTGCCTTCACCTCTCTCCATTGCAGCTGGCTTCTGTACACTCGTATCTGTAGCTGGAAATATTCAGGCCCTTACGGGGGCTACCCTTCTTGCACGTTTCCGCACGCGGGAACGTCGAGAGGACGAGGCCGTCCGCATGTCGGGCAGGCGTTGGCCAGCTGTTACAGTACTCAAGCCTCTTCACGGCAATGAGCCTCTGCTCCGGGAAGCGCTTGAGAGTGTCTTCGCGCAGGACTATCCGGACTTCCAGATTGTCTTTGGCGTTCACGACGAAGCCGATACGGCTCTGTTCGTCGTTCAGGATCTTCGGCAGAAACATCCGCATGTCCCTGTCAGCATTGTCATCAATGCTGCGGAACATGGTCCGAACCGGAAAGTCAGCAACCTCATCAACATGTTTGATGAGGGGCAGCACGATGTTCTGGTCATTTCAGACTCTGACATTCACTGCGCTCCGACTTACCTGAAGCACGTCGTTTCCAGCCTCGAAACTCCAGGTGTCGGACTTGTGACGACTCTTTATGCCGGGCGCACAGCTGGTGGAACGCTGGTCCAGCAACTTGGCGCCTGTCAGATCAACCACAATTTTCTGCCAGGCGTGATGATGTCACGCCTGCTGGGTCGTCAGGACTGTCTGGGCGCCACCATGGCTCTCACTCGACAGACATTGACTGAAATTGGCGGACTGGAAGCTCTGGTCGATCACGTGGCCGACGATGCTGAACTTGGTCAGCTTGTCCGTCAGCGTGGTCAGGGCATCGCCATTGCGCCGTCCCTCACCCATACCACCGTTGGCGAACATACCCTCAGCGAGTTGCTCTCTCACGAGTTACGCTGGGGCAGAACCGTCAAGAATGTTGAACCCGTCGGCTATGGCCTGTCTTCCATTCAGCTCCCGCTGTTCTGGGCCGTCACAGCCGTTCTTTTTCGTCCCAACACATGGTGGACCTGGCTGCTGCTTGGGCTGACATGGGCCATTCGTGGCCTTGGAAGCCGCATTATAGACCGTGCAACGGAGTGTCCTTTGCCCGCTGCAATCCCTCTTCTGGTCATCCGTGACTGGCTCTCCGCAGCCATCATGGTGGGCAGTGCAAGAGGGTCACGCGTTGCATGGCGCGGCAGAACGGTCCATATCGCCCGAAGAAAACGTAAATCTTCGGCGCGCGCCACAGCGTTCCAGTCTGGCGCCACCACCCACAGGAGTGTCCGATCATGATGAGAACCCTTTTTCTCCAGCCTCCTTCCTTCGACGGCTTCGATGGTGGTGCTGGTTCCCGTTATCAGGCCAAGCGTGAAATCAAGTCTTTCTGGTTTCCAACATGGCTGGCTCAGCCGGCAGCTCTGGTGCCCGGCTCCCGCTTGATCGATGCCCCACCGGCGAAGATGGGCATGGATCCGATCCTTGAGGACGTGAAGAATCGCGACCTCGTCGTCATGCACACCTCCACGCCGTCCTTCGCATCAGACGTCCGCGTGGCGCAGATGATCAAAGACGCCAACCCGAAGATCATGATCGGCATGGTCGGCGCCAAGGTTGCCGTGCAGCCTGACGAGAGCATGAGACAGGGTAGCCCGATCGACTTCGTGGCGCGCAACGAGTTCGATTTCACAATCAAGGAAATCGCCGAGGGCAAGCCGCTGGCGGAAGTGGACGGCATCACCTGGCGTAATGCTGACGGCGAGATCATCGCGAACAAAGAACGCGCGATGATTGAGGACATGGACAGCCTTCCGTTCGTAACGGAAGTCTACAAGCGTGATCTCAACATCAACGACTACTTCATCGGCTACCTGAAGCACCCTTACATTTCCATCTACACGGGTCGTGGCTGCAAATCCCGCTGCACGTTCTGCCTGTGGCCGCAGACGGTTGGCGGCCATCGCTACCGCACGCGTAGCCCGGAGCATGTTGCTGCCGAGATCCGTCTCGCCAAGCAGTACTTCCCGGAAGTACAGGAATTCATGTTCGATGATGACACCTTCACGGACGATCTGCCGCGCGCCGAAGCGATTGCCCGTGAAATGGGCAAGCTGGGCGTTACGTGGTCCTGCAATGCCAAGGCGAACGTTCCTTACGACACGCTGAAGATCATGAAGGAGAACGGCCTGCGTCTTCTCCTCGTGGGTTATGAGAGCGGCAACCAGCAGATCCTTCACAACATCAAGAAGGGCATGCGCGTCGAAGTCGCCAAGGAATTCACGAAGAACTGCCACAAGCTGGGCATCAAGATCCATGGCACGTTCATTGTCGGCCTGCCGGGCGAAACGAAGGAAACCATTCAGGAGACCATCGCTTTCGCCAAGGAAATCAACCCGCACACGCTGCAGGTTTCTCTGGCCGCTCCTTATCCGGGCACGGCACTCCACAAGCAGGCAACCGAGAATGGCTGGCTGAACGTGGATGCGGCCGAGCTGATTGACGAGAACGGTGTGCAGATTGCTCCCCTGCATTATCCACACCTGTCGCACACGGAAATCTTCGAGAGCGTCGAAGAATTCTATCGGAAGTTCTATTTCCGCGGCTCCAAGATCGCTTCCATCCTGAACGAGATGATCCGCAGCCCGCAGATGATGAAGCGTCGTCTGCGCGAAGGTGTGGAATTCTTCCAGTTCCTCAAGGACCGTCACGCGGCCTGAGACCGTCCCTGACGGCCTCGTTTTCTCAAAAAGGGGCATGGCTTGACGGCCATGCCCCTTTTTTCATGACCTTCTTCCCCTATTCCGGAGCTTCATCGTGACCCGTCGCGCCATTGTTTCCGCCGATGATTTCGGCATGAGCCTGGAAGTCAACGAAGCCATCGAGGCAGCCCATCGCAAGGGCGTCCTTTCAACGGCAAGCCTGATGGTCGCCGGAGATGCCGCAGCGGACGCAATCCGTCGGGCCAAGTCCATGCCCAATCTGCGGGTGGGGCTACATATTGTCGCCATCGAAGGGAAATCCGTCCTGGATCTTCCCGCCATCACGGATGAACAGGGTTGGTTTGGTCGCAACCAGCTTCGGCTAGGCGTCGAATATTTCTTCAGCCCTCATGCCCGAAGCGCTATCCGTCGTGAAATTGAAGCGCAGTACCGCGTCTTTGCCCGTACAGGCCTTCCGCTGGATCACGCAAATGCCCACAAGCATATGCATCTCCACCCCACTGTAGGGCGCTTCCTGATTGAATCGGGGCTGGAGCATGGCCTGAAAGCTGTGCGCTCTCCGTTTGAGCCACCTGAGCCTGTGGACGCAAAAGATAGCATCGGTGATCGCGCCTTGCGTCGCTGGATTGGAGTCCTTCGCCATCAGATCCACAAAGCGGGCCTCAAGACGAACGACTGGTGTTTCGGGCTGCGCTGGTCTGGCCATATGACGCCTGATCGTATCCGTTCCCTGATCCCCAAACTGCCGGATGGGGTTAGCGAGATCTATTTCCATCCCGCCACAGCCCAAAATGCCATGATGCACCGCTTTATGCCGACCTATGATCAGGAGGGAGAACTGGCCGCTCTTCTCGATTCCGGTGTTCGCGACGCTTTCACACAGGAAAAGATAGATCGGATTGGCTGGTCGGATCTTTAAGGCGTCGGACCGCTCGTTTTTTTGCTGTTTACTCACTCCGTTCCGAGATCATTATGATATCAGGGAACTGTAGACTTTTGAATTAACAAGGATTTAGAGGGGTGAAGGCAAGAATGAACGGACGGCATGTTTTCAAACGACTGTTTTTTCTCGTCGGGCTTGTAGCCTCACCAGCCTGGGCTAATCCATCCACAGTTCTGAGCGTCAAAGACGGCGATACCGTTCATAAATTCAGCGTTGAAGAGCTTCTGCATCGCCCGGAAACCCAGAGGCTCGATCTGTCCCATATCAAGCAGCCTCTAGGACCAGACGTTCCCGCGATCCCACTTTCAGCGCTGATCCATCAGGATGATGCGCTGGCTTTTCAGGCCACAGATCTTTTTACGGCGGAAATTCCCAGGAGTGTCTTTGAACAGGCACGCAAACATCACGTCACTGCGTGGATCGCCATTGAAGACAAGGAATGGCCTAAACGCCGTCCTCACGGCCATGACCTGGGACCATTTGCCCTTGTGTGGACCGGCGAGGAAGTTGGCATCATCAAGCAGGAACAATGGGTCGACCAGCTCGCTGCCATTACCCCATCCTCAAGTAATGAGCTGCCGTCTGGCACGAGCGAACCCGCCGCAAAAGGCCAGGTCATTTTTGCAGAAAACTGCCTGCCCTGCCATCAGCTCATGGGCGTTGGCGAGGGAAGCATGGGACCGGATCTCGGGCGCCCCATCCCGGTAACAGAGTACATAACGCCCAAGGGATTCCGGGCCATCATCCGCAACCCGAAGCAGGTCAGGAAGTGGCCAAGCGAACACATGGAGTCTTTTCCGGAAAGCGCCATCTCGGAAAGCGATCTGGATGCACTCTGGACCTATCTTCAGGAAGTCGGCCAGTCAGGATTGGCCCAGAAACATCTTTGAAGCGTAGGACTATGGGATGATCCGGGAAATAACTTCCCCGGATCACGTATTGCCCTCAGGCGCGCAGAGTAAAATCTTCCTGCGGCCGCGCACCAAAGCGCGTGATGATGGCACCAGCAGCCTGATTGCCGAGCTTCGCGCAAGTCACAAGATCATGCTGCTTGCTCAGGCCAGCAAGGAATCCGGCCGCAAATGCATCACCAGCGCCGGTCGTATCCACAACCTTGACCGGCGTAGTTGGAACATCGTGACGCTCGCCCTTGCTGATAACGACAGCGCCCTTTTCGCTCCGCGTGATGATAGCCAGCTGGGTTTCTGCAGCGACCTGACGCAGGGCTTCTTCGAAATCAGTCGTTTCGTACAGCGCCAGAAGCTCGGCTTCGTTGGCAAAGAGAATATCGACGTGACCGGCAACGAGCCCACGGAATGCCGCGTGATGACGGCCCACGCAGAACGTATCTGACAGTGTCAGAGCAACCCGACGGCCAGCCTTGCGGGCCAGCGTGGCGGCATGTTCGAAAGCCGCCTGAGCATGGGGCTTATCGTACAGATAGCCTTCCATGTACGTGATGGCAGCATCCGTGACTGTCTCTTCGTGAACGTCTGCCGGTGTGAATTCCGTGCAAGCCCCGAGATAAGTGAACATGGTACGCTGCCCATCGGGCGTCACGAGCACGATGCAGCGCGCGGTCGGGATTTCTTCAGACGCAGCCAGCGGCTGGGACGGAAAAGTCAGGCCCTGATCGCGGATGTCCTGCGCAAAATGCGTCCCGGCCTGATCTTCAGCGACCTTGCCAAGATAAGAGACTTTTGCGCCCATACGGGCCGCAACCACGGCTGTGTTGGCACCGGAGCCGCCACCGGCCACACGCTCTACAGCTATACGGTTTTCAATGTCCTGCGCGGTTGCGGCATCAATCAGTGTCATGCTGCCTGGAGTTGCACCAAGATCGGCAATAACAGCCGGGTCAACAGAGGCAAGAACATCGACAATCGCGTTGCCGATGCAGAGGAGATCATGCTTGGGGGCTGACATTAAGGCTCCAGAGTTCACAAAAAGGCAAAAAATCGTTCAAGACGCCATCTGCGCCATTAAATCAACACGATCATAGGTGCCCTCTGGGAACACGCCAACACCCGGGACGAATGCACTCTCCTGTTCTGCGCATGTCAGATTATGACATTTGCACGCAAGCGCGGGTTGTCCGTTCGGGGCGTGACCGTGTAAGCCTTGTCAGAGGCCGTTCCTGACAAACCCTGCACCAGCAGGTCCGGTGTCGAGCGGCCGAGACATAGTCCTTGTTCTTTCCAGATCCGTAGCGGGGTTTCCTTGTTCAGAAGACGCAAACCGGAAGAAGACGCAAAGCCTGCCGAGACAAGCAAGCTCGCCGGGCAGCCCATCTTTCCCAACCGGCCGGATGCTTCCAGCCAGACCACTCCTGCGTCCGGATCCGGAACAGCCAGCCCGCAGCCCAACCAGCAGAAGGACCCCGCATCTATGGGTCGTACCCCTTTCCCGGCGCCGCCATCCCCGAACAACCTGCCGGGCGCAACGCCGGCAACTGCGCCCCGTCCGGGTGCAGCAGGCGTACCGGGAGCACCGCGCCAGACGGGTCCGGAGCGTCGCACGCTGGTCGTCGGCCGTGGTATCAGCGTTCAGGGTTCGGTTCAGGATGCCGAGCGTCTGGTCGTTGAAGGGACTGTCGAGTCCAGCATGATTCAGGCGGCGGAAGTCGTTGTTGCACAGGGCGGTGTCTTCCGCGGTGCGATCGAAGTTGAAGATGCAGAAGTTGCCGGCACGATTGACGGCACACTGACTGTCAACGGCAGCCTTACAATCCGCGGCAGCGGTCGTCTGATCGGCAAGGCAAAGTGCCGTCGTCTGCAGGTTGAAGATGGTGGCCAGATCACCGGTCAGCTCGAAATGATCACGGATGGCGTCGCCCCACGCTCCCCGATCGTGGAACCTGCGAAGGCTGCTCCGGAAGCCGCTGAGGAAAAAGCTGAAGGCTGATCCAGCCTCCATCTTTCTCTGAAGGTATCGAAAAGCCCGCTTCCCCTGACTGGGGAGCGGGCTTTTTCGTATACGCAATGTCCCGGGAAAGCCCACTTCTGATACAAATCCACTTTCTCTATAATAAATTTACTTTTAATAAATATAAATTCATTACAGGCCGTATAGAATACACGACTTCAAACAACAGATTAAATCTGCATTTAATTAAATCTCTGTATTAAATGGGAGTTTAAATCCAGCTTTACAACATAGTGTGTATATCGGCGCATCTACCTAAACCGCATCAGGACGCGCCAACCAATGAATGCCATTGTTGTCACCGCGCTAAGACGACCCTTAACGTTCGTCGTCCTGTCGATTCTGATTGTGATGCTTGGCATCCTCTCGATCCTCAGGACGCCAACGGACGTATTCCCCAATATCAAGATTCCGGTCGTCGCAGCGGTCTGGACCTATCCAGGTCTTCTGCCACAGGAATTTGCTGGCCGTATTACCTACAACTTCGAACTGGCTGTTACGACAACAGTTCAGAACATCGAACATATGGAGTCCAACTCCTATTATGGCCGGTCGATTGTAGATATTTACTTCCAGCCCGGCACGCCCATCGGGGAAGCCGAAGCAGAAGTGACGGCAATTTCGCAGACAGTGCTCCTGGGCCTTCCGCCCATGGTGCCTGCACCAATGATCATGGCCCTGAACCCGTCTCAGGTTCCCGTCATTGCTTTGCAGATCACATCTGACAAACAAACACCGTCCGATCTGTTCAAACTCGGCGTAATTACAGTTCGTCCACTGCTCGCAACCGTTCCGGGTGCCGTCGTGGCTCACCCGAATGGCGGCATGGACAGCTTTGTCATGGTTTCCATGAACCAGGCCGAGCTTCGGGCCCATCATCTTGCTGCGGCGGACGTACAGGCCGCACTGCGCAAGCAGAACATCGTTCTGCCAGCCGGTGACCAGAAAATCGATGCGACCGACTGGATGGTGCAGACCAACGCAGCTCCGCAAAGCATGGAAGACATTGCCAATATCCCCGTCAAACGGGTTGGCAATGCGGTCATCTATGTGAGGGACGTCGCGGACGTTTATCGCGGTGGCCATCCTCAGACAAACCTGGTGCTGGTGAAGGGACGTCAGGCCGTAGAAGTCATTACCCAGAAGGGTGGTACCGCCTCCACTCTCGATGTTGTGGCTGCGACCAAGGCGCTTCTTCCGCGTCTGCGTCGAATTCTGCCACCTGATGTGCATGTCTCGATCCTTGAAGACGCCTCCGTGATGGTGAAAGACCAGATCAAGGACGTCGTTCAGGAAATGATCACGGCCGCGTTCCTGACAGGAATCGTGGTTCTGCTGTTCCTTGGCTCCTGGCGCTCGACCGTCATCATCGCCACATCCATTCCGCTGGCCATTCTGTGCGCACTCATCGGACTGGGCTGGGCGGGTCAGTCCATCAACGTGATGACGCTAGGTGGTCTGGCTCTTGCCGTTGGTATTCTCGTAGATGACGCCACCGTCATGATCGAGAACATCGATACCCATCTTGAAATGGGCAAGGATCTGGAACTCGCCATCATTGATGCGGCAAACCAGATCGTCATCCCGACCTTCGTTTCCACAACCTGCATCTGTATTGTCTGGCTGCCACTCTTCGAACTGGATGGCGTATCAGGCTACCTCTTCATGCCGATGGCAGAAGCCATCATCTTCGCGATGATCGCGTCCTTCATCCTGTCCCGTACGCTCGTACCGACCATGGCCAAGTATCTTCTCGCAGGACAGGTTCATCATGGCGCGCATGGTGAAACCGATCATAGCCACCCTGAACCCAAAGGCTTCTTTGGCCGGTTCCAGGCCGGATTCGAAGCCCGCTTCAACCGTTTCCGCGATGGCTATGGCAGCCTGCTGGAGCGCTGCATCAGCCGCCGTGGCGCTTTCGTCGGCATTTTTATGCTGATCTCCATTGCCTCAACCGGACTCTATGCCTTCGCAGGGCGAGACTTCTTCCCTGAAGTGAAATCCGGCACTCTCCAGATGCATATGCGTGCACCTCTGGGAACGCGTATCGAGGTTGCTGGCCGTATCGCTGCCCTCGTGGATGATCGCATTCATCAGGATCTGGCAGGCAAGGTTGAAAGCATCATTTCTGATTGCGGCCTGCCAGAAGGCCCCCACAATCAGGCGTTCATGCCCACACCAAGCGTCGGAACGCAGGACTGCGACCTGACGATTGCCCTGAAAAATGATGCCTCCCCTGTCTGGGACTACCGCAAGCTGCTCCGCAAGGATCTGTCACAGCGTTTCCCCGGCACGGTCTTCACATTCCAGCCTGCTGATCTGACCCAGAAAATCCTGAACTTTGGATCTTCTGCTCCGATTGACGTTCAGATTTCCGGTCCGGATGCCCTGCTGAACTACGATTATGCCCGTCACATCATTGGCAAGATCCGTCAGGTTCCAGGTGCTGCAGACGTCACGATCCAGCAGACCATGTCCACGCCGACGCTGATGGTTAACGGTGATCGGACCTTTGGTCAGGCAACAGGCGTGACGGAAGCCGATATTGCCCAGAACGAACTGTACACGCTGTCGGGCTCAGCCGTTGTGGACCCGCAGTTCTGGCTTGACCCGGAAGACAACGTCACCTTCCCGCTGAACCTTTACACCTCACAGGATCAGATGACGCATCTGAGCGATCTGCTGACCATTCCGGTGGACAAGGGTGAAGGCAACACAGAGAACATCGACCCGCAGCTTCTGGGTGCCGTTGCCAACGTGATCGCAGCCGGAACACCGGGCGAAGTGTCTCACTACAACTCGATGTCCGAGATGGACATTTACGTAAACGTCGAGGGCACGGACATGGGTTCCGTTCTGGACGGCGTGAAAAAGGTACTGGCGGCCGACGCAGATAACGTCCCGCGCTCGGCTGAAATCGACGTCCACGGACAAGCCACCACCATGCATGGTGCCTACTCACAGCTTGTCTTCGGGCTCTGCGTTTCCGTGGTGCTGATCTATCTGCTGATCGTTGTGAACTTCCAGTCCTGGCTTGATCCGTTCATTATCATCACGGCTCTGCCGGGTGCTCTGGGCGGTATTGCCTGGGCTCTGTTCCTGACAAATACGCGTCTGTCCGTTCCGGCTCTCACGGGCGCCATCATGTGCATGGGAACGGCCACGGCCAACTCCATCCTCGTGGTCTCGTTCGCCCGTGAACGCCTCGAAATCCATGGTGACGCCCTCAAGGCAGCACTGGAAGCCGGCTTTGGCCGTATCCGCCCCGTGCTCATGACCGCACTCGCCATGATTGTCGGCATGATCCCGATGGCCATTTCGAATTCCACGAACGCGCCACTGGGTAAGGCTGTCATCGGCGGTCTACTGGTCGCAACGATCTCTACGCTGCTCTTTGTCCCCTGCGTTTACGCCATCCTCCACAATCGTTCTTCGCGTCAGAAGGAAACTGTCTAATGGCCAGCTCTCCGAAAATCTTCGCCATTGCGGGAAGCTGCGTTCTCGCGCTTTACGTGGGCTTCATCGTTGTCGAAAAAACCCATGCGGCAACGGAACTGAAGGCTGACACTGAAGCTGGCGCAATCCAGAACGTCGCGGTCGTCACGCCCAAACAGTCACCTGAAAAGGTCGCCCTGACGCTCCCCGGCACGATTGATGCCTGGTATCAGGCGCCAATTTACCCGCAGGTCTCTGGCTACGTGAAGATGTGGTACAAGGACTACGGTGCACACGTGAAGGCTGGCGACGCTCTGGCCGAAATCAATGCCCCTGCCCTTGATGCACAGTATGCGCAGGCCAAGGCAGATCTGGACTCTGTAATGGCGAAGTACCACCTCGCCACCGTGACGGCCGAGCGCTGGCGCGCCATGGGGCGGTCTCAGTCCGTTTCAGGGCAGTCCGTCTCGGTGTCCAACGCAAACGAACAGTCTGCCCATGCAGAAGTGGATGCAGCACAACGTAACGTTGATCACTTCGAAGCTCTTGAGAAGTTCAAGACCATCGTTGCACCGTTTGATGGCGTCGTGACGGCGCGTAACATCAACGTCGGTGATTACGTCAACAATGGCGGCGGCGGCCTGAACTCAACCGGTGGCGCATCCGAACTCTTCACGGTTGCAGATGTACAGAAGCTGCGTCTGTTCGTGTCGGTGCCAGAAACATTCTCCTATGTTCTGCAGCCGGATCTGACCGCAACCATCAGTGTGCCCCAGTATCGTGGCCGCACGTTTGAAGCCCATTACCTGACGACATCACGCGGCTTCGATCCGACCACCCGTACGGCCGTTGCCGAGTTTACGCTTGAGAACAAGGATGAAGTCCTGTGGCCGGGCACCTTCGCCTCTGCAGCGCTGAAATCCCACAACGAAGACGCACATCTCTACGAAATCCCGACCAGTGCTCTCGTCTTCGAGGAAAAGGGCATGCAGGTCGCCATCGTCGATGAAAACAGCCGCGTCCATTACCGGAACGTCACCGTTGGTCGCATGGCCGACACATCGACCGAAATCCAGAATGGCATTTCCCCGACAGACCGCATCATCTCCAACCCACCAGCCGATGTGCTAGAAGGCGACAAGGTCAATGTTGTGGAAGGTCAGCGCGGCTATAACCAGTCAGGCTATGGGAAAGACCAATGATCAGCCCCATCCTTCGCCGTTTTTCACTCGCCTGCGGTTCAGCCCTCTCCCTTCTGGGGCTGTCAGCCTGCGATCTCGCCCCGATCTACAAGGCCCCCAGCTTCGTTGTCCCGGCGAGCTGGCAGGGTCAGGCACCGTTCGCTGTCGCCACGCCTGCTGATACGCTCCTTCCGGAAAACTGGTGGATCATGCTGCATGATCCACTCCTGAACGAGCTTGAGGAACGCGCAACCGCAGACAACGGGGACATTCAGGCAGCGGCCGAGCGCTTCATTCAGGCGCGGTCCCTCGTAGCCGCGGCGCGGTCCGAACTACTCCCCCATGCCAGCCTGGAAGCCGGTGCGTCAGACAACAAACAGTCTGCTGACCGCTTGTTCCGCAATGGTGCCACCCTCACGCAAACGGAAGAGGATTACGGCGGGCTCGTGTCCTGGGAGCCGGATTTCTGGTCGTCCATCCGGAACCGCGTTCGGTCCCAGAAGCAGTTTGCCCAGCAACGCGCGGCAGACTTCGCCATGGCGCGCCTGAGCACACAGGCGGAACTGGCGCGCGATTATATTGAACTGCGCGGTTATGACGCACAGGATGCGATCTACTCACAGTCCATCGCTTTCTATAAGCGGGCTGTCACCATCACGGAAAATCAGGTTCAGAATCAGGCAGCCCCACGTCTGGATCTGGCCCGTGCTCAGGCACAGCTCTACACCACGCAGGCCGCTCAGCTGGATATTCAGGCGGCCCGTCAGGTCACCGAACATGCCATTGCCGTTCTGACCAACTCGTCTCCATCGGCGTTCCATATTCCGCAGGTTCAAACGTTCAGCTTCATCCAGCCAAGCATCCCAACCACCGTGCCTTCCGAACTGCTGCAACGTCGGCCCGACATTGCGTCGGCCGAACGCGAAATGGCGCAGGCCAACCGGGAAATCGGCATTGCCCGTGCGGCATTCTACCCGCATATCGCTTTGAAGCTGGGCGGCGGTTTTGCGTCCAATGGCTTCGATCTGGCCAACCTGGCCAATTCACTCTGGACGTATGGCGCCAGCCTCGACATGCCACTCTTTGATGGTGGCCTGCGTCGGGCGGAACTCCAGAGAACCTGGTCAGCATATCGGGAAACGCGCGACGAATACCGCATGAAGATTCTTGATGCCTTCCGCGAAGTCGAAGATGGCTTGTCCCGGACTGAACGCCTCTCCAAAGAAAACACTGCCCTGGAGCAGGCCGTCAAAGCCAATCTCGACACCCAGAATATGACCATGACCCTTTATCAAGGTGGCGTTGGCACATACCTGGAAGCGATTTTCAGTCAGGAAAACACACTGGAAAGCCGCATCCATCAGGTGGAGGTCGCCACGCGCCTTTATACGGCAGACGTGGACCTGATCCGCAGCCTGGGTGGCGGGTGGTCCATCAAGGCGCTCCCAACCATGGACCAGACGCTGTCTATCGCGCCGCTCCAGTATGACAATCTGCACCACCCGAAGGCTGTTGGGGATGTCACGGCATCACAGCATCCGGAGCAGTTCGAGAACCTCACGGGCACCGCACCTTCGACGCCCGGCCTCGGCCATGACAGGCAACTTCCCTCCCTGCCAATGGGAGATCTGGCGAACCATCCCTGAACAGACGGATGGCCAGAAATAGCCAATAAAAAAGCCGTCCATTTGGACGGCTTTTTTTTAATCGCGACGATCGCGGATTTTGACGTAGGCGATGGCCGCATGTTCCGCACAGTAGGGCTTACCCGGCAGAGGGGTCGCGCCACAGAAATGGAACCCCGGGGTGCCCGGATCACCGATCGGCCAACAGCAGGACGGCCCACGACGCGTCGGACGATCAATGCTGGCCGTAAAACGCGGCGGCGGAGCCGGACGGACCGGCGGAGCCACACGGGGTTCCGGAGCAGGCGGCTTGGCGGGCGCTTCAGCCTTCAGGGGTGGAACCGCAGTTGCGCGTGCAACTGGGGCAACCACAGGGCGGGCCGCCACAGTCTCTGCTGCCTTTGCAGGAGCAGCCTTGGGCGCATCCACCTTGGCTGGGGTAACCTTGGCATCTACCTTATCCCCCAAAAGGTCAGTAGTTGCTTCGGCAGGTGCCGCAGCCTTCCGGGTGGGGGGCTTGCGCCGTGGCACTTCCGTTGACGGCGTTTCGCCATCCTTGACCTTGCGGTTCCGGATGGGTGACGGGCGAGGCGGCAGGCCAAGGCGATGCGCCTTGCCAACAACAGCATTCTTCGTGATGGAAAGCTGGCGGCCGATTTCGGCGGTCGAAAGTCCCTGACTCCACAACTCGCGAAGTCTGGCGATCGTCTCGTCCGTCCAGTCCATATATCGTTCCTCTGTCGCGCATCCGGGCCTGTCTTGGCCCACTATCCTGTTACCCGCCGACCCTTTTTACAGGACCGGAATCTTTTGGGTGACGTTCCTTACCAGAAAGTCATGCCCGCGTCGAAGGTGCTTGTCACGCGTCCGCAGGTTCACCGTCTGGTGCAACCCGCTGAAGCTCAACACATCCCTTTACGACAGCCAGTGCGATCTCGCCACGTACGAGCGCCAGCGCATCCAGCCCAAAAACTTCACGACGCCAGCCCTTGAGAGCACCGACATCTGTCTCACCAAGCGCAATCCGGTCCAGATCTTCGGAAGACGCCACCAGACGCGGCGCGACTTTGTGCATTTCACACTTGGCTGTCTGAAGCACCCGAAGAAGCGCAACCAGTGCTGCTGATGGCCGTCCACGATCAGACTTGGACGGTGGCTTGGGCAGTTCGGACTCCGGAAGGTTTTCACCGACACGAACGACTTCCAGAAGCCCCTGCCCCATGCGCCCTTCGGCAAAGCCACGCGTTACACCACGGACACGCGCTAACGTCTCAACGTTTTCCGGCTTGATCGCAGCAATTTCGAGCAGACTTTCATCCCGAATAACCCGCTGCCGGGGAATATCGGCGTTCTGCGCCTCTTTTTCACGCCATGCTGCTATCTCACGCAGGATACCAAGCATTCTGCGATTATTCGTGCGGGCTTTCAGCTTTTCCCAAAGACGGCGCGGATCAGGGCGGAATGTCTCTTCGGACGTCAGAACAGCCTGTTCAGCATCAGCCCAGCGTAGGCGACCTTCATCTTCAAGCTGCTTGCGAAGCGCAAGATAGACTGTGCGAAGATGCGTCACATCCGCTGCTGCGTAAGCAATCTGCGCCTTCGTCAGCGGACGGGCTGACCAGTCACTGAACCGATGGGCCTTGTCGATCGCATTGCCAGTGATAGCCCCTACGAGGCTGTCATAACCGACCTGATCGCCAAATCCGGCCACCATCGCAGCGACCTGCGTATCGAACAAGGACTGCGGGAGCCGATCGAAAATATGAAGGAAGATTTCAAGGTCCTGCCGTGCGGCATGGAACACCTTGATGCATCCGGGCTCATCGAGAAGTTCGCCCAGCGGAGCCAGATCAATGCCCGGTGCCAGCGTATCGATAACGGCGACGTCTTCGGCGCCAGCAAGCTGCACGAGGCAGAGCTCGGGCCAGTAGGTTTTTTCCCGAACAAATTCCGTATCGATGGTAACGAACGGCTCCTGCTTCAGCTTGTTGCAGAGCCGTGCAACCTCTTCACTGGAGGTTACGATGACGGGGGACGGGAAATCAGAGGCTTTCGGACGCATGGCCCGATCCTACACAAAGGAATCGCCTCTGACCACGCCCCCACTGCCCTCTAATGAAGGACAGTGAACAGCGAGTAGCCGTCAGATCAGATGGACTTTTCGATCCAGGCCTTGAGCTGGCTCTTCGGCATCGCACCCATCTGCTGGGCGACCGGCTTGCCGTCCTTGAAGACAATCAGCGTCGGGATGCTGCGGACGCCGTACTGCGTCGGGGCTTCCGGGTTGGAGTCGATGTTGACCTTGGCTACCTTCAGGCGGCCCTGATACTCAGCGCCGATTTCCTCGAGCGCCGGGGCAATCATCTTGCACGGACCGCACCATTCTGCCCAGAAATCGACCAGAACCGGGCCGTCAGACTTCAGGACGTCTGTTTCAAAGCTGCTATCCGTAACGGCAACCGTATTTGCGCTCATGGACGTGTTCCTTGTGATGAAACGTGTTTCTGTAAACCGATATCGGCTTCTCTGGTCAGGACTGCAAGAGCCTGCCCATTAAATCAAGACCCCTCCAGTACACGATCCAGAAGCTCATCTGGAAGAACCATCACAGAGGGCCCCTCCGTCCAGACCAGCGAGCAGTGAATGGCAAAATCGGGGTGCAGTTGCTGGAGAACAGCCCTATAGGCCGCCATCTGCCGCACATAGGCCACGGGTGTGCGCTCAACGCGAATCGGGGGAGTACGGTTCGTTTTGTAATCGCAGATCCAGATTTCTCCGTTCCCGATCCACAGACGATCCACCTGCCCCAGAACCACGCGCCCCTCACTGATGCCCGATATTGGCTGCTCTGCCCTGCTACCTGCCTGAAACAGAGGTGCGAGATCCGGATGATGCAGGACGCCCATGACCTGATCCGTAAGACGCTCGACCTCGATCTCTGTCAGCCCGAGCGCAGGTCTGGAGAGCCAGCGGGCTGCAAGCGCCAGCCGATCTTCGGAAGGCGTTTCCGGCAGAAGCTGAAGCAGGCGATGGATCATCGTGCCGCGCCGCATGGCCTGTTCCCGAACTGGCTTTGGTCTCCCCGCCAAAAGTTCCAGCGGGGAGCGGGCTGCGGGCGCTTCGCCAAACTCCGCGCCATCCGGCCGGCTCGGCGCCAGAGGCCGGGTCATGGCGTCTTCCATTGGCGCAACATCCGCGCGCCACTCGGGCGCACGGCCTAGCCAGACCGGCAAATCCAGCATGGGCGCGACGATCTGCGGCGCGGCATCCGGCGCGGGAGCCACACTTCGCTCTTCTTCCAGAAGCAGACGGTCTCCGTCCCACCCCAGTCCCAGCGGTTCGGATCGCGCATTGATGAGCGTTTCAAACCCGGCCTGACATTGACGATACCAACTCGTGTCTTCCGGCTGACGTTTCGTGGAGGCTCCGCAGATCACCAGCCAGTCACTGGCGCGCGTCAGGGCCACGTAGAGTAGACGGTTATTTTCCGCCCGTGCCTTCTCCGCATCGCGAGCAGACAAGGCCGTCGTGACATCCGTGCCAGCATCTTTCTTCGGCACCCAGATCGGAAGGTCCAGCCCGACCGCCTCCTCCCACAGGAAATCGCCACTGGCTGGCGCACGGGACAACGTATCCGGCATCACGACCAAACGGGCCTGCAATCCCTTCGATCCATGCACAGTCATGACGCGGACAGCCCCGGTCTCGCTTTCGGCTTCACGCTTACTGGTGATTTCGCTAGCTTCCAGCCAATGCAGAAACCCCTGAAGCGAAGGGGGGTGCAGTCCTTCGTAGCGCAGGGCAGCGGTCAGCAGTTCGTCCACAGGTTCAGCCGCTTCCGGCCCAAGACGACGCAGCAATCTTGTGCGCCCACCATGCGGGCCAAGGGCTTCGGCCAGCAGACGATACGGCGTGGCATAATCCACCCGTGCATAAAGCGCGGACAGCATGACCCACGCGGACTGCCACTCCGCACGCTCCCGATGACGCTCCCGCAGGACAGTCCAGAGCGGCTGGCCTTTAGAGCCAAGGGCGTGGGCGCGACCATCTTTTGTCGCCAGCGCCATCAGGGAATCATCGCTCAGTCCACCGAGGGGTGAGGTCAGAACCGCCGCCAGTGTCAGATCGTCTTGTGGCAAAAGCAGTGCCGCACAGAGCGTCATGAGGTCGCGCACAGCGACCTGCTGTGTCAGACCAACGCGCACCAGTGTTGCCACCGGCACATTCCGCGACTTCAACGCCCGGATCAGGGAGCGCAGGAATGACGAACGACGCGGGACGAGAATCAGGACATCACCAGCTTTCAACGGCGCCTGACCCGGTTGCGGCGAACGACCAATTTGTTGATCAATCCACCCGGCAAGGGCCTCCGCCAGACGCTGTGGTGCACTGCGCTGGCCGGTATTGGCTTTCGGAGCCTGCCAGGGCGTCAGACCTTCATCATCGTCTTCGCCTTCCAGCACCGGAACGAGCGGCCAGAGTTCAACGCGCCCACCCTGCCCCGGACGCGCGGACACATGAGGAAGGAGTGCCTCCTGCCCCTGCTCCAGCAGGCCATGTGCGGCATTCGGCTGAGAAAAGACCGCGTCCACAAAAGACAGAACGGGCGTGACGGAGCGGAACGAGACGTTCAGATCCGGATCACGCCACGGCAGACCCGCATTCTGAACGCGACGGGCAAACTCGGCTCTCCAGCTATGAAACTGTTCGGGGTCAGCGCCCTGAAATCCGTAAATGGACTGTTTGTAGTCGCCGACCGCGAACACGGTGCGGGGTCTCGGCCCCTGCTCCCATGCGCCCTCACCGGAGAAGAACTCGGATGTCAGAGCTCCGGCGATTTCCCACTGAAGCCCGGAATTATCCTGCACCTCGTCCAGCAACAGGTGGTCGATACCGCCATCCAGCTTGTAGAGCACCCAGGCCGCACCTGGATCTTCCAGCAGATTCCGCGTTTCCTGAATAAGGTCGTTGTAGTCCACCAGTCCACGCGCGGCCTTGCCCTCTCGGAAGTTAGACAGCATTGGTGCGGCAAGGGACAGAAGCGCGCGATTCAGGGAAAGAAGCACGGCGCGCTTGATGCTCTCGGTCAGGTCCAGAAGGCGCTGGCCTTCCTCTTCCAGCAGCGGCACGATGTCAGGAACGGCGTCCTGTGCTTTCTTGCTGATGATGCGGTTCATCTGCCGCACGGTGCCTTTGTCCGTCAGCAGACATTTGCTCCAGACAGGTGCCGAACGGTCTTCTATCTGCGTCCCAAGCCATAGGAGCATCTGCTCCACAGTTGGTTTCGCAGCGGCCGTGACCACGCCGAGCGCCGCCTGAAGTCCGGCCCGCAATTCCGCTTCCTTGCGAGGCTTACAGATCAACCCTTCCAGATCAGACGCCGCCTCCTGCCCGGCTTTCAGGGCGCCCCGATAAGCGCTCAGCACAGCGTCCGGCAGGATCTGCCAGCGGTCCAGCAGGGGACGAACGCGGCTTTCTTCCATGTTCAGAGCACGTATCCGCTGGAAGAACCGGTCGATCCCGATGGTCCCCGCCACTTCGGCCACGATTTTCGGAGCCTTGGCGAGTTCGTCTTCCATGGCTTCCCGCAAAGCGAGCGTCGTATCCGTATCTTCCATCAGAGTGAAATGCGGATCAACGGAGGCTTCCAGCGGGAAACGACGCAGAAGAGACTGACAGAACGCATGGATCGTTTCGATCCGCAGACCGCCCGGCAGGTCCAGAACTTTCAGGAACAGCGCCCGGGCCGCACGACGTGTCTCATCCGTATTGGGGACACGCAGTTTCTCAAGTTCCCGGCCCAGACGCTCATCCGGGAGCGATACCCATTCGCCAAGCCGGGACTGAAGACGGTTGGCCATCTCCGCGGCGGCGGCTTTGGTGTAGGTCAAGCATAGGATGCGGGACGGATTTGCCCCTTCGGCCAACACAATCGACCCATCATCTGCTTCTACTTCAAGGGGCAGCATCAGACGAAGCAGACGATCAATCAGCAGCTTCGTCTTACCTGATCCAGCAGACGCAGACACGAAGACGGACGCCATCGGGTCAGACGCGGCAAGCTGGGTGCGATCAGCTTCCGCAATGACGTCAGCGCGGTTGCGCGTCTCGCTCATGAATCGTCTCCTTCCGCATAGGCCGCGCGCCATTCGTCCACCCGTGCCAACTGAGCGTAATCCGTATAGCGCGGCACATGCCCGGCCCAGGGCTGGGAGCGATAGGGTTGATCGGGCTGGTCATACTCATCAATGAGGCCACGCAGTTTTTCCATGGCCTCACCAATCAGGGCAGCGGCATCAAGGCTGGATTTCCGGCTTGGAACTTCGCTCTCTTTCCCCGGATCATCGCCGCCTGTCAGGTGCCAGTACAGAAGCTGTTTCGTTTCGGCAGCCGGAACGCCTTCGAAAGCACCTTTGGCCAGCAATGCCCCTTCCAGAACAAGCTGAACGGACCATCCACCCTCTACCGCTTTGCCTGTTGGCGGAGAGCCGGTCTTGTAATCGAAGATCGTCGCCTTGCCGTCTTCATCAACGTCAATGCGGTCTGCCCTCCCGCGTAGCTCAAAGGGTGCGCGTGCAGCTTCGATCCTGAAGGACGCAGACACTTCCATATGTCGCGCGACGGCGTGTTCCTGTTCTCGACGGGTGCGCTCCTGTACGGCAACCCAGTCCGCAATACGCTCCAGCCTTGGGGCCCACCAACTGACCAGCGCAGGTCGCATATTGGCCTTGGCAAGTTCTTCGGCGAAGGTACGCTTCAAGGAGGCAGCCACATTCTGCGGCCAACGATCCGGATAGTCCTTGAGAACGCGATCCATAGCCTCATGCACGATCATGCCGAAATCAGCATGTTCCGCCCCTTCTTCAAGCGGCTTGAGTGCCTTCAGCTTCAGAACATGCTTGGCGTAAATGGCATACGGGTCCTGCATCCACGTTTCGATCTCCGTGATGCTCAGACGCCGCGGCCGGAGTGCCACAGGAGGCCTTGGCTCTGGGGGAGCCACGGTTTCTGCACCATCCAGCGGCTGATCCATGGCCTTTTGCCATTCGAGCGCTGGATGCACAGGCAGCTTCTGGCCGCGACCACCCAGGAATGCTTCCATTCGCACCATCCAGCGGGCAGGCACACCCGGTGCACCATCCCGTCGGGCGGAACTGGAAAACACGACCTCCCCAGCGGCCAGCGCTGTTGAGACGAAATCATGGGCACTGATCCCGATCTGCCGCTCAGGAGACGGCAGACCCACACGCGTCCGCATCGGGCGGCTCAACCATGGCCCAGGATCAGTCGCGGGCGGCCAGACCGTTTCGTTCAATCCACCCAGAACAACCACATCGAACGCCAATAGACGCGCTTCGAGCACACCGAGAATGGTGACACGCGGATGGGCCAACTCCACACCACCCCGATGCGCGCGCAAACCCGTCAGCATCTGCCCGGCCATGGACGTGTTCAGGAAGGAATCCAGATGCGCCAACCTTTGCGGTGGCAGGATGCCGGTATGCTGGATCAAAGCGGCCAAGTGGCGAGACAGCGCCTCACCATCGTCCCCCATCCAGAGACGGCCACCCGGATGCAGTCCTTCTTCAGGCTCTGCAGTCAGTTCTGTTTCGGTCGCAGCCAGAGCTTCGGCGGTATGAATCAAGGCTTCCAGCAATTCAGGGAGTGGAACCGCGCCAGACAGGCCAAGCAAAGGCTCGAAAGCGGCTTCAATCCGGGCGATGAACGCTGCTGGCCCTTCCGGCTCATCAGGAGCATCCGCGCTTGCCCCATTGTCCGGATCACGCTGGTTCTGAATATAAGTCTCAAGCGCCGCTTTAAGGCCTGCAATCCCCGGTGCAGGAGCGGGTCCACGCAGCAACAGACGCTCCAGCCGACGGGCCGAGGCGTGACAGTTGCCCGGTGTTCGCCCAAGCGACGCTAAAGGGTGTTTCAGAACGGAAAGCAGAGCCACCGGGGACAGTTGCGCCTCGGCTGCCGTGGCGATCAGGCGCAGGAACACGGCGGCTGGCGTCTGCGCCAGAGGCTCACCGGCACTGTCATCAGCATAAATCCCGAACCGCAAAAGCTCGGTCCCGACGCGCTGGGCAAGACTACGATCTGGCGTCACAAGCGCACAGGTCTGGCCGGAGACGGACACCACATTTCTAAGGATCAGCGCGATGGACTGCGCTTCCTGTTGCTGATCCTGTGCAGGCAGCAGAGACAGGCCAGAGATATCACGCGGGTTCAGATCCCGCCCCCAGGCCGTAATCCCCTGTTCCGGCAGCATGACGCCACGCATCAGACGCTCTCTGGCCCGATCCCTGCCGCCGTCCCAATCCGTCAGATTGTCGCGTGTCAGACCCAGATCCGCAAGAATTTCCTTGAGACCAGCTTGTGGGTGGGACGCAGGAAGCGCCTCCCACATTGCCTGAGGCAGGTCCAGATCAACCCCCGGAAGGATCACCAGTCCGGCCGGCAATGTCGCTACTGCCGCCAGCACATCTGAAACCGCTGCGGACCCATCTGCGAACCCGACGGCCCAAACTGGCGTGTGGGGCGGAACATGCTGCCATGCCGCCGCCTGCGCTTTCAGACGCGCGACCTGACGGGCAACGGGGTTCGACAGACCCTCTTCTTCTAACCATTTCGGCCAGATCGTGGTTACGATTTCCAGAAATTTCAGCGTCTGCTGCCAGTGTTCCGAAAAGCGTTCCTCTACAGCGTCCGGCAGACTTTTTGCCAGATCCACGCCACTCCGCTCGGCCTCATCCATCAGGTCAGCCAGGGCCTTGGCGAGAGGCCATGCCCGATCAATGCCTTTGGTTTTGTCCACTCCGACACTGACAATGGGCGTTTGCAGAATCAGCATGGACAGAACAGCCAGCCGTCTTTGTGGCTCAACAGCCGGGGGCAACGAGACATCAATCCCGATGGACGCCAGCGCCTCTTCATCTACGTCATTGATCGCAACGATGCGCGGCAGAAGGGATGCCTTGCCATCCAGCACGCGCAGGAACGCTTCCATCAATGCACGGCCGGCACGACGGCTCGGCACGAGCAGCAGGCCCGGACCATCCGTTCCAGCGGCAGGGTCCTGCTTCAGCCATTCATGAGCGACCCGATCCAGAAACGGCTCGGTGCCCGCAATCGTCACAACGGTCATAGCGCAATCCCGCTCAGGCGCTCGTCCGGCCAGCCGGTCAGGTCTGCAAGACGTTCGTCTTCTGTCGCACCAGAGGTCAGCGTCAGATGCAGGGCATTGGCGGGCAGGAGATCTTCGGCGCGCTCTGGCCATTCCACCAGCATGATGCCTTCGCAGGCTTCATCCCAGGCCAGTTCATACAGCGCATCCGACCCATCCAACCGCCATAGATCATAGTGGAAAACTGGCCCGGCGGAGGTGTCATAAGGCTGAACCAGCGCAAAACTTGGGCTCGGGACTTCCATCGTAGCATCGCCTGCCAGAAACCGTAGAAAGGCCCGGGCAAAAGTGCTCTTCCCAGCACCCAGTCCACCCGACAGGGCAATGCAGTCTCCGGCGGCACAAAGCGTCGCGATTCGGGCAGCAAGATGTTCGGTCGAGGTCTGATCAGGGAGGCTTATCTGCATCCCCTCAATGTGACGTTCTATGGGCCATCCAGCAAGCGCCCTCGTGTTCTGGTTTCTGACAACACATCATTGCTCTCTAAAAGCATGGAATAGGACACAAAACGAAATGAAGTGAATGTTTTGTGATTTTTTAAAAAATACAAACAACGCATATTGACTCTTTATTACGCAAAGTCAGAAATGTTTTTTAACTTTTCAGTAACGATTCTGAAAAATTATTCCAGCAAGGGTATTTAACAATGACATCCACGCTGCTCATCAATGAATTCATGTTTAACTCAAGTATTTCTGGCGATCCGAACGAATTTATAGAAATCAAGGGTGATGCAGATACGGATTATAGTGCATGGTCGCTAATCGTCGTAGACGGCGATGGAACGGCTGCCGGTAAAATTGATAATGTTTTTCAGCTCGGCGTCACTAACAGCAACGGTTACTGGGTCACACCATACCAGACAAATTCTTTGCAGAACGGCACGCAAACTGTCCTCTTGGTCAAAAATTTTACTGGCAAAGCGGGAGACGATCTGGACACGGCCAACACAGGCACTTTCACCTCTACGCCCTGGTCTGAAATCGGTGACACCATTGCGGTCTCAGATGGCGGAAAGGGCGATCCAACTTACGCGAACGCGCCCGTTCTCACAGGCAAATTAATTGCCGGTGCCTCCCGCATTCCTGACGGAAGGGACACTGACAGCCCATCAGACTGGACTGTGGATGATCCGGCTCTTTCTGGCATTGCGGGTTACGGCACAACGCCTGCCGCTGGAACAGTTCTCGTAACACCCGAGGCTGCAAACGACGGCTCTGATGCCGGAGGTTCCTCTGGGTCTGACGATGGCTCTTCCGGGTCGGACACGGGATCAGGCGGTAGCGGTGATGACTCCGGCACCACTACACCGACAACACCAACACCTCTGACGATCCAGCAGATTAACGGGAATGGTTATTACAGTACGGTAGCGGGCAGCAGCGTCACCACCACGGGTGTCGTCACAGCCATTGATACGAATGGCAGTATCGGGTTCTGGATCCAGCAGTCCAGCAAGGACGCCAACAGCGTCGGAAGTACCGGCCTGTTTGTCTATGCCGGAAAAAACGCAACGCTCCCGACTGTTGGCACAACAGTCTCCGTAACCGGCACTGTCACGAACTACTCCGGTACATCCTGGAGCAAGTCCCTCACTTTACCGGAACTCAATCTCGTCTCCTACACAGACACGGGTGCAGCCTACACGGCCATTACCCCAGCGGTGGTGGGTCAAGGTGGCCTCACCGTTCCGGCGGCCTCCTATCTCGGCGATCTGCAACAGGCGATCGACCTCAACACCAGTACGGCTTCCCTCAATCCAGACACCAACGCTTTGGACTTTTACCGGAGCCTCATCGGTCAGGTCATTACCCTGCATGACGTTGTGGCCACCGGCGCCACAGCCTCTAACGCCACATGGGTCGTGCCGGATAACGGCAATGGACTGCTCACGCCAACCGGCGCTCTTCAGAGCACCGAGAGCAGCATCAACACCCAGCGCGTCGAGATATACTATGATAGCGGTGTCACGCCTGGCTCTGCCATCAGTGCCGAAGTAGGCGACAAGCTCGGCGATATTACGGGTGTTCTAACGTATTACAACGGCGTTTATGAACTGATCCCGACCACACAGGTCACGGTCATTCACAATGAAACGCCTGCGCCAGTTACGACCTTCCACAAGGACGAGCAGAACCTTCTCGTCAGCGACTACAACATCGAGAATTTCAACGCCCTGGACCCGGCAAATGCGGACCGTCTGAAGCAGGTCGCGCAGATCATCGTCAAAAATCTTGACAGTCCGGATGTTCTGGCTGTTCAGGAAATTCAGGATGACAGTGGCGTCACTAACGATGGAACTGTCAGCGCTGAGCAGAACCTTGCCGCTCTGGTCAAAGCCATCGCTGATGCCGGGGGGCCCACCTATTCCTGGGCTCAGGTCGATCCGGCGAATGGCACGCAGGGTGGCGTCTCCGGCGGCAATATCCGCAGCGTCTTCCTCTACAACGCAGACCGCGTCACACTGAAAGAACCCGTAATCACCATCGGCAGTGAGGAACTGAGCGGCACGTTTAAGAACACCCGCCTGCCCCTGGTTGGAACCTTCGAGTTCAATGGCAAGGATGTCACGCTCATTAACGTGCATCTGTCCTCGCAGGCCGGAAGTTCGGAGCTGTATGGTGCGACCCAGCCACCAGTAAATCATGGCGGCACGACAGCGACGGTCAACAACCGTATCGCGCAGGCCCAGTACATCACGAACTACGTCCAGAACCAGCTTTCGAGCGATCCTACCGCCAAGATCGGCATCCTCGGTGACTTCAATGACGTGGCGTGGAGCGACGCCAACCAGGTCTATGCCAATGCTGGCCTGACGGACATGGAGACCAAAGAAGACGCAAGCAATCGCTACACCTACATCTATGAAGGCAACGCGCAGTCACTCGACCATACGGTCGGAACGGACGGGTTTGCGAATGCGGGCCAGTTCCAGACCCTGCACGTTAATACGGGACAACTCGACGCAGAGTCAGATCACGATCCGTCCCTGACCCTTCTGGAAATGACGGATTACAGGGCTACGAACGGCACAGCCCTGTCTGACATTACTCTGACAAGCAGCCAGAGCGCCGCCGTCCATAGCGGCAGTTCGGCCTCGAATGTCAGCGTTGGAGATGGAAGCCGTCTTGCACTTTATGCAGGCAGCACGACCCGAAACATCCATCTTTCCAGTGGTGCAAAAGTGGACCTGCCAGAACTCGCCTGGTCCAGCAGCACCACAGCAACCCTGACCGACCCTTCCACGCTGGAAATTTCCAACGGCATAGACACCTATACGATAGCCCTCGATAGCGACTATGCCGCTGATTTCTTCACCCTTCAGTCTGACAGTACAGGCGGCACACTTCTCCTGGCCGAAGGGACGCCCTGCTATTGCCGCGGCACACTCATCATGACGAACCGCGGAGAGATTCCGGTCGAACAGCTCGAAATCGCTGATCTTGTTCAGACCCGTTCGAACGGTCTCCGAGCCATCCACTGGATTGGTCGCCGAAACTATGCGGGCGCGTTCGCTAATGGGAACCGTGACATCCTTCCGGTCATCTTCCGTAGCGGTTCTCTAGGCAATAATCTGCCACAACAGGATCTGTCCGTTTCGCCACTCCACGCCATGTATCTGGACGGGGTTCTGATCCCCGCAGTCGCTCTGGTCAACGGCACAAGCATCCTTCAGGCAGAACGCATGGATGAGGTGGCTTATTTCCACATTGAGCTGGAAAGCCACGACGTCATCTTCGCGAACGGTGCAGAGTCCGAAACCTTTGTGGACGATAGCTCTCGTGGCATGTTCCACAATGCTTCCGAGTATGATGCGCTCTATCCTGCGGCAGAGCAGGTTCAGGCCCGCTATTGTGCGCCACGTGTTGAAGAAGGTGCTCAGTTAGCCGCCATTCGGACGCGCCTGAACGCTCTTTCCACTAAAACACGCGTGGCAACGGGCCCTCTGGAAGGCTTCCTGGACGTTGTAACCCACACTCATATTGAAGGGTGGGCACGCGTTCCGGGCAGCACTGACGCCGTTCGCCTTCAGATCCTTGATAATGGGGTTGTTCTCGGCGAAGTCACCACGGGAACGGCAAGGCCGGATGTTGGTGGAGCCTGTGGCTTCCGATTTGATATTCCAGGCGGTCTGTCTCCGCTGGATCGTCACGTTCTGGAAGTGCGTCGCGCCACCGATCATGCTCCCTTGGGCAACACGCCCTGGATGATGGACCAGATGGAGCAGAAAATTCCACAGGCCGTTCTGGCACCGTCGCCAGTGGCCCCTCTTGATGGCTTCATAGACATCGCTACACGCAATCGCATCTCCGGCTGGGCGACGAACCCTGCTAACCCCGAAGATGTCGTGACGCTGCAGATCGTCGATAACGGTGTGGTTCTCGCTTCCATCGTGGCAAACGGTCGTCGCCCCGATGTTGCCAAGAGCGGACGGCCCCTGCTCTGCGGCTTCGATGTGATCCTGCCCGGCGGCCTCTCCCCACTCACACGCCATGTTCTGGAAGTGCGTCGGGAAGAGGACGGTGCACTTCTGGGCACGCCACAGGTTCTGGAACCCGTAACGGCCTTCGACGCGGATATGGAGCAGACTGTAGCCCGCGCTGTGTCTGCTGCCGCTGACGAACAGTCTGGCGATCAGGTTCTGTCCTTCCTCCTCGGACAGGTGGAAAAACTCCGACAGTCCCGTGCGCTGGCCGTGAGTGGTCTGGCAGAACAGTCTCTTCATGCCACGCGCCGTCGCCGGGGAATGCCCACAAAGGCCACAACGCAACGCAAGCGGGCACTCGTCATTGACAGCCTTCGCCCCGATGCCAATCGGGATGCGGGATCTCAGGCGATCCTGTCTCACATGATGGCCCTCGAAACTCTGGGTTATGACGTCTGTTTCGTAGCCGCTGACCAAATGGACATGACCGCTCCTCTGGACTCACTGGCAAGTGTAAAGGTGCAGGGACTTCCGTTCTTTGCGTCCGTCGAAGACGTTCTGCGCCGCCAGTTGAACAGCTTCGACGTCGTGTATCTGCACCGTGAAGATATCGCGACGCGCTATATGGCACTCGTCCGCCGTAACCAGCAGAAAGCCTACGTCCTCTACAGCGTCGCAGACCTTCACTTCCTGCGTCTGGCACGTCAGGCCGCAGTGCAGGGCCGACCGGAACTGATGGCGAAGGCCAATCAGATTCGCGTGGCGGAATACCGGGCAGTTCTTCAGGCGGATGCTGTCCTGACGCATTCTGAAGCGGAAGCGGCCCAGCTTCGGAAAGATCTGCCGCAAGCCATCGTGCATGTGGTTCCATGGGCAACACCTGCGGCCAGCACCTCGTCCACAAGCCACGACAGAAACGGCGTACTGTTCATTGGTAACTACGCACATGCCCCAAACAGCGATGCCGTGCAGTGGCTGGTGAATGACATCATGCCGGCGGTGTGGGCCATGGACCCGACCATTACCTGCACTCTGGTTGGGGCAGAGATGCCAGACAGCATCCATGCTATGGCCAGCGATCGCATCCGGGTTCTTGGTCATGTCCAGAACTTGGACAGCGTGCTGAACCAAGCGCGCCTCAGTGTCGCTCCTCTCCGGTTCGGGGCAGGCATCAAGGGTAAGGTGCTGGAAAGCCTATCTGCGGGCGTGCCCTGCATCATGACGCCCGTGGCCGCAGAAGGACTGGCGCTTCCGGACAGTCTGCGTGGCCTCGTCCAGTCCACCACCCAAGACATGGCCCAACAGATTGTGGCGCTGCACTCCGCCAAAACTCTGTCTGGCATCATTGAAGCCGGACAGACATACACCAGCGTCACATTCTCTGAAGACGCTGTGACAACGGCACTGGGTGTGGCGCTTGAGCGGAAAGTAACGTTTCAGGCAGCAGGCTGAAGAAAAAGTCAGGACTGACCCAGGAGAGCCATCCATCGATCCATGATGGGGCCTTCCTGAAATTCCAGTGCTTTAAGGCGGGCCATGTCTGACATGGCCCGCCTTTTTTCATTCTGCTCCATCAGAGTCAGAAGAGCTTCAGCAAGTCCGATATAATCCTCGGGTGGCACGAGGATTCCTGTTTCCTCCGGCACAACCACTTCCGCCGGGCCGGTTTCGCAATGGAAAGCCACCACTGGCACTCCCGCTGAGGCAGCCTCAAGCAGAACCATCGGCAGCCCTTCGTAGCGCGATGAACACACGTAGAGCGCGGCCTGCCGGTAGTCGTCATCAAGATGAGAGGTCGCGGGAGCAATCGTCACCCGTAGCAGGCACGCCGCCTGTTGCAGAAGCATGAACCTTTCCGGTCCGTCTCCACGAATAAGTAGAGACCAGCCTGCTACGCGTTTATCAGCCTCTACAGCCGCCCAGGCTTTCAGAAGCAGGTCATAGCCTTTCTGAGCGGTCAGCCGACCTGCCGTCAGAACAAGACGAGAAGTCTGCGCATAAGCTGTCTGCCAGACCGGCGGGGCCATATTCGGAATGACTGACAGAGACGCTTTGAGGGATAGCCCTGCCTGCCAGAGCGCTTTGTCACGCGCCGTCAGGACCACCACATCATCAGCCCATCGCGCCGCAATCTGCCGTCCCCAGACCCGTTTGCGCCGATTGAACGTAATGTTGAAATTGAAGTGCTCCCACACGATGCACCGACACCCGGCCAGACGGGCCGCAGCCACGCCATACAGGGCATGTGTGGCCTCCACAACAACAAGTGTGTCGATGCGGTGACGCTTTAGATAGCGCACCAATTTCCCAACAATTCGTGGCCAGGAATTGAAAATTTTTACCGGCTTTTCAAACAGGGATTTTACGGGAATTCTGTCGTCCAGCGGAAAGACGGGCGCGCCGTTTCCCACCAGTTCCAGCAGATGAACCGTCACATCCCGCTGAACAAGCCCGTTCATCACCGCGCAGGCAGAGCGTTCGGTTCCGCCTGTTGCATTAATATGTTGGATGACAAAGGCGCACCGCATGCGGGATGGTCTACCCCATTCAACTCAAAACGCCTAAGAAACAGATATGACGATTTCACCTCAAACCCTCTCCACCGACGTCGCAATTGTTGGCGCCGGTCCGACCGCCCTCTTCGCAGCTTTTGAATGCGGAATGCTCAAACTGAGCTGCGTCCTGATTGACGCGCTCGACAGCATTGGCGGTCAGTGTGCGGCGCTCTATCCGGAAAAGCCGATTTATGACATCCCGGCACACCCTTCTATTGAGGGCGGCGCACTCATTGAAGCGCTGGATCAGCAGATTGCGCCGTTCGACGTTCCCCGTCTGCTCGGCTCCCGCGTGGAAACCCTGACGGGTCACCGTGGAGACTTCACGCTCACCACAGCACGTGGCGACACCGTGAAAGCCAAGGCTGTCATCATAGCCGCTGGTGCTGGCGCATTCGGTCCGAACCGTCCACCGCTCGACGGATTGGAAGCATACGAGCGCACGGGTGCAGTTCAGTATTACGTCAAGAAGCGCGCTGATTTCGCCGGCAAGAAAATTGTCGTTGCCGGTGGTGGCGATTCTGCTCTGGATTGGGCGCTGTCGCTTTCAGATGTTGCTGAGCACATTTATCTGCTGCATCGCCGAGACCGCTTCCGCGGTGCCCCGGAGACACTGTCCCGCATCGACGATCAGATCAAAGCGGGCCGTATTGAGAAGGTTGTCCCTTACCAGCTCCACGCCCTGCACGGTACGGACGGCCAGCTTTCTGCCGTGGAAGTCACTACTCTGGCTGGCGAATCCCGCCATCTGGACGCTGATACGCTGCTGCCGTTCTATGGTCTTTCCACGGATCTCGGCCCGATCGCTCTTTGGGGTCTGGACACGCATCGCAACACGGTTCCGGTCACCCCGGCGACCTTGGAAAGCAGCACACCGGGCATTTTCGCCATCGGCGATGTGGCAACTTATCCTGGTAAGCTTAAATTAATTCTTCAGGGATTTTCTGAAGGTGCGATGGCAGTTCATGCCATTCACGCCATAGTTCATCCGGATACAGCCCTGCACTTCGAATATTCCACCAGCAAGGGCGTTCCGGGCTGAAAAGCCGGGGGTAGACAACCGTTTCCGCTGGTGCTGATCTGATCGGTACCAAATCGAAAATACGGTTTTCTACCAATCGGAAAGCAGCAGAACTGTCATGAAAATCATCGTCATGGGCGCCGGCGTCATCGGCGTGACAACCGCCTGGTATCTTGCTCAGGAAGGTCATGAAGTTGAGGTTATTGACCGGCAGCCTGGCGTAGGGCTTGAAACGTCCTTCGCCAACGCCGGTCAGGTCTCCCCTGGTTACTCGACACCATGGGCCATGCCGGGTCTGCCGTTCAAAGTCGCCAAATGGATGACCAGCAAACACAGCCCGCTGATCATCCGCCCGCGCTTCGATACGGCCATGTTCCGCTTCATGGGCGAGCTGCTCGCGAACTGTTCGGAAAAAGCATACGACATTAATAAGAGCCGTATGCTTCGGATTGCGGAGTACGCCCGCGATAAAATCGACGCCCTCCGCGACGAAACCGGCATCACGTATGACGGAGACCAAAAAGGTCTAATCCAGCTTTTCCGGACGGATGCCCAGGTCGAACACGCAGCCGAAGACATGCGTCTTCTGGCGGAAAGCGGTGTGGATCATCAGCTTCTGAACGTCGATGAAATCATTGCTCATGAGCCGGGTCTGGCCCATGCCCGCCATCGCCTGCGTGGTGGCTTGCGTCTTCCAGGCGACCAGACGGGTGATGCGCATCTCTTCACACGTCGCCTCGCTGCCATGGCCGAGCAGAAGGGTGTGAAGTTCCGCCTTGGCACCACGATTGAAGCGATCGAAGCGGCTGACAAATCCATCGTGAGCATTCGTACCAGCGCTGGCCGCCTGACAGCAGATGCGTATGTGCTGGCTCTTGGTAGCTACTCCCCGCGTTTGATGAAGCCGCTGGAGCTGCGTCTGCCGATCTATCCGGTCAAGGGATACTCCCTGACCATGCCAATCACAGATGAGAGCCGTGCGCCGGTATCCACGGTGAATGATGAAACCTACAAGGTTGCCATCACCCGCCTCGGGGATCGCATCCGCATCGGCGGAACAGCCGAACTGACTGGCTTCAGCCTACGCCTGAGCCCGGACCGTCGTGAAACGCTGGAACTGTCGTTCAACGAGATGTACGGCGGCGGCGACCTCTCCGCCGCCCGTTACTGGACCGGCCTGCGTCCCTGCACGCCAGATGGCACACCCATCGTCGGGCCAGCTCCGCGCTACGGCAATCTATGGCTTAACACCGGTCACGGCACGCTGGGCTGGACCATGGCAGCGGGCTCCGGCCAGATCGTTGCAGACCAGATCTCCGGCCGGCAGACGGCAATCCCGTCACTGGATCTCTCTCTCGATCGCTACCTGTAAAACGATGCTGCTATCGGCTTTATAAAGGCTGATAGCAGCGTTCTTTCTCTGGCAGACCAATCTGACGTGATCTGCCAGAACCAACTTTCAGCCATACTCTTCCGCTCAAGCGGACAGAAAAGCCCGAACATCCTCTGCAGACACAGTGCCTTCGTGCTCAAGCAACTCCTGCTTGCCACCCACATGATGGGGCATCACCATCAAAGGCGTTCCGTCATCCATGAAGCGAATACGCAACGTCTCCCAATCCGGTGCTACAAACTGCTTGTAAGCCTGCACTAAAGCGCATTGGTCGATACACCAGTTGGTCGGATTATCCGGATTATAGGCAATTTGAAGATAATTATGCAGGAAACGGGCGATGTCGGGCACTTTCTCCGCATTCCCAAAGTAGGAGATGCCAGCCCCAAAACCCCACGGCTCTCCAAAAAACTGATGCCCGGCCTTATCGTAAGCATAAAGGCGAAAGCCATAATCTGCCGTGGCTTTCATCTCTTCCCAGAGTGTCAAAAAATCTGACGGAAAGTAGCCATCACAGTCTGCGGTAATGACCGGACAGCTCCAGCGCTCGGCAATTTCCGGAAAAATCAGATATCGAATGGCCGTATAGGTTGCACCGTCGCGGTAGGTCAGCGGGCCATGCGCAAAGGTGAAATCAAGCCCATAATCATGCCCTGACAAGGCACTGACTATCTCTTCCAACCAGTCCAACTGTTCCTTCGTCGGGCTATCGATACCCAGACAGAGCCGGATGCGGCCACCCTTCGGTCGGGCCATGCACACTTTCAGCAAAGATAGGACTAGCTTGGGAATGAACTGGAAGTATCCAGTATCACAGCCGAAAACCAGACAAAGCTCTGGCTGAACGTCCTCCTGCCCCGGAAGAACACTGGACTTCCAAGTCCACCCCGAGGTTCCAAGACGGTCTTCCACGACTTTGTTTTCAAGGCCAGTAACCTCAGCTTCAGGCAACCAGGAAAACACACCGCAATTATAGTGGATTGGCATGATCCCGTTTTCGATGGCTTGGGTCTTGGCCTCGCCATAATGCCTGTCTGCGGCAGCTCGATCCCCGGACAGCCACGCGTCATGCCCTAAACAAATCTCGCTCCAGTAACGGACGCCATTACCAGTCTGATCATGGCGCAAAAGCGCCCGACCACGGTCTCGGCTTTTACTGAAACAGAACTGCTCAAACATCAGACTATAGGCCTGCACCACATCCTGATTGTTTGTTGCGGCCAGCTTCTGAGAGAGCATCAGGGAATCAAAAAGAGGATCGAAGCCACTTCCTGAAACCTGTTGCATCAGTTCTGGCAGAAGAAAAAGCATGTTCTCTCCTGCTGCCATTCTGGCCTGCAGGTAATCAAGCTGCTTGAGCATGGTCGAATCAAAAAATTTTTGCGCCAGCGCATCCGAGAGATGCTTAGTCGCGGCGGCATGATCTCCCATGCGCTCCGCCAAGACGGCCTGGAAATAGCCTAGATCCGGACGGGCATCATAAAGGCGGGCATATTTTAGAAACTCTTGTCCAAAAGTCATTCTTTCCTGCTCTGCACACATCCGGGCCAAATACAGGAGATGAATGATTTCATGCGGTGCAGCGGACACCCTTAAAATCTGCCTGCGCAGTTCTTCAGTCTCAGGGGTAGAAACTGCCCCGACGAAACTTTCGGACACGCCACGCAAAAGCTTGGACAAGAGGGCGGACGGGCAGGCTCCTAAAATCCAGACGGTTTCATCGCCTGCAGTCTGCAGAAGAATAGTATCCTCTTCGATTGTCGCCAGAAGTGTCTCCAATGGCCATTTCTGATCCCCAATGAAGAGAGAAAATTCCTGAATACACGGCAGCTGTAGAGGTCCATTCCCAATGGACCACCTCCGAGAGAGCAGCGCATGCAGGACAGGAAGCAGAGAGGCCTTGATTGGTAAGAAACTCTCCCATTCCAGATGATAACCTACCCAGTCCAGGTCTATGGCATTGCGACTGGACAGGAACTCCGTACCCATCGTCAAAACACACAACGGTCGTACGGCCCCCGGCAAAGGACAGAGCGACAAACCTGCCCAACTGGGCATCATGTCATATCCGCCTTCTACCAGAACGGGTGTGACCACTTTCAACAATACGTCTGCAAAAGATGCCGTGCATAAACAGGCTTCCCTGCTGGAAACAAGCGTCCCATGCCAAGACAAAAGATAAGAAGCCATGAAATCCACACCCGGAAAATTGAAACGACTGTATGTCTTGCAAGCAAAGGTTTGAGAGGACCGTACAGTAAAAACAAAAAAAGCGGGACCAGCCTGAGCCGATCCCGCTTTCCTCTACTCACTACCCGGTAAAACCGGGTAAGCCGTCATTAGTTGGACGGTGCTGCTTCATCCGTCGTGGAGGCAGCAGCGGCAGCCTTCTTATGCTTCTTGTGATGGTGCTTCTTGTGATGATGCTTCTTCGTGGTGCTCGTCTTGTCGGACGTTGCAGCATCCGTGGATGCAGCTTCCGGAGCGGCGGCAGGCGCAGCAGGTTCTGCTGGCGCGGCAGGAGCCGTCGGAGCAGGCGTTGCTTCGACCGGAGCAGACACTGGATCAGCGAAAGCCGGAGCAGCTGTCAGGGCCAGAGCAGAAACGGCGGCGATTAGGGAACGATTGAAAAGGCGCATCTGAGAACGAAGCTCCAGAGAACTGAAAAACGGACCACATTTCAGAAAATTCGAAGTGGCCATGCTCTGAAATTAGCACCAGCGCGCGTCTTCGTCGTGCATTAACTTTATGAAATTTCAGGGGGATAGCGGCTCCTCTTCGCAAATACGCCTCAATTCCGCCAAAGTCGCGTCGAGGACTTCCTGATTTCTTGCCTCTCGACTCTCAGCCATAAAAAAAACGCGCACCGGAAACCCGGTGCGCGTTCTTCGAAATCTATTCCCTGATGGGAAAGATCAGCTTTCGCGGCTCTTGGAAGCGCGCTTACGCTCGTTCGGATCCAGGTAACGCTTACGGATACGAATGGCGGATGGCGTCACTTCAACCAGCTCATCGTCTTCAATGTAGGCGATGGCCTGCTCAAGGCTCATACGGCGCGGCGGCGTCAGAAGCAGGGCTTCGTCCTTGCCGGATGCACGCATGTTGGTCAGCTTCTTTTCACGGACCGCATTGATGTCCAGATCGTTCTCGCGGGAGTGCTCACCCAGGATCATACCTGTGTAGATCTTCTCGCCAGCGTCCACGAACATCGTGCCACGATCCTGAAGGGCGAACAGCGCGTACTGCGTTGTCTGACCATCTTCAGCGGAGATCAGCGAGCCGTTACGACGGCCTTCGATCGTGCCGACATATGGCAGATAACCATGGAACAGACGGTTCATGAGGCCCGTACCGCGCGTGTCGGTCAGGAACTCACCATGATAGCCGATCAGGCCACGGGACGGGATCAGGAACGTCAGACGAACCTTGCCACCACCGGACGGACGCATGTCCTGCATCACACCCTTACGCAGGGACATCTTCTCGACGACAACGCCAGAATACGGCTCGTCAACGTCGACCAGAACTTCTTCGAACGGCTCTTCACGATCGCCGGTCTCTTCGTTTTCACGGAAGAGAACGCGCGGACGACCGATCGTCAGCTCAAAGCCTTCACGACGCATCTGCTCAATCAGAACGCCAAGCTGAAGTTCACCACGACCGGCAACTTCAAAAGCTTCGCTTTCCGGGCTTTCCGTAACCTTAATGGCCACGTTGCCTTCGGTTTCCTTGAAGAGACGGTCACGGATCTGACGCGACGTAACCTTCTTGCCTTCACGGCCACCCAGCGGGCCATCGTTGATGCGGAAGGTCATGGACAGGGTCGGCGGATCAACCGGACGGGACGGCAGCGGCTCGCTGATGGACGGGTCAGCAATCGTGTCCGGAATCGTTGCTTCGGACAGACCAGCAACGGCCACGATGTCACCAGCTTCGGCTTCATCAACCGGCACGCGGTCCAGACCACGGAAAGACAGCAGCTTGGTCAGACGGCCGGTTTCAACAACCGTTCCGTCCGGACGCAGCACGCGAACCGGCATGTTCACCTTCGCACGGCCCTGATCGATACGACCCGTCAGGATACGGCCAAGGAAGTTGTCGCTCTCAAGGATGGTTGCAACCATGCCGAAAGGCGCATCCTTGTCGACGTTTGGCGTCGGGACGTGGCGCAGAACCAGATCGAACAGCGGGGACAGGTCCTTCTTCGGTCCGTCCAGCTCAAGATCAGCCCAGCCCTGACGGCCGGAAGCGTACAGCATCGGGAAGTCGAGCTGGTGCTCATCAGCGCCCAGGGATGCGAACAGATCAAAGATTTCTTCGTGCACTTCGTCCGGACGCGCGTCGCTACGGTCGATCTTGTTCACGACCACGATCGGGCGGATGCCACGGGCCAGAGCCTTGCCCAGAACGAACTTCGTCTGCGGCAGAGCGCCTTCAGCGGCGTCAACAAGGATGATCGCGCCATCCACCATGCTCAGGATACGCTCGACTTCGCCACCGAAGTCAGCATGGCCCGGCGTATCAATGATGTTGATACGCGAGTCTTTCCAGACAACGGACGTACACTTGGCAAGAATGGTGATACCACGCTCGCGTTCGAGGTCATTGCTGTCCATCGCGCGATCAGCAACGTGCTGGTTCTCGCGGAAAGAGCCGGACTGCTTGAGGAGCGCGTCAACCAGCGTGGTTTTGCCATGATCGACGTGCGCGATGATGGCGATGTTACGGATTTCCATGTGGTCTTCCAGACGGTGCATCGAAGATAAGAATTTGCGCCGTCTTCTGCACCGAATCCCGCGAATATGCAAACTCTGTCGCAGTCTTTTCGTAAAGGGGCCGGGTTGAGTGAGGCGCAAAGCTGGTCCACATCTTCGGAAAACACAGTCTTTCCGCGAGAAGAATCCACCATGTCCGACCATCATCCAACGGGGCCTTCCGCCCCGGGAACTGACGCCCTGAGCCAGCTTGGCCGTAACACGGCCGCCGCAAACAGCCCGGAAGAAGCTGTTCTGGAGCGTGTGCCCTCCCCTCATCAGGGTCGCAAATACGTCGTGCGCTTCACAGCACCGGAGTTCACGTCTCTTTGCCCCGTGACGGGCCAGCCGGACTTCGCGCACATCGTCATCGATTACATCCCGAGCAAATGGATCGTGGAGAGCAAGTCTCTCAAGCTGTACCTGACCAGCTTTCGCAACCATGGCGCTTTCCACGAGGATTGTTCCGTTGCGATTGCCGAACGCCTTGTCGAACTGCTCGATCCGGAATGGCTGCGCATCGGAGCCTACTGGTACCCCCGCGGCGGCATTCCAATCGATGTCTTCTGGCAGACAGGTGAGCCACCAGCAGGCGTCTGGATTCCTTCACAGGACGTTCCCGGCTATCGGGGCCGTGGCTGAGACATGACTGAAGCGGCTGCCATTGCCCGTGCCCGCGGGCCTGTCACCCAGGCACGGCTGGCGGTTGATTTCAGACGGATTGGCGTTGAACCCGGCATGACGGTTCTGGTTCATACGGCCATGAGCCGTATTGGCTGGATCTGTGGCGGGGCAAGAAGTGTTATTGAGGCTCTTCTTCAGGTTGTGGGGCCGGAAGGCACGATCGTCATGCCTGCGCAGTCTTCGGATCTGAGCGATCCCGCCGGATGGTGTGATCCACCCGTTCCACAGACCTGGTGGGACACGATCCGAGCCAGCATGCCTGCGTTCGATCCCCGCACAACCTCCACGCGGGGCGTTGGCACAGTTGCCGAGACCTTCCGTACGTGGCCCGGGACGCTCCGGAGCCTGCATCCGCAGGTGTCCTTTACAGCCCGGGGGCCACGGGCTGCAGACATTCTCTCCAGCCATCCTCTCGAGGACCCGTTTGGCGTTGTTTCGCCTCTCGCGGCTCTGAACCAGTGCGGCGCTTACGTGCTGATGATCGGCACAGGCTGGGAAACCTGTACGGCGCTTCATCTGGCGGAACGCCTCTCAGATCCGCACGGTCCCACGTTTGAAGACGGAACTGCTCTGCTGGTGGATGAGGAACGTCGTTGGGTCCGGTTCCGCATGCCGCAAACGAATGTGGAGCGCTTTCCGGCTGTAGGGGCAAAACTGGATGGGCAGGCTATGCTCCAACATGGCCATGTCGGAGCGGCCCCCTCGCGGCTGTTCCCAGTCGCTCAGGCCGTCGATACGGCCGTGGAAATGTGGAGCTTACCGTCCCTTATGACGTAGTAACCGGGAGGCGTATTTCAGTCCCCCTGTGCGGGCTCTTTCTGAGAGCCAGCACAATGAGAGCCGCTCCATAAACAAGCGCCACACCATCCACACTCACAGCCAAGGACGTGACCGTTCCCGACGTCAGAGATCGTGTCATGTCCGTCAGGGGGATCAGAAGGGTCAGCACGCCAGCCACAGTTAGAAGGGGGCGAAGACTTCTCGTTCCGCCCCAACACGCAGCGACAGTGAGGCAGATGAAAAAGACCGCGTAAAACAGGGCCTCAGCTGCCTGGTAGTGGCCTCCTTCTGGTAAGAAAGGCGCGGCAGCAAGAACTGCGGATACACCGCTGATGCAGCCAATCATGCAGCCTGTTGTCAGAGCCGAAAGGCAGCGCGTTCCAAAGCTGTCTTCCGTCAGACCAGCGGAGCGGTCACGGCGCCTGCGCGATGAGATCCAGAGCTGATTGCCTGAGTAAAACAGGAATGCTCCACCAAACCCCAAAACAGCATAGCCCCACCGGATCAGCCACCCTCCGTAAGTCCCGAAATGCAGAGCGTAGATCAACGTGAGGGCCTGGAATGCTGGCTTCTGATGGTTGGGCAGAAAATCAGTTGAGATCAGGCGCCCTGTGTAAGGATTGACCTCGCCATACCCCCCATCCGGTCGCCGGCTGATCTGCGCCGCATCCTGTACCGTCACGTGCAAAGACAGCTTCCCGCCCCGGCTGGAATAGGCCAGCGTGTCCAGCTCAAGCCCCGGAACCTGCTTTCGGAAGGCATCGACAATCGCCAGCGGCTCAAGAAGTGCCTGAGGCCGGTCACCCTGGTGCGAGTGATTTTTCTGAGGCGGATGTGCGGACACTGCTGGCAGAAACAGGGTTTTTTCCACCGCCATGATGGGCTGATGAAATGCAAACCCAGCAGCCGTTGCAGCCATCACGATGTGAAACGGCAGGGAGCAAACACCCAGCAACGTATGGAAATCGAGCCACATGCGGCGCAGATTTTCGGTCAGTCTTACGGCAAAGAGATTACGAACCAGAGAGGGCAGCAGAACAATCGTGCCCGACACAAGCGCCACAGCATACAAGAGCGCCACAATCCCCATAATGAGGCGCCCATATTCCCGGTTCAGGGGAAGGCCTATTCTTTGATGCAGGATGTTGAGGAAATACCCGACCTGCGAGGGTGTTCTCGTCTGGGTAACGAGTGTGCCATCTGCGGCCAGACCTGCATAAACTGTCCGTGCAGGCCCATGGTCCCTGTCTGATGAGACAACCCACATGAGGCTCGATGGACTGGTCTCATCCGGATGCAAAACCACAGTATGGTTGGCAATCATGGACGGATCTGCCGTCTCGGCCTTCTGCACCAGTTCGGACAGGCGATCTGCCGGAACTGGTGCTGGCAACGTGGCTGTGCGAGAGGCCCAGTTCCCCAGCGGCAATTCAAACATTGTCATGCCGCCTGCGTAGAAGGCGATGAACAGGAACAGCCCTGCCATAATGCCCACCCAGCTATGAACATTCCGGTAAAGCCGGACGACATCCCCGCGAATCTTCATGCCATGACACCATGCAGCAGGAAAAACAGGACCCACACCCCGGCATTGACGAGAACCAGCGTCAGCCATGCCTGACGGGGGGAGCGGAACAGGAAAGAAAATGCCACCACAAGCCCCCAGACAGGCCCGGGAAACCAGCGCAAAATCTGGGATGCTGCGGTTTTAAGCTGGGCATCGGCGTGAAACACCAGCCCCAGGATGCCCATCAGACCGATCGCGAGCGCCGCGCCGAGTATCAGTCCAGCCAACACCTTCCCGATCCATCCTGTGCCATCCAATGGCTTGGGCTGCGTCGTACCACTCACAATGTGCGCCCCTGAGGCCTGAAAATCGCCAGTGTCAGAGGCAGCAGACTACACGCCAGCATCAGCACGGTTCCAACCACCAGCAGCGCTGTGAGGAGATGTATCCTCAGGGCCATTACCTCTACCGCAGCCAACAGACTGAGCAGCCCCGGCACTACGCCTGCACGCAATGAGAGAGAGCGACGTATCAAACACTGAGACGGCGCCGACAGGTAAAACAGTCCTGCGGCGAGAATGGTCAGGACTACAGAAAGGAGTTCGAACACCACGAGCCATTTACCAACGATAGGACAAAGTAACGAATACTGCTCGTCCTGGTGCCCAGGCACAGGCAACCGAACGCGTACACATTGCTACGTAATGGCGGTTTGCGATGTTGGTCCCATTGAACTGCATTCCAAAACGCCGGTAATCCAGATGAGCCTGCAAATCCCAGACAAGCTGGCTTGGAACCGTGAATGTTTCCGGCAATGCTCCTGCCGTATTACCCGTATAGCGTACACCTGCACCTAGTCCCGTAACCCAGTTTTTCGTCAGCCGAAAATCCCGCTTCAGGAACAGGGATGCCATATGAGACGGGACCGCAACCGGGCGCTGATTTTTCTGGGCCGCAACGGTTGTCTTTGTAATCCGGGGATCCTGATAGGTGAAAGAAGCCAACATATCGATCCTGTATGGAAGACGTCCGACGCCTTCCGCCTCAAACCCACGCGTTCTCTGTTCGCCCGTCTGGATGTCATAGGTCGAATCAGCAGGGTCAGTTGTCAGAACATTGGTTTCGACCAGATTGAAGAAATCAGCCGTCAGCATGAAGTCTTCGCCCCAAGGCGTTCCGTGCGGCGGCTTGTATTTCAGGCCAGCCTCGATCTGCTTTCCGCGCGTTGGCAGGAAAGGCGTATTCTCACGCGTCGTTCCGACCTGAGGCTGAAAAGATGTCGCATAAGAAACATAAGGCGCCAGGCCGATAGAGGACTTGTAGAGCAGCCCGACACGCCCAGTAAAAGCATTGTTCTGTTGAGGGGTCTGTGTCCCCGTACGATTATCGACAGTGAGACTTTCCGTAAAATCCTCTCGTCCCGAGAGGGTCAGATAGAGATGATGCCACTCCGCCTGTTCCTGCGCGTAAATCCCAGTCTGCGTCTCGGTCTCGTTCGTATTGGTCGTAGTGCCATAGGTTGGCCAACTGATCGTGCGATAGACGGGGTGGTACAGATCCAGGGACGGAGCCGTTCTCTGTCCGCGGCGGCTGGCCAGAAAATCACTTCGGAAATCCACACCAGCCAGTAGCTCATGATGCACCGGCCCCGTCTTGAGCTTCAGGTTGGAGCGCGTATCCAGCGTCACGTTGTTGTAATTAGCGGACTGTAGCAACGCCCGTCGCGTCAGTGTGCGTTGATCGGAAGACAGGGCAACAGCCGTCACGAACCGATAGTCCAGATCCAGATGCGCGTATCGCATATTCTGGCTGATGGTCCAGTTCGGGGTCAGGCGCCGCGTGAAGCTGTAACCAAGGGCGACCTGACGCTTCGAATACACATCATAATCAGCATCGCTACTCAGGAAATTACGCGCGATGTACCCGTAAGGACTGGCAAAAAGCGTTCCAACAGACGGGAGAAACTGAGCTGTTGACCCTGCATCAAGCTGTTCATAGCTCGCAAGGATTGTGAAATCTGTCTTGCTATCCGGGCGCCAGCGCAGGGACGGCGCAACATAGACTTCGTTATTCTTGATATTCTTCGCGTAGGTGTCGGACTTACGCAGAAGACCATTGAAACGCCACAAAAGCGTTTTGCCGGAGTCAATGGCTCCCCCGACATCCGCAGCGCCCTGAACGCGGCTGTAGGATCCAGTCTGAAACGCAACCTCGTTCTGTTGATTTTCACGGGGCCGCTTACTGACCGCGTTGATGATGCCGCCAAGCTGCCCGGAGCCATACAACGCCGATGAAGCCCCACGCAGCACGTCCATTTCTTCAAGTCCCCACGGCTCTATGCTGAAGGACTGCGAGGACGCGGCATCGGGCGTACGTGTTCCATCAAGATAGATATCCGGGGAAAAACCCCGGATTGTCCCGAAATATCCGCGTGGGTCATCCTTGGAGCCATAGTCAGAAACACCCGCAGCGTAGCGAACCGCCTCGGACACACTGCGTGAGTTCAGCATCGCCATGCGCGCCTGGGTAATAACCGTCAGGTTCTGAGGAACATCTTCAAGCGGCGTGGACGTTTTGGTTGCGGCATTTCCGCCAACCGAAAGCAACCCGACATGGCTGCCCTTCACTTTCAGGCGCTCTTCCCGGGCGTGATCAGCCGATTGTCCCTGCCGAACAGGCTCAGGCTGATGATGCCTTGAACCTTCCTTCTCCGGCTCCTGCGCGAACACCAGACCCGAAGGCAGCCCCAGCAACACTGTTGCACAGGGAATAAGACACGACCGTACCCGCATCGCCAAATCTCCGAAAAGCGAGCGGGGAGATAACACTAATGATAATTATTCTCAACAACTGAAAGCTGGAAATTCCGAAAAGCCTTCGAAATCTCCATCACTTTTTCAAATCATTACCTACGGTCGCACGCCTGTAACCAAACAAGCGTGCTCTTACGCCTCAATCCCCAACTGTCCCTGGAAGTAAAGCAACGGGGCTTCATCACGAACGGTGATGGACGTCGGCTTTGCCATGAACAGTGCGTGCGTACCGCCCTGAAACGTCTCCACCAATTCGCAATGCATCTGCACCAGTGCGCCATCAATAAACGCCGTACCGTCTTCCGCTCGTACAACGACGTCTGATCCGAATTTATCTGCTGTGCGGCTGGCAAACAGCATGGCCACATCCTTGTGGCTATTGTTCAGGATGCTCAGACCAAAACGCCCGGCTTCAGCAATCGCTTTATAAGTCGAGCTGCCACGATGCAGGCAGACCAGAAGCAGGAGCGGATCAAGGGAAACAGATGTCAGGGCGCTGATGGTTGCGCCCTGCTCGCCTTCGCTTCCCTTGGCCGTCACAACAGCGACACCCGTTGCGAAATGGGACATCGCCCGGCGAAAGTCCTGCTCATTCAGTGTCGTCATGACAACTCTCCTGCCATCGTCGGAATTTTTGGTTCCGGCACCATTACAGGAGAACCACGACTGTCACCAGAAGCGGCCCTTTCGCAAGACGATCTCTTTTTCAGAAGCGGGCAGTCATGGGGTGGGCGCCCATGCGGCCATCTTCACGATCAAGTTTTGCGATCGCCGCCATGTCGTTCTCTGTCAGGGTAAAATCGAAGACATCCAGATTCTCCGCCAATCTCTTCAGGTTCGCCGATTTCGGTATCACGATAAGACCGCTCTGCAGATGCCAACGAATAATGACCTGAGCAGGCGTCCGCCCTACACTTCGAGCAATTTCCCCGATCGTGGCATTATCCAGCACCTGCCCTTTCCCAAGCGGACGCCATGATTCCGTGCGGATATTGTGTTGCTCGTTAAAGGCCCGCAGCGCCTTCTGCTGGAAAAATGGATGAAGTTCGATCTGGTTGACAGCCGGCACAACGCCGGTTGCATCCATGATGCGCGACAAATGTTCTGGCTCGAAATTGGACACGCCAATGGACTTGACGCGCCCTTCCTTTTGCAGCGTCACGAGGGCCTTCCATGTTTCCACATACTGACCCTGTTCCGGCATTGGCCAGTGAATAAGATACATGTCCAGAACCGGGCGACGCAGCAGACGGCAACTTTCCTCATAAGCACGCAGCGTACTGTCGTAGCCCTGCTCGTCATTCCAGACTTTCGTTGTCACGAACACATCGGGATAGTCCGCCAGACCTTCACCGACGCCATCTTCGTTCCGATAGAGGCGTGCCGTATCGACAGAGTGATATCCGAGCTTTACAGCCTCCCGGACAACCGTTGCTGTCTCTTCAGGAGGCGTCTTCCACACACCCAGCCCAAGCTGCGGAATAACGCGGCCATCATTCAGCGTAATTCTTGTCTGGTTATCCAGATATGGCACCTCATCGTTCATCAGAAATTCCTTTTCAAATCTTGTTCTTACAGACCAAACGCCTGATCGGCCGACTGAGTTCAGGCTGGCGCCACGAGCTGTGAAAGCTTGCGCGCCAGAGCTTCTGTGCTGAAAGGTTTCACCAGCAAAGCACATCCAGGTTCAAGCAGGCCTTCATCCAGAATATTCTGCTCCGCATAGCCGGTAATGAACAGAATTTTCAGATCGGGAAATCTGTCTCGCATCCGCGCAGCGAGCTGCCGCCCGTTCATTCCCCCTGGCATGCCGATATCCGTGATCATCACGCTGGGCTGAATGCCATTTGAAAAACGATCTGACAGTTCCAGAGCTGAAATACCGTCTTCTGCTGTCAAAACCCGCGCGCCCAGATCTCCAACGACATCACTGACAATAAGGCGGACCGCTTCCTCGTCATCCACAACCAGAACCAGCTTCCCAGACAGCCGAACAGACGCCGTTTTTGTCAGCAAATCACCTTTCGAAACATCTGCTACCAACAGGTCGGCTGGGCCGTCATAACGGGGCAGCCACAGACTGACTGATGTTCCTTCTCCGGGCCGGGACCTGATCTGCGCCTGCCCACCAGACTGACGGGCGAAACCATAGATCATGCTCAACCCCAGACCTGTCCCCCTCCCCAGAGGCTTGGTCGTGAAAAACGGATCAAACGCGCGCTGAAGCGTCTCTTCCGCCATGCCGCAGCCGTTATCCTCAACCTTCAAAAGCACGTAGTCGCCAACGGACACACCCGCTTCGTGACTGGCCACAGGGCCCAGAGAAGTATTGGCGCTCACAATCCGAATGGTTCCGCCGCTCTCCTGCATGGCATCCCGTGCGTTGATACAGAGATTGAGCACTGCGTTCTCAAGCTGGTTGGCATCCACCCGTGTCGTCCAGATACCCTGTTGCAGATCAAACTGGATCGACACCAACGGGCCGACACTCCCGCGCAAGAGCGTCTCCAGACCACACACCAGACCATTCACATCCGTAGGAACCGGATCCAGCGGCTGACGACGCGAGAACGCCAGCAAACGGTGTGTCAGGGATGCTGCACGCCGCACCGCGTCCTGTGACGCCGTGATATAACGGTCAAGACCAACAGTCCGTCCCTGCACCAGTCGGGTTTCAAGGAGTTCGAGACTTCCACCTATTCCGGCGAGAAGGTTGTTGAAGTCATGAGCAAGGCCCCCCGTTAACTGGCCCACGGCTTCCATCTTCTGGGACTGACGCAACTGCTCTTCCAGATCATTGCGTTCAGTAATGTCGCGGCCAACACCGTAAATGGTGTCACCTTCATTATTGAAATTCCAGTTATACAGCCGCCATGTGCCGTTCCGGTGCTTCATCCGCACATCCAGTGCGACATCGGACCCAGGCGTACTGAGCCGAACCCGGTCAAACGCTTCACAGACCGCAGCCTGATCGTCCGGATGACACAAAGCTTCAATCCTCAGCCCGATCAGTCCTTCCTGCGTATAGCCCAGCGCCCGCAGCCAGGAGGGGCTGACGGCCATATAGTGACCACTGCGACTGATGATGACGAACAAATCTTTGGCGATGGTCCAGAGGCGGTCACGCTCCCGCGTTCGCTGGCGGATCCGCTCCTCCAGCATCACGTTCATCTCACGCAGTTCCTGCTGGGTCTTGGCCTGGCGCATGGCAGCATGGGTGCGGTCCGCCACAGCGCGTGTGAAAACGATTTCTTCTTCCGTCCAGACATGCGGAACCGTGGAGTACACACACATCACGCCAACCAGCCTGCCAAACTTGAACAGGGGGACATGAAGAAGAGCGCAAATATTGAGATTTTCGAAGCGTTCGACATGCTTGAGCGTCAAGGCATCCAGACGCACATCCGAAATCGCGACAGTCCGCCCACGCGCCAGAAGCGGTCCGTAATCGCCATAATCGCGGAAGGCATGAAATCCACGAATGGATGTCTGATGCTGAATCTTGCTTCCTGATCCAAGCGTGACCGTGCGCATGGCGCCGATCAGAATACCTGTTCCCGCTTCGTCAACTGTCCCGTAAGCAGCACAGTTTACGGAGAGCTCGCGACACAGGATCTGGGCGGCAACGCCTTCCATTTCATCAGCATTTTCTAGGGCGCGCAGCCGATCTCCAAGCTCCACCAAAGCTGCCTGACGCAGAGACTGTCTCTTGCTGTGATCAATATCGAGCACAATCCCAGGAAAACGCAGCGGGCGTCTGTCTTCGGTCAGATCGCAGCGACCATTCCCTTCAAACCACCGCGTCCCCATCGGTGTGCGGACACGGAATTCGAAATCACATTGTCCGCCCGTATGCAGGGCATTCGTAATAGCGGCTGCAACACGCCCCTGATCTTCAGGCTCAATGGCGGCATAGAACGCGGTAGCTGGAACACCCTGCTCCAGTGCCTTTGCGTCGAGGCCCAGCGTTTCAGCCAGGCGGGCATCCCCGATCACGAGAGAGGAATTGTCATCCCACATCCATGTTCCGGCAATAGCGCCTGCGTCCAGTGCAAGCTGAAGCCGAAGACTGGATTGATTGACTTCCGTCAGATCACGTCCGGTCGCCAGAAGACGCTGAACGTCCCCGTCTTCTCCGAAGATCGGCGTAACGGCGACATCCCAGAAGCGGCGGTTTCCCCGCATGGTACTGGCATAGCCCTGAAAACGCCCCGCCTCTCCACTCAAGGCCGTCTTAACTGCTTGCATGGCCATGATACGAGCCTGACCTCGCCACAGATCAACCCAAGGCACACCGTGCAAGATAATCGGGCTATCGAGCTCCATGGCCTCGATACCACCTGCGTTGATGAACCGGATGCACCCGTCCAGATCGAGGATATGAATGCAGTCCGGAGAGCTGGACAGAAGAAGATGGGTAAAGGCCTCACTGGACCTGAGCGCTTCAGCAACCATGGAAGCATTTGAAACATCCATGATCACACCGACGGAATACAGATCCTCGCGGTCGAGCTGATCATCATCCCGCCAACCTCGAATGAGCAGATGCCGCACCATTGTCGGCCCCTGCGCATGCGAAACCATAAGGCGGACACGGTATTCGAAGCTGCCCTCTTCCCTGAGTTCGTCTTCTGCAACGCTCTCGTAAGCAGCGCGATCGTCCGGATGGAGGCAAGCATATGCGTCCTCCATCGGAAGCCCTTGCATCAAGCGTTCCGGAGGAAGCCCCCAGATCTGCGCAAAACGTTCATCCCCGAACAGAATACGGCGCGTCAGGTTGCAACGGAAAAAACCCATTTCTGCGGCTTCAGCCATACGCTTGATACGGCGGTCCAGCCGATGAAGCTGACTGGCCAATCCGGAGCCATCTGCCATCGAAAATGATTGGGCAATATGGCGCGCACACAGTGCCTGAACATTCTCCAGCCCCGGCGTTTTACATCTGACACACAACCAGACCTCGGGAGCGTTTTCATAAACCGGGAGGCAGCAAACACCCTTAGGATTTCCGCTTTCAAGCTCGGCGAGAAAACTGCTGTCTCCGCCAGAAGCTATCACCCATTCCCCACGACGATCCCGCATGACCAGCGCAGCAGCCCCACCACCCAGACTGGCTGCCAGGGCCAGCAGATGCTCTGAGAAGTCTTCAAGAGCTGTTCTGATCTGATGCACGATCGAAGGAAGAGCATTGCCACTGGCTTGCGCTACTTCTGAACCGGCCGTCATGCTGTCTCTCCCGGTCACGCCGCTTTTCCCGGATGGACGAGGGCCGACCTCACACTAACAGATCTGCACAGGAACGCAGCCTCCTGCCTGTGTCCTTTTCCATAAAACCTTTGCGACCATCAAGACCTTGCTGCGTTTCCTTCGCCATGTGCCATCCGATGAAGAAGGAAACCCGCCATGCTTGGAATTGATCTGAGTGGTCGTACAGCCCTTGTCACAGGGTCCACTGGCGGGATCGGGCTCGCCATAGCGCGGCGCCTGGCCGAAGCTGGCGCAACCGTCATCATCAACGGCCGTAAACAGGAAAGCGTAGACAAAGCGCTGGACGTTCTGCGGGAACGTATTCCTGGTGGCACTTTCCGCAGTGTGGTGGCGGATGTTGGCACTGCCGAAGGGTGTGACACGCTTGTGAACACTGAAGGCGCTGTTGATATCCTGATCAACAATGCCGGAATTTTCGGCCCCAATGACTTCTTCAAGACCACGGATGAAAGCTGGCAGAAGCTGTTCGAAGTCAACCTCTTTTCCGGTGTCAGGCTGGCCCGCGCCTACATGCCCGGCATGAAAGAGCGTAACTGGGGCCGTGTCCTTTTCATTGCATCGGAATCTGCAATCAACATTCCGGTGGAAATGATCGACTACGGTGTCAGCAAGACGGCCATGCTGGGTCTGGCCCGCGGTCTGGCCAAGGATATGGCGGGGACGAATGTCACGGTAAATTCCATCCTGCCAGGACCGACACTTTCCGAGGGCGTAGAAGACATGCTTAAGGCGCAGAACCCTGACAGCACGCAGCCTGTGGAAGAGCTTGCGGCGGATTTCGTCCGGAAGCACCGCCCAAGCAACATCCTTCAGCGCATGGCAACAGTGGACGAAGTCGCGAATATCGTTGTTTACACAGCATCGCCCCTCGCCTCTGCCACGACGGGCGCAGCTTTGCGGGTTGATGGTGGAACCGTCGATACGATCTAAAGACCCGAGTTGAGAATAAAAAAAGCCCCGGCGCCTTTCGACGTCGGGGCTTTTTTATGGGGTGTTACAGGCTCAGCCGCGACGTGCAGCGGCCAGCTTCTGATCTGTGCGATACTGGCTCAACGCATACACGGACCAGATTGCAGCCGGAATCCAGCCAATAACAGTGACCTGAAGGAACAGGCAGATAATGCCTGCGAACGGGCGACCAATGGTGAAGAACTGAAGCCACGGCAGAAGCAGGGCAAGAATGAGACGCATAAGATAGTCCTTTCCTAAAACAGGGTCTGTCATTCTTCGTCAGGTCTGACATGGATGCAATGTTTCATCCGCCATGTCCGCCGTCAGGCACACTCACCAGTTTCACGACAAATCAGTTCCAGCAGCAGCAGAGACCGACCGGTGACGGTGTATTCATGCTTCTGGTCAAAGACTTCTTTCTCAATCTCGCCACCAGCGTCTGGCTGGTTTGTGTCCAGCAGAAGCTTCCACCGGCCTTCTCCTGTCTCTGGCAGTATGAATGGAACGGCGTCTTTCCATCCATTAAATACAAGCAGAACAGTCGCATCTGACCCGCGTCGCATGATGCCACTCCGCTGGCTGCGACCGTCGATCATCAGACCAAAACACTGATCGTGCCCCCAGTCTTCCGGCATCATCTGATTGCCATTAGCTGTCAGCCAGGTGAGTTCCTGAACATCCAGCTCTTTATTGTAAGCCTCCGTCAGAAAGCGCCCGCGCCGAAGAATGGGATACCGGCGCCTCAACCCCGTTAAGCGGTGAACGAAACTCTGAAGTTGGGCACCTTCTTTACCGATCTCCCAATTCAGCCACGAAATCTCACTGTCCTGACAATAGGCATTGTTGTTCCCCTGCTGCGTACGGCCAAATTCGTCACCGGCCAGAAGCATGGGCGTTCCCTGTGACAGCAGCAGCGTGGACAGCATGTTCCTGCATTGGCGCCAGCGGATGGCGTTAATATCCGGGTCTTCTGTCGGTCCTTCCACACCATAATTGAAGGATCGGTTATCGGGGGAGCCATCCTTGCCCTCTTCCCCGTTCGCATCGTTATGGCGCTCGTTGTAAGAAACGCAGTCCATGAGCGTGAAACCATCATGAGCCGTGACAAAATTCACGCTGGCCCATGTCTGCCGTCCGCTGTGGTTGAAACGGTCCGGGCTGGCCAGAAGCCTGGGCGCCAGCGCGCCCGACTTGGCCTCGCCGCGCCAGAAATCACGAACAGTGTCCCGAAACGTGTCGTTCCACTCTGCCCAGCCCGGCGGAAAATTCCCAACCTGATAACCACCCGGACCAACGTCCCAAGGCTCGGCAATCAGTTTCACATGCGACAGCACCGGGTCCTGCCGGCAGACACGCAGAAACGTTGCATCATTATGGAAACCATCTTCTTCACGGGCAAGAATTGTTCCGAGGTCAAACCGAAATCCATCAACGCCCATTTCCTTGACCCAATATCTCAAACTGTCCGCAACAAAGCGGATGCAGTTCAGATGCGTCAGGCTGAATGTGTTTCCGGTTCCCGTTTCGTTTATGTAATGTCTTTTACTGTCTGGCATGAGCCGGTAATATGAAACATTATCCAGCCCGCGGAATGACAGCGTCGGGCCAAGTTCATTGCCCTCCGCTGTATGATTATAAACAACGTCGAGAATAACTTCGAGGCCCGCCTCATGACAGGCACGCACCAAAGCCCGGAATTCCTGAGCCGCATTATCAGGCTCTGCAGCGTAATGGCTTTCGGGGGCAAAAAAGCCGATCGTATTATAGCCCCAGTAATTCCTGAGGCCTTTATCTGCCAGAAATTTGCTACTGACAAAGCTCTGAACAGGCAGGAATTCCACCGCCGTCACACCCATATCCCGAATACTTTTCAAAAGTTTCGGGTCTGACAGTCCGGCATAGGTTCCACGCAGTTTCTCAGGCACTGCACCATTCAGCCGCGTATATCCTTTCACATGCATTTCGTAGATGACCGTATCCGTCCAGGGTGTGTCAGGATGGTCAAAATGCTGAGGTGTCGGATCTATGATGATCGCTTTTGGTACGAATGATGCACTGTCTGCCGTACTGTAACTCAGGTCCTTGTCAGGATGGTCCAGCTCATATCCAAACAGGGAAGGATCCCATGTCAGATCGCCATGAAATGCCCTAGCGTACGGATCCATCAGCAATTTGTTGGGATTGAACCGATGTCCTTCATCCGGCTCATAAGGCCCATGAACACGGTAACCATATAACTGCCCCGGCTTCAGATCCGGGATCCATCCATGAAAAACATGATCGGTATATTCGGGCAGACGGATCCGGTCTGTTTCACGTGTTCCGTCTTCATCAAAAAGGCAGACTTCAACAGCTTTGGCGTGGGCAGAAAAAACGGCGAAATTGACCCCGGAATCGTCATACGTAGCTCCGAGATTATTGGGGTTTCCTTCCTGTAATCCCTTCTGGCGCGAACTGCTCATCTTGATTGTTCCAGCAAAAACGCAAGCCAGCTTTCCTGCCCCGTGGCAGAGCCGTGCGGCTTTCAAGGCGGTAACGCTGGAGCGGGGCCTGACATGGCTGTAAATTATTTGTGAAGGCGTTTCCAACACCATTCATCAGACGTTGTGCCCTCGACAAAGCCAAAAAATATCCAACTCCGCATGATAGCGAGAAGGGTGTGTGTGATGACAACGAATACGCCCGTATCAGCCCTGAGAGAACTGCAACTCCTGTCTGTGGCTGCGGAGATCTATCCGCTGATCAAGACCGGAGGGCTGGGAGATGTTGTTGGCTCACTGCCGGCCGCACTTGAACCTCATAGAATCTGCACGCGTACCCTCGTTCCCGGCTACCCAGCCGTTCTGCACGCACTCTGCAATCGCAAAGAAACGATCCGGATTGATAATGTTCTTGGATATACCGTCACGATCTGGGAAGGCCGGACCGATGGAAACACGCTCTATGTCGTAGACGTCCCAGAACTCTATAACCGTCCCGGCAATCCATATCTTGCTCCAGACGGGCAGCCCTGGAGCGACAACGGCATCCGTTACGCAGTCCTCTGCCGAGCGGCTGCCCTGATTGCCTCCGGAACACTCCCGAGCTGGAAGCCCGACGCAGTTCTGAGCCATGACTGGCACGCCGGGCTGGTTGCCGCCTATCTGCGCTATATGGAGGGCCCGACACCGCCGGTCGCCCATGTCGTGCATAATCTCGCGTTTCAAGGGCTCTTTCCCCGCGAAATGCTGCATACATTCGGTTTGCCAGACTGGTCTTTTACCTTCGACCAACTCGAATATTACGGCCAGATCAGCTTCATGAAGGCTGCGCTCCAGCTTTCAGATCGGCTGATCAGTGTGTCACCAACCTATGCAGAAGAAATTCAGACCCCTGAGGAAGGAATGGGGCTGGATACCGTCCTGCGGGCACGTTCCAACGCCTTGACCGGTATTCTGAATGGCGTGGACCTTCGGGAATGGAACCCCATGACCGATCCCTCCGTCTTTTTTCCTTATGCGGTCGGAGACATCATCGCGCGCCGTGCGAACAAGCGTGTGTTTCAGGCTGAGTTTGGCCTTCCCCAGAAATCGGATGCTCTGCTTCTCGGGATGGTCAGTCGTCTGACAACACAAAAAGGGGCTGACCTTCTCGCAAAGCTGGCCCCTCGCCTCTTTCAGGAGGATATCCAGCTCGCTGTTGTCGGTGTGGGTGATGAAGGCATCATGCAGGAGTTTGCGACCCTACGAAGCCGGTATCCGCAAAATTTCGTCTGCCATCTGCGGTACAGCGAGACACTTGGCCACAGACTGCACTCTGCGGTCGATGCATCCCTGATCCCTTCCCGTTTTGAACCCTGCGGCCTGACGCAGTTTCATGCGCTGCGATACGGATCAATCCCAATTGCAGCCCGTGTGGGAGGGCTGAGCGACACCATTATTGATGCCAATTCGGCCGCTGTGTCAGAGGGCGTTGCAAACGGAATCCTGTTTTCTCCCACAACGGAAGACATGCTGTATCTGGCAATCCGCCGCGCGCAGGCATTGTTTCGTCAAAAAGCCGTCTGGGCACGGATGCAGCGGAATGGGGCCCTGCACGATGTGTCCTGGAATGGCAAAGCCGCGCAATACGCCCGCCTGCTGCAGGATATGACCGGCCATGAAACAGTTATGACAGAGCCGGGCAGTGATATCGCCCCACGCCGGGCCGATCCGGCATCGGCACGTCCACGGCTGTCACGGCAGGTTGCCCGGATGCCGCGCACCGCGGGCGACACAGCCACGTCCGCACTTGTTCCATTCACGCCCCGTACGGGCACCCGATCCTGAAGGTTTTCCGCATAATGGCTCGTCCGGTCGATCCCGTTCTTCAATCCATGACAGACGCACTTATGGCCGGGCAGTGCAGTGACCCGTTTGCTCTGCTCGGCCGCCACCGGGATCATCGGCAGGATATTGTGAGAGTCTTTTACCCCGATGCTGTGGAAGTCCATCTTATGGTGGAACAGGCATCAGGGCAGGTTTTGGAAAAAACCATGCGACGGATCGATGATCGCGGCCTGTATTCCGCCACGCTCCCCCGCTCCGCCCGCTATCGCCTGCGTATCCGCTGGGCCGACGCCTGGCAGGACACCCATGATCCATACAGCTTCGGATTACTTCTGGGCGACATGGATCTGTACCTTTTTTCGGAAGGGAAACATCAGCAGATCGACCGGATGATGGGCGCCATTCCCATGGCCGTTGAGGGTGTAAATGGCGTCCGCTTCGCAGTGTGGGCACCAAATGCCAAACGTGTCTCCGTCGTTGGCGACTTCAATATCTGGGATGGCCGCCGGCACTGCATGCGCCTGCGTCATGGCTCTGGCGTGTGGGAGTTGTTCATTCCCGGCGTACACGCTGGAGAGCGTTACAAATACGAAATAGTCTCTCAGGATGGACACGTTCTCCCCGCCAAGGCTGACCCCTATGCAAAAGCAACGGAACTTCCGCCTGCCAATGCCTCTGTTATTGCAGCGCCAGATGACTTTGTCTGGCACGATGCAGACTGGATGAGAACGCGAGCAGCCAGACACGCGAGTCAGGCTCCCATTTCAATTTACGAAGTTCACGCCCCCTCATGGCGGCATCCCCAGCATGGCAATGACATCATGACATGGGAGGAGCTTGGAGATGCGCTCATTCCGTATCTTCAGGATCTGGGATTCACTCATTTGGAGCTCCTCCCGATCGCAGAATATCCCTATTCCGGCTCATGGGGTTATCAGCCGCTCAGCCTGTATGCGCCTACAGTGCGCCATGGTTCACGTGCTCAATTTGCCAACTTCGTTAATCGTTGCCACCAGGCTGGCCTCGGCGTCATTATCGACTGGGTCCCTGCCCATTTCCCTGCTGACCAGCATGGGCTGAGCCAGTTCGATGGCACACACCTGTATGAACATGCAGACCCGCAGGAAGGCTATCATCAGGACTGGCACACGCTGATTTATAATTACGGACGCAATGAAGTCTGCGGTTTTCTGGCGGGGAGCGCCCTGCACTGGCTGGAACAGTTCCACGTCGACGGTCTGCGCGTCGATGCTGTCGCGTCCATGCTGTACCGGGATTACAGCCGCAAGGAAGGGGAATGGCGCCCCAACATTCATGGAGGGCGCGAAAATCTGGAAGCGGTCAATTTCCTGCGCCATCTGTCAGAAACTCTGGAAGACCTCCACCCCGACACAATGCTGATCGCAGAAGAGTCGACGTCCTGGCCAGGCGTGACAGCGCCCGCCGGAACAGGCGGTCTGGGCTTTACCTACAAATGGAATATGGGCTGGATGCATGACACGCTGCGGTACATGGAGCTTGATCCACTCTGGCGCAGTTACCACGCAAACGACATCACTTTCGGCATGATCTATGCTTATTCGGAACGTTTTATCCTGCCACTTTCCCATGATGAGGTTGTTCACGGCAAAGGGTCTCTCCTGACCAAAATGCCGGGAGATGAGTGGCAGAAACATGCCAATCTGCGCGTACTCTATGCCCTGATGTGGGCCTATCCGGGCCGAAAACTTCTCTTCATGGGCGGAGAGCTGGCTCAACCGCACGAATGGAATCATGAAGGTGAGTTGGCGTGGTATCGGCTGTGGGACGGGTATGGCCGCGGCATGCATGACACGGTTCGTTCCATCAACACGCTGTATCGCTCTCACCCTGCTCTTCACGCTTCCGATGATGAGCATGAAGGATTTCAGTGGCTCGTTGCCGACGATATCGCCAACACCGTTTTTGCCTGGCTCAGACAGTCTCCAGATGCACGCCCTGTTCTTGTTGTGGGCAACATGACGCCTGTTCCGCGCATGAACTACCGCATTGGCGTTCCATGGCGCGGTGAATGGCGAGAACTCCTCAACACAGACGCAGCCCATCTGGGTGGAAGCAATCTCGGCAATCATGGGCAGGTGTATGCCGAGGATATTCCCGCCCACGGCATGCCACACTCTGTCGAACTGATCCTCCCCCCCCTTGCCGTGCTTTATCTTTCTCCAGCTCCCTGAGACAAAGGACGCAGCGCATGTCTTCCTTCAGGTTTAAAAACCGCCTGGGTGCAGAACTCATCGCTCCCGATCGGACACGGTTCACGCTCTGGGCTCCCTCCTGTGAGAGAGTTTTCGTGGAGGTGGAGGACCTTCCGCCCATCGCCATGAGGCGGCACGCAGATGGAACATTCGTCGCTGAAGCACCTTGTGGTGCCGGGTCACGATACCTCTACCGCGTCCGCGACAATGTCACGGTTCCTGACCCGGCCAGCCGCTTTCAGCCTGATGGCGTCCATGGGCGAAGCGAAATTCTTGACCCCGATTTTTATGATTGGAAAACACCAGACTGGAAGGGGCGCCCATGGGAAGAAACAATCATTTACGAGACGCATCTGGGTCTTGAAGGCAATTATGAGGGCATGAAAGCCCGTCTTCAGGAACTGGCGGATCTGGGCATCACAACGGTTCAGTTCATGCCGGTCAACAGTTTCAGTGGTCACTGGAACTGGGGATATGATGGCGTTCTGGTTTATGCCCCAACGCCAGCTTATGGACGGCCAGAAGCCCTGAAGGACCTGGTCGACCATGCTCATTCACTGGGGCTGATGGTCTTTTTAGATGTTGTCTACAATCACTTCGGGCCAGATGGGAATTACCTGCTGGAATATGCCAAGGGCTTTTTCGACCCGCGCTACGACACGCCCTGGGGTGATGGTATCGACTTCCATAACCCGATCGTAGCGGATTTCTTTATCGACAATGCGCTTTACTGGCTGATGGAATATCGCTTCGACGGCCTCCGCATTGATGCGGCGTGGGCCATTACGGATCGTCAATGGTTTTATAAACTTCAGAGCCGCATTCACAAAACCGTCGAAAAGGGCCGCCACGTTCATTTAATTCTTGAAAACGAGAATAATGACGCAGGCCTTCTCCGCGATGGTTATTCTGGACAATGGAGCGAAGACTGGCACCACACCCTGACCGTCATGCTCAGCGGAGAGGACAAGGGGTTTTTCCTGCCGTTTCATCACGAAACAACCGGCTTGCTCAAACGTGTCCTGACAGAGGGGCTTGCGTGGCAGGGCGAATTTTTTCCACCGCGCCAGAAAACGCGTGGCAGTCCGAGCAGCGATTTGCCTCCAACAAAATTCGTAACGTTTTTACAAAACCATGATCAGATCGGTAATCGCCCTCTGGGGGAAAGATTGATCACCCTTTCTGATTCGAACGCCTTCAAAGCCGCCTATGCGCTGCTTCTTCTTTGCCCCATGACGCCAATGCTGTTCCTTGGGGAAGAGTGGGGCTCAAAAACGCCATTCTATTTCTTTTCGGATTTTCACGGTGCCATTGGCGAGAAAGTCCGCCGTGGGCGCGAAGAACAGTTTGCCGAATACTGCAACCTGACGGACCCGGAAATTCTTGCGACACTTCCTAGCCCCACTGACCCGAAAACATTTCGAATTTCTCGCCCGGACCGAGCCGAACGGGACACACCGGAAGGTCAGGCATGGCTTGCCAGAACAAAAGAAATTTTGGCCTTACGCCATTCCAAAATTACGCCGCACCTGAAAGGAGCTTACAGCGCGGGAGCTGATATTCTGGGAGAAAAAGCTGTCATTGCCTCCTGGACTCTTGGAGACGGCAGCCTGTTGACCCTCGCCGTTAATCTGGGGCCAGACACGGTGTCAGTTCCCGAGCCAGAACACATCTTTTACGAAACCAGCCCTAAACGAGTATCCCAGACACTTCCGCCCGGAACGCTCGTTGCGGCACTTGGCCGCGCCTTTTAAGCGGGGCGACTTACAAAACTACAGCGGACGGTCGCCCTGGCTGGACGCTGTTTTTTCGTTCAGCCAGCCGCCTTGGAATCCCGCGCGCTTTAAGCCATCACGCAGATAAGGATTCTTTTTCATCGTGTTCCACACAAAGCCACTGCGCCAGTTTTCCAGCATCAGCAGAATAGGTCCCTGATCAATGCCAAGCTGCTGCCCGTCGACCCAGTAATCATTCTTGTCTTTGAACGACGGGTTGAAAGAGTCCAGGAAGCCATACTGATTGTAAATCCGGCTTCCGTAGCGCTTGCGCATCTCTTCCAGTGCGGGAAGAGCAATTTCAGGCGCGAAGGCAATCGATCCGCCCGCGGCTGTTGGTGCAATGGTGCCATCGTCCAGAATGTAATCCCGGCCCGCCCCGCGCGCGCTGTAGGCGAGGTAATGGCGATGCTTGCCGTCATAATCCTGCTGAATGTCCCCGGGGCCATCGCAGGCGGTCAGACCCCAGATATTGGCACCGTAGTCCTTCCAGTCTCCGGGATTAGCCTGTGCGTAAGCACGCTGCGCGTACACGGCTTCACGCCCGTTTTGGAAATAGTCATCATCATGCTTGCGATTGAAATCGTCCTGAATGCCACGGAAATCAATCCAGGATTCGCTGTACTGGTGGCCGAAGAGTGGCGCGAAATTCAGCAGCTTATGGCCTTGGAAATCTCCCCACTGCCCATCGTAAGTAGCCGTCCAGGTCTTCCATGTGTCGGCCGGAAGAGGATGCGTCGGTGATGCAATGGCCAGAAGATAAATGATCAGCCCTTCGTTATAGCCCTTCCAGTCCGTCGTGATGAACGTATTGGGCGGCGACCACCCCATACTCAGCCAAGGGCCATGCGCTTTCATCCACGTCCAGTCGATACGGCGATACAGGCGATCGGCAATGTCGCGGATTTCTTTTTCCTGCGCAGTATCCCGGTCATAATACGACTGGGAAAATAGAACGCCGCCCATGAGAAGCGTTGTATCTACACTGGAAAGTTCAGACCAGTCCGCGACGCGCAGGCCGGTATTGGGGTCCAGAAAATGGTAGAAAAAGCCTTTGTACCCTGCCGCACCTGAAACCTTGTCGTTCTGCGGCAGACCAATCAGAAATCTCAGGGTCGTCAGCGTGCGGTCGGCAGCCTGCTGGCGGGTTATGTATCCGCGCTCCGCTCCAATCCCATAAGCCGTCAAACCGAAGCCCACACCCGCAATGCTCGCAGCCCCATTCGGCAGCGGAGAGCGATCAGGGATCAGCCCATTCTTGGGGTTGGCCGTATCCCAGAACCAGCGGAACGTCCGATGTTCCAGATCTTCCACAAAAGTCTGATCGGCCGCCGTGAGGGATGGTGGTTTGTCGGCCTGCGGTATCGCCGCACCTGCTGCGATGGCAGATCCTGAAAAGAGGGCAAGGTGCACAACCCCTGCCGCTACTCCAGTCCGGAGAAAACGGGAGGATGAAGCACAGAACTTTTGTCCTGCACGTCGTGCTGTCGAGAGAAACCTGCTGCCTGGCGCAGGCTGCATCCGAAAGTCAGTGCTCATAGGCTCACCATAAGCGCAGAAGATGCATCACTTGAACGTGGTGTTACATCACAACGGCGTGATGTCTGCGAGGCTTGGAAAACTGCCAGAAATATCGAAAATTATCCACTCTGAAAATCGAACTTCCGGAACGGTTTTGTAAGCTTTCGTTACATAGACGATTCTCACATCCCCGATGTCGTCAGACCTCCAGAAGACGAGCAGCAATTTCTGCCGTTACGAAGGCTGCAATCATCTCAGGACGCTTGTCCCGCACGCCAAAATCTCCAATCGGGCACACCAGTTTATCAATCTGCTGCTGTGGGATGTCGATTGCCCGGAACGCACTCTCAAAGCGTTTGCGTTTCGTGCGAGAGCCGATCATCCCCACGTATCGCAGATCATTTCGCGCCAACGCTGCCCCCGTAATGAGGGCATCCAGAGTGTGACTTTGTGTCAGCACCAGAACGCCCGAACCAGCAGGCGCTGCATTCAATGTGCTTTCCCAGTCTGATGTGACCTGTGCTTCGACTGTTGGCGGAACAGGCCCGAACTCATCTTGCCGCGCATCAACCCAGACAAGCCTGAGGGGCAGAAGCGCCAGTGATTTCGCCAGCGCTCTCCCTACGTGCCCAGCCCCGAACAGAATCAACTGAGGCAGCGTCTCCCGCTCTTTCCAGGCCTGACGCTCAATGTCATCCAGGTTTCGTATGCGCTCGATGCTCACCGTCACAGCGCCGCCACAGCACTGGTTGATGGCAGGCCCCAGCGGGATATGACGTTCCAGATGGTCTGCACCATCAGTCAGGAGGGCCCGGGCATCCGCCATGCAGTCCCACTCCAGACGCCCGCCACCGATCGTGCCAACCTGCTCGTGTTGTGTGAGGAGCATATAGGCCCCGGCCTCACGCGGGGTGGACCCTTTGGCGACCAGAACCGTAATTCTGGCCACCGCCTCCCCCGCATCACGCCAGCGGCGGATGGCTTCCAACATGGTCAGTCGATCTCGCCACGCAGGCTCATGGCAGTCCGCAGAACCCGTTCCGGCGTCGCGGGCGCATCAAGCTGCGGACAGGTCTTGTAGTCATTCAGGCTGGCGAGAGCGTCTGAAATGGCCTGAAGGACGGCCACACCATGCACAAAGGGAGGCTCCCCAACGGCCTTGGAGCGGAAAATCGTCTCCTCCTGGTTCGGAGCATTTTCCAGCAGTTCCACATTGAAAATCCGTGGCCGATCGGAACAGGCCGGGATCTTGTAGGTGCTGGGTGCATGTGTCCGCAGACGACCAGCAGGATCCCAGACCAGCTCTTCCATCGTCAGCCAGCCCGCACCCTGCACGAAGCCACCTTCGATCTGCCCGACATCAATTTCTGGATTCAGGGACTGCCCGGCGTCATGAAGAATATCCACGCGGTCCATGGTGTTCTCACCTGTCAGCAGATCAATGGAGACTTCCGCACACGCCGCACCATAGGCAAAGTAAAAAAACGGACGACCCCGCCCTGTTGCAGGGTCCCAGGAGATCTTGGGTGTCTTGTAGAACCCATTGGAAGACAGGGAGATACGGGCGAAATAGACCTGCCAGGCCAGTTGCTGGAAAGTCATGACGTCTGACCCGACATGCACGCCATCTGGCAGGAACTGCACGTCTTCTTCCGCGACATTCCACTTTTCGGCAGCAAACGCGATCATGCGGCGCTTGATCTTGGTAATGGCGTCCAGAACAGCCATGCCGTTCAAATCCGCCCCGGAAGACGCAGCCGTTGCAGACGTGTTGGGAACCTTGCCCGTTGTAGTGGCTGTGATGCGAACGCGATCGGACGTCAGGCCAAACTCACGCATGGCAATCTGCACCATTTTCGTGTGCAGACCCTGCCCCATTTCGGTCCCGCCATGGTTCACCTGCACGGAACCATCCGTGTAGACATGAACCAGCGCACCAGCCTGATTGTAATGTGTCGCCGTGAAAGAAATGCCGAATTTCACCGGCGTCAGGGCAATCCCGCGCTTGATGTATCGACTGGTTTTATTGAAAGCGCGGATCTCTTCCTTGCGCTTTGCATAATCGCAGCGCCGTACCAGTTCCGTGACGATTTCCCGGCTGATCGAGTCTTCCACCGTCATGTGATACGGCGTGATGTTCCGGTCTGTCGTTCCATAAAAATTGCGCAGCCGCACAGTCACAGGATCAAGCCCTGTCGCAAATGCGACTTCCTCGATAACACGCTCCGCCGCGACAATACCCTGCGGACCACCAAAGCCTCGATAGGCCGTGTTGGACTGCGTATTGGTTCGGAGTGGCTCGGAACGGAACCGCACATCCGGATAGAAATACGCGTTGTCCGCATGAAACAGCGCACGATCCACAACAGGGCCGGACAGATCGGCGGACCAGCCACAGCGAGCGGCCAGAACCATATCGACTGCCAGAATGTCCCCGTCATCCGTAAAGCCGACATCATAATCCACGACAAAATCATGCCGCTTGCCGGTCATCATCATGTCGTCGTCACGGTCCAGACGCATCTTGGCAGCCTGGCCGGTCAGATCAGCCGCAATAGCCGCCAGACAGGCCGCAGCATTGGCCTGCGTTTCCTTGCCACCAAAGCCACCGCCCATCCGGCGCACTTCAGTCGTGACCAGATGATGGGGCCGCCCCAGAACACACGCCACCAGATGCTGCGTTTCAGACGGATGCTGCGTGGAAGACCAGACGCGCATTTCCCCAGCCTCACCTGGCTGAGCCAGAGCGGCCTGCCCTTCAAGGTAGAAATGCTCCTGGCCGCCCATCGTGATACTGCCAGACAGACGACGCGGTGCGGCAGCCAGTCCGGCATCCACATCACCACGCTTCATGACCAGCGGACGCCAGACCAGATCGCCGCCAGCTTCCCGCGCCTGAGCGACGTTCAGGATAGCAGGCTTCTCTTCATACTCGATCTTTGCAAGCCGGACGGCCTGACGGGCAGCCTGCCGGGACGTCGCCACTACGGCAAACATCGGCTGACCCCAGTAATAGACATGATCCGTGGCCAACAGGGGCTCGTCATGCGCATGCACCGGGCTGATCTCGTTCTCGCCCGGAACATCCTCGGCCGTCAGAACCCGCACCACACCCGGAGCAGACCGCACGGCGCTCAGATCCATGGACACGATCCGCGCATGAGCCTTGGTGCTCAGCCCCGGGACGACATGCAGCATGCCTTTCGGCTCCGGCATATCGTCGATGTAGTTCGCACGCCCTGCCACATGCAGGATCGCACTTTCATGCTTCATGCTGGTGGAGGCCGCACCCTGAACCATCGGCATCTTCCGAGCTTCAGACATGGGCCAGCCCTCCCGTACGGGCCAGACGCGCCTGTGGACCGCCCGTTGTTTCCTCAAAGAAGCGCGTCAGCAGATTCGCGGCGACTGTCCGGCGATACCAGTCTGTGGCGCGCATATCCGTCAAAGGCGTGAAGTCCTGCGCAATCGCGGCTCTTGCGGCGTCCAGCGTTGCTTCTTCCCACGGGCGGCCGAGCAGCGCGGCTTCAGCATTCGCTGCACGCTTCGGTGTTGCTGCCATCCCACCATAGGCCAGCCGGATAGACGTAATGATTCCGTCTGCATTCCGACGCATGAAAAAAGCCCCCAGAACCGCTGAGATATCCTGATCGAACCGTTTGGAAATCTTGTAAGCGCGGAACTGAACGTCCTTTTCAGGAACCGGAAGGGTAACGGCTTCCACAAACTCCCCGGGCCGCCGATCCTGCTTTCCATAAGCAATGAAATAGGCTTCCAGAGGCATGGAGCGACGTTCATTGCCCAGTCGCAGATGCAGGGTTGCACCAGCAGCAATGAACATCGGCGGCCCGTCACCAATTGGAGAACCGTTGGCGATATTTCCACAGACTGTTGCGCTGTTCCGCACCTGCGTTGAACCCAGACGACGGATCATCTCTGCTGCATCGGGAAGGAGGTCTGCGATAAACGGCTTGGCTTCCTGATAAGTCACGGCAGCGCCGATCGTCAGGCCTTCATCCGTGAGCTCAACCTTCCGCAACTCAGGAACACGGCCGATCGAGACGACATGCCGCAGTTGCTTCATGCCTTTGGTCACCCACAGACCCACATCCGTTGCCCCGGCGACAATCGTGGCCTCGGGATGCTGCACCAATGTGTCGGCCAGAACATCTACAGTCGCCGGAATTGTTAGGGTGCCTTCTGCGCCCGACACCTGAACGGTTTCACCATCATTCAGCGCTGTTAGCCGCTCCGTAATCGTCGCAATCTGCGCATCGAAACGGTCCGGGCCGGCCGACATGGACTGTTTCATGGCGCGCACGATCGGCGCGTACCCGGTGCAGCGACAAAGATTTCCAGCCAAAGCGTCGTCAATCTGGGCGTCATCAACAGTTGCACCAGGCGTCTTGCGATACGCGGCCATGGACATGACAAAACCTGGCGTACAGAAACCGCACTGCGAACCGTGCTGTTCCACCATAGCAGCCTGCACGGGATGCGGTGCATCAGGCGTACCGAGGTCTTCAATCGTATAAACCTGCGCACCATCCAGCATGCTGACAAACTGAATACATGCATTCACAGCGCGCCAAACGAGCCGATCCTGATCCAGTCGTACGACCAGCACGGTGCACGCACCACAGTCACCTTCGTTGCAGCCCTCTTTCGTTCCGGTTTTGCCACGATCTCGTAGCCAGTCCAGAAGAGTCAGGGTCGGGTTCAGGCCATTCAGAGTGCAGTGCTCATCGCCCAGATAGAATTGTACAGCCTGTCTCATGATCCTTGCCCTCCATGAGGCAACACACGCAAAGCAAAACGGAAGAAGGCTGGCTGGACTGTCAAAGTTCGACCCTGGGTAAAGATGGGGAAACCCCGAATATGAAAATGGGAGACTAGCAGAGTCCTGCACTGAAGAGGGTGTTGCCGTCCATATCCAAGATACGCATAACGCGTTGCTTTTTCGAGAGCACAAATTACGCCCGCTGGAGCATACGACCGAGCACACTTCTGGCTTCGTTATGCAGCAGATTGAACGACGCCTTTTAAGTGCGCAGCCTTAGAGGAGGCCTTTCAGAACAGACCAGAGTTCGGGCTGCTCCACAGCACTGACTGTGAACCTCAACATGCTCGACGGTGCCTGCGTTGGAGAAAATAATGTTCCAGGCGCCAGAAGCATCCCTTTTGCAGATGCCGCCCGCGCAACGGCCTCAGAATCCTGTCCACAATCCGCCCAGACGAAAATACCTGCAGGCGGAAGATATGGCAGCGTGAGACCACATCCGATGAGCGCATCAGCACATTTCTGGCGCGCCTGATTGACCCTTTGCCGGAGCCGGGAAAGATGCCGACCGTAGTGTCCATCTTTCAGAAGACGCGCCATGACGTTTTCTCCCAGCTGCGGCGTACATAAGCCAGCCAGAAGTTTTAGGTCCGTCAGCCGCGCCACAATATCCGGACGGGCCGCCAGCACACCCACTCTCAGACCAGCCGCCATCGTCTTGGCATAGCCTGTGACGAGAATAACCCGTTGCAGGCGGTCCATGGATGCAAGACGAATAGCAGTTCCATCATGGAAATCCGCGTAGGTATCGTCTTCCAGAACCATGAAGTCATATTTCTCGGCCAAACGCAGGATATCATGCGCCGCTGCGGCTCCGAGAGTGTATCCCGTGGGGTTGTGAACGACGCTGTTAATCAGGAAAAGCTTCGGTTTATGCTCCGCAGCCAGACGCTCCAGAACCTCCAGATCCGGCCCTTCCCGTCCCCGCGGCACACTGATGATTCTTGCCTCGTAAGCCGCCAAACGACCAAAAATCAAAGGCCAGCCCGGTTCCTCGACCAGTACGGTATCTCCCCGCTGGACCATTAATCTCAGCACAAGATCAATTCCATGCGTAACACCCGCCGTCATCAGCAGATGATGATCCGGATGCGCAGCGATGCCCTGACCACCCAGCATGGCCGCAATATGTCGGCGTAACTGCGGGCTCCCCTGAGGGTGGCCGTACTGCAGCAACCCAGCAGAATCTTCCCGTGCGGCAGCCCGAATGGCGCTGGCGATCAGATCCGCATCCAGCCAGTGCGGTGGAAGAACACCAGATGCCGCAGTCAGGCGATTAGACTGCCCGGTGCCGAACATTTCGCGCAAAAGCCATGTCACATCGAGCTTTGACTGTTCCGGGGGCGCCTGCGTTATGGCTTCCGCAAAGACCGGCGGCTCGACGGGTGAGCGCACGAAATATCCCGCGCCCGGCCGTGACAAAACTAGCCCGCGCGCCAGAAGACGCTCATACGCTTCCATCACCGTATAGCGACTGAGCCCTGCGCTTTCGGCCATTTTGCGAACTGACGGCAAGCGGCTGCCGGGCCTGAGCCTGTGTGCCTCTATACGCTCGGCGAATTCAGTTTCGAGTTGCTCGACGAGCGTTGTGTCACCACCACGGACGGGCTTCCAGAGGGGAAATGTTCCATGCTGAGCTGGCGTTACTGTCATGGTCAAACCTCCGGAACAGTCTGAAAGAATCCTGTTCAACTGTACCGGTACTGTTCCGGTAATCCTTGTCATAGTGATCAGGATAATCCCGTCTGCAACAGGAAATTCCGTCATGCCGACTTACTGGCAGGCTTTTGCGCCTCTCGTTCTTTTCACGTTTGTCGCATCCGTTACGCCCGGCCCCAACAATATGATGCTGGCGTCTTCCGGGCTGACACACGGTTTCCGCCGAACGATCCCACACATGCTTGGGGTTGCGCTGGGGTTTGTCCTGATGGTGGTCATTCTCGGCCTTGGTTTGGGAAGCCTGTTCGAGCATGCACCCTGGTTTTACGTTGGCCTGAAATATGCCAGCGCGGCATATCTGCTCTGGCTGGCTTGGAAAATTGCTACATCCTCAGCAACGCCCGAAGCCAATGGGAAAGGAAAGCCCATCAGCTTCCTGCAGGCTGCTGGTTTCCAGTGGGTCAACCCGAAAGCCTGGGTCATGGCCGTCGGTATTGTTGCGGCCTATGTTCCGAAGGAAGGTTTCTTCTTCAACCTTGCCATTGCCGGCGTCATCTGTGGGTTGGTGAATTGCCCTTCCGTCGCGCTCTGGGCTGGCTTTGGCGCAGGCATGAAACGGTGGCTCCATCGGCCGTTTCTGTTACGGAGCTTCAACTATGCGATGGCTCTTTTACTGGTTGCGTCCCTTTACCCACTGGCTTTCGAAACGGCCTCTCGCTGAGTTTCAACTTCACAGCGGGTAATGGCAGGCGACCTGCCGTCCCTCACCGAACGGCTGAAGTACAGGACGTTCTGTTGTACAACGCGGCTGGGCAATCGGGCAGCGGGTATGGAAACGACACCCTGATGGCGGATTGACCGGGCTAGGCACGTCGCCTTGCAAAGGCGGCGGCAAGGCCCGATCCGGGCGCGGAACCGCATCCAGCAATGCTTTGGTATAGGGGTGTGCCGGCCGGTCCAGCACGTCCAGACCGTGTCCCTCTTCCACAATGCTGCCCAGATACATGACAGCAATCCGATCTGCCATTTGCCGGACAACGGACAGATCATGAGAAATAAAGATGCATGCCACGCCGAGAGAAGCCCGCAGATCCCCAAACAGATTGACGATCTGAGCCTGAACAGAAACGTCCAGTGCGGAAACGGGCTCGTCTGCGACAAGAAGCTCCGGCCCTAGCGCCAAAGCGCGGGCAATGTTCAACCTCTGTCTCTGCCCCCCGGAGAACTCATGCGGGAAACGCCCGGCGACTGACTGGGAAAGACCCACCTGATCAAGCAGTTCTGCAACGCGCTCCCTAACCCCGTGCCGACGATGAATGCGGAGGGGCTCGGCCAGAGACTCCCCCACCGTTCGACGTGGATTGAAGGCAGCAGAAGAATCCTGAAAGACCATCTGCATTCGCGCGCGCCAGGGGCGCATTGCGCGATCGGACAGTCCGGAAATTTCCTGCCCGTCGAACATAACCTTGCCAGATGTCGGCTGTGTCAGACCAATCAGAGTACGTCCCAGGGTCGACTTTCCGCATCCGGATTCCCCGACGAGCGCCAGAGCTTCTCCTTTCCGCACCTGCAGGGAAACACCCGAGACAGCATGCAGCACACGTCCCCGGCCAAGACGATAAGATTTCTCCAGATTGCGCGCTTCCAGCAGAACACTCATGCCGCATACAGGACACACGCCACGCGTCGTCCCTCCTCGATTTCAGTCAGCGGCGGACGCACGGCACATTCTGACCGAACGAAGCTGCATCTGGGAGCAAACACACACCCAGTTGGACGATCATCAGGTGTCGGCGGCTGACCTGGAATGGTTGGAAGCCGTTCGGGTCTAGGACCGTCCAGGGGTGGAATGGCCGCGAGCAACGCCTGCGTGTAGGGATGCAAGGGACGATCCAGCACATCCCGAACCGGGCCATTTTCAACCACCAGTCCGGAGTACATGACTGCCACATGTGTGCAGGCCTGCGCGACAACACCCATATCGTGCGTAATCAGCATGACCCCGGCGCCTTCCTCCCGAATTTCGCGCAGCAGTGTCAGAATCTGAGCCTGCACGGTGACGTCAAGCGCTGTCGTGGGCTCATCGGCAATCAACAGGGCCGGTGTGCAGGAGAGTGCCATCGCAATCATGGCGCGCTGGCGCAGACCGCCTGACAGTTGATGAGGGTACCGCTTTGCGGCCATGGCCGGATCGGGCACACCCATCCGCTCCAGAAGCTGCACCGTCCGTGCACGGGCCTCGCTTTTGCTGACGCGATGATGCAAACGGATCTGCTCGTCAATCTGCGCCCCTATAGACCTTACTGGCAAAAAAGCCGTCATCGGGTCCTGAAAGATCATCGCAATCCGCGCGCCCCGAAGCTTACGCATCACCTTGTCCGGGAGGTTGACCAGTTCCTGTCCAGAAAAGAGGATGCTCCCTGATGCTTTCAAACCGGGAAGAAGCCCCATGACGCTCATGGCCGTGAGGCTCTTGCCCGACCCGGATTCCCCCACGACCCCCAAAGCCTCGCCAGCATTCAGACGTAATGAAACACCTTCAAGGAGCCGCGTACCACCGGGCAGGTTTAGCTTCAGGCCCTGAATATCGAGCAACTGTTCAGCGTCCATGCTGACCATCCCTGATACGCGGATCGAGGAGCACATACAGTCCATCCACCAGAGCATTCGCAATGACAACGAATACGGCTGCATACATGACCGTCGCCATGATCAGAGGCAGATCCAGGGTGGCCAGAGCCTGATAGGTCAGACGTCCCACGCCCGGCAAAGCAAACACGACTTCTGTCAGCAACGCTCCGCCGCCTAGCAACTGGGCAAAATCCAGACCGAAGAGCGAGACATAGCTCAACCATGACAGTCGCAATCCATGCCAGAGCCAGACACGAGCTGGCCCTGCGCCTTTCGCTCTTGCCGTGCGGATGGAGTCTTCCCCCATTGCACTCAGAAGCTCTGATCGCAGGATGCGGGCATATAGTCCCATGAAGGAGACCGAGAGCGTCAGCGATGGAAGAAGCAGCGATTTCGCCCAGCCGATCGGACTTTGAGAGAGCGGCACATATCCCAGCGGAGGCACCCATCGAAACAGCCACGTATCGTGCCAGCGACTCTGGGTGAACAGATTGATCACCTCCCCGAGCCAGAAAACCGGCATGGACAGCCCGATCAGACCCAGCACCATCAGGACCCGGTCCACCCAGCTATCCCTTAGCACCGCGGACGCAACGCCAATTCCCAGAGATCCCACAACCCAGAAGAAGGCAGCCCACACAACGAGAGACAGCGTTACCGGCGCCGCAGACACCACTTCGGGCACGACTTTCTGACCGTGATTGACGAAAGACGTGAGATCTCTGCTGACGAACAGTTTCTCCATCATCCGCACGTACTGAACAGGCAACGGGCGGTCGAACCCATATTCGGCGCGGATCCGCGCCATGACCTGCGGGCTGGCGCCTCTTCCTGCGATACGCGCAGTCGGGTCTGCTCCGGGAGTGGCGAAGAAAATGCAGAATACCAGAACGGAAATGCCGAAAATCACCAGCGCCATCTGTCCGGTGCGCGACAGGAAACTGCGTATCATCGACCGGCTCCCTTCGGGTCCAGATGATCCCGAAGGGCATTCCCCAGAACATTCAGGGCCAGCACTGTCACGACAATCGCTATGCCCGGCGCTATGGCGACAATTGGCCTTGTATAAAGAAGGCCTTCTCCATCCTGAATGAGCGTTCCCCATGACGCTGCGGGGGCCTGCACACCAAGAGACAGAAAGGACAACGCCGATTCCGCCAGAAGGCACAGAGCCATGACGAGAGGCCCGAGAACGACCATCGAAGGCGCAAGACTGGGCAGGATTTCACGTCGGAGAATACGAAAATCTGAGGCTCCCATCCCCCGGGCAGCCAAGACGAATTCTGCTCGTGACAGACTCAGAACACGGGCTCGCAATGGGCGGGCGGCATACGGCACATAAACCAGCGCAATAATGCCTATGGGAATCAGAAAGCTATCGGCAGCAAGCGTTATAAACCCCAGATGAAGGCCATGCCCTACCGTTACAACCGACAGTGAAATGGCGAACAGGTAAACAGGGATAGCCCACAGGATATCGAGCAAGCGGGACAGGACGACATCCACCCAGCCCCCGAAATATCCGGCACAAATACCGATACTTCCCGAGAGGCACAGACACAGCAATGCGGCCGATGCCGCGATCAACAGGGAGCTTCGACCGCCATACAACAGACGAGACGCGACATCCCGTCCCTGGGAATCAGAACCCAGCATATAGGCGCCCGGTGACCAGTCAGGCCCCAGAGGCGTCAAACCCAGATGCAGAGGATTATCGTTGGGCTGCATCAGGTCCAGTGACTGGCCGTGACGTGTGGTGGTTCCAGCAATGTTGGAAGAAAACGGGTCCACTCCCGCCATTTGGGCGTAGAGCGGAGCGCATAAGCTCGCCAGAATGACGAGCCCCAATGCCGCGACTGCAAGAGCAACGCCTTTCTTGACGGAAAGCGCGCGGATCATTCGCAGAAAACCGTTTCCTCCCACACACACTCCCATCTGCCGATCTGTTCAGCCTACCGTTCTAGCGGACCGACAGGGGAAGAGAAGAGGTGTAAAGGAAGAAACGTAAATCGTTTATTTCAGATCGGCCTCAGAACGGACCGTGCATGCTGCGAGACCAGGCGGCGCAGGGCGGATAAATCTGTCAGGGTCTGGTTATGCAGCCCGCGAACGCTGTCATGGGCGGCATAGAAGCGGCGCGCGCCCGTTGCGCTGACCAGAATGGCAACGCCGAGAAAAATACCATTGATTTCGATAACGGTGGAACCAAGCATGACGTCGAACCTTAAATGCGCCCGACATCTGTGTGCTGTCGGGAAATTACGAATGAAAAGAGAAAGAATTCCGGCTCGCGGAAAGTCGGCAACACGGGGGTTGCCAGCAGCACATTCGACACATCATCAGGATGCCCTTCCGGTGGATCAGTTCATGCTCTCATAACGGATGAAACGTCACACCGTCAATATATTACGATAAACAATAAGTGATTCGTAAAATTATATATTATATTACTTTTATATTTCGTTTTTTAAGATCAAATTCCGTCCTGCCCTTTTCCACGTCCTGTGATACAGAAACGATATGAACAAAAAGGCCTTGTCTTCCCCCGCTCCCTTCGAAGGTTATGCCGCTCCGCGCGGTAAGGTTTACAACTCATTCCTGGAGACAGTCGGGGGCACGCCGCTCGTTGCACTGCCCCGCCTGACGGAACAGGAAAAGCTGCAGGGGCGCCTCCTGCTGAAGCTCGAGTTCTTCAACCCGCTAGGCTCCGTCAAGGACCGTATTGGCGTTGCCATGCTCCGCGATGCCGAGGCCCGCGGGCTGATCACGCCGGGACGGACAGCCCTCATTGAGCCGACATCCGGCAATACAGGCATTTCGCTTGCATTTGCGGCTGTTGCGCTAGGCTATCGCCTGATCGTCACCATGCCGGAAAGTGCCTCCATTGAGCGGCGCAAGATGCTGCGTCTCATGGGCGCGACAACCGAGCTGACACCTGCAAATGACGGAATGGCCGGTGCCATCCGCCGGGCAGAAGAACTGATGGAAACGCTGCCTGACGCTTGGATGCCAAGTCAGTTTGAAAACGACGCCAATCCGGCAGTTCACGAGCAGACAACCGCGTTGGAAATCTGGAACGACACTGCCGGGCAAGTGGATATGGTTGTAGCCGGGCTGGGCACTGGCGGCACGGCTTCCGGAATTGCGCACGGCCTCAAGAAACACAACAAGGCGATCAAGGTCTTTGGTGTAGAACCACGGGAAAGCGCCGTTCTACATGGTGATGAACCTGGCCCCCACGGTATTCAGGGTATTGGCCCCGGATTCCAGCCGGATACGCTGGATCTGCGGGCGCTGGATAGCGTGATTGAGGTTTCAGAGCAGGAATCGCTGACAACAGCGCGTCTTTGTGCCGCTGTCGAAGGCATTCCCATCGGAATTTCTTCCGGTGCCGCACTCTATGCGGGTATGACTTTGGCCAAGAAAACCGCCAATCGGGGCAAGACGATCGTTGTTATCGCTCCGTCTTTTGCGGAGCGTTATCTCTCCACACAGCTTTTCGACGGATTGGCCTAAAAACGTTCAATAAAATAACTTTATAATATAGTTATTTTATTGAACTCTGATTTATGTTCGTTATTAATCCAGATCACAAATCCTGATCGGGAATTGTCTCCCGGTCAGGTTTCTGGAGGCTTTGGGCATGAACCTTTTCTCTGGCCGCGCAACTGCTCTGGACCTAGCAGCGAGTGCTCGAGCGCTTTCCTTTCAGCACTCGTCTGAAGAGACGGTTCTTGCCGCCGAATTTCATCACATCAAAACACAGTTCACGCCTTTGCTCGTGCCAGGACTTTTCGGCTCCGGACAGCACCACTGGCAGACCCGATGGGAAACTGCTTTTGGCCTGCCTCGCCTGCATCAGGCAGACTGGGAAAACCCAACCCCGGAAGAGTGGGACGCTGCACTGACGCAGGCCATTCAGCAGGCAGAAAAACCTGTCCTTCTGATCGCCCATAGCCTCGGTGCTGTCCTGACTATGCGGTGGCTCGCACAGCATGAGTCATCCAATGTCGCGGGGGCTTTCCTCGTTGCGCCAGCGGATATTGAACATACGACGCACCCGGAAGCATCCCGCATCAACGCGTTTGCTCCACTTTCAGAGGCTCCCTCTCCGGTTCCCGTCGCCATGATGGCCAGCCGGAACGATCAGTGGCTTTCCAACGATCGTGCCCGACTACTGGCACAACGGTGGCAGGCTGAATTTACGGATGCCGGTCTGACAGGACATGTGGGGAGTAATGATTTTCTGGGGCTCTGGAGCCATGGCGCCAGAACCCTTATCTCCTTTGTTCAACGCCGCCTCACGACACCAGCTCAGGGAGAGTGTGGTTTCCAGCGGTTCAGAAGCAGAGAATTACTTACGACCGAGACTGAGCTCATGGCCATGGCTGCACCCGCGACAATCGGGTTCAGCATGCCCAGTGCGGCCAGTGGCAGGCCCAGAACGTTGTAGATAAAGGCAAAGAACAAATTCTGCCGGATCTTCGAAAGCGTAGCCCTGGATAGGGAAATGGCATCCAGAACGGCCGCCAATTCACTCTTCATAAGCACGACATCTGCCGTATCCAACGCAACGGCAGAACCGGCCCCCACAGCAAAGCCCACGTCCGCTGCGGCCAGGGCCGGTGCATCATTGATGCCATCCCCGACCATCCCCACAACAGCACCTTCAGCACGATATTTCGTCACGCTTTCAGCCTTGTGCTGCGGTAACACGCCAGCAAGGTAATCATCCACGCCAACCTGCCGCGCAACAACAGCTGCGGCACGCTCATTATCGCCCGTCAGCATGACAACCTTGATTCCACGTGCCTTCAGTGCGGTGACCGTTGAAATAGCATCCGGGCGAAGACCATCCCCCAACGCGACGATGCCAAGCAGGCGTCCTCCCGTGGCGACCGCAATTACGGTCTGCCCTTCATTTTCGAGCGCCGCCACAGGAAGAGCTTCCAAACTGTAGCCGGCCTGCGTGAGATAGCGCGGAGATCCGAGCAAAGCTGCCTCTCCGTCAATCTGTGCCTCAACGCCCAGGCCTGGGATGGCCTTGAACCCATCCACACTCAAAATCGTCGCGTGGTGAGTTGAGGCATAGTCCACGATAGCCCGAGCCAGAGGATGCTCGGAATTCTGCTCCAGAGAGGTGGCTACGGCCAGCAGGCGGTCGGCCGAAACGCCCTCAGCAGGATGCAAACTGGTGATGGTTGGGCGACCTTGCGTCAGGGTTCCAGTCTTATCGAGAATGATTGTCGTAAGTTTCTCGGCTTGTTCCAGCGCATCGGCATTCCGGAACAGAATACCATTCTGGGCCCCTCGCCCTGTCCCGACCATGATGGCCGTCGGCGTAGCCAGACCAAGCGAGCAGGGACAGGCAATGACGAGAACGGAAACAGCCGAAATCAGGCTCCATGTCATGGAACCCGTGACCAGCCATCCGATCAGGAATGTCACGACAGCAAATGCGACAACGGCGGGAACGAAGATGCCGGAAATACGGTCTGCCAGTCTCTGGACATTTGCTTTCGATCCCTGCGCCTGCTCGACCATGCGAACAATCCGCGCCAAAGCTGTATCCGAGCCAACACCTGTTGCCTTCACCCGAAGCATACCGTTCGCGTTGATCGTACCGCCGAAAACTTCACTCCCAGCCTGCTTCAGAACCGGTACGCTTTCGCCCGTCAGCATGGCTTCGTTCACATCGGAAGCACCATCCAGCACTTCGCCATCCACCGGGACACTCTCGCCCGGCCGGACAATAAAGATGTCTCCGGTGTGCATATCAGCTACCGCACGATCAACCAGAACACCGTCCCGCTCGACATGTGCGGTTTGCGGCTGAAGCTGCAACAGGCTTTCAATTCCCGCGCTAGTACGCACTTTGGCGCGCGTTTCCATCAGCTTGCCGAGTGAAATCAGAGTGATGATTGCACCGCTGGCTTCAAAATAAACTGGCTGGGGCAAGTGCAGGATCGCGACCACGGCACTGAACAGATACGCAATGCTCGTTCCCAGAACGACCAGCACATCCATGTTCGCCGATCCGCCCCGAACTGCATTCCAGGCCCGGCGATAAAGATGAGCGCCACAGACGAACTGAACCAGCGTCGCACTTACAAACTGAACAGCAAGCGGGACTGTCTCCATACGCCCCAGCAACATGCCGAACATTTCAATGAAAAGCGGTAGTGCAAGTACGAATGTCAGCAGAAAGCGGTTTCGCTCCCGACGCCACACAGCTTCACGCTTTGCCTTCGGATCTTCGCGCTTGCCTTCATCCAGACGGGATGCCCCAAATCCAGCCTTGGTGATTTTGGTCGCAAGATCGTCCGGTGTCACAATGCCTGGAACATAAGTGACATGCGCACGCTCGGCAGCGTAATTCACGCTTCCCTGCACGGACGGCATCCGGTTCAGGACCTTTTCAATCCGCGCAGCGCAGGCAGCGCAGGTCATGCCCGTAATTGCGAAGTCCACACTCTGCTCATCCACCGAGAAACCGGCTTTGCGCACTGCGGCAATAACGTCCCCGACTGTGGTGCCTGAGCCCTCCAATTCGACCTGCGCACGCTCAGACGCAAAATTGACGGCTGCCTGAACACCGTCCTTGCGGTTCAGAACTTTCTCGATCCGCGCAGCGCAGGCCGCACAGGTCATTCCACCAACTGGAAAACTGACCGTTTGTGACATCTGGGACTCTCCTGAGCGGACGGAATTCGCGAAGCCACAGGCTCCAAAACAAAGGGGAATAATATACCCCCATATGGTATTATAAAAGACGCTGAACAGTTACGCTTTTTTCGCGAAGAATCATTTCCTGGCCATGAAATGCTTTGAGGGCTGCGCGATGCGCAACACTGATGAGGGTGATGTGAGGCAAACGTTCAAGGAGGCGAGCATAAAGATCAGCCTCGTTCTTCTCATCCAGAGCAGACGTTGCTTCATCGAGGAACAACGTGGACGGTCGAGCAAGAAAAACCCGAGCAAATGCCAGTCGTTGCTGCTCTCCCGGAGATAACACGTCTCCCCAGGCCGATTCATTCTCTAGATCTGGCATAAGGAACGCCAGATTTGCCGCCAGAAGCGCCTCTTCACAGGCTTCACGGGCATAGCGATCCGGGGTTGCCGGATAGCCAAGGGCCTGAAGCAAAGAGCCAGTCGGAACATAACTGCGCTGAGGCAGGAACATGGCATCGCGCATGTTGAAAGAAATATGCCCCGTCCCCTGCGTCCATAGTCCGGCGAGGGCACGAAGCATGGTGCTCTTCCCTGCCCCGGATGGCCCGCTAATGAACCATCGCTCTCCGGCAGGAATATGGAGGCTTCCTATATCCGCGATGCGAGAACCATCAGAGCGATCCAGAGAGAGAGCTTTAATTTCAATCCCATCGGCATCTGTCGGCTCCCGCACGATGCCACCAGCAGGAAGGCTCACGACAACACGCTCAAACTCCCCCAGACGCTGAAGGATGGAGCGAAGCGTTGCCAGATCCGTGTAATTTTCGATGAACCATTGCAGGCTTCGGCGGACATTCATGAATGCTGAATTGATTCGCGAATACAGACCAAACGTCAGAGCATGTGCCAGAAGCTTCGGCACAAGCAGCGCCCACAAAACGATATTAACGCCACCCGTATAGAGTTCGACCACAGTATTGGCGCGCCAAGTGTAGGTCATGACGCTGCGCCAGTTTTTGGCAATACGGTTCAGGCATTCGGACAGACGGAAGTGCTCCGCAGCCTCCCCACCATAGAACGCGATCTGTTCAGCATTACGGCGAACATCCAGCAAGGTCGCGCGTAAATCAGCATCGTAATGCTGCTGACGATAATTAGCGCTTACAAGGGGGCCACCTGCTTTTTCGAGCATGAACGAGACCAGAAGAATGGAAATCGTCGTTCCAAAGAACATGTATCCGGGGATGACGATGTGCCAGCCATGCCAGACAAATGAGAGCGTTCCACCGATCGTCCAAAGCACGACCGCAAAGGACAAAAAGGTTGTGACAGCCTGAATGGCTTCCAGCCCGAGGCGGAGCGTCCAGACGGTCATCTGGGCCAGATCATCGGCAATACGCTGGTCCGGGTTATCAGCCCGGTTCTGACCATGTTCCAGATGATAATAGGCGTCATCAGAAAGGTATTTGCGCAGATAAACCCGTGTATTCCACAGGCGCCAGCGCATGGAGAGCACCTGTGTCATATATTGCTGGATGACTCTCATTCCTGCGCTAAGCGACGTCATCAGAATATAAATGGGCAACAACGCAATGCAGGCCGCAACACGGTACGCGAACATCGTGTCAAAAAAGGTCTGGTCCCATTTCCCAAACCACACTGCGACCTGAACATCCAGGAAGGATAAGCCGATAATGCTCCCCAGAAGGCCCAGCGCCTTCCAGCGATCTTCCGACCGCCAGTAGGGGAGCAGAACCTTCCAGTCAGAAAGAGAATGCGGGGGTGTCGGGGGTTCAGTATGTGCCACGAAGCGTTGCCATGAAACTGCGGGGAGCGGCCGGGAAGTTAAACTGCCAGACGCCGCTGGCACGTTCGTAATAATAGCGGTCTGTCAGGTTATAGGCGTTCAACTGAAGTTTGAGATGCTTGTTGAACCGGTATCCAATAACGCTGTCGAGCGTCATGTAACCGCCCTGAACTGTCGTGGCATAACTACCCCGAAGATTACTGTATGCGTCCAGCCCGACACCAAAGTTCAACCCCTTCAGACGACCTTGCTGCACATTGTAATGCACCCAGGATTTGAACATGTGATGCGGTGAGAAAACACCCCCAAAGTCTGAAACTTTCGGGTTGGAAACCTTGGTATCCAGATATGTGTATCCGATGGAGACATCCAGTCCCGGCAGGATCTGGCCGTCAACCTGCGCTTCCCAGCCTTGCCGACGGATTGGGCCGGTCGTGATGTAAAAGCTGGTGTGATCCGGGTCCTGAACAGGCTGGTTCACACTCTCCATACGAAACAGGGCTGTGGATATGTTGAGGCGCCCGTGGAAGTACTCGCCTTTAAACCCCGTTTCGACCTGATTGCCCTGCTGTGGCGTCAAACCTTCTCCATTGAAGGTCAACCGCCCCACAGAAGGCGTGAAGATGCTGGCATAACTGGCATACCAGGAGAGGTTGGGCGTGATCTGATACACCGTGCCAAGATAAGGCGTCAGTTGGCCATGAATATTTGCCGTGGTTTTCCATGGGCTTTCCGGAGAAGGACTGCCATCCCGCGTCTTTTCGGAAAAGCGTGACACGCGGCCGCCAAGAATCAGCGAAAGATGATGGATCAGCTCAAGACGCAGCTGACCATAGAACCCCCATTGATAAGCATTGTCGTCTGTGCCCTCAGCCCCATCCGCCGGGTTATAGGTAACGCTGCCTGCTGCGGGCTTCTTTACGACTGCTGTATTGTTGATGCTGACATCAGAGTAGAGCGCGTCTGAGTTCACAGCTCCGTAGGCAACGTGTGTGTTGTAGGCGTTATAATTAAAGCCCAGCAGCAAGTGGTGTGTTCGGTGCAGAAGGTGGAAACTGCCTGTTGCGTAGACGTCCGCAGATCTGGATGTATTGGTCCCACGATAAGGGAAAGTCCCACTGTCTACGTAACTTGTAAGGCCGGTACGCACATCCGGAGGGGTGTCCGGAGAATTATACGATGTGTTGTAACTCTGGTCGTAGAATGTCCCACGTGCTGTGACGCTCCAGTCGCCCCAGAGCTTCTGCGTCAGCGAGGCGATCGTCTGCTGGGTCGTGTAATTGCTGTAACCCCAGGGCGGTGTAGGGTTCGCATCCCGCCCGCCATACCAGAGCGTCCGCGTGGTCGTAACGGGGAGCCCGTAATAGGGTGCATCAATATTCTGCTTCTGGGCCGCATGAGATACAAGGAATGTGGTGGACGGTGTGATGTCCCATTCCAAAGCGCCATAGGCCTGCCACATCCGATTGTGGGCATACTTGTAGAAGTAATCGTTGTCCTGAAAGACGTCGGCCGTACGGAACCGTAGCGTTTTGGAGCGATTGAGCGGAATGGTCAGATCAACATCGGCGCGATAGTTATTGAAGCTGCCAACCGAGGCACTTCCGCTTGCAGCAAAATCCTTGCCGGGCTTTTTTGTCACCTGATTGACAACGCCGCCAGCTCCGCCAGCGCCCTGCAACAACCCGGCCGATCCGCGCATAACCTCGATCCTGTCAAACATGGACAGGTCAAAACTCGCATTGTTCAGCGTTCCAGCAGCGTTCGGTGTATTATCGATGGACGTCGTAAGCTGATAGCCACGTGAATAGAAATTACTGTTGGCGGTGGAACCGGGAAGAACGCGGATACCGTTAATCTGCCGCATGGCGTCCGTCATCGTCAGCATGTTGGAATCTTCCATGCGCTGCTGTGTGATGACAGAAATAGAGTGCGGAATGTCCTTCAAGGCGACGAGCGTTTTACCCCATGCCTCTACGGCGGGTGCGGTATAGGAGCGTGGCGTTCCATAAACACGCAGGTTCTCTGTTCCGCCATCCACGGTCGAGGCCAGATCGGGGTTTGGGGCCACGGGAGCTTCAGCAATAGCGGCTGTAGCTTCCGAGGAAACCGTCGGCTTCCCGCAGACCTGCCGTCCCCCCGCATCTTTGTGCTGAATGCGGCAATGGGACATTTTCTGGCGTGTTTTCTCTCCGCGTTCAGCAGCCTGAGCATCAGGAGCGGAGCCCATCAGGATAGTTCCGCAAAGAAGGGCAGACCCGGATACCGAGAACTTCAGGAAACGTCTGGATGCGTCAATGCCGTGATGTGTCATAAAACCTGCCCAGAAAAAATAACTCTGCCGCACAATTTGTTTCGATTTGACAATATAACGCTGCAGCATGACACCCGGACTGGTTTCACAGATTGAACCGGGTGTTGTGTACCGTGCGCCTCTCTGAAAGAGAAGGCGACGCGCGCTAGGAAACCAGGTCGAACCCTGTCTCTTCAACAGTTTCAGCCAGCCCCGCAGGAGTTGCCACGTCGGGATCGTACGCCACCGTAACCTGCCCCCCAGCCAGTACGACTGTAACCGCTGAGACGCCGCTCACGTGTTCCAGCGCCTCGCGCAAACGCTTGGCACATCCTTCGCAGGACATTCCTTCCACTTTGAGATGTGCGGTCTGCGTCATGGTCATTTTCCTTCCGGCTTACTCAGTATCCTTGGAATACTGCGATTCTTTTATACCCCTGTTGGGTATATGTTTTTCTCCTATGCGGTTTCCGGGGAGTTTTGAAATTAAAATCGTTAATATAACGTATTAAATAATGTGTACGGATGGGGGGTATCCACGAGAAATCCTGTCTCCCTCCTTTTTGTGTATGCTCTGTGAGTGAAATCTCTCTTCCATTCATTCCCTGCCTGGGTATAGGGTCATTGCAGGAGGCAGGCGGAAGGATATCCAGACGCCTGTGGAAGACAGGGATCTGTGATGCTCAAAACGCATACCCGGACATGGCTTGGCATCATTGCCTGCCTGCTGATGCAGGTGGGACTGATGGCTGGTGCCTTTCCGGCGCATGCAGCATCACGGGCACACACCATGGCAATGCCGCACTGCGCATCCATGCCTCACAAGACGTCTGATGCCTGCGACAAGCACAGTATGCCGGGCCTCGAAACTCCCATTCTCCATGATCATCACCGCGCGGGGCATGGACAAGGCTGCTGCCACATCCATTCCGTGTCGGCTGAGCCTCTCTTGACGCTTGCGAACACACCTTCATTGTCGGCGCATCCTGCAATTGCCAGACGCTTTGCCAAAACAGGCCACACATCGCTGTCTGGAACAGACTGGATTCCGACGCCCCCTCCCCCCAAACAGCTGATTTCCTGAAACGACCCGATCCGCAGCTTTGCTGCGGCTGGAGCGTGCATCCGTGCGCTCCGGTTTTCCTTCACCGTTTCCCGGTTTTCAGCTGATGTCCAATTCATTCGACCCCATACGCCCCCTGACGCGGCGGCGTTTTGTTACGAGCCTCGGTGCGGGAGCCTGCCTAAGCGCCCTGCCTCACAAAGCACAAGCGAGCACTCGCACGTCTACAGGCCTTCTGCCTCTCACCCCTTCCAGTGTCTGGGATCTGAAGGTCAGCCGAACGCATATTTCTCTCGATGGAAAATCCATGCACGCCCCCAATATTGGCGGAACAGTGCCTGGCCCCATCCTGCGCTGGAAACAGGGCGAAACCGTTACACTGAACGTGTCAAACGCGTTGGATGAAACAACGTCGATCCATTGGCACGGCATCCGCGTCCCGTCCAATATGGATGGCGTGCCGGGCCTGAGCTTTGCGGGCATCCCACCGGGCGAGACTTTCAGCTATCGCTTTCGCCTGCATCAGAGCGGCACATACTGGTATCACAGCCATTCCAACATGCAGGAAGCGATGGGACTGTATGGCGCTATCGTCATTGACCCCATTCGTCCTGATCCGAATGCCTGTGACCGCGATTATGTCATCTTTCTGGGAGAATGGACGGATGTCATGCCGCATGACATCGTCAGCAATCTCAAAATGCAGGATGACTATTACGTCTTCCGTCAACGAACGGCCGCGTCCTTTCCCCAAGAAGCCCGTGATGCAGGGAGCGTCATGGCCGCTCTGAAGGACCGGCTTGCCTGGTCCCGGATGAACATGGCCGCAACCGATATCGCGGATGTTTCAGGCGCTATCTACACCTATACATTGAACGGCAACGCGCCAGACATGAACTGGAACGGCCTGTTCCGCCCAGGCGAGCGTGTGCGTCTGCGCTTCATCAATGGCGCCACCATGACGCTGTTTGACGTGCGGATTCCCGGGCTCGAAATGCTCGTCGTTCAGGCGGACGGCAACGATGTGGAACCAGTTCCGGTTGATGAATTCCGCATCGGCGTGGCGGAGACATATGACGTCATCGTTCAGCCCAAGGAAGACCGGGCCTATACGATCTTTGCTCAAAGCGAAGACCGAACAGGCTTTGCCCGCGGCACACTGGCGCCTCGCTCGGGCATGAGTGCACTGATTCCGCCCATGGATCCACGCCCCGTCCGCACCATGGTCGACATGGGTATGGGCAACATGAAGCCGGGAGAGAGCATGGACCACATGGCGATGCCCGGAATGGACCACGGCTCGGACATGAAAAACATGCCTGGAATGGATATGTCTCACATGGACATGAGCCATATGGAGCATATGTCCATGCCAAAAATGGAAATCGACGATCCTGGGCCGCCGCCGATTAATGTCGAAAACCAGAACGTCGCGATGATGCCGATTGATCGGACAAACAGCCCAGGGGATGGACTGGAAAACAACGGCCGACGCGTCCTGAATTATGGGCAGCTTCGCGCGACACGACCGGGCGCAGACCGCAGGCCTCCATCACGGGAGATCATCCTGCATCTGACGGGAAATATGGACCGTTATATCTGGGGCTTTAATGGCCGAAAATTCTCAGAGTCCGGACCAATCCGCCTGAAAAAAGGAGAGCGTGTCCGCTTCACACTGATCAATGACACCATGATGGAACACCCGATCCATCTGCATGGCCTGTGGAGTGAACTGGAGAACGGCCAAGGCGATTATCGCCCTTACAAGCACACCATCATTTCACAACCGGGATCTCGCATGAGCTATCTCGTGACGGCTGATATTCCCGGCATGTGGGCCTATCACTGTCATCTGCTCTATCACATGGATCTGGGCATGTTTCGCACCGTGGTGGTGCCATGAAAGCCGCCTGGGCAGCAACCATGCTTCTGGCTGGAACCGGTATGGCTCATGCCGAAGACACCACGCAGTATCACGCCGCGGATGCTCCGATTCCGGGCGCGGTCACGCATCTTGGCAACATCATGCCCGTGATGATGGACCAGAGCAGCTGGTTCCATGGCATTCTGGAGCAGGCAGAAGGGCGCTATGCCCCCGCCGGCACTGATTTCCGCTGGGACGGTGAAGTCTGGTACGGCACGGATTATGACCGACTCTGGATCAAGTCTGAAGGCACCCTTGAGAAAGGGCGCCTGAGCGATGGCCAGCAGGATATTCTCTACAGCCGGGCCATTTCCACATACTGGAACCTTCAGGGCGGCGTGCGTGTTGACTTGGATGATGGCCCGACCCGGACGTGGGGGGGCTTCGGCATTCAAGGGCTGGCCTTATACCAGTTCGAGTTCCAGGCCACAGGGTATGTCAGTGACCGTGGGCGCTTCGGTGCCCGCGTCGAAGGATCATACGATTTCCTGCTGACCAACCGCCTTATTCTCCAGCCTCAGGCGGAGTTCAATCTCTATACGAAGTCTGATCCAGCCCGACAGGCAGGCGCAGGCCTGTCAGACGTCGATGCCGGGCTCAGGCTTCGTTACGAGCTATGGCGAAAATTCGCGCCTTATGTGGGCGTTACATATTCCGGCCACCTGACACAGGCCCGTAGGATCGTACGGGATCAGGGCGAGAAGCCCGGCTCAGTACGCTTCAGCCTCGGCATCAGAAGCTGGTTCTGATCTTCATTTTTCAGGAGTTCTCATAATGAAAAAAGCTCTTCTCACTGCTTCCGCCCTTCTGTTCGCCACAGTGGCATCTGCTGCCCCCAGCCAGACACCCGAACCAAAGGCGCCTGTGGCCGTAAAGGCAGATCCTCTGGCAGGCCTGACCATGGATCAGCAGATGGAACTCTGCGAGCGCCTTGAAACTCTCAAGACGCAGAGCAAACCCTTAACCCCGAAGATGCAGCAGCAACTCAAGGCCTGTCAGGCGATGAGCATGGACGCTCCTTCTGATTCAGCCCCGGACGCAACACAGGACCGCTAAATCCGGCGGTGAAAAGAAGAGGCGTCAGCGCATCATCCGGCGCACGACCTGCAAAAGCTCGTCAATCGCCTCTTCGCCGCCATCCGTCTGCACGGCTTTCCTGACACAACCATTGGCGTGCGTGGACAGGATCTGGATGGAAACACCATCCAGCGCGGATTTAATAGCAGAGATCTGTGTGAGAATATCAACGCAGTAACGGTCATCCTGAACCATGTTCAGGATACCACCAACCTGACCTTCGATCCGACGAATGCGGTTCAGCAGCGCCTTTTTCTGAGGTTGTTCAACGCGCTTCTCACCGGGTGTCTCACTGGTGGCACAATGCACACAGCCGTCTGCCGGAATCTCGTCTTCACTCGTCATACTCTTCATGGGTCACGGCTCCTCTGCGGTCATGCGAAGGCGTTCATAGCATCTCCACGCTCATTCCGACCATTCAGCCCTATCAGACGGGCTCTTTCTGGCGTTCTTGAGGCGGCCCACATGATATCACGCAAGAAAAATCCTGAGGCACACAGTCAATAAGTAAACTGTGGATGCAAATAATTCTCATCTCTCTCTTTTCGCTCCCGCCGGATGAGCCTATCTAGGGAAACGGCCAGCACGCCCAAGGGAGAGCTGGGAGGCACTGGGATAAGAAACTGATGTGGTATCTGAATACACTCTCCAAAGGAGATCATGCCATTATTGATCGGGTCGAAGAGCTAACACTGGCAGACCCCATTTCTGCCCGCCTCGGTGAACTTGGCTTTGTTCCGGGCGAAAGAGTGGAGATTGTGGCGACCGGTCCAATCGGCGCAGACCCTATTGCTGTTAGTCTTGGCACGTCCCGTTTTGCGCTCCGCAAAGGAGAAGCAGCGCGTATTGTTCTGCGCCGCCCAGTCTGACCATCATAATGACGTCTCCCGCCTCGCCGTCTCCTGCGACTCATGTGTTACAGACTGCCCTCGTTGGAAACCCGAACTGCGGCAAGACTTCGCTTTTCAACCAGCTGACCGGAAGCCGCCAGAAAGTTGCGAACTACGCTGGCGTCACTGTCGAGCGAAAAGAAGGCTTTTTCTCCACGCCGCAAGGTCGCCCGATCCGCGTTCTGGATCTTCCTGGTGCTTACAGTCTGGCCTCTACGAGCCCGGATGAGGACGTCACGCGAGATGTCTGCCTGGGACAGCACCGTACTGAAAAACGCCCCGAACTTCTGATCAGCGTTATTTCTGCGACCAATCTTCGGCTGCATCTGCGCTTTCTGCTCGAACTTCGTCAGCTTGAAGTTCCCGTAATCGTTGCGCTCAACATGATGGATGAAGCCAAGCGCAATGGCATGACCATTGATATTGCCGGGCTTGAGCAAGAACTTGGCATGCCGATTGTGCCTGTCATCAGCCTGAACAGGCAGGGTATTCAGCCTTTATTGGAAGCTTTGGACCGCCCTCTTCCACCCCCGCCAAAAGCGCTTTCCCCGGACGCGGACCTTCATGCCGAAGTCCGACGTCTGCTTCAGGCATATGTTACGGATCGCTCTGCTGGCCATGCCCGATTAGTTGATCGACTGGATCGCTGGTTCCTGCATCCTGTCTGGGGCCCAGTCATTCTGCTAGTCGTGCTGTTTGTAATGTTCCAGACAGTCTTTGCCTGGGCCCAACCCCTCATGGATGCTCTGGAAAGTGGCATTACCATGCTTGGGGAGTTCATTCTCCGGCCGCTGCCTGACGGTGTCTTGCGGAGCTTACTGGCTGATGGCGTTATCGCAGGCGCAGGAACAGTCATTGTTTTCCTCCCACAAATTCTGATTCTCTTCCTGTGGATTTTGGCCCTGGAAGAATCTGGATATCTGCCCCGTGCGGCATTCCTTCTGGACCGTGTCATGGCTTTGGCCGGTCTGAGTGGCCGGTCTTTCATCCCGCTTCTTTCCAGCTTTGCGTGCGCCATTCCCGGCATTATGGCCGCACGCACCATTCAGAATCCCCGGGATCGACTGGTCACGATCCTGATTGCTCCTCTCATGACGTGCTCCGCCCGTCTGCCAGTTTACACACTGCTGATTGGCGCATTCATCCCGCACAAAACAGTTCTCGGGATTTTTGGAATTCAGGGCCTGGTTCTGTTTGGGCTCTATGCTCTGGCGATCGTCAGCGGCATCATCGCCGCCCGCATCATGACGCGTGGCGTCAAATCAGAAGAACATCCACTCCTTCTGGAGCTCCCCCCGTACCGGCGCCCTAATCTCAAGAGCCTAGCGCTCGGTCTGTGGCAGCGTGCCGTGATGTTCCTGTCACGGGTTGGTACCATCATTGTATCGCTGAATGTCCTGCTCTGGGGGCTATCCAGTTTCCCACTTCCCCCCGCCGGCGCAACCGGTGCTGCTATTGACTACAGCCTTGCGGGCCGGATTGGCCACCTGATGCTCCCGATTTTTGCTCCCATCGGTTTCAACTGGCAGATCTGCGTTTCCCTGATTCCCGGCCTCGCTGCACGTGAAGTCGCCGTCAGCGCGCTTGCAACAGTCTATGCACTCGGGGTGAGTGAAGACGCTGCATCCGCAAAGCTTCTGCCACTTCTTTCAAGCCAATGGAGCATTGCTACCGCTCTCTCGCTGCTGGCGTGGTATGTTTATGCCCCGCAATGCATCTCGACTCTGGCCGTCATGCGACGGGAAACCCGGTCCATGAAAGTCGTTCTGGGAGCAACGGCGTATCTTTTTGGTTTGGCATATGTCGCAGCCTTTATCGTCTATCATGTCACCAAGGCTGTCGCAGGAGACGCATGATGATTGAAACAATCGTTGCCATGCTAATAGTCAGTATTGCAGCACTCTACTGGTATGCACGTCTCTTTCCAGTGAGCTGGGGGCGCCTGAAAACTGCATGCGGCTTTCAGGCACACACACCTGTCCCGGCCCCATCAAAAGGGTGCAGCAGTTGCAAAGCTTGCAGTGGAAAATCAGGAGGGTGTCACTGAGGGCACCTTCCTTGGGTTTCAGAGACATTGCTCCATGTGCAGGTAGGTGTTTTCCAAATCCTTAGACAAACCGGAACTTTGTATTCCCTACAAAATACCCGTACAAAACTCTGACCGTCCCCAGCTCAGAGTAAAAGTTCTTGTTCAAATTCAATTTTCTACCGAGCTCAGTCTTTAGTCGGTTAAAAGCTTATATATTTCCCCTTCTTCTTGGCATTACTCTGGCTTTATGGACGTTTCCTCTTCCCTTAATATCCGGGAAGCTTCCTCCTGTGGCTCAGGCAGCCCGAGGGGATGTCATCCAGCACATGATCGGACAAGCCTACTTCCTGAGGCAGGACTGGCATTTGCCTCTCCTTGTTGCAGACCGTCTGGTGGCTCCTGCTGGCACCAATATCGCCATGACAGACAGCATCCCGCTCGAGGCTCTGTTTCTTAAAGCACTGCATATTTTCTTTCCCGGAATGCAGCAGGGCATAACGTTATTTCTCGCCTTATGCTGGTGCCTTCAGCCCATTTGCGCTGTGTTCGCACTACGGTCGATGGGAGAGAAACGTCTGCTTCCTGCCATAGCCGTCAGTTTACTCAGCGCTTGCTTCCCAACGTTCTTGGCCAGAACTAGCCACACCGCCCTTTGCGCCCACTGGATTCTTCTTCTCGCCATAGGGCTGTATTTCAGAGCTGTTCAGCCGCAGGGCTCCTCCAAGCCTACGTGGGTTCTGGCAGCGCTAACAAGTTTGACCCTTCTGGTGCATCCTTATCTGATGGTGATGGTAGGAGCGCTTCTGGGTGCAATTCCATTATCCATTTTCTTCAGAGAAAAACGCTGGAAAGCATGTAGGTCCAGCGCAGCAGCAACCTTGACGGCTGGAGCAAGCATTCTGCTGGCAGGAAAAGTTTTGGGCTACTGGGGTGGCGCCAGCGGAGGGGGCTATGGAATCTACTCCATGAACCTCGCATCACCGTTCTGGCCGGCCCGGTCCAGCCTGTTCTTGCAGGCTACACAAGCAGAAGCTGATGCCACCGGGGGCCAATACGAGGGATATCAGTATCTCGGAGCCGGCCTTCTCTTTCTCCTGGCCATGCTTTTTTGTCGCAAAAAAGGATGGACCCTTTTCCGTCAGAGCATGACCCGAAATATTGGTCTTTTGCTTGCCTGTCTGGCTCTGACAGTCATTGCTCTCTCCAATAGAATATACTTCTTTCATACTTTGCTCTTCCAGACGCACATCATGGTTCCTGGCGCTGAACAAATGCGCTCATCAGGACGTATGTTTTGGCCAGTCGCTTATGTCATTCTCCTTGGAGCAGTCTGGGGCGTCTGCAAGGTATGGCCTCGGGGGGCGCCTGTCCTCCTCAGTCTGGCTGCTATTTTGCAATGGGTCGACACACGCGATTTACGTCAGTCTGACCGCATGGCTGAGGCTCAGTTGCTAAGCCCTCCATTAGCGGCTGATAGTCATTTGTTTGAAATAATGCATGCCTTTGAGCATGTTGAAATTTATCCTCGCCTTGAATGTGACGCCACGAGCCTTGAAGAGGATATGCCGCTTATCTATGCAGCCGCTTATCAGAATGCATCCGTCAACACGATGTATACGGCTCGTTCACTCCCGGAAGGCGCATGCCATCTCGCCCAAGAAAATCCCCATTATCTCGACGATAAAACCCTTATCGTTCTTAATGGCCCGCACCGCCTGGCAAATGCATCGTCTTGGATTGACCGTACACAGGCCAGTTGCGGAGCAGTGAACACTCTCATCCTCTGCGCCAAAAAAAATCTAAATTTACCCTCTGTACCGTACTCAACACCACTACCTCTCAATCAGACAATTTTCACGTCATCAAATTACCCGCTCCACACAGAGCTTCTGGAAAGCGGTTGGTCCGGGTCGGAGGACTGGGGAACGTGGAATGAAGGACGCCAAGCCTTTCTGTTTCTTCCCGTACCTAAAGACACCAAAACAGTTACAGTAATTCTGAATTTGCAGGCGGCACCAGGAGAAACGAAAAAAGTAAAAGTGTCCTTACATGACCAGGTTTTAGCTGAGTGGTCTGTATCCCCAGAAAAATCAGAATATTCTGTAACAATTCCCACACTTTCTACCGAAAATATTCACCTGAAACTGGATGTTGATCACCCAGTGCATTTGCCGACAGATCCACGTTTTTTAGGAATTGGGATTTCAAGCGTAAAAATAGTAACTCCAAACTGAAGAAATAATATCAGTTATAAGTTTTCCTTAAAACATAAATAGGGCGCTGCTTTGTCTCCATATAGATGCGCCCTATATATTCTCCCAACATCCCAATGCTGATAATTTGAACGCTACTAAAAAGAGTAATAGCGGCGAAAAGAGACGCATATCCTGGGACTGGATTACCCCAGAAAATTGTACGAACTATAATAAAGAAACCATACACGAGAGCACACAAAGCTCCCATTGTTCCAAGATAAGTCCAAAGACGTATGGGAATAGTTGAAAAGCTCGTGAAGCCCTCTAAAGCAAAGTTCCAAAGTGAAAAACCCGAGAACTTTGTCGTTCCAGCTGAGCGAGGCAACCGCGCATAATCAACAATAACGGTGCGAAAGCCTACCCAAGCAAATAGACCTTTCATGAATCTCTGGCGCTCCGGAAGCCGCTTGAGCGCATCCACGACACATCTGTCCATCAAACGAAAATCTCCAACATTTTCAGGGATCTGAATGTGTGAGATTTTACTGTGAAGCTCGTAGAACCAAGCCGCTGTCTTCCGCTTCAGAGTGCTGTCTGTGGAACGATCAACACGTCGCCCCAATACAACCTCAGCCCCTTCGCGCCAAGCTTCTACCATCTGAGAGATCACCTCAGGAGGATCCTGCAGGTCGGCATCAATGATAACAACAGCATCACTATCTGCAGCATCCAACCCGGCTGTTAATGCTGCTTCTTTACCAAAATTTCGAGATAGTTCGAGAATTCGAAACCTAGGATCTTTTTGTGAGAGATCTAATAATTGAGCGAGTGTCGCATCACTGCTTCCGTCATCAATACAGACAATCTTCCACTCTATTGCGGGAATTTTTTCTAAAACAGGAATGATCTTGTTTGCAAAAATTGTGATCACACCTTCTTCGTTATAAAAAGGAACGATCAAGGAAATAGTCTTCAACACACATTACATCCTTCGAAGTCTCAACAATCTTCAAAAGAGAAGGGATTTTTATTATTCGAATAACAATTCTCTGATAGGTTTTATTACAGATGTCAACAAAATATTATGTTCATTAACAGACGAATGCTAGTCGTTCATGAGTTTTCTGATGATTACGAGAGTCAGCCGATTGGGGGCTCGGGGTCTCGCGTGATTTGTGGTGTGATCCGGTAGGGCGCAACACGAAAACCCCCGCTGTCTCGGTGAGAGAGCGGGGGTTTTGGAACTGTATTGGTGTGGTTGCGGGGGCAGGATTTGAACCTGCGGCCTTCAGGTTATGAGCCTGACGAGCTACCGGGCTGCTCCACCCCGCGGTGGTGTATGTGATGTTGGTGTGTGGGAGTTTTTGTGAGTGGGCTAGGGGACCTGGCGGCGACCGACTTTTCCGCACCTTGAGGTGCAGTATCATAGGCGCTGAGGGATTTNGTGGTTGCGGGGGCAGGATTTGAACCTGCGGCCTTCAGGTTATGAGCCTGACGAGCTACCGGGCTGCTCCACCCCGCGGTGGTGTATGTGATGTTGGTGTGTGGGAGTTTTTGTGAGTGGGCTAGGGGACCTGGCGGCGACCGACTTTTCCGCACCTTGAGGTGCAGTATCATAGGCGCTGAGGGATTTCACGGCCGAGTTCGGGAAGGGATCGGGTGTAGGGCCCTCGCAATGGCCACCAGGTCTTCTAGCCCACCCAGTCTTTTTGAGAGTGGGTGGAGGTTGGTGTTTGTTGAGTGTGGCTGATTTCTGTGCATGTGTTTGATGTGAGAAGTATGAGCGATTAGGACCGGTTAGCTGCATGCATTACTGCACTTTCACACCCGGCCTATCAACGTGATGGTCTGTCACGGCTCTATGAGACCTCGTTTTGAGGTGGGTTTCCCGCTTAGATGCTTTCAGCGGTTATCCCGTCCATACTTAGCTACCCGGCTGTGCCACTGGCGTGACAACCGGTGCACCAGAGGTATGTTCATCCCGGTCCTCTCGTACTAGGGACAAATCCTCTCAAGTCTCTTACACCCACGGCAGATAGGGACCGAACTGTCTCACGACGTTCTAAACCCAGCTCACGTACCACTTTAATCGGCGAACAGCCGAACCCTTGGGACCTGCTCCAGCCCCAGGATGTGATGAGCCGACATCGAGGTGCCAAACCTCCCCGTCGATGTGGACTCTTGGGGGAGATCAGCCTGTTATCCCTAGAGTACCTTTTATCCGTTGAGCGATGGCCCGTCCACGTGGGACCACCGGATCACTATGGCCGACTTTCGTCTCTGCTCGAACTGTCATTCTCGCAGTCAGGCGGGCTTATGCCATTGCACTCGACAGCCGGTTTCCGACCGGCCTGAGCCCACCATCGCGCGCCTCCGTTACACTTTGGGAGGCGACCGCCCCAGTCAAACTGCCCACCATGCAGGGTCCCGGACCAGGCTTACTGGTCTCGGTTAGACATCAGAAAAATTCAGGGTCGTATTTCAAGGGTGGCTCCACCGGTGCTGGCGCCCCGGCTTCAAAGCCTCCGACCTATCCTACACAGGATTTTCCTGATGCCACTGCAAAGCTGCAGTAAAGGTTCATAGGGTCTTTCCGTCTGACCGCGGGTACCCCGCATCTTCACGGGGAATTCAATTTCGCTGAGTCGATGCTGGAGACAGTGGGGAAGTCGTTACGCCATTCGTGCAGGTCGGAACTTACCCGACAAGGAATTTCGCTACCTTAGGACCGTTATAGTTACGGCCGCCGTTTACCGGGGCTTCAATTCAATGCTTGCACATCTCCTCTTAACCTTCCGGCACCGGGCAGGCGTCAGGCCCTATACGTCATCTCACGATTTCGCAGAGCCCTGTGTTTTTACTAAACAGTCGCTACCCCCTGGTCTGTGCCACCCAACCATGGTTGCCCACGATTGGGTCTCGTTTATCCCGAAGTTACACGAGCAATTTGCCTAGTTCCTTCAGCATCGTTCTCTCAAGCGCCTTGGTATTCTCTACCAGTCCACCTGTGTCGGTTTCGGGTACGGTCTATACGCCAGAGCTATTTCCTGGAATGGTCGAAAAGCCTGTTCAATCCGATAAGGACAGACAACATTTCTCATTCGTCACTTCTGGCAGGCCTAGGAATATTCACCTAGTTCCCATCGACTACGGCTCTCGCCCTCGCCTTAGGGGCCGGCTCACCCTGCGTGGATTAACCTTGCGCAGGAACCCTTGGACTTTCGGCGACAGTGTTTCTCGCACTGTTTGTCGCTACTCATGTCAGCATTCGCACTTCCGATATCTCCAGAGGGGGTCACCCCGCCTCCTTCGCAGACTTACGGAACGCTCCGCTACCGCGCATTCATAAGAATGCACCCACAGCTTCGGCACGTGGCTTGAGCCCCGTTACATTTTCGGCGCAGGGTTTCTAATAGACCAGTGAGCTATTACGCTTTCTTTAAAGGATGGCTGCTTCTAAGCCAACCTCCTGGTTGTTTTGGAATCCCCACATCCTTTCCCACTTAGCCACGATTTAGGGGCCTTAGCTGGTGGTCTGGGCTGTTTCCCTCTCGACAATGGACCTTAGCACCCACTGTCTGTCTGCCGGGCTATACTCCTGGGTATTCGGAGTTTGGTTAGGTTTGGTAAGGCTTTGGGCCCCCCTAGCCCATCCAGTGCTCTACCCCCCAGGGTAAACACCCGACGATCTACCTCAATAGATTTCGCGGAGAACCAGCTATCTCCGAGTTTGATTGGCCTTTCACCCCTAGCCACAGCTCATCCCCGACTTTTTCAACAGGCGTGGGTTCGGCCCTCCAGTGCGTGTTACCGCACCTTCAGCCTGGCCATGGCTAGATCACTCGGTTTCGGGTCTTCTGCCAGCAACTCATTCGCCCTATTCAGACTCGCTTTCGCTACGCCTACACCTAACGGCTTAAGCTCGCTGCAAACAGAAACTCGCTGACCCATTATACAAAAGGTACGCCGTCACCCCATAAGAGGCTCCGACTGCTTGTAGGCGTCCGGTTTCAGGTCTCTTTCACTCCCCTTATCGGGGTGCTTTTCACCTTTCCCTCACGGTACTTGTTCACTATCGGTCACTAAGGAGTATTTAGGCTTGGAGGGTGGTCCCCCCATGTTCAGACAGGGTTTCACGTGCCCCGCCCTACTCGAATCCTCACCAAGACACTACGCATACGGGGCTATCACCCATTATTGCCGGACTTTCCAGACCGTTCTGCTTCTTCTTGGTAAGGCATTGGCCTGCTCCGCGTTCGCTCGCCACTACTAGCGGAATCTCTGTTGATGTCTTTTCCTCCAGGTACTGAGATGTTTCAGTTCCCCGGGTTTGCCTCATACACCTATGTATTCAGTGCATGATCCTCTTGCGAGGGGGTTGCCCCA